>QHUS01000079.1 GCA_003222035.1 Gemmatimonadota bacterium | reverse complement strand
GAGTCCGGGCGGGCGACGGGAAAAGTGGTCATCAAGGTGGCGTGAGCGTTCCGTCACGTCAGCGCACGTTGGCATCAATCCATGGACGCCGGGAAGCAGCGGCCTAACCAGCGGTGGAAGCTGACGCCGCCCGGTCTTGGAAGAAGTCCGTTGTGCGCCACTTGACATCATGCTAGTCTGTTCCCCCAGGCTCGCCCTGGGTTCCCCAATCGCTGGAGGCTCCGATGCGCCGTCTCGTGCGGATTGGCACTATTGCGTTGCTACTGTCACCCGTAGTCGCATGGTCACAGGAAGCACCCGCGATCGTTCCCGGATCCCGGATCCGGATCACCGAGCTCGCAGCGGGCGGGAGTGGGCGTCGTTCAGGAACGGTCGTCACGGCAGGTGCGGACACGGTCGTCCTGAGACTCGACCGCGGTGGAGAGACGGCGACTTTTTTTCTGGTGAAGATATCTGAACTCGAGGTGAGTCGAGGACGCACGGGGCATACCGCGGCTGGCGTCGGGCTCGGGTTCCTTGCCGGTGTCGGTACCGGCGCGCTGGTGGGCGCTCTCGCGTGCGGGAGTGAAGGCTGTTACAGCGGGGATGACGAGATGACAGGACCGGTCATCGCGGTGGCGGCTGGCATCGGGAGCGTCGTTGGGATGGTGGTGGGCGGAGTTGTCGGCGCCGGCCACAAGACCGATAGCTGGGAAGCGGTGCCCTCGAGCCGCTGGCACGTCAGCACTTTGCCGACCGGCCCCGGCGGTTTCGCCCTCGCCCTGTCGGTGCGGTTCTGAGGAGCTGCGACAGTCTTCATGATCCTGGAGGCGTGCTGTTTGTCATTGGGCTGGTCATGACGTTCAAGGCATACGGCCCGGATCGTGAGTAGCATGTCGGCGGTGGGACAGCAGCAGCACTCATGATTCAGTATCCCATTGAGCATCTTGCCGCTCTGTTTCGTGCGGCGGACGCGGCGCATCACGAAGCATTTGCTGCGACAAACGGTGAAGACCCAGAGTGGCCGACTTGGTATGCGCGGTACCTCACGCCGCGGCTGCAGCAGGAGCTTGGGGGCCGGGTGGACCAGTCGGCTCTAGCGGCGGACCTGCGTCAGGCGGACAGCGACTATCGAGCCGGCGACCGCCGCGAGCCGTGGCCGGAGTTCTATGCGCGGTGGTTCATAGGACGGCCCCGGCAGTGACGGGCTGCTGCCTAGCCGAGCCTCCCGCGCGGCTCCGACGCCTTGCGCCGGCGAGTCTTTCGCCGGCAGCTTAGGCGCGATCCGTTAGACGGCCCCACCAGGACGCGGAGAAACCCCTCATGCTTCGGCCTGCCGTCCTCCTCGCGGCTGTCACCGTGGCCGTAGCCGGTCCCGTCCAAGCCCAAGCGCACATGGCCCAGCACCATCCCCGAGGTGCCAAAATCAACGTGACGGGTACCATCGTCCATCCGTTGTGTAGGTTTGCTCACGAGCTGCCCGATTCGGCGCAAGCCTGCGCGCAGCAGCATCCGAGCGCTGGCCTTGAGCCAGTGCTCATAGCCGAAGGCGAGCTGTATCTCCTCGCGTTCGACCACGAAGGTGCTTCTCGCGGGGTCCCGACCGCAGCGTTGATGGGGAAGGCAGTCAAGGTGGACGGCACCGTCTACCCCGCTGGCAGTTCCTACCTCATTGTTGTCGATTCGATTCGGGCACTGGCGCGTTGAAGTGGGGCCGCTAGGCCGCAGGCTTGCTCACCAACAAGGAGTCGCTATGCGCATCTGCCTCCCAGCCATTCTGCTTCTCGTCGTAGCGTCGCCCGTTCGGGGACACAGTCAGTGCCAGTTAACAGGCGTCTGGGAATTGGTCTCAGGCAAGGTGGATGGTCAGCCCTATCCGACCGGCCTTCACCAGCAGAAGTTCATCACGCGGAGTCATTGGGCCTGGGTGTTAAGGCAGGACACCGACCTCAAGGACTTGAAAACAGTTGCCGACACCCTGGCCGCGTATCGGACTCGCGCGGGTGGAAGGGGAACCTACACTGTTCAGGGCACGACCTACACGGAGAAGATCGAGTCCTTCCCCGAGCCAGCCTATGAAGGTCTTTCAGTCCCATTTACCTGCCGCGTTGAGGGCGACCGTTTCTATCAAACCGGTACGTTTCCAATCATGCGCGATGGTAAGAAGGTGCGAGATCAAGTGCTCGAAGAGGTCTATCGGCGAATCGAATAGGCGTGCCGCCGTTATACAGCGCAAGACACGTGGGAGGTTGCCGTGAACCAGAAGGAATTGCGAACGACGTTCGCTCATCCCACGCCGGAGCTCCCCGTTGAGGACGTGGAGCGGGCGCAGCGGCATTACCGCGACGCACTCGGTTTCGAGATCCGTTGGCTCTACCCCGGAGGAGATATCGGTGCCGTCTCCCGTGACAACGTCGCGATCTTCTTTCGCAGAAGAACACGTCCATTCGAACCTGCCGTTCACTGGGTCTTTGCCGCGGCAATCGACGCCACGTACGAAGAATTACGCTCGCTGGGCGCCCGCATCGTCGAGCCGCTCGAGGAAAAGCCCTGGGGTTTGCGTCAGTTCACCGTGGAAGATATCGATGGAAATCGCTTCTATTTTCACTGTGACTGAGCAAGCGCTGTATCCGTGGGCCGTCCCTTGCGCCCGCCCAACACGCCGCCCGCAGCTTAACCGCGATTCGTGCGGGGGCATTCCGAAGGCGCGATCTCGCTGCAGCCGGAGAAATATTCATGCGAAAAGCCAAGCCAACAACGGTGACGGAATACATCAACGCCGCTCCCAAGGAGGCACAAAAGAAATTACGTGAGATGCGCGCGATTCTGAAAACAGTCGCGCCGAAGGCGACAGAGGCTCTGAAGTGGGGATCGCCGGTGTTCGCAGAGAAACGGATCCTCTTCGCATATACTGCATTCAAGTCGCATCTCAATTTCATGGCAACTCACCCTGCCATGGAGCCGTTCAAAGCAGAATTGGCAGCGTACCGTACCGGCGAGGACACCATTCAGCTCCCGTATGACAAGCCACTCCCGAAGGCGCTTATTCGGAAGATCGCTGCGTTCCGCGTCAAGCAAGTAAGAGAAACAGATGCGCGATGGAGGTACTGAAGAAGACCCTGAACTATGACCTGGCCGAGTAGCGGTGGACTAACGGATGCCTGACGATCGCCTCGGCATGCACGAGCCGATCTCGCGCCGTGACTTCCTCAACGGCACCCTCCTCGCGAGCGCCGGCTTGGTGCTCGGTCGCCCTTTCCAAGCGCCTGCCACTCGTTCTCCCGCAGAGGCTTGGAACGGCTACGGTGGGGTCGGTGACTACGCCCGCGCGCATGGCAACATGTACGACGTGATGACCACGGCGCATCGCCTGCGCGACGGGGCGTTTGACCGCGCGATCGCTAACGCGATCGACACCGGGGAGATGTACGACCTGGTCGCGGTGGGCGGCGGGATCAGCGGGCTCGCCGCGGCAGTCTTCTTCCAGAAAAAACGTGGCGGGGGGGCCCGCTGTCTGGTGCTCGACAACCACGCGATCTTCGGTGGGGAGGCGAAGCGCAACGAGTTCCGCGTCGCTGGCCAGACCGTTGTGGCTCACCAGGGCTCGGCGATCTTCCTGGTCCCCCAGAAAGGCGGCTACACCGACGCCTTCTACAATCTGATCGGCATGGATCGGTCGGCCTTCCCGTATCAGGCCTGGCACGGACCGTCCGCTGAGATGCCGCTCGGGCAGAGCCCGTACGACGAACCGCGAAACTATGGCTTCTACTTCGGACCGCAGTTCGGGGGGGGAGAGCGTTCCGGCGTGTGGGTGATCGATCCGTGGGGGCAGAACCTCGAAGGGGCACCGTTGACCGACGCCGTGAAGTCAGAATTGCTCCGGTGGCGCCGCGGCGACGACGCAGGACCGCGTCCCGCCCGTCCCATCATGGAAGGCGACGCCATCTCGCGCGAGCTCGACCGCATCACGCTGGAAGAGCATCTGATGGCCCTGCACCAGATCAGTCGCGAGACGGTGCGGACCTTCCTATCACCCGTCGAGGGCGGCGGCTACGGCCTTGGCCCGGATGTCCTGTCGGCGTACTGCAACTACGCGATCGAGACGCAGTTCCCCGGGGATGGCGATGCGGCGCTGGGCGATCAGATGTTCCCCGACGGCAACTCAGGCTTCGCCCGCTTGATGGTGAAAACGCTCATCCCCGATGCCTTCCCGGGCCCGCGCACCGTCGACGCCGTATGGCAGAATCGCGTCCAGCTCGCCGCGCTGGACCGTGCCGGGCAAGCCACGCGCATCCGCCTGAACGCCACGGTCGTCCGCGTCGCACATGCGGGCGATCCCGCTCACGCGCCGCACGTGGTGATCACGTACGTAGTGGGGGACCGCCCTTTTGCGGTCAAGGCACGCGCCGTCGTCATGGCAGGCGGCAGCTGGACGACGCAGCACATCGTCGGCGACCTGCCCGACAGCCACCGTGCGGCGTACGCGCAGTTTTACCGCTCGCCCTGCTTGATGGCAAATATCGCAGTGCGCCACTGGCGCTTTCTCTACAAGATGGGGATGTCCGGGTGTCGGTGGTTCGGGGGGAGCCTCGGGAACTATCTCTCCGTGCGCAAACAGGCGACGGTCGGCGACATCAGCCCCAGCTTCGGACCCGATTCGCCGACCGTGCTGACGATCAAAGTGTTGTTCTCCGAGCCCGGCTTGTCCATCGGCGAGCAGGGCCGTCGGGGCCGAGCGCAGCTCCTCCGCACCTCGTTCGCGCAATACGAGCGCGCCTTCCGCGAGCAGCTGGGCGACATGTTTGCGCCGGGCGGCTTCGACCCCCGGCGCGACATCGCCGGCGTCATTCTCAATCGCTGGGGGCACGCGTATGTGAATCCGCAGCCCGGCTTTTTCTTCGGCACAGACGGCCAACCGGCAGCGCGCGACGTCCTGCGGAACGGCCCGCATGGGCGCATCGCGTTCGCGAATACCGACCTTGCCGGAGCGATGGATCATCGCAACTCGATCCGCGAAGCGGAGCGCGCGGTCAACCAGCTGGCCGGCGCATGAGCGGACGTACCCATTCCGGGAGCCCGGATGCCTGAGACCCTGCTGATGACAACCACACCGTCCATCGACGGCTATCGCATTGTTGAGTACAAGGGTCTGGTGCGTGGAATCGTTGTCCGATCTCCCACGATCGGGCAGGGGCTTCTGGGCGGACTGAAACAGATCGTGGGAGGGCAGATCGGCGCATATGCGGAGATGTGCGAGCAAGCGCGGGCACAGGCCTACGAGCTCCTCGTGGAACATGCGCGCGAACTCCGCGCGAACGCCGTCGTCGGAGTCCGCTACGAGAGTTCGGAGGTCGGCACCGGACGTTCGGCTACTGAGGTCTTGTGTTACGGTACGGCCGTAGTCATCCAGCGTGCCTAGCGAAAGCCGGATGAAGACCTTCTTAGGAGGGGGATCTCCGTCACATCATGTCCAAGCTGCTTTCTTTCGTCGGAGCGACTATCGGAGGCGCCATTGGCTGGTGGCTGGGGGCGCCTGTCGGCACCATGACGGCCTTTCTTGTGAGCATACTGGGGACCGCGGCGGGGGTGTACGTGGGGCGCCGGATCGCGGCGGTGCTCGGCTAGCGCGGGCCGGCAACAGGTGCCCGAGTACACTGAGCGCGGGACATACGTTGATGCCCCGGCGGTCCGGGACCGCGGATTGATCACCGCCAGCGGTCTTGCCGACGTCGAATTTGCTCCGCCATCATGACGGAACTTGGGGTGCTGGCGTGGTCTTGGAGCGGGCTCTGGGGTCCCGAGGATGCATGAGGGAGTGTCTTGATTGCGCCTGCCGCGCCACGCAGCTTGAGAGCGACCCCGTTAGGCGGCGCCGCGAGTCGAGGAGGCCCCATGCTAGAGTACCGTAGCTCAGCCAGATGTGTCCTTGCAGCGCTCACTGTTACCCTAGCTGGACCAGCAGCCGCACAAACGCGTCTCGAGGTCGGCGCACTCCTCGGCCTTTACGCACCAGCCAGCAGCTTCCAGCCCGCCTCCTACTACTCAACGGCGCTTCCTAACTCGCCCAGCGATCTCGCGGGACTCGCCTGGGGCGGACAGGGGAGGCTTTGGCTCTCCCCCCGTTTTGGCATTCAACTCCAGGTCGCTTCTGCTTCGAGCAATGTCGGAGGAGGGAACACACCGGGCGGCCCGGCTCCGGCTACCCCCGCACGGGTTCTGACGACGAGCGCGCAGCTAGCTTACAAACTTCTTGCGCCAGCTAACGGCGCTCAGGTGTGGTGTAGCGCTGGTCCCGGACTGGTACGGCACGGGGGCCCCGCCTACTCGCGATACGGTTCGCCCACCCAGTTTGCGACTGCTTTTGGCTTGGGCTCGGCTGTTCCCATTAGCAGCCGTCTATCAGCTGACTTTGGCCTGACCACGTTCCTTTACAATCTTGATGTCAGCGACAGCACGGGCGCGAGTCTGGAGCACGGATTTCAGGTGGACCCGTTGCTGCACGCGGGATTTACTCTGCACTGGCCTTAAGAACGCGCCTCGAGCAGACATCGCCCGTCGTCTGCGGTCAGAGTGCGCTTACCCGAGAGGTCCACATGCGGCTGCTGCTCGTCGCCCTACTGTTAGGCACTCGGTCTCTCCCGGCGCTGTCAGAGCACTCGACGATCGCTCCACCCCATACGCCAGCCGCCTCCGCTGCCACCCAGACGCCCAGCGTACCCGATACCGAAGCGCGGGTGCTCCTTCGGCTAGAGGATGACTGGGCTGTCGGGTTGACGCGACGCGATATCGCCGTCTTTCAACGGTTGCTCGCGGACGGATTCATTTACACCGAGGACGATCGAACGGTCGGTCGCGACGCTGTGTTGCACGACATCGTCGCGGGAACGGACACCGTCGCTACGGCGCGGAATGAGGAGATGAAGGTTCATCGGTTTGGGACGACGGCCATCGTCACGGGATGGTTGGTGATTAGCGGTCGCGGGGCCGGCGGGGCGTTCAGTCGCCGATACCGGTTCACGGATACATGGGTCCGGCTAGGCGGGCGTTGGCAGATTGTCGCGGCGCACGACTACCTCGTGCCCCGCTAGCGCGCCCTGGTCTTGCGCCGGCTGGCGGGGCGCCCGCAGCTTAGGCGCGATGACGCCGGCGGTCTACACATCGGCCCAATGGGACGGGGAGTATGGGGCGATCTTCTTCAAGCGCGCCCCTCCTCCAGCGTGCCCCGCGTGTCATCGCACCGGCTTTTTCGGGCCCAGGAAGGTGAACGATCGTCGCTACTCTCTCTGCAAGTTCTGCGGAGCCTATCAGGCGATCGGTGGCGAACGCATGCGCTGCGTCGCGACCGTGCACGGCTGCTCGAAGTGGCCTATGGTTGCCGCGGCGCCGTACCTCTGGTGGGTGCAGCCTGACGAGACCGGCTATGACTGTCCTTACTGTGGCCAACGCGTTCAGGTGGCGGCGGCCGTTGTGAAGCGGCCGAGCGAGGATCCCGCGCATCCCTGGGCGCGAGTGCCGCAGCATATGTCGTTCGAGCAGGCTGCGGCCTTCTGGTTAAGCCAGGGCCGACCCCGAGTGTATCTCTAAGGGAGCGTACATGCGCTGGCTTCACCTATTGCTTGCCACCGTCTTGTTGGCCGGCAGCCTTGCCTTACAAGCGCAAGAGCCTGTTGTCGGCGCGAGCGATCCGGATGCGCTGTTCCACAGCAGTGACCCAAAGCTCAACGCGAACAAGCAGGTGGCCTACCACATCGTCAAAGATCTGCTCGAGGCGGGGCACTGGGAGCTGGCAGACAAGTATCTGACGGAGCGTTATATCCAGCACAACCCGAACGCCGCGTCCGGACGCGAGGGGGTGGTGAAATACTTCACCCAGGTCAGGAAAGTGAAGCCCACCCCGATCTCCGAGAAGATGAAAACGAAGGTCGTATCGGTGGTGGCCGAGGGCGACCTCGTGGTGGTCGCGTACGTGCACGAAGTGAAGGACGGCGCCGATCCCTCGAAGAGCTACACCACGACGTGGTTCGATATGTGGCGTTTCAAGGATGGCAAGGCGGACGAGCATTGGGATCCGGCGACCCGACCTCCATGACCGCCGCCGGGGCAAATGGTGTGGGTCTCTAAACCTCGGTGCTCCATATGAATGTCGACCGCCCCGTCGCTGCTTCAGCAATTCTCGCCGTCGGCGTGACGCTGGGGGGTCTCTTCATCGGCGTCGGGTTCGCGCGCGGTCGCGCCACGGATCGGTATGTCGAAGTGAAGGGGGTAGCTGAGCGGGACGTCACCGCCGACCTCGCGCTCTGGCCGCTCAGAGTGGTCACGGCCGGCAATGATCTGGTCGTGGCGCAGGCACGGATCGGTCAGAACATTTCCCAGGTGTACGCCTTCCTCAAGCGGCATGGCATCGATACCTCGCAGGTGGAAGTCCAGGGCGTGGACGTCACCGATGCGTTCGCGAACGCCTATGGTGGCGAACGTCAGGCCCAGGTGCGCTACATCATCACCCAGACGATCATGGTGCGCTCCCCCAAGGTCGACGTCGTGATGGCGGCCAGCGCCAAGGTCGGCGAGCTCGTGAGCGCCGGCGTCGTCCTCTCATCTGGCCGTATGGGATATGGCCCTTCCGGACCCACTTTTCTCTTTACCAAGCTGAATGAGCTGAAGCCCAGCATGATCAGGGAAGCCACCGGCAACGCGCGTCAGGCGGCCGAACAGTTTGCGGCGGACTCGCGGAGCGCGCTCGGCGGCATACGACAGGCGAATCAAGGAGTGTTCCTCATTCTGCCGCGCGATCAAGCGCAAGGCGTGACTCAAGAGACGCAGCTACTCAA
>QHUS01000008.1 GCA_003222035.1 Gemmatimonadota bacterium | reverse complement strand
CGCGGTCGTAGACCGGCGTGCCCAGCTGGAGTAGGAGTAACAGTCCGAGGTAAGCGGCGTCGATGACCATTATGGTCGAGGTTGGTGCTCCACGGTCCAACCGTCAACCCTCCACCAGGCTACATCCCTACTTCCTAGCTCAGATCCTTCGCGCCTGCGGCGGCGTGCCACGCCGGCCTCACCCCATCGTCATCACCACCGGCGCGTGATCACTCGTGCCGACGTCGGCCCGCACCACGCAGCTCGTGGCGCGAGCCGCGAGGGCCGGTGACGCCAGCACGTAGTCGAGGCGCCAGCCGATGTTGCGGGCACGGAGATTACGCCACGGCGCCCACCAGGTGAAGAGCCCTGGATTGTCGGGGTCGAACACGCGCCCCAGGTCGGCCAGGCCGGTACCGAGCAGCGCCTCGAACAGCGCCCGCTCCTCGGGCCGTTGGCCCACCGCGTTGGGCTTGCGCTCCTTGGGGTGCACGTCCATTTCGGTCCGCGCGATGTTGAGGTCGCCGCACACAAGCAACGAGCGTCCTTCGGCGTGCAGCCGCCGTGCCCAGTCGGTCAGCCGCGTCACGAACTCCAGCTTCGCGGCGTAATCCTTCCCGCCGTTGGGGACGTAGACGGAGGCGATCACTAGGTCGCCGTGCTCCACCTGCACGATGCGTGACTCGAAGTCGAACGGGGGATGGCTGTACACCGGATCTACCGCGAACAGCTCCTTGCGCACCTGGAGCGACACGCCGGAGTAGCCCTTGCGGCCGTGCCAGTACGCATGATACTCGGGAACATGGCTCTCCTCGGGGATCTGCGACGACTCAGCCTTCAGCTCCTGCAGGCACACCACGTCGGGCCGCTCGCGCTCCAGCCACTCCCGGACCTGGGAGGCGCGGGCGCGGATCCCGTTGACGTTCCAGGTGGCCACCTTCATCGGTCTCGCTGCGCCTCAACACGGAAGGGGTGCCCAATCGGGTTAGGCCCCGCGCGGGTCACGGAAGCTTTGGGGTGACGCGAATGTGAGGCGTGTCACGTAGTTGCGCCGACGCCACCCGGAGCTTCGTCTTCAGGCCACGTCCTCTAATACCTCGGGCGGTGCGAGGCCGTTACTCAGGTGCCCCGCGCTCACTCTTTAAGGACACCCATTCCTGAACTCCCGTCCGGAGCCTTGTAAGATGCGAATCCGCAACAGCTTGCTCGTGGTGGCCCTAGCCGCGGGGCTTGGTGCATGCCACGGAGCGGGCGGACCACAGATGAGTCGGGTGACCGCCTGGCTGACAGATGCCCCTGGAACCGACATGATCGAGAGCGCGCAGGTCACGATCTCGACGGTCTACCTCGTAGGGAGCGATGGCACCGCCCGCGACACGCTCTCGACGAATGCAGGCGTGTTCGACTTGCTCGATCTGCAGAACGGCCTCAAAGCCTTCCTCGGTACGGCGACCATCGCAGCCGGCGATTACGAGCAGCTCCGACTCGTCGTGGCCGGTGCGACCATCGCGCTCAAGACTGGCTTCACCTTCAGCGATGGGACCGCGACGCACGACTTGAAGGTGCCGAGCGGCCCACAATCCGGCATCAAGGTGAATTTTGGTGGACCAGTGCACATCGCACCGCCGGCGACCACCGTGACGATTGATTTCCCGATCGACGAGAACTTCGTCTTCACGGGAGGGTCGAGCAGCCCGAACGGCGTCCTCTTCACGCCGACGTTACACGGTACCGTGACTCAGTAACTCGCGAGCGAACAAGGGAAGCGGTCTTAGCGGGCCGGCGTCAGAATGACGTTGCGGTACTCGACCGGCCCATGGTCGCCCTGCAGCATAATCGGGCCCGGCTCTCCTTCCCTGCTGTCGAGCGCGCCGCCCGTAATCCCCGGAATGTTCTGGCGGCAGACGACCGTCTTGCCGTTCAGCACCACCGTGACCAGCCGGCCGACGAGCGTGATATCGTAGGTCTGCCACTCGTTCGCGCCCTTTGCCGCGTTCTCGTTGGGAATCAGGAAGCCGTAGATCGCGCCGAGTCCGCCGGTCGACAGCTCGCGGCCGGTCGAGTCTTCGATCTGCGCTTCGTAGCGGCCGCGCAGATAGATGCCGCTGTTGCCCTCGGCCGGATAACGGTACTCGGCGTGCAGCGTGAAGTCGGTGAACGTCTGGTCCGTTACGAGATTCCCGCCGCGCTGCGTGTTCGTGAGTACGCCGCTGATGGCCTTCCACTGATTGGTCCCGCCGACGGTGTGCCAGCCCGTGAGATCGGTGCCGTTGAACAGCTTGATGGGACGCCCCCAGACGGGGGGACCCTTCCGGGCGAGCGCGGGGGCGCGTACGGCGGTCCACGTGAAATGCGCGCCGTCGGGCGTCACGACTGTGCCGGAGAGCGTGCCATTGGCGAACACGCCGCTGAACTGAAAGTCGCTGTCGCCCGACTCCCACTGCGGCGGCAGCGAGAACCGCATCGTGTCGCTCGCGAAGAACACTTGGGAGATCGGCCGCACGCTGCCGACCACGCCGACCATCTGTCCCACCAGCGTGTGAGTGCCCGACTGGTGCACCTCGAGCCACGACGGCAGGCTGCGGCCATCGGGGGCCGTGAGCGTGAGGTCCCACTTGCCCACGATCGGTGGCTGACCGGGGAGTTGGGCTGATAGCGAGGTGGCGAGCAGGCAGCAGGCGGCGGCGATCGATCCCGGGCGCAGCATCCGATTCCTCGAGTGAAAAGGTGGCGTGGCGAATCTACGACAACGCTGCTCTGTCTGCTCTGCAGCCTGGCGCCCGCGCCCCCCGCGCCCCCCGCCCCGCTGTGGCGCGCCGCCGGGTTCGCCCCGACCGACTTGACTGCCCCTTGATGGCGCCGCCCTAACCTGGGGGCGTCTCCAACAAGGCGTTTCGGTGAACCCCCTCAAGTGGCTCGTCCTGCTTCTCGCTGGCCTGGGCCTCAGTGCCTGCGACCCGCTCGGCATCGGGCTGATCCGCCGACCGATGTCCTCGGCTGCCCGAAGGTCTGGTGGGGATCGGTAGGAGATGACTGCTTCTTCAACCACCTTTTTGAGCTGTTTCGTGCGATGGAAGCGATAGCCGCGCTTCACAGCCGCGCGCGCCGGTTCGAGGCGAGCGAGACGGACTCTTCTCCATAGTTCAGGATCACGTGCGGCATGTTCATCTCCCCCGATACTGTTGATACTGTTCGTCGCTGACCTTCTCCATCCAGTCCACCACCTTGCCATCGAGGTGCTCCTGAATCGCGATGTGGGTCATCGCGGTCGTCGGCGCGGCGCCGTGCCAGTGCTTCTCACCCGGCGCGATCCAGATCACGTCACCGGGCCGGATCTCCTCGATGGGCCCTCCCAACCGCTGTGCGAGCCCGCGGCCGGCGGTCACGATCAGAGTCTGGCCGAGCGTGTGCGTGTGCCATGCCGTCCGGGCGCTGGGCTCGAACGTGACGCTGGCGCCGCTCACGCGTGCCGGATCGGGGGCTTGGAACAGCGGGTCGATGCGCACCGTGCCGGTGAACCAGTCGACCGGGCCTTTGCCCGAGGGTTGGGAGCCACTTCTCTTGATGTCCATTCAGCCTCCTTTACGCAGCCAACCGGTGCACCCGACTACCGTCCTCATCCTGAGCGAAGCGAAGAGTCTGCTTGACAGGCGCGCGTGCTCTCGTGAGGACAGAAGAGGAAGAGAAGGCAGATCATTCTCCGAACCGCACCCGCCAAGTCTCCTGCTCCTGCCCCGTGGGACGCGTCAGCGGCCCGTACAGGTCGGGCCGGCGCGCCCGCAGCCAGCGCCTGCCGGATGACGTGGGCAAGACAGACGCGTCGAGATCCGCCACGACCATGTCGTCACCCAACGCACGCGACTCCGCGATGACATCCCCATAGGGGTCGAGCACCATCGCGTTGCCGGTGCGGATCTCATCGTCGTCTGGGCCGATGCCGTTCGAGAACAGCAGGAACATGCCGTTGTCGTGCGCCCGACTCGGGAGCCAGCGCATGAGCCACCCCCGCCCCTTGGGCCCGCACAGCTCCGCCTCGCACCCGGCGGCGTCCTCATGGCGCCGGGCCCAGACGGCGGGGTCGATCGGCTTCATGCCGCGCGGGCTCACCGAGTTACAACCGCCGGTCTGGTGCGGCGCGAGCAGGACCTCGGCGCCCAGCAGCGCGGTGGCGCGGGCATTCTCGACGATGTTGTTGTCGTAGCAGATCAGCACGCCCACCCGGCAGCCGTGCGGCGTGTCGAAGACGGTGTAGCGGTCCCCCGCGCAGATGTTCGGGTGCTCGAAGACGTGCAGCTTGCGGTGGACGGCCCACGTCCCATCCGGCATGGCGACGACATAGGCGTCGTACACGCTCCCGTCGGACGCGCGCTCGAGCAACCCGGCGCCGACCGTCATCCCGTGCTCGCGCGACAGCTGCAGCAGGTCGCGGGTACTCCGGCCCTCGGGCACCGGCTCGGCCAGTGCCTCGAACGCCGCGCGCGAGAGCTTGCGCACGTGCCAGTAGCCCGTGAGGCACATCTCCGGGAACGCGATCAGCTCCACGGCCGAGTGGGCGGCCTCCGTCACGAAGTGCCGGATGCGGCCGTGGTTGTAGGCCTTGTCGCTGGCGGCGGGTTGAAATTGGACTGTCGCTACGCGAATGTCGCGCATAAAGGAGCCGACGTGACCGGCGTCAGCGGGTGAGGACCGAGTTGCTCACGAACGCCAGTCGCTTCCCGTCCGGCGCCCACGACGGCACGTTGATCGTTCCCTGACCGCCATACGCGTACGCGATCACTCGCGCCGGTCCACCAGTTATCGGCATCAATCGCAGCAGCACGTGCTTGTAAAACGGATGATCGTCCGGCGCAACATCCGGGGGAAAGGCAAGGTACACGATCCACTTGCCGTCGGGCGAAAGATGCGGGAACCAGTTGTTGAAGCCGTCGTGCGTGACCTGCTCCTGGCCCGAGCCATCGGGCCGCATTCGCCAGATCTGCATCCGCCCGCTCCGCACGGAGTTGAAATAGATGTACGCGCCGTCGGGCGAGTACTCCGGTCCGTCGTCCAGGCCCGGCGCGGTCGTGAGTCGGATCTCCTCACCACCCGTGGCGGCGATCTTGTACACGTCGAACTCGCCGTTGCGCTCGCCGGTGTACACGAGCCACCGCCCATCGGGGGACCAGCCGTGCAGGTACGAGGGTCCTTTCGCGGTCACCCGGGTGGGCGTGCCGCCGCTCGCCGGCACCGTGTAGACAATCGAGGCGCCGCTGTCTTCCACGGCATGATGACTGATAGCGATCATGCGGCCGTCAAACGACAGGACGTGGTCGTTGTTGTTGCGCGTCGCAAATCCCGTATTGATCAGGGTCGCAGAGCTCGAGACGAGATCGAAGCGGTAGAGACGCCCCTCCTGCACGTAGATGAGCGCTTTCCCGTCACGTGTCCAGTTGGGCGCCTGAAACGATCCCGCGTACTGGTGCACGATCGTGGCATTTCCGGTCTGGACGTCGAAAATCTCGAGGTTCGAGCCAATGTAATCGCGGTAGGCGACGAAGTCCCGCTTCGCCGGTACCGTGATGCGGACGTTCGAGAACGTGGCGCGCTCCGTCACCGTGTCGTTGTGCGAGCACACGAACAGGCCAGCGTAGACCGTATCGGGCAATCGGACGCCGGTGAGTCGCTGCGTGACGAGCGTGTCGCCGAATTGCGCAACCGCCATGAAATACTCGCCATCGCGCCGCTCGAGCTGGATCACCGCGTCCGCATCGGGCAGGCTGTCGGCTGACTTGTCCTCTTCCGTGATCGCGCCGGCCTCTCGACGGAACTGGAGCGACATCAAGCCGTTGCCGTGCAGCGCCGCGGTCACGTGCGCGCTCCCCGGGTCGAGCGAGGGCCGAATGGTCCAACCGATCTTGCGATGCTCCTCCACGCCCCTGCCAAGGAAGCGCGCGCGCGTGGAGAGGATGAAGTTGCCGCTGATGCGTTTCCAGACGAAATGGAAATCGTCGCGGGAGTCCCACATGTTCTGACCGGAGCCCGCGATCACGTACATCTGCTGCCGCGGGTCGTACGACACCGAGCCACGGCCACGGCCGACCTCCGTGTGCGCGGCAAAGACGCCGACGGAAACCTGGGCGCCGAGCATGTCGCCGCAGACGACGGAACTCAGCACGAGGGCCACGAGGCGGTAGCGGGGAATGCGCATGGTCGGCGTCACGACCCGATGAAGACGTACTCGTGTTGCGCGTCGCGAATCGTGAGCCGCTTCCCGGCAGCATCGCTCACCACGAACTCGAAGCCCTCGATTCCCGGCGCGATGGTGATGAACGAGAGCGAGCCGTCCGGATTGTTCCGCGTCGCGACCTCGCTCCGGAACTCGCCGAAGTCGAACACGGTGCTGCCGCCCTCGCGGCGCACGTCGATGTCGCCGAGGGCATCATTGTGGAAGTGCCGGGCCAGCTTCGCCGCCTGGGCGGGGTCGGCCGGGACGCTGAGGAGCCTCCGGTCGGCGGCCAGCTGCGCGTAGTAGCTCTTCGCCTGGGACGCGACGTCCGCGTCGGCCTCGTCGCGGCCGTCGAACAGCACCTCCAGCAGCTTGCGCCGGAACACGGTACGCAGCACCCACCCCGGGTTCCCGTTGGTGAGCACCACCGCACCCACGTCGTACTCCGGCAGCCACATCATGTCGCTGTGGAACCCGATCATGTCGCCCCCGTGATGCACGACGGGCGTCCCGTATTTCGTGTCCACCATGAGGCCCATGCCGTACGTGGCCTCCTTCCCGATCGGCACCTGCGGCGCGCGGCGCGCGAGGAGCGTCTCCCGACGGATGTACTGCGTGCCGTCAGGCAACTTTCCCTCGGCGAGCTCCATGGAGATGTACTTCAGCATGTCACGAACACTGCTCCACGCGGCTCCAGCGGGGCGTACCGGTATGACGGAGTAGTTGATGTCCATCGCCGCGACGCTTGTCTTACCGTCGATGTCGGGCGCGTGTGGCGACGCGTGGTTGCCCGCGAGCGCTCTCGAGTAATCGAACGTCGTGGACGTCATGCCGAGCGGCTCGAAGACGAGCGTGCGCATGGCCTTATCGTACGCAGCACCGAACTCGAGGTCGGGGAATGCCACGTGGCCCCCCGTGTAACCGGCCGCCGCGGCCATCGGATTCGAGTACTGGAACGTCTGCCCGAACTTGCTGGTGGGCTGCATCGTCCCAAGCGTCCTGAGCGCAGACTCGGGGGTGGCGTCCTTGAACTCGAACAGCCACTCGAGATCTTGCCGCGGGAGCCCGGTGCAGGCGCAGATCAGGTGTTTCACGAGCACCTGTCGGGTGATGGCGGTGTCGCCGAGCTTAAACGAAGGGAGGAGCGAGGTGACGGGCGTCTCCCACCCGAACCGGTTCGCCTCGACGAGCTTTGCCAGCATCAGCGTCGTGAGCGCCTTGGTGTTGGACGCCACCATGAACAGCGTGCTCGCGTCGGGCTTCTCCGGCTTGCCGAGCTCGCGGACGCCGAACCCGTCGGCGAAGACCACCTTGCCTTTCTGGACGATGCCCACGGCCACGCCTGGGATCCCGAGCTCCTGCATGGCCTGCTCGGTGAATGCGGAGAGTCTCGCGAGACGGGCGGCGTCGAGGGTGGCGACCTTTCTCCCGGCGAATGACTCGCGCGTGAAGCCCTTGGGCAAGAGCCGGTCGAAGACGAGCTGCACGGCGGCGAGGCGCTTCTCGCCCGTCGCGTCGCTCATGTCGTAGACGACGACTGTCCAGACGTCGCCGGCGCGCTGCGTGAGCAGGCTGACGCCGCGTTTCTCGTTGGGCGAGGTTTGGTAGTCATAGCTGCGCCGATCAGACCAGCCATCCTTGTCGGGCTGGCGAGTGACGACCTTGAGCGGCCAGGTGTGCGCGGGCAAGTACGCGGCCCAGGCGAGCGCCACGGCGGAGTCGGCGCTGGGCGCACGGACGTCGACGAGCGCGATGCGCGAGTCGCCCTCGGGTGCCGCGAGGATTGTGGCTGGGTCGCGCACCGAGAAGGTCCAGTCGGCAGGTGCGATGAAGCTGGCTCCCGCAACGGTCTGCTTTCGGGTGTCGGCCGTCAGGTGTTCCGGCGTCGATCCAGTTTGGGCGGGGGCGGCAATGACGGCGCCGGTGCCTGACGTCAGAGCAAGCAGGCACGCGATCGCGCGGGCGGGGCCGCCGTGGCGGGTATGTGGCATGGGCTCCTCCTCGGAGCGCACGAGAGGGTTCTTGGAAACGTACGGGCGAGGCGGGGACTCGCAAATCACGGCGACCGCGCTAAACGGAGACTGATCGGTGACCAATGGAGACTGAGTTCTGCAAAACGGGGCACAACGCTGCTCAGCCGAGCGGAGCGCCAGCTATTGCAGCGAAAACGCCCACACCGCGCCTTCCGCTGTCACGAGCACATACTGCCGGCCGTCCACGGTATAGGTCTCCGGAGCGTTTTCGATCGAGCCGATCTGGGCATGCCAGAGCGGCACCGGGGACCGCCTCCCCCGCAGGCCAAAAGCCACCAGGCTCCCGGATCCGTCGTTGGCGAACAGCAGACCGCCCGCCGTCGTGAGCAAACCGGTGCCACTTCCGCCGGTGAGCCGGTATTTCCAGGCGAGCTTGCCCGTCTGGTAATCGATCGCGACGATAGACGTGCCGAGCGATCCCACGACGTCCTGCTCGCTGCCTCCCAGCCCCACGAGCATGCGCGGATCCTTGTCCGTCAGGTAATACATCGCGTAGATCTCGCGCAGCACGACATACAAGAGTCCCGTCCGGGGATCGTAGCTCGGCGGATTCCAGTTCGTTGCGCCGCCGTTGTCGGGCGATACCAGCGAGCCGGCGACCGTGTTGTCCTTCGCCGCGTTCCGCACCGGCTGGCCCTTGGCGTTGACGGTTTCGGCCCAGTTGGCGGCGTCCGAGTATTTCGAAGTGAGGAGGTGCTCGCCCGTGGTCCGGTCCAGCACGAAGACGTAGCCGTTGCGCGACGCCTGCATCGTCATCTTGCGCGGCTTCCCCGCGAAAATCCCGTCGAACAATACCGACGCCTGGGTCGCATCCCAATCGTGCGTGTCGTTGGGCGACGTCTGGTAGTACCACGCCATCTTTCCGGTGTTGACGTTCAGCGCCACCACCGAGCAGGTGTACAGATTCGTGTGGGTATCGCCCGGTGCCCGCAGCCGCGCCGTGTAGGCCGGCGTGGGATTCCCCGTCCCGAAGATGTACAGCTGCGTCGTCGGATCATACGAGCCGGGGATCCACACCTGCGCGCCGCCGTGGCGTGCCGCGTCGAGGCTCGCCCAGGTCTCCAGGCCCGGATCCCCCTTGTTCATCGGCACCGTGTAGAACTTCCACTGCAGGTCGCCGGTCTTCGGATCGAACGATTGCAGAAAGCCCGGCGCGTCGAGATCGTCGCCCGTGCCCACCAGCACGTGATCCCCGACCACCACCGGTGCCGTGGTGGAGAAGTACTGCTGGCTGAAATCGGCGATCTCCTTGTGCCAGCGCTCCTGGCCCGTCTTCGCGTCCAGCGACACGAGATAGTCGTCCGGGGTCTCGAAATAGAGCCAGTCACCGTACATCGCCATGCCGCGGTTGCCGATGTGGATGCCGCCGCGCGACTTCCACCAGTAGTGCCAGAGCACATGTCCGTCGAGCGCGTCCACCGCCCAGGCATTGTCGGGCGACGAGATGTAGAGGATGCCGTTCACCTGCAGAATCGATCCCGACAGACGCGGCGATCCGCTCGTCGCTCCCGGCATGGTCACCGGTTGCTCGGCCACACCGCCGATGATGGCGGGAGGCCCAGGAGGCGGGCCGAACCAGCTGCCTTCGCCGGCGTCCGGTCCGGCCGTCAAGCGCCGCACCCAGGCGAGGGTCAAGTGCCGAACGTTGGCCTGGTCGATCTGTCTGAGCGTGCTGTAGCGGCGCTGCGAATAGTCGCCCGCGTAGGTCGGCCACGCGTCCGTCGCGGGCTTGGTCAGCAACGCGGGGTCCAACCCCTGGCCCACCAGCGGCCCGGTCGGCAGACAGAGCGCAATCGAGAGCAGCAGTGTGCCGGTCTTCATTTCAATGTGACGAGATAGGCCGTCACGTCATGGATGTCCGCGTCGCGCCATTGCGGGAGCCTGTCGATGTGCCATTGCAACGGATTGGTGACGACCACCTTCGGGATCGAATCGTGCCTGGCGAAGCTGTGGTACGTCCCGTCCGAGTCTCTCAGCGCCACGACGAAGGCGGAGAGGTGATCGAGCTCGCCCTGGACGCGCCGCCCCGAGGGGAGGGTCACGGTCACCGTCGTGGGGGGGGGCGCTTTCACCGGCGGCGCGGCACCAGCCGACCGGCGACGCCCGCGCCCGCCGCCACCGGAGACGATCAGGTTTTGAATCGTCTTGGGTTCGTAGCGGCTGCCGATCCCCGCGAGATCTCCGGTGGCCAAGTGGCATTGCGTGCAGCGCCCCGCGCCGTTGAAATACGCTTCCCCTTCCTTGGCGTTGCCCACCAGGATATCGAGTGTGCTGGGCGCGCCACGATCGGAAAGCGGCTGGCTGTCTGATCGCGGAGCACCACCTGGTCACGGACGAGGTTCGGGCCGCTTTCTCCGCCCCGGGCATCCGAGCCATGGCAGAAGCTGCAATTGCTCCGGAAGATCTGCTGGCCGCGGGCAACCTGCTCGGCCGGGGCGGGCGGACGCTCCGGGTAGTCCGGAGGCCGCGTCTGCGCCGGAGCCGGCGGAGCAGACAGCGACGTGAGACCTGCGATGATCATCACACCGCGGAACCGCACCTGTCTCCGTGAATGCATCGGAGGTCACTCGAGCGACCGGGACGCCGTAATAGTGCGGTCCACCCGCGAAGGGCGGCGGGTGATGCTCGACCCACCGCGCCGGCGTTGACGTCCACCTCCGACATTCCTTGCCCATGCCCGCCTTCCCTGAACTCGCGCCCGACCTCGTCGTCGAAGTCATGTCCCACCACGATCGGCCCAGCGAGACGCTCGCCAAGGAGGCGACTGGCTCGACGCGGGCGCGTGGCTGGTCTGGATCATCGACCCGGAACGCCGCCTCGCGCGGATCTACCGGCATCGGTGCCGAACGAGGCGGCTACGCGGGTTGGCGAAGACGTGCTCCCAGGGTTCGGCTGCGCCCTGAGCGCCATCCTCTAGTCCGGAATCACCCTCCTCGAACGTTGTCATATCGAACCACTCGGCTGCGGCGCCGTGCCGCACGCCGTACCTTTCCATCCGGAGCGAGGCACCGATGAGCGAATTCCTCTTTCTCTATCGCAACTCCCCCGCCGCGCGCGAGGCGGCGATGGGCACCCCCGAGCAGCGCCAGAAGAGCATGCAGCGCTGGATGGCGTGGATGCGCGACCTCGAAGGCAAAGGGCACCTGAAGAACGCCGGCCAACCGCTCGACCGCTCCGGAAAGCTGGTGCGCGGCGGCTCCAAGGCGATCACCGACGGCCCCTTCGTCGAGGCGAAGGACGTGATCGGAGGCTACTCGGTCATCGAGGCCAGGGATCTCGCCCACGCCGCAGAGCTCGCCAAAGGATGCCCGGCACTTGAGGGCGCCGAGGGTTCCGTCGAGGTCCGCCCAGTCATGAAGCTCGAGATGTGACGACGCACTCGCCGGCGGACCTGCACGAGCACCTCTTCCGGCACGAGGCGGGCCGCATGACCGCCTCCCTCACGCGCCTCTTCGGGGTGCAGAACTTCGCGCTGGTGGAAGACGTGGTGCAGGACGCCTTCTGTCGCGCCCTCGAGATCTGGAAGCTGCGTGGCGTGCCGCCCAACCCGTCGGCGTGGTTGATGACGACTGCGCGCAACCGCGCCCTCGACGTGATCCGCCGCGAGCGCACCGCGCGCACCTTCGCTCCCGAGCTCACCCGACTGCTCGAGACTGAATGGACCGCCGCCGCCGTGGTCGCCGAGGCGTTCTCCGGCGATGTGGTGCTCGCGGAGCAGCTGCGGATGATGTTTTCCTGCTGCCATCCCGATCTCGCCGAGCCGGCCCAGATCGCGCTGATCCTGAACATCCTCTGCGGGTTCGGCGCACCGGAAATCGCCGCGGCGTTCCTCACCAGCCGCGCCGCGATCGAGAAGCGGATCGCCCGCGGCAAGCGAGCCCTGGCGGGAGCCTCCACCCTGTTCGATCTCTCGGATGCCGACTTTGCCGCGCGCCTGTCCGCGGTACACCGGGCCCTCTATCTCCTCTTCAACGAGGGCTATCACAGTGCCTCGACACAGGCCGCCGTCCGCGCCGAGCTGTGCGAGGAGGCGATGCGCCTCACCGCCCTGTTGCGCGAGCATCCCGTCACCCGGACGCCCGCGACGTTCGCGCTCTCGGCCCTGATGGCGCTGCACGCGGCC
This sequence comes from Gemmatimonadota bacterium, assembly GCA_003222035.1. Taxonomy (GTDB): domain Bacteria; phylum Gemmatimonadota; class Gemmatimonadetes; order Gemmatimonadales; family GWC2-71-9; genus AG41. The sequence continues at coordinate 16,222 of QHUS01000008.1, read as the reverse complement.
CGACTGCCGGCGCGCGTCGATGCGACCGGCGAGCTGCAGTCGCTCTGGGAGCAGGACCGCTCGGCATGGAATCTTGAGTTGATCGCCCAGGGCCGGGAGCTGCTCGATCGGTCCGCTGCGGGCGACGAGCTGACGGCCTACCACGTCGAAGCGGCGATCGCCGCGGTACACGCGGCAGCGCCGACCGTGGCGGCGACCGACTGGAACGCCATCGTCACGCTGTACGATCGGTTGATGGAGATCGCCCCCTCGGCGGTGGTCGCGCTCAACCGCGCCATCGCGATCGCGCAGCGGGACGGCCCCGACCAGGGGATCGAAGCGATCGAGCGCATCGCGGATCGCGACCGGCTCGACGCGTACCCCTTCTTCCCCGCGGCCCTGGGCGAGCTGGAGCGGCGCCGCGGCAACGTGGGCGAGGCCCGGCATTACTTTGAACAGGCGCTCGGGCTCGCGCGCAGCGACGCCGAGCGGCGGTATATCGAGAGACGCATCCAGACAGCACTCCGCTAGGTGCCGAGCACACTAGACTTGTGGCTTCGAAGTGAGACGTAAAAACCCTCGTGAGAGAAGGGAGCGCACTCTTGATGCTCGTGCTGCGGTTCGCCCACGTCTTTTTCGGCGCGTTGTGGGTCGGCATGATGGCGTTCCAGACGTTCTTCCTGATGCCGGCCCTGGCGGAGGTAGGGCCGGACTCGGGGAAGTTCATGGCGGCCCTGATGCGGCGCCGCATCCCGGTCATCCTGCCGATCGTCGCCCTCATTACGCTGGTATCCGGCTTCTGGCTCTTCCAGCGCCTCTCCGGTGGGGCGGCCGCCGGGTTGATGCGCACTCCCATGGGTATGGCGTTCGGGTCGGGCGGCGCGGCCGCGCTGGTTGCGTTCCTGCTGGGCATCGTCGTCTTGCGGCCCGCGATGATGCGGTCTATCGCGCTCGCGGCGTCGCTCGCGTCGGCAGCACCCGATGACCGCGCGAAGCGGTCGGCCGAGATTCAACGGCTCAGGGCGCGGGGGGCGATGACGGGTTGGGTGGTAATGATCTTGCTGCTGTACGCCCTCGGGGCCATGGCGGTGGCGCGGTACCTGTGACACCGTCGTATCTCCCGGTGACGCCTACGCCACGCCCGTCTCCGAGGGAGGCCACATGAGCCCGGCTCGCAATCCAGGGAGAGTGGTTGGATTCTGGTATCTGCTGCTCGTATTCCTCGGGCCCCTACGCCTCATATACATCCCCAACAAACTGTTCGTCCCAGGGAACGCGGCCGCGACCGCCAGCAACATCGCCGCGCACGAGTGGCTCTTCCGGTTCGGCATGCTGAGCAACGTACTCGGCGCCGTCGTTCTGATCTTTCTCGCGCTGGCGTTCTATCGGTTGTTCAAGGACGTCGACCAGCAGCTCGCGGTGCTGCTGGTGATCACGGGCGGCGTGATGCCCGCGGTCCTGACTCTGGTGAACGTGGGGATTGATGGCGCGGCTCTTACGGTCGCTGGCGGCCCCGACTTCCTATCGGTCTTCGACAAATCGCAGCGCGACGCCCTGCTCGTGCTGTTCCTCCGCTTCAATCACTACCAGGTCGTTGCGGCCGAGGTTCTGTGGGGGCTCTGGCTGTTCCCGATGGGCGCCCTGGCCTACAAATCGGGGTTCCTGCCCCGATTCATTGGCGTCTGGCTGATCATCAACGGCGTTGCGTACGTCGTCCTGTGCTTTACGGGAATCCTGTTCCCGGCCTACCAGGACAAGGTGTTCCTGTATTCCCAGCCCGCCCTCTTCGGAGAGCTGGCGATCATGCTGTGGCTCCTGATCAAGGGTGCCAACCCACCGGCGTTGGGCCACAACTTCACGGCTCGATCGTAGTCGCGGCCTCCCTTCCTTCGTGAGCCCACTTGCCAGCGCGCACGCACGCCGTATCTCTGAAGCCGCATGGCTCGGCTCCCCCTCCTCGGCATTCATCACGTCACCGCCATCGCCGGCGATCCGGGCGGAACCCTGGCCTTCTACGCGGGCGTGCTCGGCCTGCGGCTCGTCAAGAAGACCGTCAACTTCGACGATCCCGAGACCTATCACCTCTACTTCGGGGACGAGGTCGGCCACCCCGGCACGATCATGACGTTCTTCCCGTGGCCCGGGGCACCGCGCGGGCGGCACGGCGTCGGGCAACTCACGGTGACGTCGTTCGCCGCGCCGCCCTCATCGCTCGGCTACTGGAGTAAGCATCTCCAGAGCCACGGCGTGACGGCCGAGCGCAGCGAGGTCCTCGGCGAGGACGTGCTCGCGTTCCACGATCCGGACGGCCTCAGGCTCGAGATCGTGGGGATGGCCGATGCCGCGAGCCGGCCGGGGTGGACCGGCGGGCCGGTACCCGCCGAGCACGCGATACGCTGGTTCGCCCACGTCACGCTCGCCGAGCAGGGATACGAGGCCACGGCGCGGATCCTGAGCGAGGTCATGGGGTTTCGCCTCGCGGCAGAATCGGGGAACCGGTTCCGCTACGCCGCGGCGAAGGACGGGCCGGGAACGCGGGTCGATGTGCTCTGCTTGCCCGACGCGCCGCCGGGGCGCATCGCCGTCGGCACCGTGCACCATGTCGCCTTCCGGGTCGCGGGCGATGCCGAGCAGCGTGAGTGGCGCCAGCGCCTGGTGGCTCAGGGGCTCAATGTGACGCCGGTGCTCGACCGCCAGTACTTCCGGTCCATCTACTACCGGGAGCCGGGCGGCGTGCTGTTCGAGATCGCAACTGATCCGCCCGGTTTCACCGTAGATGAACCGCTGGCCGACCTCGGCACCGGGCTCAAGTTACCTCCGGGGCTCGAGCCGGCGCGCGCGCGGATCGAAGCCGTGCTCCCGCCGTTGAGCGACTCTCGGGTGCATGGCTAGGGACCCGCACCGCGACCAGCCCATCTTCGTGTGGGGTGCGCCGCCCGGGGAGGCCCGAGCCGCGCTCGTCATGGTGCACGGTCGTGGCGGGTCGGTCGAAGACATGCGCGGGCTCGCCGGCGAGCTCGACGATCCTCAGCTCGCCTATGTCGCCCCCGCGGCCGCGGGCCGCACCTGGTATCCCTACAGCTTCCTCGAGCCGCTCGCGCGCAACGAGCCCCACCTCTCCTCGGCGCTCCGCCTGGTGGGTCGGGCGGTCGAGAAGGCGACGGGCGCGAACCTGCCCGCCGATCGCGTCTTGCTTCTCGGGTTCTCGCAGGGCGCCTGTCTCGCGCTCGAGTTTACGGCGCGCAACGCGCTGCGGTACGGCGGCGTGGTCGGGCTGTCCGGCGGGCTCATCGGCCCCGAGGGGACGCCACGCGACTACCCGGGGAAGATGGACGGAACGCCGGTATTTCTCGGGTGCGGCGATGTCGATCCCCACGTACCAAAGCGACGCGTGGACGAAACAGCGGGCGTGCTCGAGCGGCTAGGCGCGCGCGTGACCGAGCGCATCTATCCCGGGATGGGTCACACGATCAACGCCGACGAGATCACCGAAACGCGCAGCCTACTAGGCGCGGTCCTCGCTGGCGCCTGATCATGGCCCGCAGTGTGTCGAGCTATGCGGCGCTTCGTCGTCTTCAGCCCGTTTTCTTTCCCTCGCCTTTCAAGATCCGCGCGATCGCCACGATGGTGTTCCAATTCCGCGTTGTCGCCCGCACACCGAACCGTTTGCCGATCTGGTCAAGGTAGCCGATCGTCTTCATGTGACGACGGTACATGCCGAAGACAAATCGGCCTCTCGATCCGACAATGCGGACTAACCATTCCCGGCCCGGTGGAAGTGCGATCGGGAGGAAAGCCCCGACGCGGTCGGCTCTTGGCAGGATGGTCACGAATCGAACCACTTCCGGGCGCGACGCCTTAGGTCCGAACGGATTCTCCATCTCCAAGCGGATCAGATCGCGACCGTCGCACATCAAGACTTCCGTCTCAAATGGCAGCTTCCGGCGCAATTCAGCCACGAGCTTTGCGCGCGATCCAGGTTTCCGAACGACAAACGTGCCCGCCGCCCCCACATTCACGACATCATGGTCACTCAGCTCGCGCGCGAGAATGCTTGGCCGAAAGGTCTTGTGTCCGCCAACATTGACACCTCGGAGGAAAACGACGAGAGCCATAGTGGGATAATGCGGGCATCTTGCTTGCCGTGCCAGCCGACGCTGCCTACGTTCCCCCCATGTCCCGGCAGTTGTGGAAGTCCTCTCGCCCAGCGACCGGCCCGGTGAGACACTCGCCAAGATCGGCGACTGGCTCACGTGCCGCCTCGCCGAGGTGCTCTAACCCTTAACCGTGAGGACCGCAATGTTTCGATCGCCTGTGCTCGTGCTCCTCGTCGCCCCGTTGATCATGGTTTCCCAGGCTCGGGGGCAAGCCGCGAAGGGGTTCGTTCTGACCAGTCCGGACGTCAAGCCAGGCGCGAAGATTCCCACGGCCCACGTGTTCAACGGCATGGGCTGTACTGGCGACAATGTCTCCCCCGCGCTCGCGTGGAACGGCGCTCCGGCGAAGACCAAGAGCTACGCGCTGACGGTGTACGATCCCGATGCGCCGACCGGCAGCGGATGGTGGCATTGGGTCGTGTATAACATTCCCGCCAGCGTCACGAAGCTCGAGGCGGGCGCGGGCGACCCGGAGAAAAACCTGCTACCAGACGGCGCGGTGCAAGGCAACACCGATTTCGGCAAACCGGGCTACGGTGGCCCGTGCCCTCCGCAGGGCGACAAGCCGCACCACTATCACTTCACGATCTTCGCCCTCGATGTAGACAGGCTCGACATTCCCAACGGCGCGACCGCGGCGTACGTCGGCTTCAATCTCCATGCGCACCAGTTGGCCACAGCGAAGCTCAACGCCGTGTACAATCGCTGATCCCACGCGCTGCGGCGCGTTCCGTCACACGATTCGCACCGGGGCTGTCCGGTCGGCCACGGAGTCGTAGATTCGGTCCGCATGCCAGGACCATCCGCCTGGGGTCCCCTGCGCCGCCCGCTGTTTCGGGGCCTGTGGCTCGCCGACGTCGCCTCGAACATCGGGACGTGGATGCATGATTCGGCCGCGGCATGGCTGATGACGCTGCTCGCGCCCTCGCCCCTCATGGTGTCCCTCGTCCAGGCGGCCACGACGCTGCCGCTGTTCCTCCTCGAGCTACCGGCGGGCGCGATCGCCGACGTCCTCGACCGCCGGCGCGTGCTGCTGGCTGCGCAAGTGTGGCTGTTTGCCGCCACGGCGACGCTCGGAGTCCTGACACTCCTGGGCGTTGTCCAGCCCTGGATGTTGCTCGTCATTACGCTCGCCGTTGGTGCGGGCAACGCGATCGACCTTCCCGCATGGCAGGCGATTATCCCCGAGGCCGTCCCGCCGCACGAGCTCCCGGCGGCCGTGGGACTCGGCAGCATCGCGATCAATATCGCGCGGGCGGTGGGACCCGCGCTGGCCGGCCTCATCATCGTCGCCGCCGGACCGGGGCCCGTGTTTCTCATCAACGCCGTTTCCATACTCGGCGTGTTCTACGTGCTGTGGCGCTGGCGCCGCGAGCGGCATCGCGCCTCGCTGCCCGCCGAGCGTCTGGCCTCAGCGATGCGCGCAGGGATTCGCTATGTGCGCTTCACCCCTGCACTCCGCACGGTCGTCGTCCGCGCGGCGGCGTTCGTATTCTTCGCCAGCGCGCTCTGGGCGCTGCTGCCACTCGTGGCGAGGGTCACCCTGGGGCGCGGTCCGGTCGGCTACGGTGTTCTCGTGGGCAGCCTGGGGCTCGGCGGCCTGATTGGGGCGGCGATCCTCCCGGCTCTGCGGCAGCGGTGGTCGAGCGACGTCTTCACCGCCGTCGCGTCTGCCCTCTTCGCCGCCGGTTGCCTCGCCTTGGCGTGGGTCCGGAGTTTCGGTCTCCTGGCCGTGATCATGGTGGTCACCGGGACCGGCTGGCTGGTGGTCGTCTCGACCGTCCTGGTCGCCGCACAACGCGGAGCCGCCGCGTGGGTGCGGGCCCGCGTGCTTGCGCTGTCGTCGCTCTCCTTCTTTGGCTCATTGGCGATCGGCGCGTTGGTGTGGGGACTCATCGCCAATCGCCTCGGCATTCAGTGGACGCTGACGCTCGCCGGGTCGGGACTACTGGTAGGACTTGCGCTGGTACCCTATTTCCGCCTCGCCACGGCGGACTCGCTCAACGTCGAGCAGTCACGGAATTGGGACGACCCCGTCGTCGCGGAGAGCCTCGCCGCTGACGCCGGGCCGGTGCTGGTCACGGTGGAATACACGGTCGAGCCGGCCCGGCGCGCGGAGTTCGCCGCTCAAATGCGCCGTCACGTGCGGCCGATCCGCCGACGCGACGGCGCCGTCTTTTGGGAGCTGTTCGTCGATTCGTCGGACCCGAGACGCTGCCTGGAATGCTTCCTGGTCGAGTCGTGGGCCGAGCATCTCCGCCAGCACGACCGAACGACGCAGTCGGATCGCGCGGTCGAAGAAGCGCTCCGGTCGTTCTACACTGGTGAAGAGCAGACTGTCCACTATGTCGCCGTGTGACCGTCGAGCCTGTCTCTACCGAGCCAGCTCCCGGACAACGCCCGAGAGCGTACGTACTTTCGCCCCGTCCGCTGCGCTCGCGGCCTCACGCTCGAGCTGCGTGGCGAGCGAGGTCAGTTCGCTCCGCTGGCGCTGGCCGGTCGCCCGCTCCGCGTTCGCAAGCGCTTTCCGCACGGCGGGGACACGATCGGCCGCCAGGCCGCGCGACCGCTCGAGCTGATCGAGATACGCACGCGCGACGACGAAGCTCGCAGGCCACGTCACGCGCTGCTGATCCTGCACGTTCTGATACGCGACCCGCACCTGTTTGGCCGCGTCGATCTCGTTTTGCGTGAGCAACGCGTTCGGTTCGAGCTCGAGGACATCGAGCCCGCGCGCGATCTCGGAGCTGTAGATGTAGCCGTTGTACCAGTAGGCCGACCAGCTGCCCGCGATCTCGAGCTGGGTGGAGTCCATCGGACCGCGATCGAAGTAGGCGATCTCGGTCGGGTGGGCGGGATCGGTCCAGTCGAACACCGAGACGCCGCCCTGATACCAGCCTTGCACCATGATGTCCCGGCCCGGAACGGGAATCAGGTTCCCGTTGTGCGCGACACAGTTCTCCGTCGCGGTCTGCGCGACCGGCAGCTTGCGGCCGGTCGGTCGCGCGGCAGCGCGGCGCGATGCCCCCGCCCCATTCGTCGGTGAACAGCATCTTGGTCCCGTCGTTGTTGAAGGTCGCCGAATGCCAGTAGGCGAAGTTCGAATCCGCCGCGGCCGCGAGGCGGACCGGGTGCGCGGGGTCCCGAATGTCGAGCACCAGCCCGTACCCGGCGCACGCGCCTCCCGCAATCCCAAGCGCCGGATAGACCGTGATGTCGTGGCACTGATCGGGGCCATGGCGCACCCCGCCGGGACCCATTGGCGCCAGGAACATATCGTCCACAATGCCCTGAATCGCCCCGCGCAGCGCGGTGCTGTCGGCGGCCGTGGGCGCGCCGCTCGCACCACGACTGCGCACGATGCTGTCGAGCATGCCCGTGGTGAATTCCGAGGGCAGGACGACGGGCGATCCCTGAAACGTCACGACGAACGCACCGGTGGCCCGTGCGGAATCCGCGTAGCGCGCGTCGGCTGCCGAGTCGGTGCGCGTGGCGCCGTGCATCGGCGGAGCGACCAGGGCTTCGAAGATCCGCGGCCGGGTCACGATGCTGGCCTGCTCCGGATGGGCCAGCGGCACGCGGATGATGTCGATCCGAAAGCGCGCCGAGGCCGTGTCCTGCTCCGGCAGCGCGGCCGAGCACCCGGCCAGCTCCCCGGCCGGACGCACCGGGGCCTGGCCCGAGACGTAGATGTAGACGACGCTCGAGTCCTTCGGATCGGTGACCAGGGTGTGCGTGTGAGACCCCCGGCACGTCTGCACGTTCGCGAGGATGCGCGGGTGCGTGAGATCGGAAATGTTCAGGACTCGAATGCCACGCATGCGATCGCGGCTGACCCGGTCGCTCACGCCCTGCGCGCCGCAGTCGACGCGCCCGTTCGGCGACTCACCCGAGAGGAAGAGCAGGTTCCGGTACACGGACACGTCGTTCTGCTCCTCGGGGCAGAGCTCAACGTGGACGAGCCGCGGATGGACGGGATCCGCGATGTCCCAGACCTGGAAGCCCCGGAAGTTCCCCTGGATGATGTCATGACCGCTGAATGCCAGGTCCGAGTTCATGTAGTCGAAATCGCCTGGCTGCGCCGGGACGAAGTCTTTGGTTGGCGGGCTCGTCGAGACCAGCCGCAGGTTCCACGCGGCCTGGGCGGCATCCATCCAACCGGCGCGCAGTCCCACCCGAGGATCGGGTGAGGGACGACTCTGGCCGTCCAACGGGAGGGGGGCGACGAGGATCAACGATGCGAACGCCGCGTGCAGCAATCTCTGCCTGGCCACGAGGTTCGTTCTCCGGTCGAACGTGGGGCGATCAACGTACGGTGGGCGTGACGGATCGTCAACGAGATACACTTTGTAACCGGGATCGCCGCAGCATCGTCACGGTGCGAGTTTTTCTGGCGTGATGGAGTACCTCTTCGGTCTCGTCTCCCGGCTGGGCCACTGGGGCTACGTCATCATCTTCGTGGCCGCGGCCCTCGAATGCGCCGCGTTCGCGGGCCTCGTGGTGCCCGGCGAGAGCCTGGTGCTGGCGTCCGGGTTCCTCGCCCACGTCGGGCTGCTCAACCTCGACGCGGTCATCGCGGCCGCAGCCGGCGGCGCCATCGTCGGCGACAACATCGGCTACCGGCTGGGGGAGCGTCTCGGGCGCCCTTGGCTGCTGCGCTACGGGCCGCGCCTCGGCCTCACGCCGGAGGATCTCGCCAAAGCAGAAGGATTCTTTGCCCGTCACGGGCCCAAGGCCGTGCTCCTCGGCCGGTTCGTCGGCTTCGCGCGCGCCCTGGTGCCGTTCGTGGCCGGCGCCACGCGCATGCCGTACCGCCGCTTCCTCGTCTACAACGCGGCGGGGGCAGTGCCCTGGACTGTGTGCTTCGTGCTGCTGGGATACTCGCTCGGGGCGAGCTGGCGGATGGCGGAGACCTGGATCGGGCACACGTCCACGATTGTCGTGGGAGCGACCATCCTCGTGGTGGCGCTGGTGTGGCTGTGGCGGCGCCGCGCCCGCCGCTGACGACGTCTGCGCCAGCGCTCTCACGGTCATGAGAGCAGGCGCGCCAGCTCGGCGAAAAAGCCGCGCTGGCCCGGGACGCTCTTCCGAGCGGCGGGGCCGAGGGGGAACCACGCCGCGCGGTCCGCCTCCGGGAACTCCTGCTGCCGGCCCGATTTGGGCGGCCATTCGAGGGAGAACGTGTTGCTCCGCAGGCGCGCGGGGTCGGCGTCACCCTCGAACGCCCACGCATGGATCACTTTGCCGCTCCGCTGCCGCAGTGGCGTCAAGGGAATGAAGGGCCCTTCGACTGGAAACCCGGTTTCTTCGGTGAACTCGCGGCGGGCGGTCGCGAGGAGGTCTTCGCCCGGCTCGACCACGCCCTTGGGAATCGACCACGCCCCGTCGTCTTTGCGCGCCCAGAACGGCCCTCCCGGGTGCACCAACAAGACTTCCGGCTCGCCGCCGCGCCGGCGGAACATCAACAGCCCTGCGCTGGTCACGCTGCGAATCGTACGGCTACGTCTTAACGGTCCGGAGCCGTGGTACGCGCTCCGCGCCGGCGGCCCTGGTCGAACCAGTTGAGCACGACGTTCAGCTCCTGGCCGCCGGCGCCGCCTGGCTCACGCACCATCAGGAACCGGCTCCCGTCCGGGGATACGTCGTAGGCCACTACGTGCCCAGCGAGCCCCGACTGGTACTTGCCCCCGAACAGCGCACGCGGTGGCCCCGCTCGGACCTCGGTCCCTAACTGCACGGCCACGGCGTACACAGAGTCGCCGTTACGGAACAACAGCTCCTGTCCGCCTTGCCCCCAGCGCGGCTCGGTGCCGCCCCGCGTCGAGATGCGCCAGCGAGCGCCACCCTCCCGGACCTGCCGCGCATAGACCTCGTTGCTGCCCGTCTCGTTGGAGACGTACGCCAGCCAGCGACCGTCGGGAGAGAGGGCGATGCCGCGCTCTTCGAAAGGCGTGCGCAGCAACGGCCTGGCCGCCTGTGGGCTGTCGAGGGGCGCGACCCAGATGTCGCGATGCGTCTGGGGATGGTTCTCGCGGAACACCATCGTGCGCTGGTCCGCCGCGAATTGAACCTCCCACACGGGTTGCGCGCGGACCAGCAGGGTTTCGGGCACCCCGCTTCCATCTGCCGCGATGCGAAACAGACCCTGGCGTGTGATCGCGCCCAGTTGCCGCACGAACGCGATGCGCCGACCGTCGCGCGTCCACTCCGGGAACGCGTTCACGGAATCGAACGTCAGACGGGAGAGGCTGCGCGCGCCGAGCACGTACACCCAGATGTCGCTGCTGAAGGTCCCCCGCATCCCATGCTCGATCCCGACCGCGATGCGCCGACCGTCGGGCGAGAACCGGGGAGCGACATAGTGATCGCGCGGCACAGCCAGCGCCTGGGCTCGACCAGTGCGATCGACGATCACCATCTCGCGCAACGCCGTGCTCGCCGCCAGGTACGCGAGCGAGCCAGTGCGGGACATCCCGAACTTGGCGACCGCGAGTTGGCCGACTCGCACTCCCTCGGCCACGGGCTCCGGCGGACCCCTGAACCGCACGCGCCGCGGATCAAACGGGGCGGAGAACAGGGTACCGTCGCTCTGGGCGAATACCACGATCCCTCCCTCGACGTAGCGCGGGCTCATCCCGGTCTGACCGAGTGAACGGACCCGGTCGTCCGCGAGCGAGACCGCCGCGAGGCTGGGGCCGGACGCGTCGACGAGCGTGAACAGGAGCCCGCGACCGTCCGGGAGGAACTCGGGCCACCGATACGCCTGGCCTCGCGCGGTATCGGGCGCGGCCAGGACCTCCGGCTTCCCGCCCGCGGCGGCCACCCGGTAGAGCGGCCCCGAGGCCGCAAACACGATCACGTCGCCCGCCCCCCACGCGGCTCCTTCGAGGCTCGGCGCTTCACAGATCGTCTTTACCGCGCCACTCGACAGGGACTCCATCCGCAGCCGGCCGTCCTGCCAGAACCCGATCGACCGGCCGTCGGGAGAGAAGAACGGTTGCGCAGCCCCTTGTGTACCGGGAAGCACCGCCGGCTCGACGCGCTCGAATCCGCGCGAAACGAGCCACCTGATCCCGAGCGAGTCGCTGCCGACGTAGACGATCCGGGACCCGTCAGGGGAGAGAGCGACCGGCGACCCGGTGAAGTCGACGGGTTGGAACCCGATCCCGAACGAAAGCGAGAACCTGACGACTGGAGCCGCCGGGGGCCTGGATGGCGACCGCAGCCACCCCCACGCAGCGGCGCCGATCGCGAGCACGGCGAGTGTCCAGGATGCGATGACCATGCGCGGCGTGCCCAGCCGAGGCGCGCCGATCGCCGGTGCGGCGACCGCTTCAGACACCCCGCCCGCCGGCGTCAGGGCCTCCGCGAACTGGAGCGCCGACGCGAACCGGTCGGCCGGCACCTTGGCGAGCGCTTTCTGAATCGCGGATTCGACGTCATCTCGTAGAGCACCGCCGCGAGCGAGTAGATGTCGCTGCGCGCGTCGATCGCGCGGTCGCCGGTCGCCTGCTCGGGGCTCATGTACTGTGGCGTGCCGAGCGATATCCCCGTCTCCGTCAGGCGCGAGCCCGCGGCGGCGCTGAGCGCGAGCGCGATCCCGAAATCGGCGACCACGGCCTGCCCGTCCTGGAACAGGATGTTCTCCGGCTTGATGTCGCGGTGGATCACGCCGTGCCGGTGGGCATAGTCCAGCGCGCCCGCGACGGCGCGCGCGATCTCGATGGCCGTCGCCACCGGGAGTTGCCTCTCGCGCGCCAGCCACTGGCGCAGCGCCTCTCCCTCGACGTGCGGCATGACATAATAGACGAGACCGCCGGCCTGGCCGGAGTCGAAGAGCGGCAGGATGTGCGGGTGGTGCAGGTGCGCGGTGACCCGAATCTCGCTGAGGGCCATCCCGCCGACGCCAGCCTCGCGCTCTATCGTGTACTGTTCAGCGAGCGCGGCCGCGAGCTGCGCGAAGGGGTCAGCCATTGCGCACGAACATACGACGCGACTTCACGCTCCGCGATAGGCTCGTCTACCGCTCGAACCGAGCGGCTCGCTTGTCACACCGTCGTGGCGCTCATCCACTCGCGTCCCCCCTCCCCCCCTCCCCCGCGAGGTGAACATGCACATCCTGTTTCCCGCGTTGCTGCGGTTTTCTGACGTCGGTCTGTTGCTCCTGCGGCTCATGGTCGCGCTCGTGTTCCTGGATAGCGGGTGGAATCACGTCACGCACCCCGTGGAGCGCTCGAAGAGCATCGGCGCGAGTCCCGGCTTCACGGTCTTCCTCGGCACGGCGGAGGTGCTGGGCGGCGTCGGTGTGGCACTCGGGGTGCTGACCCAGCTCGCCGCCATCGGGCTCATCCTGATCATGCTCGGTGCGATTCAGAAGAAGATCTTCGTGTGGAAGATCGGTTTTTGGGGGGAGCGGACGTACGGCTGGCACTACGATTCGATGCTCGTCGTGATGAATGTCGTGATCATCACGAGCGGCGGCGGCCGCTTCGTCCTGCTGTAAGACGGTGGACGAGCCGCCTAGAATACGACCGTCTGAATGGAGTGCGCGGGCGATCGCACAGTCACCGCCGCACTCCCGACGCGCACGCGGTACTCCCCCCCGCGCGCGGTCTGATTCATCACCACCACCGCCACGCGACCATCCGGATTCACGAATCCCGTGGCGAGCAGCATACTGCGACTCGGGGCAACCACGATCCGCCTGGCGCCCGGCCGCACGAATTTCGAAAAGTGCCCGATGTAGTAGTAGGAATTCGTATAGATCAGCTTGCCGGTCCTGGTGTCCCCATGGATCGGCGCGAAACAGTAATTGCCGACGTGGTTCGGCCCGCCCTTCTCATCCAGCAGGATATTCCAGTCGGTCCACGCCTCGGCCCCGGAATTGAAATCGTGAATCATCGAGCGCCCGTACGCTTCGCCCAGACTCCAGCGTCCGTACCCGGTCGAATCGAAATTCCCCGGCGTGCCTTCGGTGAAGATGAGGTGCTGCGCGGGGTAGAGCCGGTTCACCAACGCGACGTTGTCGTACATCTGCGTGCCGCCCGACCAGTCTTCGTACCAGTGAAACCCGATGCCCCACGCGTACTGCGCCGCTTTCGGATCGCCCAGGATGGTCTGCGCCCGCTGCACGATCAGGTCGCGGTTGTGGTCCCAGACGATGATGTGGACGTCCTTGAGTCCGCGCCGCGCCATCACTGGGCCGAGATAGTCCCGGAGAAAATCGCGCTCGGCCTCGGGCTGGTAGATGCAGGATTCCCAGGTCTGGGTCGCCATTGGCTCGTTCTGAATCGTGACTGCCCACACCGGCACACCCGCCTGCCGATAGCTCTCGATGAACTTCGTGTAGTACAGCGCCCAGGCCTCACGGTATTCGGCGCGCAACTGGCCGCCGTGCAGCATGTCGTTGTTGTCCTTCATGTATGCCGGCGGGCTCCAAGGACTGGCAAACAGCTTGAGGCGGTTGCCGCTCGCCGCCATCGCACGCTTGATCAGCGGGATCTTGTAACGGAGATCGGGCGCGATATTGAAGCTGCTCAGCTGCTTGTCGCCCTCGGTAACGTAGGTGTAGCTCGCGCTCGAGAAATCACAGCTGTTGATGTTGGTCCGCGCGAGCGTGTAGCCGATGCCGCGATCAGCGCTGTAATACGCCTCGAGCAGCTGCGCCTGTCGGTCCGCCGGAAGCTTGGCGAACGTCTCCGCCGCCGCATCGGTCAGCGCGCCGCCGATGCCGATCATCGGCTGAAACGCGTGCTGCGGATCGACGAACACATACACCTGCGCCTCGGTGATGGGCGCGGCCTCTTGGAAGACCAGCGTGTCGGCGGGCGTCAATCGCAGGGCGGTGCTGTCGGCCGTGGTGTAGACAACGGCGCGTTTTCCCACCAGGCTTTGGGCAGCTAACACCGGAGCCATGGCGAATACCGCCGCGATTAGTGGTACCGAGCGTCGCGCCGTGCCCATTAGGATCCTCTCGATCTAGAGGAAATGAAGGTAACGCGAAAGGAGGACACTTGTACAAATCATTGCTGCTGTCCATGTGCACACTGTGCGCCTCGATCCTGCAGGCGCAATCACCGGCATCCCCGCCGGCACCGTCGCAACCGCCGGCACAGAACAAGCCGTCGGTGCATTGGGAGGAGCTGACGGCAGCGGACTTCCGTGACGGCATCGCGCGCGCGCAAGGCACGTGCCTGCTCCCCTTCGGGATATTGGAGAAGCACGGGCCGCATCTGCCGCTAGGCAATGATCTGCTGAACGTGCGATACGCGGCGCTCAATGCCGCGCAGCAGGAATACGCGATCGTCTTTCCCGAATACTATTTCGGCCAGATTTTCGAGGCGCGACAGCAACCGGGCACCGTGGCGTACAGCGCGCGACTGCAGCTCGAAATGCTGCAGGAGACCACCGATGAGATGGCGCGGAACGGCTGCAAGAAGATCATCATCGTGAACGGGCATGGCGGCAACAACAGCCTGCTTCCCTACTTCGCGCAGACACAGCTCAGCACGCCGCACGATTTCGTCGTGTACGTGCTCGGCATCATGCGCGGTGGGCCGGGTGAGCCGAAACACAAATCAAACCCGGCGACCGATATGCATGCCGGCGAAAGCGAAACGTCCATGAGCATGATCGCCCGGCCCGACCTCGTGCACCTGGATCGGGCGTCACAGGAATCCGGCGTGGACCAAGCTCGCTTGAAGCTGCCCGAAGGTCTCTACACGGGCATCTGGTGGTACGCGCGTTTTCCGAATCACTATGCCGGCGAAGGCGCCGCGGCGTCGCGCGAGCTGGGCGAGTTCGAGGCGAAGACCTGGATCAACGGTATCGTCCAGGCGATACGCGCGGTCAAGGCGGACCAGGAGAGCCTGCGACTGCAAAATGAATTCTACGAGCGGAGCAAGCGTCCACTGGCTCCCTGAGTCCGGGCGGTGGAGTTCAGCTGGGCGGCCTCTCCCCCGGCGCCGGGTCGGGCTCCAGGGACATGGCGAGCTTCATCGAGTAGAACACGGCCCGACCGCCCAGGCTCTCGAGCTCCCGGTGATCCTCCTCTGAGAGCAACTCCATCGTGCGCGCCATCTCGAGGTAACAGGTGACTTCCGCCAGGGCGCCGAGCGTACGGTCGACGCACGCGGCAAACATCCGGGGCTGACGGTAGCCTGAGCCCCGCGCGATCCGGCTCGGAGCGATCAAGGCGGCAGCCCACAGCTGTCCGGCCAGCTCGGCGTCCCGGTCCGCCAACGTCTCGGTGACGCGATGCACCGCCAGGACGAGTTGATGGCAGGCGGTGAACGCATCGAGGTCGCGGTAGGAGGGCATGGCCAAGGGTACCACGAGACTGCTCGAAGACTGCACTCGTTATTCCGCAGCCGGCATCGAAAAAACGCAGGATCGAGTTGAATACTCGGTGACGAGAGGCGCGCAGCTTGCTTGCCATGCCTGCCGAGCGCGCCTACGTTCCGAACGTGCCAGCGACTCTCATGACAGCCGAAGAATTACTAGCCGCGAACGTCACGGATAAGCGCACCGAGCTGGTGCGCGGGGTACTGGTGGTCCGCGAACCGGCCGGGGGCCGGCATGGCCGGGCCGTCATGAAGCTCGCAATTCGCCTCGGCGTGCACGTAGAGCGTGAGGGAGCCGGACACCTATTCGCCGCCGAGACCGGCTTTACCCTGGCCCGGGGACCCGACACCGTGCGCGCACCAGACATTGCCTTCGTGCGGCGCGAGCGCCTCCCGTCATCCGTCCCCGTCGGTTTCCCCGAGCTGGCGCCGGACCTGGTCGTCGAAGTCCTTTCGCCTGACGACCGTCCCGGAGAAACGCTGGCCAAAGTCGGCGACTGGCTCGAAGCCGGCGCCCGGCTGGTGTGGGTGATTGACCCCCAAGGACGCAACGCACGCGTCTATCGGGCGGATGGAAGCCAAACGTCGGTCAGCGAAGCAGACCACTTGGAGGGCGAGGACGTGCTGCCGGGCTTTCGCTGCGAGCTCGCGTCAATCTTTTGATCAGCTCACTGCGACGCGTACTGGGTCAGCAGCGCTTCGAAGCGCGGATTCCCCCGCAACGGGTCCCACAGAGGGTCGAGC
>QHUS01000007.1 GCA_003222035.1 Gemmatimonadota bacterium | reverse complement strand
CACCAGCAGCGGCATGATCGCGAAGAAGATCATGAACGTGCCGTGCATCGTGACCAGCTGGATGTAGTACTCCGGCAGGATCACGCCGCCGGGGGCCATGGTGTCCGGCAGGATCCCGCCGCCCGGCATCGGCGTTCCCGGGAAGCCGAGCTGCCAGCGCATTTGCATCGCCAGCAGGCCTCCCACGAGCAGGAAGAACAGGCTGACGAACAGGAACTGGATGCCGATGATCTTGTGATCGGTCGAGAAGATGTACTTCCGGATGAAGCTCCGGTCGTCGTGATGCGCGGGTGTGGTGTGCGCCGTCGCGGCAACGGTCGTCATTGCGAGGCCTCCTGGGCAGCCTGCTTCATCCAGGCGTCGTAGTCGTCCTGGGTGTGGACCGTCACCTGCGCCCGCATGCGGTAGTGACCAAGCCCGCACAGCTGGGAGCAGCCCAGCTCGTACGTCCCGGGAACGGTCGCTTGGAACCAGGCCTTGATGTCCATCCCCGGCACCACGTCCTGCCGCACCCGGAACTGCGGGACGTAGAACGAATGGATGACGTCCTCGGACGAGAGGTGCACGACGATCGGCCGGCCGACGGGCACATGCAGCTGGTTGCGGACGGTAAAGTCATCGGCGCTCCCCAGCGTGCCGTCAGCGCCCGGATAGGTGACCTGCCACTCGAATTGCTTGGCGTGTATGGCGATCGGGTAGGCGTTCGGCGGAACGCTGTTCCGGCCCTTGATCTGCACCCAGTAGTGGTTGCTGATCAGGCCCAGCGCCACCATGGTCACAGCCGGGATCGCGGTCCAGATCACCTCCGCCTGGGTATTCCCGTGCGTGTAAAAAGCCTTTCGGCCCGGGCGCGCCCGGTACTTCACAATGAACCAGATCAACCCGACCTCGACAAGCACGAAAGCAATGCCGGTGATGATCAGGATCGCCACGAACAGGCCGTCAATCGGGCCGGTGAATGTCGAAGCCTTGAGCGGGAGCCACCAATGCATGGGGCCTCTCCTCGGTTAGTTCACTTGGCCGCGAAGCTGAAGTCCGCCGTCTTGGTTTCGCTGCCCGCCACCGTCACCGTGGCGGTCTGCGTACCGTACTTCTCGTGCCACGCCTCGATCGTATACGTCCCGGGGGGCAGCCCCTTGATCGAGAAGCTCCCGTCCGCGCCGCTTACCGCGAAAAACGGGTGCGGCAGGACGGCCAGCCACGCGTGCATCCAGCCATGCACGTTGCACTCGAGCGGGACCATGACTTCCGGTACGGAGAACGTCCGCTCCGACGTCATGTTCGTCGGCTGGCTGATGTTGAAGGGCCGGTTCTTCACGCCCTTGGCCTTGATGTTGTGCAGGATGCCGTCGGAGTTCTTGATGGCGAGCTTCTGACCCACGAGAATGCCGAGCACGTGGGGATGATAGCGACAGCCGTCCTGGTCGAGGGTGACGTCTCCCGACGGCGCCGCGGCCTGGTAGCTCGCCGGCAGGCCGGACTTCGCGTAGACGAACACATTGCCGAGTGTGCCGTTCGCGTTCACCACCACGGCCTCGTCGGTGGGCACGCCCTGGTACTTCGCCTTGCACTTGGGCTCCTCGCTCATGTCGATCTTCGGCATGGCCGGCTTGGTCCCTGTGAACTTCATCTTGCCGCTGATGGTTGCTCCCCCCTGCGTGGGAGAGGGCTGCCGGGTCCACGCCGCGAGTGTCAACCCCAGAGCCGCCGCACCGACCGCCACCACTCCGAGCTTCCGCATCCTGCCTCCTCGATGAGAGTCCTCCACGCGCTATACCCCTTATCGCGTCGTGCCGCGTCGCTGCGCCCGCCGCACGA
The DNA here is from genome assembly GCA_003222035.1 of Gemmatimonadota bacterium. Lineage (GTDB taxonomy): Bacteria > Gemmatimonadota > Gemmatimonadetes > Gemmatimonadales > GWC2-71-9 > AG41. Next base: position 6,921 of record QHUS01000007.1, on the reverse strand, counting down.
CTACGAGCCCCAGCCCGAGCGTTACGAGCATCGCCAGCACCGGAGAAATAAACACGCTCGGCGGCGTGGGCCGATCGAGCGCCAGGAAGTACCAGGTGCTCACGGCCATGCGCGAGCCGTGTTCCCCGCTGGAACCGTCCCAGGCGAAGAACGCCACCGGGATCGCCCGGCCGGCGTCAAACGGAACTTCGTTGGCGGTATCGGACGGTGCAAGGGCGCGCGTGAGCACCACCCGCCACTCGCCGTGATCGTGCACCGCCTGCGCTGCCGGCGTGCCCGGCAGAGTATCGAATCGGTCGATCCCCCTCGCCAGACCCGCCACGGCGCGGCGCGGCTGGCTGGTCCAGCGCCACTGGTACACCGGGTCGCTGGGGCCCCCCATCAGGAAGTAGGGCCGCTCCATGCCACCGGCCCCCCCCGCGAGGCGGTGCGGAAACTGCACCGCCAGCTGATCGGGCCAGCGCTCTGCCCGGAGGCTCGCGGAGTCGTCGCCCGCCACAGTCTCGAGCAGGCGCTGCTCGAATCCCAGCCACGCCGTGTCGGGGCTCTGCGTGCGGTCGTCCCAGCTGACCCGCAGCGCCAGCGTCGTGCTGTCGTGTACGGCCTGCACCCACACTCCTGACACCGCCGGCGCAAACGCGCGCTCCTTGTGGATGACCTGGCCCACCAGCGGGAACCAGTAACGGTCCACGCGGGCCCATGCCGAGTCGTCGGGCGAAGCGGGTACGGCCCCTGCGATCTGTGGCGCGTGAATCACGTCACGCACCTCGGGCGGCTTGGCCGGCGAGAGTGAGCGGACGTACTGCGCGAGGCGCCACAGCTCCTGATCGGTAAGAAACTTCTGATCGACCAGGTCGGAGAACGACGGCATCGGCGTGCCGTCCAGGCCGGTGCGCAGCCGACGATAGATGTCCTCGACCGTGCCGCCGCCGCGGAACCGCCAACTCTGGTGCAGGTCGGCGGCGAAGATGGGAAAGCCGGCGTCGTCCTTGAGCGTCGGGGCCGACGGACCGTCGCCCCGTCCCTGATCGCCGTGACACTTGCGACATCCGATCGAGTCGTAGAACTGGCGCCCGACCTTCAGCGCCTCGGTGCCCGTGCCACCGCCCGGTGGGCTGGAGAACTTCAGGGCGACGACGTGCTGGCTCGTGTCGGCGAAGAACGAAGAGAAGGTCTTGATATAAGACATCGCGTCGCGCCGCTCGGCGTCCGAGAGGCGCCCCCGCCAGCCCGGCATGGCGCTGCCCGGCAGCCCTTCGTCGATCGCGTGGAGCAGGTCGGCGTCGGTCGGCAGCTGTCCGCTCGCCGTCGTCCGGATCTTGTAGATCGCACCGGTGAAATTGCGCGGACGTGGCAGCATGTGCGCCGCCGCCGCGCCGTCGCCCGCGCCGCCATCGCCATGGCAACCGGCGCACCACTTCACGTAGACGGCCTTCCCTTTCGTCGTGTCCTGTACGGGGACGAGGAACGAGGGACGGGGGACGGGTGGTGCGACGAGCACGAGCGCCAACAGTGCGTCAATCATGCCCCGTCCCCCGTCCCCCGTCTCCCGTCCCCGTTTTCTCCCAGGTCCTCGGCGTCCACCCGGTTTGATCGTAGAGGAAGAGGATGACCGACCAGATCTCCCGCTCCGTAAGGAAGTCCTCCCACTTGGGCATCGCGGAGTTCCAGGGCGTGCCCTCTCGCGGCAGCCCGGGCCCGCCCTTGGCGATGCGCCAGAACACGAAGCTCTCGGTGAGCTGCGCGATGGTGCCGTTGTCCTGAAAGTTTGCGGGGAGCGGGTTGAACCCCGACGCAAAGTGCCCCTGCCCGTCGAGGTGGTCCCCGTGGCACGGCAAACAGTTCTGATAGTAGACGCGCTTCCCATCGGCGAGGTACGCCGGCAGCGAGTCGGGATGCTGGCGCAGCGGGTTTTCGAGCCCCGTCAGGGAGATCGCTTTGCCGCGGAACGTGATCTCCGTGGGAGGGGCAGGATGGATCGAGCGAAGGTTGGGCGGCGCCGCGACCGTGGTCTGCACCTGACCGTAGGCAACGAGACCGACCAGCACCGGCACCACCACCAGCACGCCGCTGCGCACGGGTCGCAGGCGTGGCTCCACCAGCATGGCCGTGATCGGCTCCTTGAAGCGCTGCCACCGCTCCTCGCTGTCGCTCACATAGATCAGCACGCCCACGAGGACCGTGGCCATGTACTGGAGCACGACGCTTTTCGGGACGATGGCGCTTCCCGGCAGGAGGGGCACGACCCACACGACCACCACGTAGGCCACGAGCAGGATTCCTACGGCCTGCCAGAACGGGTGCTCGGTGTAGCGCCGCATAGTGGGTGAGAATGTCATTTGTGCCCCGCCAGGAACTGAACGACCGCTTCGAGCTGCGCCGCGTTCATCATCGTGCCGAAGGCCTTTGGCATGATGCCCGCGAGCTTTTCATAGCCCTTGGCGATCGACGAGGCGGGATCGAGGATCTTCTTCCGGATCGATTCGGCATCGCGCCGCGAGCCGACGTGCGTGAGGTCGGGCGCGATCACTTGGCCCTGCCCCTCGAGCTTGTGGCAGGCGAGGCAGCCCGCGGCCTGGATGATCGCCTTGGGGTCGGTGGAGCCGCCGGCGAAGGCGGCGCCACCCGCCGCGCCCGCGCCCCCGGTAGCGGTTGTAGATGTTGCAGAGGTTGTAGCGGTCGATGGGATGTCGGACGCCGTGACGTCGACCGTGCCGCCCTGTGATTCGAGGAACGCGATCACCGACCACACTTGTGCCGGCGAGAGCTGCTTGGTCATGACCGGCATGATCGGCTGATAGCCCGCGACTACGTAAGCGGTCGGCTGGTCGAGCGACTCGTACAGGTACTGTTTGCAGCTCTTCCCGGGCTCTCGTTTGGCGCAGCGGACGCCGATCGGGCCCGTGCCTGTTTCGTCGGTGAGGAGGTTTGGGGCGCGGGTGCCGAGCCCGTGACACGTCGTGCAGCCGCCGATGCCGTTGAACACCTTCTCGCCGGCGGCGACGAGCTGCTCGGGCGTCACGTTGGCGCCGAGCGAGAGCGCCTGCGGCACCTCGGACTGGACCTGCGGGATCTTGTTCGCGATCAGCGTATAGAGCGCCAGGGTCCCGAGGACGATCCCGACGATCTTCGCGTTAGTGGCCCACATGCTGGGCCCCCCTCTCCGTCGCGACGAACGTCGACTTCTCCGCCAGCCCACCCAGCCAGAACACGAACGCCACAAGCGAGAGGAAGATCAGCACGCACAGGCTGATCATTTTCGATGCATAGCCGAGGGCGGGCGTGGCCGCGTACGCGCTCGTGTCCTGCATCACCTGCCACACGTGCCAGTACTGGCGGATCCCGGAGCGGGCGAAGCCCATCAGGCCCATCAGCCACGTGAACGTGACGGCAAGGATGAACAGCGCGTACTGAGACCGCGGCGGCATCTTGCCCCATCGGATCGCCCCGAGCGATTGGGCGCCGCGCGCCATGAGGACGTCGATCACGGTGACGAACAGGATGCAGGCGAGCACGGCGAGGACCTGATACACGCTGTACCCGATGCGCACGATCGCTTCGACGAAATACCCGCGAATCCCGTAGAACAGCACGACCCCGGCCGCGACGGCGAACATCCCGGCCTGGATCAACGTCCCCGCGCGCGCCCACGGCACCACCGGTCGGACGTTGGCGCGGCGGTACAGGAGGAACGAGAGGAAGGTCGTCAGGATCATCAGGTTGACGGCCGTGTTCTTGGCGCTCATTACGCCGAGGGCGCCGAGGAACGGATGGTGCGAGCCGCCCATGGCGGCCAATTCTTTCGAGTCCGCGATCATTGTGTGCGGCGTGCCCCACACGATCGCTCCCAACACGAGGACGATCAGCAGGTACTTCGTGTAGGGCTGGAACCGCTCCGCCCCCGGAATCCGGCCCATGCCGATCCACAGGTAGTAGTTCCCGGTCAGGAACAGCACGGCGATAAGGAACGCCTGGATCACCCACAGCCAGCTCATGAAGCCGCCCATCATGGTGATCCCCATCGACTGGTCGTACTGGTAGATCTCGCGGCCCAGCCAGTAGCCCGCGAACGGCAGCACGATCAGGGCCGACATGGCGATGAAGTTCCCGACGTAGCCCATCCAGTCGTAGTGCGCCCGCTCCTCCTCGGTGCGCGCGGCGAGGAAGCGGTAGCTTGCGTAGGCGCCCACGATCGCGCCGCCGAATACGACGTTGGCGATCACCCGGTGCACGTTGATCGGCATCCACGTCGCATTGGCGATCGCGTGCCACAGCTTGATCGTGGTGGGATCGGTGGTCGGCGTGATGTCCCGAGGTGGCGACATCATGTAGGTGAGCCACGAGTTCGCGATGAACATCACGATCGTGCCCCACACGTTCAGCAGGATGCCCAGCGTCCAGTGCCACAGCTTGGCCCGCCCCTTCTTCCAGCGGTCCCAGCCGTAGTAATAGAGGTACAACGTGAAGGACTCGATGAAGAACAGCGCGGCGTAGACCCACATCGACGGCGCGAAGATCGCCGTCAGGTATGCCCAGAATCGCGGATACAGCGTCGACAGCCCGAACACCAGCATGGCGCCCCAGATCGCCGTCGCGCTGTAGGCCACGAGCAAGAGCCGCGTGAACTCCTTGCTCAGGCGATCGTAGCGCTCGTCCTTCCCGAAGATGCCGATCGCCTCGGTGACCACGGCGAACATCGGCACGCCGAGCACGAACGCGGCGAACATCAGGTGCACCTCGGCCGTGATCCAGATGAACTGCCGCGCGCCGATCACGGGGAACTCGCCGTACGCCCGGCTGGTGTCCGCCGCCGCCTGCAGCAGAAGAAGAGGATCAGCCATTCATGATCCCTCGAAGCAGATCCTTCGCGCCTTCGGCGCTCAGGATGACAGCCTCGCTCGCTGTGTGAAGGGAGAAAGAGGAGAAACCATTTGTTCTCCTTCCTTCCTTTTCAAAGGCGCGCCCCGGCTCGTCATCCTGAGCGAGCGCGCGGAACGCGCGCGAGCGAAGGACCTGGTTGTCGGTTCTAGAGATCATCGGTTACGAAGAACGGCTTCCGTTTCGAGAAGTCGATCGGCATGGCGCTGCGCACCTCCGCGAGCATCTCGGGAGTGATCTCCCGGCGTCCCTGGCGGCGCGCCCATTGCTCCACGCGTTGCATCACCACGCCCCGCACGAACGACGGTATGCGCGCCATGCGTTCGCGCGCCGCGTCCGCCCAGACGAGCGCCGGAATGAAGTCGTCGCCGTACGTGATGGCGCGCGCCGGCTCGAGCAGGGCCGTGTCGCCCGTCGGCTCGTACAGGCACGACGGATCGGCGGCGAGCACGTCCCCCTCGAGCGCAAACGCCCGCGCGCGGCAACCGCCGCACAGCGCGCGGTATTCACAGACACCACACTTGCCCCCGAGCACGCCCTCGCGCAGCTGCCGGAACAGCGGCGACGAGCGCCACAGCTCGGCGAAGCTCTGGGCGCGCAGGTCACCCGCGACCTCAGGCAAGTAGGGGCACGGCGTGAGTTTCCCGTCCGGTGTGATGCGGCAGTACTGCGTGCCGCACGGGCAACGGGTCTGATAATTCAAAACCGGGGACTCGGGATCGGTCTGGTGCACGTGCCGCATGAAATGCGGCGCGCACTTGGCGCGCACCAGCATGCGTCCGCGATAGGTACGCTCCCACCGCGCCAGGTCCCCGAGGACCGCTTCGTAATCTGTCGGCGTCAGGTCGCTCAACGCGGCACCGCGCCCTGTCGCGACGAGGAAGTAGCAATTGAACGAGACCGCGCCCTGGTCGGCGGACCAGGCCACCAGACGCTCGAGCTCGGGGCGGTTCCCCTTCGTGACCGCCGTCTGAATGATGAAGTCGAGCCGCGCGGCGGTGAGCCGGGCGAGCGCCGCCTGCACGTCCGCCAGGGCGCCGCGCCCGTGCCGGAAGTTGTCGTGATACGCGGGCCGCAACGAGTCGACGCTCACCGCGATGCCGCTCACCCCGGCGCCTGTGAGAGCCGCGATCCGCTCGTCCGTGAGCAGCGTCCCGTTCGTGCCCACGACCACCGTCGCGCCCTTGCCGGACGCGTACTGGGCGATTTCGGTCAGGTCCCGGCGCAGCAGCGGCTCACCCCCGGAGAGAATGAGGAGCGGCGTGGGGTTCACCGCGAGCAGCTGATCCACGATGTCGAGGCAGGCTGCTGTGTCGAGCTCCGCCGCGGCGCTCTCGTGCGGGCCCGCGGCGATGTAGCAGTGCGCGCACTCGAGGTTGCAGCGCTTGGTCAGATTCCAGGCGACGACGTGGGGCACGTAGTCCACATCAATCTCCCGCTTGCTCCGCGAGCAGCCGCTCCATCGCCGCCTTGGCATCCTCGGGACGCATGGTCTTCAGGTCCACGGGACACTTCCCCATCTGGGCCTCGATGTCGCGAATGGGGCAACGCGTGATGCCCTGGGCCTTGGCGTCCTCGATGAACGCCCGCATCTCCGGCGACAGCGCGTCCCGTCCCCCTTCCGCCTCGGCGCGAATCTGCTTGGCGCGCAGCTCCTGAAACATCACCATCATCGTGTCCACGTCGAACTCGTCGGCGGCGATCATCGCCTGCTTGTTCTCGTCCATCACGCGCGTGGTCACGCGCCAGATCTCGTGGCCCCGCGCGAACCGCTCGACGGTGTTCCGCGCCAACGGCCGGGCGATGAGCGGCACGAGCTGCAGCCGCTGCCACGCTTCTTCGGTCCACACGATCGGATCGGCCGCCGTGCGCGCCCGACGGCTCACCTGGCCGGTGACGGGGCATTTCACCTCGACCTCCGGGGAAGCCGGCTCCGGGTCGGCGTCGCGCCCCTGAACCTTGGTGGCCTTCATCTGCTCCTGCGCCTTGACCTCCGCGAGCGCGATCTCCTCCGCGGTGCCGATCCCCATGATGAGCTGCATG
>QHUS01000006.1 GCA_003222035.1 Gemmatimonadota bacterium | reverse complement strand
CGGCAGCGTTCCCTCGCGGAGCAGCTCGAGCGGCTCCAGGCGGAAGGGGCGAGCGCCGCCGCCGGCCCGCTCGCGCAGGAGGCCAAGGAGTTGGCCCGCCAGCTCGAAGCCGGACGGCTCGATCAACAGACCATCGAGCGCCAGCAGCGCCTGTACCATCGGCTGCTCGATGCCGGTCGCACGCTGTCGAACGACGAGCCCGACCAGACCAAGGACCGAATCAGCCGCTCGGCCACGGGCGACAGCGTCCACCTTCCCGACGTTCTCAAGGCGGGCGCGACCGGGGCCGGCCCCCGCCTGCGGTATCCGACGTGGGAAGAGCTGCAGATGCTGACGCCCGAGCAGCGCCGTCTGGTGCTCGAGTACTTCCGAAAGTTGAATGCTCCGGCGCCGCGATGAGTCCGCGGGTGAACCCGCGCCGCGGGTCATGCGCCGAGGCTCGGCGTGGTTCGTCACGCTCACGCTGCTGCTCCTTGCGCGCGGGCCGGCGAGCGCGCAGGCGATCGGGCAGGGCGTCGAGCTTGAGCGTGCCGGTCAGTTCGAGCAAGCGGCGAGTATCTACTTCTCGACGCTCCGGGCCGAGCCAACCAATTTCTCCGCGTTGCTCGGACTCGAGCGGGTCCTGCCACCGCTCAACCGGCTGGTAGAGCTGGTGCCGGTGGCCCAGCGCGCGCTCGGTGCCAGTCCGACCAACGCGGCGCTGCGGGCCGTCCTGCTGCGCACGTATGTGGCGCTGAACGAGCCCGACAGCGCGCGCGCGCTGGCGCTGCGGTGGGCCGCAGCCGCGCCGCGCGACGAGGCCCCGTACCGGGAATGGGCGATGGCGCTCGGGGCCGCGCGCCAGCAAGCGGCGGCGCGTGAGGTGCTCCTCGCCGGCCGGCGCGCGCTCGGTCGAGCCGACGCGTTCGGCATCGAGCTGGCGGAGTTGAGCCAGCTCGCGGGCGACTGGGAAGGGGCCGCCCGGGAATGGTCGGCGGTACTGACGGGCATGCCGGTGCAACTCGCCGCCGCGGCGAGCGCCCTCGCCGACGCACCCGACGCACAGCGCGAGCGCATCGCGCGCGTGCTCACCACGGGTTCCCCGTCGCCGCTCGCGCGCCGTCTCGCCGGGGAGCTGCTGCTCGGCTGGGGTCAGGCCCAACGCGCGTGGCTGGTGTTCGAGCCGAGCGTCGCGACGCCGTCTTCGGACGCGGCCTTCGCGTTGCGACGGTTTGCCGATCTCGCCGGCGCCCGCAGCACGCCCGATGCACGCCGCGTGCGCGCGCTCGCGCTCGCCCGTTACGCGGACATGGCGCCCGCGCCGGCCGCCGCGCGCGCGCGGGCCGATGCGGCGCGCGCCTTCATCGAGGCGGGCGACCGCGCCGCCGCCCGCTCGGTGCTCGAGCGCGTGGCCGGAGACACGACCGCTCCGCCCGACGCGCAGGCGCTCGCGCAGCGCGCCGTCGTGGAAGCGCTCATCGAGGCGGGCCAGCTCGACGACGCCGCGCAACAGCTCGCGACCAACCGGCGGCTGGCCGCCGACGACCGCGCCGCCCTGCGGCTCCGCCTGGCGAGCGCGTGCATCGTGCGCGGAGAACTCGATCGCGCCGAGGCGACGCTGGCGGGTGATTCAACCGTCGACGCCCTCGCGCTCCAAGGGTGGATCGCCTTGTACCGCGGTCGCCTCAGGGAAGCCCAGGACCGGTTCCGCTCGGCGGGGCCGTTCGCGGGCGATCGGGAGGACGCCACCGAGCGCACGGCCATGCTGGCCCTGCTGCAACAAGTCCCGCTCGAATCGTTCCCCGAGCTTGGCGGCGCCCTGCTGCTGCTCGCGCAAGGCGACTCGACCCGCGCCGTGCCGGCGTTGCGGCTCGCGGCCGAGCGAGCGGGCGGCGCGGGGCGACCGGCCATCCTGCTGCTCGCCGGCCGGGTCGCCGCTCGGACGGGAGGTACCGAGCAGCAGGAAGAGGTAGCGCTCGGGCTGTTCGCGGAAGTCGTCCGCACCGCAGGGCAGTCCGCGGCGGCGCCAGCCGCTGAGCTCGAATGGGCTCGACTGCTCGCACGTCGCCTGCAAACGGCCGACGCGATCCAGCACCTCGAGCACCTGATTCTCACATACCCCCGGAGCGCCGTCGTCCCCGCCGCGCGCCGGGAGCTCGAGCGGGCGAGGGGAGCGATTCCGAAGTCGTGAAACGGAGAGCGTTTCTCACGACGGTACGACGCTACGTCGCTACGACGGTCGGTCTGGACCTCGCAGGCTTCCGGCCGACCGTCCGAGTGTCCGGCAGTCTCTTGATCCCGATGGACGACGTCCAAACCGATCATCTCAAGGCGTACGGCGTCACGTACCGAGTCGTGCAGGCAGGCATCAAAGCGGAGTGGCTGCTGAACTACCGCGGCGGCTCGTTCCTGCTGCCGGACGGCGCGGCGATCCGGCGCGATGCCGCGCTCGCGGGCGTGAGCGTCGAGCCGGTGGACGACGCGCGGGTGATGGCGATCCGCGGGGAGATCGAGGCGAGCAACATGGACGCCGTGCCGCTCGAGAAGGCCCCCAAGGTGGCCGTGTACGTGCCGCCCAATGCGCCCCCCTGGGACGACGCGGTCACGATGGCGCTCCAGTACGCGGGCGTTCCGTTCGACAAGGTGTGGGATTTCGAGGTGCTCGGGGGAAAGCTCTCCGGCTACGACTGGCTGCACCTGCACCACGAGGACTTCACCGGACAGTACTCGAAGTTTTATCTCATCTACGCGGGCGCGTCCTGGCTCGCCGAGATGGTGCGGTTCAATTCCGATGCGGCGAAGCGTCTCGGCACGGGGACCGTGCCGGAGCTGAAGAAGACCGTCGCCCGGGCGATCCGGGAGTATGTGGGGAACGGGGGCTTCCTGTTCGCGATGTGCACGGCCACCGAGACGATCGACCTGGCGCTCGCCGCGGAGCACGTGGACATCGCGGCCGCGTTCGCGGACGGCACGCCGATGGACCCCCGAGCGGACGAGAAGCTCGATTGGTCGAAGGCGCTGGCGTTCGCGGGCGCGCATCTGGAGCCCAATCCCCAAATCGCGAGCTTCTCGGACATCGACGGACATCAGGTCAATGCCCCGGCGCGCCGCCAGCCGCTTGGCGCCTATAAGCTCTTCAACTTCAGCGCCAAGATCGATCCCGTCCCGACGATCCTCGTGCAGAACCACCGGCAGGTGATCCCCGACTTCTACGGGCTCACCACGTCGTTTTTGCGCAGTCGCCTGAAGCCGAGCGACGTGGTGCTGGCCGACGAAGAAGGCGCCCCATGGGTGAAATACATCAACGGCAACCACGGCAAGGGGACGTGGACCTTCTTCGGGGGCCACGATCCTGAGGATCAACAACACCAGATCGGCGACCCGCCGACGGACCTCTCGCTGCATCCGCATTCGCCGGGCTACCGGCTGATCCTCAACAACGTGCTCTATCCCGCCGCCAAGAAGCGCGAGCTGAAGACGTGAGCGCGGAGCGGCTGGCGCCCGCTGTCCGCGACCTGCTGCGCTCCGAGATCGCGGCCGCCCGCGGGCGGGAGGTGTCGTTCGTGGCGCGGGCGGACGCGAACGGTCTGATCGTCGAGGCGCGGGTGGTGGCCCGCGGGACCGTCGATGCGGTGCTCGCGTTGCCCGGTATAGCGGTGCGCGGCGAGCTGCTGCTGCACAACCACCCCAGCGGTGTGCTCGAGCCGTCCGGCGCGGACCTGAGCGTCGCCGCGCGGCTGCACGATGATGGTGTCGGCTTCGGGATCGTGGACAACGATGTGACCGACTGCTACGTCGTGGTCGAATGCCCGCGACCGCGGGCCACCACGCGCCTCGACCCGATCGACGTTGCGGCGCTACTCGCGACGAGCGGTCCGGTGGCGCGGGCGCTGGGGGGAGGGGGAGGGGGAGGGGCGAACAGCTTCGAGGATCGTCCCAGCCAGCGCGACATGGCGGCGTACGTGGCCGATCTGTACAACGACGGCGGTGTCGGGTTGCTCGAGGCGGGGACCGGCGTCGGTAAATCGTTCGCCTACCTGGTCCCGGCATTGGTGTGGGCGCGGGAGAACGGTGAGCGCACCGTCGTCTCGACCAACACGATCAATCTGCAGGAGCAGCTCGTCGGCAAGGACCTCCCGATCCTCGCGCGCGCCCTCGGGACCGGCGACCACTCGCCGACGTTCGCGCTGCTCAAGGGCTGGCGGAACTACGTCTGCCTGGCGCGGCTCGAGCAGGCCCGCGAGCAGGGAGACTCGTTGTTCGAGGACGAGCGCCGCGCCGAGCTCGATGCGCTGGCCGCCTGGGCCGGACGCACGAGCGACGGCTCGCTTGCGGACCTCACCGACGAGCCCACGGCCGACGTGTGGGATGCGGTGGCGGCCGAGTCGGACCTCTGCACGCGGCTCAAGTGCCCCCATTTCGACCGTTGTTTCCTGTTCCAGGCGCGCCGGCGGGCCGCCGAAGCCGACGTAGTCGTCGTGAACCATCACTTGCTCGCGTCGGATCTCGCGGTGCGCATGGCGTCGGACAACTGGCAGGAGGCGGCGGTGCTCCCGCCGTATCGCCGCCTCGTGCTCGACGAGGCGCACCACCTGGAAGACGTTGCGGCCATGCACCTCGGCGCGCAGGTGAGCCTGCTCGGCGTCCAACGCCTGCTCTCGAGGCTCGAGAAGAACGGTCGCGGGCTGTTGCCGACCTTGCGGTCGATCCTGTTCGGGCGGGACGATCTGCTCTCCGCCGCGAGCCGCGACATCGTGCAGCAGGGTCTCGCGGACGCGCTGGCGGCGGCGCGCCGCGCCGCCGACGATGTGTTCACCCGGCTCACGCGGCGGCTCGATGGTGAACCGGGACCGGCACCGGTGCTCCGGCTGCGAGACGAGTTTCTCAGCGATGCGGTGTGGGAGGAAGGGCTCCGCGTGGGCCTCGATAACCTGCTGCTGGCATTCTCGCGCCTCTCGGAAGGCGTGGCGACGATCGCCGACCGCCTGGCGCTCGACGACCCGTCGGAGCGACGCGCGCAGCTGCTGGGCGAGCTACGCGGCGTGGGGCGGCGGCTCGACGCGGCGGCCGCGGGCCTGACCGTCACGCTGCGGCCGCCGCCGGGCGGGCCCGCGGCGGTGCGCTGGGTCGAGCGGCGAGGTCGCAAGACGCCGAACGTCACGCTCGCGGCCGTGCCGCTCGACCTCGCGCCCATCCTCAAGGACAACCTGTTCGATCGCATCGAGACCGTGGTGCTCACGAGCGCCACGCTCGCCGCCGGCGGCGACTTCAGCTTTCTCGAGGAGCGGCTGGGGCTCGACCTGCCGCCCACGCGCATCAAGGTGCGCGAGATCCACGCGTCGCCGTTCGACTTCCCGTCGCAATGCGTGTTCGGGATCCCGACCGACCTGCCGGAGCCGCGCGATGACGAAGCCGGACACGGCGCCGCCGTGGCGCGCGTGCTGGTCGAGCTGGCCCACGCGTCCGACGGGGGGATGTTCGTGCTGTTCACGAGCCACGCGGCCCTGCGCCGTGCCGCCGAAGCCGTGCGCGACGCGATCGGCGGGCGGTGGCCGCTGTTCGTCCAGGGCGAGGGGCAGCGTGATCACTTGCTGCGGCGGTTTCGCGAAGCGGGCTCGGGGATTCTCCTGGGAACGGATTCGTTCTGGGAGGGCGTTGACGTGCCGGGGCGGGCCCTGCGCGTGCTGATCCTCGCCAAGCTCCCGTTCAAGGTGCCGACCGAGCCGCTCACGGCGGCGCGGCTCGAGCGCCTGGAGGCACGCGGGCTGAACGGATTCGCGCACTACCTCGTTCCGAATGCCGCTCTGAAGTTGAAGCAGGGATTCGGTCGGCTCATCCGCAGTCGCCTGGATGTGGGGGCTGTGGTGCTGCTGGACCGGCGCGTCGTCACGAAACGCTACGGCGCGATGATTCTCGAGGGCCTCCCCCCGGCGACCCGCGTCGTGGGCGACTGGGGAGATGTCCTGGGGGCGTGCGAGGATTTCTTCGCGCGGCATGGGATTGGGGAGGAGGCGAGGGCGGTAGAGGAGGGTAGAGGACGGTAGCGGTCGGTAACGGTTCCGGTTGGCATAGCGTACATTCCCCCTAGAGGACAACGGCGTGACCCAGTTCAGCAAGCGGTTGGCGGCGCTGCCCACGTACCCGATGGCCGAGATCCCGGCGATCAAGCGCCGCCTCGTGCAACAGGGTGTCGATGTGATCGACGTCGGGGCGGGGGATGCCGATTTCGCGCCTCCCGAGGTGGCCGTGGACGCGCTGGCGCGCGCGGTGCGCGACCCCGCGATGAGCCGCTATGCGTTTCAGCTCGGTTTGCCGGCGTTTCGCGAGGCCGCGGCGGCGTACGTGAAGCGGCGGTTCGGCGCCCGGTTCGATCCGTTCACCGAGCTGCATCCCCTCATCGGCTCGAAAGAAGGCATCGCGCACCTGGCCACCGCGCTGCTCGACCCGGGCGACGTCGCGATCGTGCCCGAGCCCGGCTACGCGGTGTACGAGGGCGGCACCGTGTTGGCCGGCGCGGAGCCATACCGTTACGCGCTCACACTGCGGACGGGATTCCTGCTGGAGCTCGAGGAGATCCCACCCGATGTGCTGCGCCGCGCCAAGCTGGTGTACCTGAACTACCCCAACAACCCCACTGCGGCGGTCGCCCCGCGCGACTACTTGGAGCGCACGGTCGCGTTCTGCCGCAAGCACGGGATCGTGATCGCGTACGACAATCCGTACTGCGAGATCACGTTCGACGATCATCCGGCGCCGAGCATCTTCGAGATTGCGGGAGCGCGCGATGTCGCCGTCGAGTTCCACTCCCTGTCCAAGACGTTCTGCATGACCGGCTGGCGGCTGGCGTGGGCGCTCGGGCGGCCCGAGCTGATTGCGGCGCTGGCACGCGTGAAGAACTACGTGGACACGGGCGCGTTCCTCGCGGTGCAGTCCGCCGGCGCGGCGGTGCTGCCGCAGGCGGAAGCGCTGGCGCGCGGCTACGTGACCCGGTTCAAGGAGCGCCGCGACGCGATGCTGCCGGCGCTGCGGGCGCAGGGCTTCGAGCCGGACACGCCGGAAGCCACGATGTACGTGTGGGTGCCGCTCCCCGAGGGGGTCGCGTCGGCGGCGTTCGCGCGGCGCGCGCTCGAGGAGGTGGGTGTAGTCACGCTGGCCGGGAGCGGGTTTGGCGCCGGCGGTGAGGGGTTCTTCCGTGTGGCGCTCACGGTCGGGACGCCGCGGCTCGTCGAGGCCGCCGAGCGGCTGGGAAAGGTGCTCGCCGCTGTTTGAGATCCGGAGGCCCCCGCTCGAGGTTCGGCGACTCACCTGGGTCGTCAGCGCCGTGGCGCACGGAGTCGTCATCGCGCTCGCGTTCAGCGGGTCGTGGCGGATCGATCGGCCGCAACGGTTCATCACCATCATTCCCCCCGACCAGCCGCAGCAGCACGAGCTCCCACCGTTCGGCGGGACGCGCCGGGGCATCGGGCCCAGCGGCGGGATGGGACGGCCGTTGCCGAACGCCGTCCTGCCTGATACGACCCCACCGGTCCCGGCGCCCGTCGGCAAGCGCGACACGACGCTCGCCACGAGCGCGGCCGCCGTCGGCCCGCACATTGTGAACCCGCCTCTGTTGGGCGATGGCCGGCTCTGGGTGATGCCGCGCCCCGCGCTGCCGGCGGACGTAGCGGGGGCGCTGTACGAGCCGCAAGAGAGCCGCGACACCGCCGTCGTGCGCCGGCTCCGCGCCATGATCGACTCGCTGAACGTCTACATCGACCAGGACCAGCGCGCGCGCCAGCGGCCGTCGTGGACCACGGACGTGGCCGGCAAGGCGTTCGGGATCGACTCGCAGTTCATCCACATCGCGGGGATCAAGGTCCCCACGGCGGTACTGGCCCTGTTGCCGATTACGCTGCCGCAGGGGAACTACGACGAGCAGATGCGCGCCCGCCACCTGGACGAAATGCGGACGGACCTGTTACAGGCCGCGCGGCGCACGGAGACCCTGCAACTCTTCAAGCAGTACGTGCGTGACATCCGGGCGCGCAAGCAGGCCGAGCGGGACGCCGCGCGCCGCACGAAGACCGATACGACGGAGGTCGTTAAGAAGGACACCACCAGCGCCGTTCCGTAACCCCCATCGGTTCGTTTCACAGCGACGTTCCCTTTAGTGCAATAGTGTCTTCCCGGGCAGCGCGGTTTCGTGGATATCCCACGGGTTAGCCTTCAACGGGAGACCGCCATGTGCCTGATGGGCGCAACGCGATTATCCGCAGCGCCAGCAGGCGGCTACGTTCAACCTGGATGAGGTCATGGAGAAGTTGAAGGAGAGCGGCGGTCATTAGGGTCATGCGCGACACGCAGCGCCGCTTCGGCTTGTGGGCAGGGGTCACCGTTGTGACCCTCGCCGGTGGTGCGGCGCTCGCCTGGCACACGCTGCGCGCGAAACCGGCGGGACTCGAGGCACGGGAAGCTTCGAGCTTCGAGCCGACGGTCGAGAACCGAGGACCGGCGCCCGCGCCCGCGCCGGAAGGGATGGTGTGGATTCCGGGCGGGGAATTCTCCATGGGCGCCAAGGATCCGCCCGACATGAATGACACGGTGGGGATGCAGGCCACCCAGGACTCGCGCCCCATTCACCGCGTCTACGTGGACGGCTTCTGGATGGACAAGACCGAGGTCACGAACGCGCAGTTCGCGGCGTTCGTGCGGGCAACGGGGTATCTCACCGTGGC
>QHUS01000121.1 GCA_003222035.1 Gemmatimonadota bacterium | reverse complement strand
GGCGTGGAACAAGAACCCAGAGTTCGAGTTCACCTGGAACGAGACCTCCCCGAGCGAAGCCATCGACAGCCGGAACGCCGATGCGATCAAGGCGACGTTGTCCCGGATGATCAACGAGGCGACGCACTTCCTTTGCATCGTCGGCAAATCGACCGCCAAGAGCAGGTGGGTCGACTGGGAGATCCGCAAAGCTATTGAACTGAAGAAGAAGCTCGTCGGTGTGAAGATCGATCGCGACAATACAACCCCGAACGCCCTGCTCAACGCCGGAGCGTCTTGGGCGATGAGTTTCTCACAGGAGGCCATTCTGAAAGCATTGAAGGGCGTGTGATCTGGGCCGGCTGGTACGTCGCCTCGAAGATCTCGCGGCGCACGACCCAGCGCTCGCCTGCAGGGCCGACGCACAGGTAGTGAAGCTACTCATGGCGTTCGAGCGAATGACCACCTCGGAGGTCGAGGAGGTATCGGTCTGATCCCCGCCAAGGTCGGGTCTTCCGGGAACGAGTTCGCTGTTGAGATCCAGTTGGCGGAAGGCATGGTTGCTCCCTGTGAAGGTGATAGACCGGACCGGCCCGCGAGAGCCGGTCCGACGTTTCGTGAGACTACTTGCCCGACTTCGTCGCCTTTGGCGCGGCGCCGGTCTTCAGGTCTGCGTGCTTGCCGGGCTGCGTCTTGGCGGTCTTCGAGTTATCGATCACGGGCTTGCTGTGGAATGAGGGCATCGTTACGTCACCTCCCTTCGGATCGGTGATTCGAGCTACAGCCTCGCGGTCAGTTCGATGAACCTCTTCTTCGTGGCCTCTCGCTCGGCCGGCGTTCCCTTGTCGAGCTTGGCGACCAGCGCGGCGGCTTCGCTGCGAGCGTCGGCCCTCGCCTTCGTCGCCGCCTGCTCGACGCGCGCGGCCTCCGCGTTCCTCGCTCGTGCCACTGGGTGTGACACAGGCGCGTCCTCCGCGTACGCGAGGCGACCCAACATCTTCACGCGGACAACTGCGGGCTGCCGTCGCCAGGAGTCTTGACTGAAGTAATCGGACTTCTCGTCCGACATGATCTTGGATAACTCGGCCTGCGCCTGGGCCTTCGTCAACTTTGTGTCGGCCCAGTTCGCCAGAGCCACACAGACCGCTGGATGGTCGCCCATCCCGCTCCCGTCTAGCCACTCAGCGAAGTGCGTGCCTAGGCCCTTCACGGTCTTCCAGACCTTTCGCATCTGCCCGTCGTACGCTTCGCGGCCCCAGAACGCGCGCAACGAACTCTCCGCGTCCTCCGAGGTGTAGGCGTTCTCGCCGTTCCCGTAGCCGCCGAGCGCGGCGTCCGCGTCGATGAAGCTCTGCATCAGGTTCTGGGCGATGGGCTGTGGGATGCCTGCGCCCGACGCGGCCTTGCTGAATCCGTCGAGCGTGCTGTCCCACTTGATCGCTGCCGCTGTGGGGACATCGCTCGGGGTCTCCAGGCGGTAGCCGGCGGCGGGTTCCTGTTCGGTCGCCTGCGACTGCTCGGTCGGTTCGGGCTCGCCGGGCTCTTCGGTCGCTGGCCTCCCCGCGGCGCGCATCGCAGTGCGCTGCGGTTCGGGCTTCAGTTGCACGCGACCGTCCTTCACCACGATGTGCCCGCGCTCGTCCGTGAGTACCCGTGAAGGATCGATCGTCTGCGGCTGCTGGTCCGCCGGCTGCTCGCCGGTCGGCTGCGCGTTCGGTTCCGTCGTCATTCCGTTCTCCTTCCGTCGCGGAACAGGTCCATCGAGGTCTCGGCGCGGGTCGGTCCGGTGTCGCCAGCGGGGCGCGGCGGGTGCTTCAGGTCCTCAAGGTCCCCGCCGCGGAGCATCGGCTCGGGGACCGCGGTCACCTCGGGCCTGCCCGCGAACTGTTCGCGCAGTTGCCGAATCCCGTCCAGGCACCCCGTGACGCCCTTCATCATGTCGTTCAGGGCGGGCAGTGCCTCGTTCGGCATCGCCAACTCGTAGAGGGCTTGATTGATCTCCCGGACCGTCTCCTGGTTTCGGACGCCGTGAGAATTGACGCCGCCGGACCAGCGGTGAGGAGAATCGATCAGGGTCGCGATCTCCCGAGCCTTGTCCTCGATCGTCCTGAGCGAGCCGTCGAGCAACGACCGCGCGTTCTCGGCGTTCCGATGGAGTTGCGTCACGAGCCCGAGCGATCGCGAGGTCGCAATGCCAACGAGCGGGAGCCCGGCCAGGAGATCCGTACGCTTCATGCCTAGAACCTCGTCGAGAGTGGGACCGTACTCTCTCCTGAAGGCCAGAAGCTCGCGCCGGGTCTCGCGCGCCTTCTGGATCGCGGGCGCTACGCGCTCGCGCCACTCGGCCTGCTGTGCCTGGACCGCGCGCTCGGCGTCGGTGGCGTCGCGCTCGGTGCCCGCGGCGTTGCCGGCGCGGACTGCGGTTAGCGCAACGGCCAGGTGCTCGCTGATCTCGAGATCGACTCGCCTCGACTCCCGGTCCTCGGCCTCGCGCCGCTGCGCCAGGAGGGCCATACGCTGCGCCTCGTAGCTCTCCCCGGCGCTCTTCATCGCGGCCTCGTGCTCGGCGTCCAGTCGCCCCAGGAGGGCGTTGATCTCTGTCGACGTTGGACCCTCGACGAGGGTCTCGTGCTCCTGCTCGGCCTCACCGACCGTGGGCGTCGGCTCCGCGGCCGGCGCTGATCGCCGCGCACCCAAGCGCTGGAGCAGGGCCTGCTTCTCGGCCTCGCGTCGGGCGGTCTCCTCAGGGCTCAGGTCCTCGTGCGGGCGGTCTGGGGAGTCGTCCACGTTCGCGGCTCGCTGTGCCGCACGGTCGGCGGCGGCTCTTCCGATCTTGGGGTTACTCACCTCTGATCCTCCTCGTGGGGTTGTGTGGTGAACTGTCCG
>QHUS01000120.1:2526-9239 GCA_003222035.1 Gemmatimonadota bacterium | reverse complement strand
CGAGCCGATGACGTAGCCGCCGCCGTGAAGATAGAGCACGACGCCCGTATCGCCGCTGACCCCCGGCGGCTCGAGCCATTCGGCCGGCCGCGCCGGCGTCGTCACCCGCTGGATCTTCACGTCAGACGGGGTCGGAAAGACCCGCTCGGCGCGGTCGTACTGGGCGCGTCGCTCTTCGATGGTGAGCGTGCTCGACGGCGGCAGCTTGGCCAGGTGCTGACGGACGACGTGGATTCCGCGCTGGATCACGATGATTCTCCTTTCGGCCTGCATACGATACCCCGAACGAAGCGTGGTCGTCACGCGACCTTCCGTTCTCGCGTCGTTGGTCGCTCTTGCACTGGGGCGGTCGGCTCAAGCGCGGGCGCAGGCGCCGGCAGCCCCCGCGCGGGAGCGCGTGACGTTCAGGCGCTCTTCGCGGAGCCCTCCGCTGAATGTTACTGGAGCCAGCCCTGCTCTACCACGCGCGCGATGTGCCTTGACCTCCTGCCGGCGGCGCGCCTAGGGTGACAGGATGAGCGACACCGAAGATTTCGCCGCGATGTTCGCCCGCGAAGCGGCTCGTCCAGTCCTCGAGGTGGGCCAGATCGTGAAGGGCCGCGTCATCCACATCACGGCCGAGAGCGTCTTCGTCGACGTCGGCGGCAAGGGCGAGGCCTGGATCGAGCGCGCCGAGCTGACCGACCAGGACGGACGCCTGAAGGTCGCGCTGGGCGACGAGGTCGAGGCCACCGTCGTCTCGACCGGGGACGAGGTGCGACTTTCTCACAAGCTCCGGCAAGGCGCGCAGGCGCGCCAGGCGCTGGCCGTGGCCGCGCAGACCGGCATTCCGGTCGAGGGCAAGGTGGCCGCGGTGATCAAGGGCGGCTACGAGGTGACGGTCGGCGGCCTGCGCGGCTTCTGTCCGTTCTCGCAGATGGACCTGCGCCGCGTCGATGCGACGGAAGAGTACGTCGGCCGCGTCCTGGAATTCCGCGTCACGACGTTCAGCGACAACGGGCGCAACCTGGTCCTCTCCCGCCGTCGCCTGCTCGAGGAGCGTGCCGCCGAGGCGGCCGAGGAGACGCGGAAGAAAATCGCCCCGGGCGCTGTGCTGGCCGGGACCGTCGCCTCCCTGGCGGACTTCGGGGCGTTCATCGACCTGGGCGGCGTGCAGGGGCTCGTGCCGCTCTCCGAGCTGTCGCATTCGCGGGCGAGTCGTCCGGCGGACCTTCTGCGGGTGGGCGACGCGGTGACCGTCAAGGTGCTGCGGGTCGATCAGGAGAAGGGACGGATCTCGCTCAGCCTGATGGCGCTCGAGGGCGATCCCTGGGGCACGGTGGCCGGGCGCCTGCGCGAGCGGCAGGTCGTGCGGGGGCGCGCGGTGCGCTCGACCGAGTTCGGAATCTTCGTCGAGCTCCTGCCCGGCGTGGATGGGCTTCTGCACGTCAGCGAGATTCCCCGGAGCCGACAGGGCGCGCTCGCCCTGGCGCCGGAAGGCTCGGTCCCCGGACAGCACATGCAGTCGACCGTCGAGGTCGGAGCGGTGCTCGCCGGCACCGTGGAGCGGCACGAGCCCTTCGGCGTCTTCGTTCGCCTCGGTCCCGGGCAGACCGGGCTCGTGCCCACCGCCGAGCTGTCCATGAGCCGCGGCGCCGACGCGCGCAAGGCCTTCCCGGCCGGGAGCGAGATGAAGGTGCTGGTGCTGGCGATCGAGGAGGGCGGCCGGCGCATCCGCCTCTCGCACGCGCAGGCGCTCGGCCGGGAGGAGCAGGCGGAGACGCAGGCCTATCTACAGCAGAGCCCGAAGCGAGGCGACGGCTTCGGGCTCACGCTCGGCGAGCGCGTCAAGCAGCGCTCGAAGAACCGGCTCTAGGAGGCGACCATCACAGCGCCGAATCGTTACGGCTTTCGGGTGCGCCCGGGCATGCGGCAGGGGTTGCGTAGCGCCGTGCCGCTCCCGACCCGGCTCGTCTCGAACGAGGAATTCCCGCCGATCCCGCAAACGCCCGCGCAGCGTCAGGTCGAAGATCGGATTCTCGCCGAGGCCGAGCGCCTGGCGCCGCGGCTCGGGCTGAGCCGCCGCGAGTTTCTGAGCAAGAGCGGCGGCATGGCGGCGTCGCTCCTCGCGATGAACGCGGTGTTCGGCCGGTTCTTCGACGTGCTCCCGGTCGAGGCGGCGGACGCGGCCGCCTTCCAGGAGCGGAGCGGCGTGCCGGTCTTCATCTTCGACGTGCAGCTGCATTACGTCAGCGCCGGCTACGACCCGAGCAACGCGGAGGGGAGCCGCAAGGGCGCGGTCTCCAAGCAGGCGCTTCTCGGCCTGCGCCGGAACTCGCGGCGGCTGAACCCGAAGCTCGAATCCGATCGCGGGACCATGGCCGACCTCTCCTGGGAGAACTTCGTGAAGGAAGTCTTCCTCGACAGCGAGACGTCGATCGGACTCATCTCGACGCCGCCCGGGCCGTATCCCCAGGAGGCGGTGGTGCCGCCGAAGGAGATGACCCACATCCGCGACGAGATCAATCGGATCACGCAGTCGCGCCGGATGCTCGCCCACGGCCTCGTCTCGCCGCAGCTCGGCCAGGCCGACCTCGATTTCATGGATCAGCAGGCCGCCGCGCTCAAGGTCGACGCCTGGAAGGCGTACACCGGCGCATGCTCGAGAAGGCGCGCAAGACCGGCGTGCGGCGCTTCTGCGTGCACAAGGGACTGCCGCTCGGTCCGGTCGCGGACTACAACCATCCGCGCGACCTGATCAAGGCTGCGAAGGACTTCCCGGACATCGATTTTCTCGTCTACCACGCGGGGCTCCTGAGCGTGTCGGCGCCCAGGCCGACCGGCGAGATACCGTGGACGACCGAGTTCTGCCAGATGAAGAAGCAGGCCGGCCTCAGCAACATCTACATGGAGCTCGGATCGACCTTCGGCCAGCTCGTGACGACCAACCCCACCGCGTGCGCGCACCTGCTCGGCCAGATCGTCGACGCGTTCGGCGCCGATCACGTGCTGTGGGGCACGGACTCGATCTGGTACGGGACACCGCAGTGGCAGATCGAGGCGTTTCGCCGGTTCGAGATGCCGGCGTCGCTCGTCGAGAAGCACCGCTATGCGCCTTTGACGCGCGGCGAGAAGGAGCAGATCTTCGGGCTCAACGCGGCCCGCGTGTTCGGCATCGACGTGACCGCCAAGCGCAACGAGATCCCGACGGACTACCTGAGCCGCATGAAGATGGCGTACCTCGACGACGGGGTCGCGCCGAGCCACCGCTGGTACGGCTGGGGCACCGGTTGACCGGCGCGACGACAACCCAGGAGAGCTAGCTCATGGCCAGACTGCCCGATCCGCTCAGCACGCTGACGCCCGAAGCCCGGAGCGTCTACGACAAGATCACCGCCAAGCGCGGCCAGATGCGGGGCGGCCCGTTCGCCTCGCTGATGCATCACCCGGCGCTGGCGGAGAAGGTCGGCGACCTCGGTGAATACCTGCGCTTCGGCGCGACGCTGCCGGGCGACATCCGCGAGATGGCCATCCTGATCGCCGCGCGCTCGGTCAACCAGGCGTACGAGTGGATCGCCCACGCCCGCATCGCGCGCACCGAGAAGCTGCCCGACGACGTCATCGAGCGGATCCGCACGCGGGGCGACCTCTCGACGCTTGCGGGACGCTACGCGAAGCCGGCGCGAGTCGTCCAGCACGCGCTGGCGTACGAGTCGATCCCGCAGGGGCTACAAGACGAGGTCAGGGGCGAGCTCGGCATGACGGGGCTCATGGAGCTGGTGATCCTGGCCGGCCAGTACCGGATGATCGCCGGCGTCCTCTTCGCGTTCGACTCGCCGCTACAGGAGGGCGCGGCGCCGCCGTTCTAGTGACATGGGGGGCCTCGAAGGGCCCCCAAGGCCCCCAGCGCTCGGAGACGCCCCGGCATAGCCGGGGCGCCCCTCGACAGCGCGCGGTGGGCTCAGATGAAGAAGGTCAGGTTCTTGGCGAGTAGCACGCTCTGGTCGAGGATGACCATGCGACGGGCGATCTTCCAGCGTCCGTCCACCCGGCGCAGCACGTCCTCGCGCTTGCCGACGAGCACGTCGGTCTCGGTCTCCACGCGATTGCGATAGACGAGGAACCGGCACCGGGCGAGCACCTCCGTGGGGGCCGGCCCGGCCGGCGCCGCGCGCGCGATCTGGACGTTCGAGACCATGTGGCAGGTGCGCGAGGGCGGTTCCTCGGCCCAGTGGATGCCGGTCTGGATCTGCGCCACGCGACGGCCGAGCGTGTCCTTGCCCTCGTCGAACCAGTTCACGTCGAGACCCTCGCGCGTCAGCTCCCGCTCGCGGTCGTCGTGCGGGACGTTGCGGCGCATCGGCATCCAGTAGCGCGCGTCCTCGGTGAAGAGGTCCAGCCACTCGTCGAAGCGGCGCGTGTCCAGGAGCTCCGCCTCGCCGTAGAGGAAGTCCTCGATCTCGCGCTGCAGGAGGAGGCGGGCGAGCGCGCCGGCGTCGGCGCTCACGGGGCCATCAGGCCCGCCCAGCTGTCGGCCTCCATGAACTGGCGCCAGCGGGTGTAGAAGCCGCGCTGGTTGTGCTCGCTGGCGTTGGTCTCGGTCACGTCGGTGATCGTGCCGGGCAGCTTCAGACCGTGGTCCTCGAAGGCCCGCGTGCCGCGGCCGAGCCCCATCTCGTAGTTGTAGGGGTACTGCCGCGCGATCGTGCCGCGGCTCGCCTTGTGGGCGTAGTTCCAGTTCTCCATGTCGTCCTGCTCGGTGAGCCCGGACGGGCCGGAGTAGCGGATGTAGTAGTGGCGCAGGAAGTCCTTCACCTCCGCGGGGGCGTCGGCGTCGACGAAGTACCAGCGCCAGACCTCGGTCTGATGCGGCCCGCGCGGGTGCCACACGGCGAGCGTGCGCGGCTGGCGCGCCAGCGGCGACACGTTCGGGAACATCGTGCCCGGGCCGCCGAAGAGGCGCCAGTACTCGCCCCGCCGGCGCCGGCGGTCTTCCTCGCAGCGCCGGAAGTAGTCCGCGACGACCGGCGCGTCCTGGTACGCCGGCGCGAGCGGCGAGTCGTGATTTCTGAGGAACGCGATCATCGAGTGACCGAGCTCCGGGAACGAGACGTCGAGCCACCGCGACTCGTTGCGCTCCTGCATGTCACGGCGCCCCTTGCCGCTCGGACCGATCCCGACCATGTCGACCGAGCGGTGGCTCACGCCGTGGTAGCGGTCGCCCGAGAAGTTCTCGGCCGGGAACTTCCAGTTGCAGGGGATGAGCCACTTGTGGATTCCGCCGATCGCCTCGGTCCCGCCCTCGCGGCCGTCCCACGCGTCGAGGAGGAGGTCGAGATAGAGCTTGTAGCCGCCGATGTATTCCGCGAACGATGGCGCCGACGCGTCCCAGGTGGCCCAGATCGTGCCCTTGTAGTTCTCCATCCGCGCGACCTCGACGAGCCCCCACCGGCTCCGGTCGAGCTGCGCGCCGTAGGCGTCCTTGGCGAACGGCACGCCGACGAGCGCGCCGTCGGTCGCGTAGCTCCAGCCGTGATACGAGCACTGGAACTCGACGGTGTTGCCCTCATCGTAGCGGCAGACCTTCATGCCCCGGTGCCGGCAGGAATTCAGGAACACGCGAATCCGCCCCGCCCGGTCGCGGCAGAGGATGACCGACTCCTCGCCCATGCACGACGTCAGGAAGTCGCCCGGCTTGGGGATCTGGCTCTCGTGGCCGACGAAGAGCCAGGAGCGGGCGAAGACCCGCTCGAGCTCCTGCCGGTAGATCTCCTCGCTCACGAAGATCTCGCGGCTGATGATGCCGCGCTCGACGTCGACCAGGTTCTTCAGGGCCCCCGGCTCCATGCTGGCCATGCTCGTCTCCCTCCGTCGTTGCGGCGCGCACCCCGCCGCCACGCCATGGTAGGGCAAGATCCGTCCGCATGGTAGCCACGCGGGATTTGATAGACTGCGGCCTCATGACAGAGCCCCGCCTGCCGCTGGAGGGAATTCGCGTCCTCGAGCTCGCCCAGGTCGTCGCCGGTCCGTTCTGCGGCGCGCTGATGGCCGAGTTCGGCGCCGAGGTGATCAAGACCGAGATGCCCGGGCGCGGCGACGATCTGCGGCGGCTCGGCCCGACCGAGGACGGCTGCACGTACTGGTTCGCCGTCGACAACCGGAACAAGAAGCTGATGACGCTCGACCTCCACGCGCCGAAGGGCCAGGAGATCGTCCGCCGGCTCGTGGCTAATTGCGACGTCGTGCTCGAGAACTTCCGGCCCGGCGTCCTCGAGCGCTGGGGCCTCGGGTGGGACGCGCTGCACGCGATCAATCCGCGGCTGGTCATGGCGCGCATCACCGCGTTCGGCCAGACCGGGCCCCTGAATCAGGGGCCGGGATACGCCGCGATCGGCTCGGCGTTCGGCGGCACCTGGTACCTGAACGGCTCCGCCGATCGGCCCCCGGCGCGCCCGACGCCCGTGTACCCGGACTACATGACCGGATTGTTCACGGCGTTCGGCGTCCTGACCGCGCTCCGCCATCGCGACGCGACCGGTGAGGGGCAGTGGATCGACGCCGCGCTCTACGAGTCGGCCTTCCGCGTCCTGGAGTACACGACGTCGCTCTACGGGCGGCAGGGGGTCGTGCGCGAGCGCGGCGGCCTCCAGCACGCCGGCTGGCCCGGCGGCGCCTTCGAGACGCAGGACGGCAAGTGGATCGTCTTCACCGCGCCGGCGCAGCATCTCTTCGAG
>QHUS01000120.1:0-2456 GCA_003222035.1 Gemmatimonadota bacterium | reverse complement strand
ACATCCCGCATTCGCCGATCATGAGCATGGCCGACATCTTCGCGGACCCGCACTACCGCGCTCGGCAGATGATCATCGACGTGCCCGACGAGGGGCTCGGCGTACTGCCGCAGCCCGGCGTCGTTCCCAAGCTCTCGCTGACGCCCGGGCGCGTCACGCACGCCGGTGGGGCGCTCGGCCGCCACACCGACGAGATCCTCTCCACGCTCCTCGGCATGACCGCCGCCGAGATCGCTCAGCTCCGCGCCGACCGCGTCGTCTAGCTCGGCCGCCGCCGCGCGCCGGCCGTCATCTCGATTTCTTCGGATCGTCACACTTTCATCGAGATCCTCCTCAAGGACAACGAGGGGCACGGCATGCTCGACAACGTGACGATCGATCGGCTCGGACGGATCGTCATGGACGAGGACCCCGGCAACGCCGCGCGCGTGTCGAAGATCTGGGTCTATCAGATCGCCACCGGCGAGTTCTTCGAGGTCGCGCACCACAACCCGGCGTTCTTCGACTCGAGCATTCCGAACAACCCGGCGTTCATCACGCAGGACGAGGAGTCATCGGGGATCATCGACGCCGCGGACATCCTCGGGCCGGGCTGGTTCCTGCTCGACGTCCAGGCCCACAAGGCGAGCACCGACACCGAGCTGGTCGAGGGCGGTCAGCTCCTCGCCCTGTTCATCGATCCGGACATCGCCTCACCGTACGGGGACAAGGGAAAGACCGACCACGGGCACGAGGAGGACGAAGACTAGCCGACGGCGCGACGCTGCTGCGCCGGCCGGCGCAGCAGCGTCGCGGCCAGCGGCCCGAGCACGAGCGCCGCACCGATCGCGTCGAGGACGGCGAAGCCCCACACGCCCAGGATCATGCCGCCGGCGGCGGATCCCAGGGCGCCCATGAGACCCATCGCCAGGTCGGCGAGACCCTGCGTCGACGCGCGCTCGGCCGGCGTCAAGGCGTCGGTCAGGAGCGCGCTGCCGGCGACGAAGGCGAAGTTCCAGCCGATGCCGTTGATCGCCAGCGCCAGGATGACCAGGACGTGGTCGCTGCCCGGGGCGAGCCCCGCCAGCATCACCGCGCCGACCAGCACCATCGCGCCGACGCCGATCATCGGCAGGCGCCCGACGCGATCGCAGAGCCAGCCGGACAGCGGTGAGGCCACGTACATGCCGCCGAGGTGCAGGGACACCGCGAGGCCGATGGTCTGCACGCCATAGCCCTGATCGTGCAGGTAGACCGGCGACGTCGACGTGGTGCTGATCATCACGAACTGACTGATCGTGAGGGTGGCCAGCGCCAGCTGCACCCTGACGTCGCCGAGGATGGCCCCGAGCGAACGGGCCGGCTCGTGCGGACGGCTGGCCGCCGCGATCGCGTGAGTCTCGCGGGCGATCGCGAGCGGATCGGGCCGGAGCAGGATCTCGATCACGATCGCGGCCAGCGCGTAGCCGCCGAGGCTGATGAGGAATGCGCTGGCCGCCGGCGCGACGCCGAGAAGATTTCCGGCACGGAGCGCCGGCTCCATCAGATTCGGCCCGAGCATCGATCCGGCGCTCGAGCCCCACACGATGAGCCCCATGGCCCGGCCCCGCTGCGCGCCGGGGCTCACGTCGGCCGCGGCGTAGCGGCTCAGCAAGTTTGCGGTCTGCGAGACGCCGAAGAGCGCCATCCCGACGAGCAGCAGCGCGAAGCTGCCGATCGTCACGCCGGCCATGCCGAGGAGCGTGCCGAGAACCGCGAGCCCGTACCCGAGCACCAGGCCGGGCCGGCGTCCCGCGCGGTCCATGAAGCGCGCCAGCGGCCAGCTGGCCAGCGCCGTGCCGAGCGCGCCGGTGGCGATCGGCACGCCCGACCACGTGTTGGTGCCCATGATGCCGGCGGCCATGATGCTGCCGACCGCCATGCCGATCGAATGCCCCGTGCTGCCGCAGACCTGCGCCGCGAAGAGCGTGGCCATGAGCCGGCCACGGCTCGCCGCGCTGCGAGGTGCCGCCGCGTCCAGGCTCATGCGCGACCAGTCTAGGTTTCGTGCGCACCCGGGTAAACGGCCAATGGGACGAAAGTGGCGCGCCGATTGGCCCGCCGCGACGCGCGGCGCTTGACCCGGAATGCGAGGGCAGGCTACATGTGATCTCGATGGGTATGGTCGCCGCCGCCCCGTGAGCCGCGTGACGCTGGTCAGCTTCGACATCGACGGAACGCTCGAGGTCGGCGAGCCGCCCGGTATCGTGCCCGTCGCGCTGGTACTTGAAGCCAAGCGCCTGGGCTATGTCATCGGGAGCTGCTCGGACCGGCCGATCGGCTTTCAGCGCGATCTGTGGGAGCGGCTGCGAATCGCCGTCGACTTCACGGTGCTCAAGCACCACCTGGGGGACGTCAGGGCGCAATTCGCGGCGACCGCCTACTACCACATCGGCGACACGGAGGTCGACGCGTTCTACGCGAACGCGGCCGGCTTC
>QHUS01000119.1:2437-3438 GCA_003222035.1 Gemmatimonadota bacterium | reverse complement strand
AGTCGGGAGTATAAGTGGGCCGACCATGCTGGTCGTTTACGACCTTCAACTGCGGGCGCTCGCGAGCCAAGCGGAGGACGGTCGCGACAAAGTTGGGCCCGCCCACTCCGAACAGCCATTGCGTGCGAACGATCAGGTGTGCCTGTGGTAGGATTTCCCGGACGGCCTCTTCTCCCGCGAGCTTGCTCCGCCCGTACACGTTGAGGGGACCGACGGGATCGTCCTCACGGTACGGCCGAGTCGCCCGTCCGTCGAACACGTAATCGGTGCTGATGTGCAGCAAGCGGGCGCCCGCCTCCTGAGCCGCGCGGGCGAGGTTCGCGGGCCCCACGGCGTTGACGCGCTGCGCGGCGTCCGGCTCCGCCTCGGCTCGGTCCACTTGGGTGTACCCGGCGCAGTTGATGATCCAGTCGGGGCGCTCGCGTTGCACCACCCGCTCGACCGCTCGAGCGTCTTCGACGGGGAGATCGGCGTGGCGGAGGGCCACCAACTGAACGGCCGAAGGAGCGACGCGCTGGATGGCGCCGCCGAGCATTCCCCCCGCGCCGGTGAGGAGGACTCGCACGTCTAGCTGTCGCCGACAAACACGGTGTTTACTCGATTCTCCCCCGCGCTCTTCGGGCGCGGCCGCTTCATGACCGACCTTCTTACTCGCACGCTCAGCGCTCGGCCAGGTACATCGCCGCGGCCGTGCGGTACGCCTCGCTGAGCACGCGCTCCCACCACGTGCGGTGCGACAGGTACCACTCGACCGTGGCGGAAAGGCCGGTGGCGAAGTCGCGACGCGGCGACCATCCCAGCGTGGAGCGGATGCGGCTGATGTCCATCGCGTAGCGCCGGTCGTGTCCGGGACGATCGGTGACGAATCGAATGAGCGAGTCCGGCTTGCTGAGCAGCGCCAGCAGCCGCCGCACCAGCTCGAGGTTCGGGATCTCGCTCTCGCCGCCGATGTTGTACACGGCGCCCACATCTCCATCGGCCAGCACGCGCCACAGCGCCTC
>QHUS01000119.1:0-2260 GCA_003222035.1 Gemmatimonadota bacterium | reverse complement strand
TGAGCGAGCCGTAGACCTCGTCGGTGCTGACATGCAGAAACCGGAACGGGCGCGGCCGGGCTCCCAACTCCGCGCGACACGCTTCGAGCAGCGTGAGCGTCCCCTTGACGTTGGTGTCGACGAACACACCCGGGCCCATGATCGAGCGGTCGACATGGGACTCGGCGGCGAGGTGCGCGACGGCATCGGGACGCGGCGTCGTTTGACCCTGTAGCAACCCCTGCATCAGGTCGAAGTCACGGATGTCTCCGCGGACAAAACAATAGCGCCCGTCCCCGCGGTGACCGTAGCGCTGGTCGACGTCCTCGAGGCTCTCCAGGTTCCCCGCGTAGGTCAGCAGGTCGAGGTTCACGACCGTGACATCGGGCTCGTGCTCGAGCACCCACCGGACGAAGTTCGATCCGATGAAGCCGGCGCCGCCGGTGACGAGCAGACAGTGAGGCGTGAAGGCGGTCACCGGTCGGCCCTCTCGTATGTGGGAAGGTCCGGGCGATCAGGCGTGAGCGGTCCGAACGCACTGTCCTTCTCTGAGAGGAGAGGCTGTGCGACCGGCCAGGCGATGCCGATGGTCGGGTCGTTCCACACGATGCCGTGCTCGTGCTCGGGCGCGTAAAAGTCGGTGCACTTGTACTCCATCTCACTCGCTTCGGCGGGCACGCAGAACCCGTGCGCGAAGCCGGGCGGCACATAGAGCTGGCGCTTGTTCTCCGCCGACAGGACGACGCCGACCCACCGGCCGAACGTCGGAGAGCCCTTGCGAATATCCACCGCCACATCGAAGATCGAGCCCCGTACGACGCGGATCAGCTTGCCTTGAGGGTGGGGCAGTTGATAATGAAGCCCCCGTAACGTTCCGGCGGCTGAGCACGAATGGTTGTCCTGCACGAAACACGCGGGGAGGCCGGCGGCAGCGTAGCGGTCCGCGCGGTAGCTCTCGAAGAAGAAGCCCCGGGCATCCCCGAACACGCGAGGGTCGATGATCACGACCCCTTCCAGCTCGGTCCGGACGACGTTCATGGCGACTCGGGGAACCCGTCCAAGTAGCTCTTGTCCTTGATCATCGCGAGCAGATACTCAGCGTACGGGTTGCCGCGCAGCGGCGCCGCGAGCCGCTCGATCTGCGCGGCGTCGATGAAGCCCATGCGGTAGGCGACCTCTTCGATCGCACCGACCTTGAGCCCTTGGCGCTGTTCCACTGCCGCAACGAACGTCGCGGCCTGGAGCAGCGCGTCCGGGGTCCCGGTATCGAGCCACGCTGTACCGCGGCCCAGCATCCGCACCTCGAGCGTGCCATCCCGCAGGTAGGCCGCGTTGACATCGGTGATCTCGAGCTCGCCACGTGCCGAAGGCTTCAGGCCCGCGGCGATGTCCAGCACACGGTTGTCGTAGAAGTAGAGTCCGGTCACGGCGTAGTGAGACTTGGGTGCCTTCGGCTTCTCCTCGATGCTCAGCGCTCGGCCGTTCGAATCGAACTCCACCACGCCATAACGTTGTGGATCTGCCACGTAGTAAGCGAAGACCGTCGCGCCGCGATCCGCGCGGGCAGCGTCTTGCAGCACGGAACGCAGCCCTCCGCCATAGAAGACATTGTCGCCCAGGATCAGAGCGCTGGGATCGCCTCCCACGAAGTCCTTGCCGATGATGAAGGCCTGCGCCAACCCCTCGGGGCGCGGCTGCGCGGCGTAACGAAGGCGCAGACCCAGCTGGACGCCGTCACCCAAGAGCGTCTGAAAGCGCGGCAGGTCGTGCGGCGTCGAGATGACGAGGATGTCGCGAATGCCCGCCAGCATGAGCGTGGACAGCGGATAGTAGATGAGTGGTTTGTCGTACACCGGAAGGAGCTGCTTCGAGGCGCCAAGGGTGAGCGGATACAGACGTGTGCCCGCTCCCCCAGCGAGGATGATCCCCTTGCGTGTGCTCATCGCGTGGTGCTGCAAAGTCGCGCCACTTCGGACGAAGCGTCAAGGTGTTGAGCCGAGTCGTCCCTCCCAGGCGAGGGTGTACTTGATGCCGAGCGTCCCGACCCAGCGCGTGTCCGACGCGCCCTGTGCGTGCCCAGTGTTCGTGATGAAGTGCGCGCCGCCGTTGCCCCGCACGCTCCACCGGCCGTGATGCCAGTCGGCGCCGAGCGCCACGCGCCAGGTGCGCTCCATGACGCCCTGGAACAGCGTCGCTGTCGCCGGATAGTCGGGCGGCAGCGGATGGGGCAGGCGGGGATCGCCCTCTCCCTGCCGCAATAGCGTCAGCTCGGGCTCGAGCA
>QHUS01000060.1 GCA_003222035.1 Gemmatimonadota bacterium | reverse complement strand
CTTCATGTCGGGAGCCCCGTTCACGCCGATCGTCGGGTCCGACATCAACGGCGACGGCGAAAAGAACGACCGCGCCTTCATCTTCAATCCCGCGTTGACGGCGGACACCGCGATCGCGAACGGCATGCAGGCGCTGCTGGCAGCGGCACCGTCCCCCATCCGCAGCTGTCTCCGCCGCCAGCTCGGCGGGATCGCCGCACGCAACTCGTGCACCGGTCCCTGGCAGGCCTCCCTCGATTTGCAGGTCAACTGGCGACCCGAGTGGTTCGGGCTCGACCGGCGGCTCACCGTGTCGCTCCTGACGGTGAACCTGCTGGGGGGCCTGGACGAGTGGCTCCACGGCCGCGCGCAACTGCGTGGCTGGGGCTACGCCGCCGCCCCCGACCCCGTGCTGCTGTATGTGCGCGGCTTCGGCCCGACGACGAACCAGTTCCGCTACGCCGTGAACGGGCGATTCGGCGGCATTGCCAGCGCCAGCGGCGGCGTCACCGTCCCCTTCCAGATAGGGTTGCAGGCCCACCTTGCGGTCGGCCCGGGTCCGATCCGGCGGAGCGCAACCCGGCAACGGGCGCTCGACCTGCCCGCCCCCGCCACCCCTCCGCCCGCCAACCCGATCACCCCGATCCTCGGATTGCGTGATTCGCTCGGCTGCACCCCCGACCAGGTCGCCCAGTTAGAGGCGATCGCCGACTCGCTCGACGCGCGGAACCGGTTGCTTCCGGAGTCGCTCGACGCCGCCGTGCGGGCATCGGCAGCGCGGGACAACGCCGCGTGGGCGCTCGAGCGTGCTCGCGCCGCTCTCACGCCCGAGCAATGGAGCAAGGTCCCCGATGCGTTCAAATCACGCGACCCGTCACCCACATCAGCAAAGTGACGAAGACCATGCAGCGTTCGGCGGACTTGTGATGCGGCTCCGCCTGCGTTCCCTGAAGCTTTGCCGCGGACGGCAGGAGCTCGCCGCGGCGCAGGCGGTGGGGTGATGTTGCCGACACTCCGAGCGCTCTTGCTCCTGCAGTCGGGCGCCGCGGATTCCTCCGCCCTCCACTCCGTGGACGGGCGGCTAGCGCCGACCGTGACGGCGGTGCACGTCGATCGCGCTCCCGTGGTGGATGGACGTCTGGACGACCCCGACTGGGCGCTGGCGCCGCCGATCACGGGCCTGGTGCAGACCGATCCTGATGAGGGGCGGCCCGTCTCCGAGCCCACCGAGGTGCGCGTCCTCTACGACGCGACCGCGGTGTACGTCGGCGCGCGCCTGTTCGACACCGCTCCGGCGAGGATCGTGCGGCGCCTCGCGCGGCGTGACGCCTCCACGCACAGCGACGAGTTTCGCGTGTTCTTCGACAGCTACCACGATCGGCGCACGGCGTTCGAATTCATCGTGAACGCGGCGGGCGTGAAGAAGGACGTCCTCATCGGGGAGGACGGGGACTTCGACGATGCCTCCTGGGACCCCGTCTGGGAGGCGGCGACGTCCGTGGACTCTCTCGGTTGGACGGCGGAGATCCGCATTCCGCTCTCCCAGCTCCGCTTCTCGGAAGCGCCCGACCAGGTGTGGGGGGTGCACTTCGTGCGCTGGATCGAGCGGAAGCAGGAACAGGCCCTGTTCCCGTTCATCGGCAAGAAGGAAAACGGCCTGGTGTCGCGCTTCGCCGACCTGAAGGGCATCCGCCACGTCGGCTCGCCGAAGCGGCTCGAACTCCTGCCCTACGTCGTCGGGCGGGGCACGTACCTGACGCCGAGGGATCCAGGGAACCCCTTCGAGCGTCCGGCATCGTACGACCGCGGCGCCGGGGCTGACCTGAAATACGGCATGAGCTCGAGCCTGACGCTCGACGCCACGCTGAACCCCGACTTCGGGCAGGTTGAGGTGGACGAGACGTTCGTGAACCTGACCGCCTTCGAGCAGTTCCTCGAGGAACACCGGCCGTTCTTCGTCGAGGGCACCGAGATTTTCAACTTCGGGAGCAACGGAGGGGGCGCCACCAATTTCAGCGGCCGGCCGCTCTACTTCTATTCGCGCCGCATCGGCCGCGAGCCCCAGGGAAAACCGGAGTCATCGGGGGATTTCGAGGACATGCCCACGAGCACCACGATCCTCGGCGCCGCCAAGCTGAGCGGGCGGCCGGCCGGCGGCTGGTCCGTCGGCGTGCTCGACGCCCTCACCGCCCGGGGGCGGGCCACGGTGTTCGACGCGACCGCCCGAACGTACGCTCGGGACGAGGTGGAGCCGCCCACGAACTACTTCGCCGGTCGCGTACGGCGCGACCTCGACGCCGGCAATACGAGCTTCGGGTTGCTCGCCACCGCCATGGACCGATGGCCGGACTCACCAGCCCTGGATGTCTTGCCGACCCGAGCGTACGCTGGCGGGCTCGATTTCTTCCGGCGCTGGGGCAGCAAGACGTATTCGCTGGCGGGCAGCGTGGGCGCGTCCTACATCGGGGGCGACCCCGCCGCGATCCGGCAGGCACAACGCTCGTCGAACCGTTACTACCAGCGCCCGGACGCCAGCAGCTTCCGGTACGACCCGACCCGGACCTCGCTCGCTGGCGTGAGCGCCGATCTCTATCTCAACAAGGTGGCCGGCGCCTGGCGCTGGGGCATCGCGGGGAGCACCAACTCGCCGGGGTTCGAAGTTAACGACCTCGGCTTCCAGAAGCGCGTGGACGAGATCGCGGCGGCGGCCACCCTGGGGCACCGCTGGACCAGGCCTGGAAAAGCCTTCCGGCAGGCCAGCGCCTACCTACAGGTGGCGCCCAGCTGGAACTACGACGGCGATGCCATCGACCGAACGGTCAAGACGTTCGGATACGTGCAGTTTCGCAACTTCTGGACTGGCGACTGGTCGCTCTCCTATAGTCCGCCGGTCGCGGACGATCGGTTGACCCGCGGCGGGCCCCTCGCGCAGAAGCCGGCCACCTGGTACGCGAGCGCCGACGTGACGACGGACTCCCGCGCGGCGTTGGGCGCGTACGCGTTCGCGTCGCTCCAGCACGACGCGGCGGGTGGCTGGTACCTGAATGCCATCCCACAACTGACGCTCCGCCCGAGCGCCGCCCTCTCCTTCAAGGTCACCGGCGGATACGCTGCGGGCCGCTCGATGGCGCAGATCGTCACGAAGCAGTCTGACCCCGTGGCTGCGACGGACAGCACCCGGTACGTCTTCGGCGAACTGCTCCAGCACCAGTTCTACGTGACGCTGCGCGCCAACGCCACGTTCTCGCCGTCCCTGAGCCTCCAGTTGTACGCGCAGCCGTTCACGTTCTCCGGCGATTACCGCAATTTCAAGGAGCTCCGGGCCCGCAAGACCTTCGCGTTCAATCGGTACGGCCGCGACAACAGCTCCACCATCGGAGATACGCTGCTCGTCTCAGGAACCGACACCGTGCCGGGCTACGTCGTCGATCCCGACGGGCCGTCCGCGTCGGCGGCGACGCGATTCACGTTCCAGGATCCCGACTTTCGCACGCGCTCGGTCAAGCTCAACGCGGTGCTGCGCTGGGAGTATCGCCCGGGCTCCACGCTCTTCGTCGTTTGGACACATAGCCGCTCGGGCTACTGGCCGTATGATGCCTCGTTCGACCTGAACCGGGACTTCCAGCGGGAGCTGTTCCTCGACCGGCCCACCAACGTCCTGCTGGTGAAGTTCAACTACTGGATGAGTCTGTAAGGCGCTCGCCCACGTTCAACACGTACGGCCGCGACAACGGCTCCACTGTCACGCCGGGCGACCCCAGCGTAGCCGCGACCCGGACTGCCCTGCCGGCCGGTGGCGCCGATCGCTTAAGTTAGCGCCAAGGTCGCTCGTGCATCCCATCAATCGCCCAACCCGCGTGCCGGTGGCGATCGCGGCCTGGTCCCTCGTCGCGATCCTGCCGGCCCACGCGCTCGCGCCCGGGGATACCGGGGCCCGAGCGGTCGTGTCCGACTTGGCGGGCACGGGGACGGCGGTCTACGCGGTCGCGGGCGGCGCCGTGCTCGTCGCGGTGGCAGTCCTGCTCCTCGGCCTGCGGTTGATCTATTCGAGTCGCGCCGACCGGCGCTATGCGGTGGTGCTCGAGAGCGAAGTCGCCAGCCAGACCCGCTCCCTCATGGATTCGCTCGCCGCCACTGCAGCCGCCGAGCGCAACCTGCGGATGGTGATGGACGCGATGCCCGACGCGATCGTCGTGGTGGATCGCGACGGGCGCATTCTCGAATCGAACGAGCCGGCGCGCGCGCTGGGAGCGTCATCCGACGCCCCCGACGGGCGCAGCCTGTTCGAGCTGCTCGGTACCGATGTGACAGCGGTCGCGCGCGAGAAGCTGGCGGCCGCGTTCCGAGGGAATGTGCAGCGTTTCGAGATCGGGTTCGTGCGTGACGACGGCCTCCGCGGGGTTCGCGCGCTCCTGTACGCCCCGGTCCGCGAAGCGAGCAAGACCACCCGCGTGCTCGTCCTGGCGCGCGACGTCACCGACCAGAAGCGCAGCGAGTCCCAGCTGCTGCACGCCGAGAAGCTGGCCGCGATGGGGCAGCTCGTGAGCGGCGTGGCGCACGAGATCAACAACCCGGCCGCGATCATCTCGGGATTCGCGCAGACGCTGCTGCTCGACGAATTGAAGGCCGAGCACCGCGAGGCCCTGCAGATGATCTACGACGAAGCCACGCGCATCGGACGCATCACGTCCAACCTGCTCGCGTTCGCGCGCGCCGGCGGGCGACAGCGCGCGCTCGTCGACCTGAACGACATCGCCCGCCGCACCTTCGCGCTCCGATCCTATCACCTGTCGACGTTCAACATCACGGAGACGTTGGAACTCGATCCCGCCGATCCGAAGATCTGGGCCGATGGCTCCGAGGTACAGCAGATGCTCCTCAATCTGCTCATCAACGCGGAACAGGCGCTCCTCACCGTCGAGCCGCCCCCGCCCCGCACCATCACCGTCCGGACCAGCGCCGACGAGAGCGACGTCCGGCTCGAGATCGCCGATTCGGGACCCGGGGTCCCGCCCGAGATCCGCGACCGGATCTTCGACCCGTTCTTCACGACCAAGCCCGAGGGCGTGGGTACGGGACTCGGCCTGTCGATTTGCTACGGGATCGCGCAGGACCACGGCGGACGCATTTCGGTCGACTCGGAGCCCGAGCGGGGAGCCCGGTTCACCGTGGTGCTGCCGCGTGACCCTCGCCACGAGGCCAGACCCGGCGAGCCGGCGACGGCGCCTGCGGCCGCAACCGGCAGGCTCACGGTGCTCGTGGTGGACGACGAGATTGCGCTCCGCAGCGCCATGCTCCGCTTCCTCGAGCGCCGCGGTATGGACGGAGAGGGAGTCGGCGACGGACGCGAGGCACTCCGCCGGCTGCGGGAGCGCTCGTTCGACGTGATCATCTCCGACGTCCGCATGCCCGGCATGAGCGGACCCGAGCTGCTCGCGAGCCTGAACCGCGATTGGCCCAACCTCACGTCGCGGCTGGTCTTGTCCACCGGCGACACGTTCGCACCCGACACCGCAGCGCTCTTGCAGGGAGCCGGCGTGCCCGTGGTCACCAAGCCCTTCGATTTCGCGGTTCTGGAGCGGGTCATCCGCGAGGTTGCCGCGGCCGCGAGTCGGCCCCGCTCAGGCTCCTAGAAGCGTCGGCGCCAGAACTCGGCGGCCGTCGAGAAGACCTGCTCCGTCACGGCCGCCGACACGGTGACGAACGCGCCGTGGCCGCCGCGGACCGAGAAGTCCGGATCGTTCAAGTCTCCGTACCGATAGCCCGCCGCGATTTCGAGAGCCCGGACCGGCCGCACGACCACGGCCGGGGCGGCGTCTCCCCTCGTCGTGCCGGTCACGCGCTCGACCAGCAGGCGCGTGTCGGTGCGGAGGCTCAGCCAGCGCGTCACGTCGACGCTCACGCGGCCGCCGATGTAGTCGGCCCACGAGGTCAGTCGCTGTGGCGTGCTGTCGGCGTACACGCGGTCGGCCTGCGTACGGCGCACCGCGTAGCGGCCGGCGAGCTCCACGGTGGGCACCGGATTCCAGATCATTTCGGCGGCGGCGATCGCCTTGCGCTCCGCGCCCTGCGACACCAGCACGCCACCCCCGATCGGGTTGCGATCGTCGGTCCACTGGAACTTCGCCAGCATGTTCAGCCGATCGGTGTGGGCCGGACGCAGGGCCAGCCCCCACAGGCTCGACAGTCTGCGCGACAGCGGCGCGCCGGGCCGGGCATTCTGGACGAACTCCTGCCGCGACAGCAGCGCGAGGGACGCGTCGAAAGCGATGGTGCCGGCCACAGTGGCCAGGCGGCTCGATTGCAGCACGCCGTCCTTGTACTCCCCGCGGGCGCTCAGCCGGTACGGCGCGTCGTGCGGCAGCAGCTCGAGCCCGGCCGCGGCGGACCAGTAGTCGTCCTCGGGCTGCAGGAACGGAAGTGCCCGCACCGGATCCGCGAGCGAAGCGCGGCTTACGCCGATGCGGCGCTCCGTCATGATACTGAGCGCCAGGTCACCGGAGAGCTGCAGTCGATTCCGCAGGCCTACGACGGCCGCGTTGCCGGCGCCGTTGATGCCACCGTTCAGCTCGTACCGGCCCCATGCCTGGGTCTCCGGAGTGACGTCCGCGCGGACGCCGATGCTCGAGACGGAATAGTCCCCCCCGGTGTCGGGACGCGACACAAACCGCTGGCTGGCCTCCAACGCCATCGTGGACGTGACGCGATACGTTCCGCCGAAGCCCCAGACTTCCGGCGAGAGGTCCGGCCCGGAGAGGCTGAGCGGACGGCGCACCTCGCTCCAGAACTGCAACTGCGGCGACGGACCCCACCGCGCCTTCAGCTCCGCCACCGTTGCCTCACTCGCGGTCGGACTGGCACCGCCGACCACGTCGTTCGCGAGCCCCGCGTCCACCTGCAAGTCGGGCCGGACGTGCTGCACCACGCCGACACGGCTGTGCTCGCGTTCCACGCCCTGCAGCTCGAAATCCTGCCGGGAGTGCTCGAGGCGCAGTTCCGTGGCACCCAACTTCAGGCTGCTCTTCAGGCTCACTTCGGTCAGGCCGGGCTGCACCGCCACGTTGGACGGATTGGAGAACTCGCGGCCGACTTGCATGTAGCGCGCACCAAACGTCAGGGCCCCGCCGAACGGACTGTAGGCCGCCCGGATCATCCCGGCGAGGCCGGTCGAGTCCCCTTGTTCGGCGTGCGCCACTTCGGCGCCGACGTCGAGGGAGCCGACCCGCAGCAGCCGCAGGTCGCTGCCGACGAGTCGATACGGATTGACGGCCTGCTCGACCTGCACGGCGGTGACACCCAAGCGGAGCGAGTCGAGCCGCAGAGCGCCGGCGAGTCGCCGCACGTCGAGCGCCGCCCGGGCGCCCGCCACGAGCCGTTGCTCGCCGCCCGACGCCGCTTCGAATGTCGCGACGATGAAAACGGGATTGCCGGCCTCGTCGCTCGCCGGGATCGGCTGCTTGAACAGCACGACGCCCGCGGTGTAGTCGATCTGGTAGTCCACGAACCGCACCAAGCCTTGCGTGACCACCGCGCGCTCGGGGTTGTCGATCGCCCGGGTTTCGACGCGCAGCACCTCGCTCCCGGGCAGGATGTCGGCCGCGAGCAGGTAGGGCCCCGACACGCCCGCGCCGCGCACCTGTAGCTGGCGCAATGCCTGCGCGGTGAGGCTCCCAAAACCGCTCCACGTCACGGCCCCCGTCGTGACGTGCGCCGCAACGCCCGTGACCGTGCGGCGGTACTGCGCGAGGCTCAGCCCGCTCGCAAAATCCGTCGAAGAGAGGTCGCCGAACTGGGCCCAATCGAAGCCGCGCTCCACCCGGGCGGACAGCCAGGTCTGGGACGCCGTGCGCGTCTCCTGCCGGCTCGCGTCGCCCAGGATCGGATACTGCGACTCCTCCAGCGGGTCGGCGCTCCGTCCGAGCACGTCGCGCCCATCATTGAGGCGGCGGGAGTCGAGCCCCAGGGTGAACGAGGTCCGCTCGTCGAACCGAGGTTCGAGAACGAGAACTTGCCCGTGGAGTCCGTCGTTGCGACCTGCCCATCTTCGGTCCAGACGTCGATGCTCGCGAGGCCGAGCTCACCCGACCGCAACGTGATCGCCAGCCGGCCGGCCGCGCTCGAGAGCAGCTGGAGCCCGACCGAAGACGGGTCGGCATCGGCCCCCAACGGCTCGCCGCCGGTCGCGCTCACCGTCACGTAGGCCGGTTGCGCCACCGGCACACCCCAGGCATCGAGCACTCGCGCGTGAAGCACGGCCGTCGAGCGACCGTCGGCGACCAGCTTGGCCGGGTCCCGGGGCACGTCGAACCGCGCCGGGAGGCCGGTCACGTGGATCGCCACGCTGTCCCAGCGCTGCTGACCCCAGGAGTTGTGCAGCGCGACGCGCAACCGATGAGGACCGCGGGCCAGCGGGACCGCGACAAAGTCGTACACGCCGTCGATCCGCGTGCGTACCGAGTCCAGGAGCTTGGTGCCGTCGTACAGGACCACCGCGGCATCGGCTTCGCCCCGGACGCCGACGTATACCCGATCGCCCCCCAGCACGGCACCGTCCACCGGAGCGATGATCTCGATTCCCGGTCCCCGGACCAGGCCCGCGCGCCGCTCGGTATCACGTTCGGCCACCGTCCGCTCCGCCGGCACCGTCACGCGCTCGGTATCGGCCGAAGCGCCGGCAGCCCCGTTCCCAGAACCGATGGCGACGAGCGCGGAAGCTGGCACCTCCATGGTCAGGACCACCGGCTTCGATGCGTTGCGCACGTAAGCGCGTGCCACGGACTCCGTGCGGCCCGCGGGGTTCCAGTACCCTCCGCCAGAGGGCAGACCGATCACGCGCAGCATAGCCGAGTCGCTCCGCTGGGACGACCACGCCACGATCCGGATGTCGGCGCCCGGCCGGGTCGAGGGGATGGGGATCGCCGTCGTGCCGAGCTCGGGGTAGCGTGTGAACACGGCCCCGCCCACGTACACCAGCCCCGAGTCCGCAAGGGGGCTGAAGCTCGCCAGCGCGTCGAACGCGAAGTCTTGCGGCGCGCGCAGCGTGACCTCGTAGCGCACCTGCGAGCCCTGCGGCAGCGCGGTGAAGTTGAGCGTCACGGAACGGTGCGCCGTGACGGCGTCGACCCGGGACGTGCCGGTCGGGATCACGCGGAAATCCACGCGCGGCGTCGTCCAGCCGCTCGCTTCCACGAGGCGAGCGTCGTCGCTCGCGAGCCGATAGCCCTCGGGAATCGAGCGCGGGTCAACGCGGAACGCATGCTGGCCAGGGCGCAGGTTCGAGAACGAGAACTTGCCCGTGGAGTCCGTCGTTGCGACCTGCCCATCTTCGGTCCAGACGTCGATGCTCGCGAGGCCGAGCTCACCCGACCGCTGGACCCCGTCACCGTTCGCATCCACCCAGACCCGCCCGATCGCAGCACGCGTCTCCATCGGCCAGGCGCGGCGCACCTGCACCCACGCGATCGCCTCCGGCGAGCCGGCGAGGCCGCTGGAGGCCTGGCCGCTGGCGGTCGCCCGGGCTTCGACGACCGTGCCGGGCGCGGAGGCCAGGGTCGCGACGAAGCGAAGCGTCCGGGTGGCGCCCGGCGGGAGGGCGGCCCCCGTAAACAAGATCAGCCGGCCGCCCGCGAGGACGCTCGAGTCCGCGCCGATCGCGCTCCCGGGCGCGTAGCGCGCTGCGCCGGACAGCCGCACGGCGATCTGGAGGTTCGCGACCGCCATCGTACCGGGGTTCTGGACGGCGACTCTGTACGGGATCGCCTCCCCGACGCCGACGTCGAGCACGTCCGCGCTCAGGTCGAGACCGAGCGCGACGCTGGGCGGCCCGACGAGCGTCAAGGGTGCCGCCGCCGCGGGCAGCGCCGTCGTGCTCTGAGCCTCGAGGAACGCCACGTTGCGGACCAGCACCGTGTCCCGCACCGAGGGCGCGACCGACAGCACGACATCGATCACGCTCGAGTCTCCCGCCGGAAGCGTCCCCAGGGGCCAACTCAGGACCTGTCCGCCCCCCGATATGCTCGGCGCCGGCATCGCGCTGACGTACTGAAGACCCGTGGGGAGCGTGTCCGTCAGCACGACGTTCAGCGCGGCGGCCGCTCCCACCGCATTGCCGTACCGCAGGGCATAGTGCACCTGCTGACCGATGAGCGCGACTGGCGGACTCGTCAGCCGCTTGTCGAGCGACAGCACCGGGACGAGGACCGCTGTTTGGACGGAGTTGGACCGGACGGTGTCGGAGCCGCCGGCCCACGCGAAGACGACGTCGCCGCGGTTGGCGATCGTGCGCGGCGGCCCAGGGGTCGCCTGCACCTGGAAGGTCACCGTGCCCGACGCGCCGCTCGCGACCGGCCCCAGGTCCACCGCGACCACGCCGCCGCCCGCGGGCACGACCGAGCCAGCGTCGTCGCCGACGGCGTCGGTGAGCGGGGTTCCGTTCCAGCGAAGCGTCCCCGGCACGTACGCACTGCCGACCGGGATGGTATCCGCCACGTCAGCGCTCGAAGCGTTGCCGCCGCCCGTGACGACGTAGCCGAGGGTGTACGTGAGAGCATCCCCGACGACCGCGGTCGCCCGGTCCACCTGCTTCGTGAGAGTGATGGCGAGCGGTGCGGCCGGCACGTCCACCCGGTCGCCCACCGCTGCGCTGACCGCGGAGTTGAACCGGCTGGTGGCGGTCACCGCGACCGTGTCACTGACGCCGAGCACGCTCGGGTTGTTCGGGATCGCGACGCTCGCGAGCAGGTGTGCGAGGCCCCCGTAGCCCAGCGGCACCGGGCCCGTGAGCGCGGAGTCGCCCGCGTCCAGGATGCCGTCTCCGTTCCGATCGTGATAGAGCGTCACGGGCCATCCGTGGCTCGAGACGGCGGCGACGGTGAAGGAGTCGGGCCCGTTCCCGACGTTGGTCAGCAGGTGCGCAAACACGACGCTCGTGCCTACGGCCCCGGTGCTGACGCGTGGCGGCTGCAGGTCCACGCCCGCTACCTGACCGACGACGACCTCCGCCGTATCCGAGGCCACGGCGTATGGCTGACCCGCGGACGTGTACGTCAGCGTCGCCCAGTTCCGGATCGGGGTCCCTGCAGGCGTCCCCTGGGCCCCGGCCGGCGGCGCGCCGAAACCGGCGAGTAAGAAGAAAACAGCGGCCGCCCACGCCGCGGCTGGGAAGCCGGGGTGGGCGGACCGCCCCTGGTGCACTGCTTGGAGGAGGCGCCTCACCGGCGCTCAGTGCCTCAGTTGATGCTGACCCGCAGCTCGAACGTCGCGCTGGCGGCTGCCGCCAGCACTCCGCCCGTGGCCGTGTAGTTCGCGGTCACGTTCGGCCCGCTCACCGAGACACTCCAACCGGTGCTCGAGCTCGTCGAGACGTACGTCACCTGGGCAGGTAGCGCGTCGGTCACCTGCACGACGGAGGCCGACGTGGCCCCGCTGTTGGTGACCGTGACGCGATACCGAATGACCTGCCCGGGGACCACGGTACCGGCCACCGGCGTGACGCCGTCGTCCAGGTACGCAGCCTTGGTGAGCGTCAGGTTCGGCTTGATGACGGTGAGATCCATGAAACCGTCGTCGTGCGTCGCCGGCTGTGCCACCGACCGGCCCCGCAGGTCCAGCGTGTCGGTCGCGCCACCGCCCACGTTCGCGACGTTGTAGATCACGGCGACCGCCTGCGACGCGCCGGCCGCGAGCGTGATGCGCGCGCTGTCGCCCGAGACGCCGTTCACCGATACGATGGTGATCACCGCCGACCCCGGCGACGAGCCCAACAGGTCGAAGTTGTCCGTGCCGTTGCCGGTGTTCTGCACGGTGAAGGAGAACGAGTAGTTCGAGCCCGGGAGGCGCTGGACGTTCTGGCCCCCGTCGGGCGTCGTCGCCACCGCGAACGTCTGCGCCGGCGTGATGCTGCTCGCCGCATTGCCCGAGGTCGCGGGCGTGCGGCGCGACGCGGCCGTCAACGTGTAGACGGTGTTCACGCCGCCCTTATTGCTCGCCACGTCGTATACGACCTTGATCGTGATCGAGCCGCCCTGGGCGATGAGCCCGCCCGCCAGCGCCGTATTCAGGGCCGCCAGCGTTCCGTACGTCGTGGCGCCGTAGCGGTACCCCGTCGCCGAAATCACCCCCGCGACGGAGATGGTCTCGGAGATCGAGACGCTGTCGTTGCCGTTACCCGAGTTCGCCACGGTGAAGGTCAGGGTGTCCGCGGTGCTCGGGGACGCCGGTGTCGGGCTGGGCGTGTTGGCGGTCACGGTCACGCCGGCCTGGAAGCCGACCGTCACCGAGACCGAGCCGCTGACCGCGGCATAGCTATTACTGTTGGCGTCGGTATAGGTAACGGTCGCCGTGTTCGTGATGACCGTCCCTTCCGGCGTCTGAGCCTGCGCCCCCGCGGCAAGCAGCAACAGCGCCGCCACGGTCAGCGTGAGGCTCGAGATCCACTGCACATGCTTGAACATCTGGCCCTCCTCCCGAGGTCAGTACAGTTGCCCGGATCGCTACTTCGCGTCGCCGGGCGCGGTTTTCACTTGTGTGCGCAACTCCGCCGTCACCTGCGCTCCCGGCGCCACCGACGAGAGCACCGTCCAGCGCACGTGCGTGTACATCTCGCGCGGCGCCGGCTTCTCGACTTTCTTGCCGCCCTCGACCACCGCGATGAGCGGCTCGGTCGCGTAGGTCTTGCCGCCGTCGATCGAGTACTCGATGCGGGTGCGTTCATGAGCCGCCGCCGAGCCCAGCACGTAGACCAGGCCCTGCGGAATGGGATCCACGAACTGGACGTCCTTGACCGGCGTGGGCTGGGTGTTGGTGAAGACCAGCGTGTAGCGAATCACGTCGCCCGGCCGCGCCACCGCCTTGGTGTCGCGCCCGCCGGCGGATTCCGCCGTCACGTTGTACGCCGTGATCACCAGGGCCTTGGGCGTCTGGCCCGCGGCCGCCCCGGGTAACGGCGCGATCAGTATCACGCCGGCTACTCCGACCAGCAGCAATCGCTTGAGCGTCATGGCTTCTGTCTCCTGTCAGCGCTTGGTTTCGGCGGCCGCTCCTCGTCGTCTGCGGTCTGTCGTGCGTCCGCCAGGTTCAGCAGCTCTCCGCAGCTCGGGCAGATCGCCAGCCCGCCCATGACCTGGGCGCGGCCGAGGTACTTGAGCTCCGAACAACGGGGGCAGCGGAGAACCATTGGGGCATTCCGTCCTTTCCGGGCAGGCGGAAAGGCAGGTCCCATGCCTCTTGGCCCGAATCACACAACATGTTGTTGCTATTGCTATTACAGATGTTGGCGAGAACTGCTGGCACGACCATGCGTTACCGTACGGTAACGTCGGCGGTGACCAACGGCGCGCTATTTTCTCAGCGAATCTGCGCGACGAACTGGAGTGTGCCCGTGTTGTCCGGCGCGGTGGAGCTGAGGGGGTTCTGCAAGCGCCAGCGGAGTCGATTGACGCAACGGTCGTAGCCAGCCGGCGCGCTGCACGCACCGCTCGCCGGAGCATACGTCCAGGTCGCGCCGCCGTCGTTCGAATAGTCCACGATCACGGCGACGCCGGCGGGAAGGGAATT
Source organism: Gemmatimonadota bacterium (assembly GCA_003222035.1). Lineage (GTDB taxonomy): Bacteria > Gemmatimonadota > Gemmatimonadetes > Gemmatimonadales > GWC2-71-9 > AG41. Next base: position 27,411 of record QHUS01000060.1, on the reverse strand, counting down.
CGAGACGCTCCCGACCTTGAACTGCACCGTCGAACGCAGGGTGTCCACCAGCACCACGCTCGCGGCGCTTGTCGTGCCCACGTTGGTGATCGTCATCGCATAGGTGAGGTCCGTGCCCGGCGGCCGGGTGCCGGTGGGATTCACGCTCTTGGCGACGCTCATACTCGGTCGGACGACGGTAAGCGTCATCTTTCCGGTGTCCGCCGTCGCCGAACTGCCCACCGCGCGCGCCTTGAACACGAGCGTGTCCACAGAGCCACCCGCGACGTTGCCGACGGAGTAGGTGACCGTCGCTGTAACCGGGCTTCCCGCCAGCACGTTGGCAATGCGGGCGCTATCCGGGTTCCCGCCTTGCGTCACTCCTGTCCCGGTGATCGACACGGTGGTGATCACCGTGCCCGGCCGCCTGCTCGTCAGCAAGTCGTAGCTCGTGTAACCGTTCCCCGTGTTGCTCACCGTGAAGCCCACAGTGTAGTTGGTGCCGTTGCTGGGCAGCTGGCTCGCTGTCGTGCCGTGCGGGCTGACCGACACGGCGTAGACCTTCGCGGCAATCGTCTTGGTCTTGTCGTCAGTGGCGACGGTTGAGTTGCAGGCTTTGAGGCCAAGGGTGAGGCTTGCGGGCCCCCCGGCCGCGGTGAAGCTGTTGAACTTCAGGCCAGACACGACGATCTGGTCGCCAGCCACGAATTTTGCGAGCAGGGAGAGCTGCACACAGCTGTTGGATGTGTACGTGGGAGTCGTGCTGACCTTCGCGGCGGCGCTCCCGGTGATGGTGACTGTCGTGACCGTGTTGTCCCAGATCATCGAGAGCGCCGCCGGGATGACGATATAGATGTCGTGTCCCGGGTTGAAGCTGCCCTGGTTGTCGGTAATGGTCATAGCGCTCGCCGCGGTGCTCGAGTCGCCGACGATGAAGCTCTGGTTCGTGGCTGAGGAGATTGTCTGATTCTGCGCGGCGAGGGGCGCGACGGATGCCGCCACCCCGGCGCACGCCAGAACGATTCCGGCAGGTAACGAGAAACGGGTCTTCATCAGGTAGGAACAAGCGCAAGCCATGTGCCTGCTTTGCCCTGAAACAACCCTTATCACACCAATGGGTTAGCCGGCTTGGCCTCGAGAGCCACCGGCAGCTGCGTTACCGTTCGGTAACCTAGGCCGTATCAAGCGTCCCCTCCTGGGTCAGGCGCGGTCTCGAGCAGCCCGTACTTCTTGCGCTTTTCCCAGAGGTTCTTGCGTGAGATTCCGAGGGCCTCAGCGGCCCTCTGGATGTTGCCGTCCGTCTCTTCGAGGGTGAGGCGGATGTACTCGCGCTCGGCATCGGCCAGTGAGAGGCCCTTGGGCAGCGGGAACTTGTCGGGATGCGAGTCGGCCCGCGCCGCGCGCTCCGCGCCACCGAAGGGGGGCAAGTGGGCCCGTTTCAGCAGCGGCCCATCACTGAAGATCATGGCCCGCTCGATCACGTTGCGGAGCTCCCGTACGTTGCCCGGCCAACGCCACGCGTCGAGGATCTCGAGAGCCGCCGGGTCAATCGCTGCGACCTTCTTCTTGAACTCCCGGCTGAACGCGTCTCGAAAATGGTCTGCGAGCAGAGGGATATCGCGCCTGATCTCGCGCAGCGGTGGCAGGACGAGGGAGGCCACGGTGATTCGGTAGTAGAGATCGGCCCGGAACCGGCCTGCCTGCACCTGCTCTTCCAGGTTGCGGTTCGTGGCCGTGATGAGCCGCACTGCGACCTCGATCTCGTCCGTGCCGCCGAGCCGGCGAAACCGCCGGCTCTCGAGGAAATTGAGCAGCTTCGCCTGCAGCTCGGGGCCGAGCTCGGCGATCTCGTCGAGGAGCAGCGTCCCGCCGTCCGCTACCTCGATCAACCCGCGTTTCGCCTCACGGGCATCGGTGAAAGCCCCCTTCTTGTAGCCGAACAGCTCGGCCTCGAGCAGGTTGGCGGGCAGGGCCGAGCAATTGATCTCGACGAACCGCCCCCCCGAGTGGGGACTGGAGTAATGGATGGCCCGCGCCACGAGGTTCTTTCCCGTACCGCTTTCGCCCAGGAGCAGCACGGTCGGACGAGCAATGGCCGCCATGCGACGGACGAAGGCCCGGACCTCCTCAACCTTGGGGTCTTGCCCGAGGATCGCCTCTACCGAGTACTCCCTGCCCCGCGCCTGCTCGAGCGACGCGCCGGCCTCGAGCAGCGGCCGGTCGGCCAGCGCCCGCGTGAGGAGCGTTAACAACTCGTCGATGTTGACCGGCTTTGTGAGGTATTCGTTGGCGCCCGCCTTGAGAGCGTCGACCGCGGTGGCGATGTCCGCGTGGCCGGTGAGGACGAAGATGGGCAGGTGCGGGTCGGCCACGCGTAGCCGTCGGGTTACCTCGACGCCGTTCAGATCGGGCATCACCAGGTCCGTGATGACGGCGTCGGGCGGTTCGTCGGCGTGGCGCGCGAGCAGGGCGTCGGGACGTTCGAACACCGCGATCCGGAACCGCCCGGCCGGTCCCAGGTTGGCCGCCAGGAGCTTGGCGTAGGTTGGGTCGTCGTCGAGGATGTAGATTGTGGCGACCATCGGTCCAATATCAACGACGAGCCGCCGTGCGGCCAGAACCCATGCCCGACGCGTTCCGTGCCCTCGTCATCGACGACGACCGCGATCTCCTGGCGCTGATCCGGCGCACCCTGGAGTTCACGGCCGGGTGGGAGGTGCACACCGCCCTGTCCGGTGCCCGCGGGATCGAGCTCGCCCGGACGGTGGGGCCCGACGTGATCCTCGTGGACGTGATGATGCCGGAGATGGACGGATACGAGGTGTGCCGGCGCCTGAAGGGGGACGGCGCCACGGCCCGGCTGCCGATCGTGCTCCTGACCGCGCGGCGTGACCTGGACCAGCAGCGCCTCGCCGAGACGGGCGCCGCGGGCGTGGTCTTCAAACCGTTCCAGCCGGAAGCCCTGGCGCAGCAGGTACGGGAGTTCTGCGCGTGACCACATCCCCGACGCCCGACCCGCTCGCCCAGGTGCGCGCGGAGTTCGCGGCCGGGCTCGGCCAGCGTATCGACACGATGCGGTCCGCGCTCGGCGAGCTCGAGCGCGGCTATCGCCCCGAAGCAGCGGAGACGCTCTATCGGGCCGCGCACTCCCTCACCGGAACCGCCGCGAGCTTTGGAGCGGACGCCCTTGCCCAGGCTGCGGGCGACCTCGAGACGCTGGCCCGGGGCTGGCTGGGCAACGGGCAGTCCCCTCCCGACGAACGCCGCGTGGCCGCCGCGGCCTTAAAGGAGCTCGACGCGGCCGCGCGGGAATATCGCGCCACCGTGCATCCCGGCATCCTCCGTTCGCCCGCGGCGCGCCTCGCGGTGGTGGGGGAGCTGAGCTCGCTGATCAACGCCGCGGTCGACATGCGCGAGATCTTTCAGGGCGCCATCCTCAAGGTGCAGCGCGTGCTGGACTTCCGGCGCGCGAGCGTCGTGCTCACCGATGAGCCCGACGAGCACTACTACCTCCACACGCTGTATGACAAGGCCCGCGGCGGGTTCGTCCCGGGGGAAGCGGTCTTTCCCATCGCGCAGGGAGTGACGGGCGAGGCGATCCGCACGGGCCGCCCGATCCGCGTGAACGCGCTGCCGGGCACCGAAGGCATACTGCTGCAGGAAGGCAAACGCGTGTCCGCCATGATCGTCCCGCTGCACGTCGGGGGCCGCGTGATCGGTGCTCTGAATTTCGGGCACGAAGAGCCCGGACATTACGCCGAGGAGGATCTCGATTGGGCCGTCGTGCTGGGACGCCAAATCGAGGCCTCGCTGTATTACTCGAAATTGCTCAGCACCGTGTCGCAACAGCGGGAGGCCCTGGCGCAGGAGCATACCGCGGTGCAGCACCAACGCAACCAGCTCGAGGCGCTGATCGACGCCAGCGACGCAGCCATCATGCTCGTCGGGCGCGATCGCAAGGTCGCCTACGCCAACCCCGACATGGCCCGCATGGTCGGACTTCCCCGGGAGGCCGTGCTCGGGGCGACCGTGGACGCGATTCACCGCTTCCTCCGCGGCTCCTTTGCCGATCCGGCGGCCCTGGCCGTGCAGGAGAGGGCGTTATCGCTGGACGCCTCGCTCCGGGATCGCGTCGAGCTCACGTTCCCACGGCGCGCCGTCTACCAGCGCGTCGTGGCGCCGGTGCGCGACGCCGGAGAAGCGCTCGTGGGCCACATCGTGCTGTACCGCGACGTCACCCACGAGGTGGAGGTCGAGCGGGCGAAGTCCGAGTTCGTCTCCGTCGTCAGCCACGAGCTGCGCACTCCCATGACGGCGGTGAAGACATCCCTGTCGCTGCTGTTGGCCGGAGCCGGGGGGGCGCTCGCGGACCCCGCCAAGGAGCTGCTCGAGATCTCGCTGCGGAACACCGACCGGCTCATCCGGCTGGTGAACGACCTGCTCGACCTGTCGCGACTCGAAGCCGGGCGCATGGAGCTGAACCTGGAACCGGTGGCGCTGGGCGAGGCCATCGCGACCAGCGTGGAAGCGCTCGCCGCATTCGCGACGGAGCAACAGGTGACCATCACCACGGCGCCGCCGGCGGCCGACGTACGCATCCTGGGCGCCCCCGACCGCGTGGAGCAGGTCGTGGTGAATCTGCTCTCCAATGCCATCAAGTTCTCTCCCGCCGGTAGCCGGGTCACGGTCCGTTGGTGGCCCGACGGCGACGAGGCGGTGACCGAGGTGGCAGATGAGGGACCCGGCATCCCCGTCAACAAACAGCAGGCGATTTTCGAGCCGTTCAAGCAGCTCGACAGCTCGACGACGCGAGAGCACGGGGGCGCGGGTCTCGGACTCGCCATCAGCCTGGGCATCGTGGAGGCGCTGCGAGGACGGCTCTGGTGCGAGAGCGAGGGGACGGGAGGGTCGCGATTCTTCGTGCGCCTGCCCCTCGCGACCGCGGCACAGCCCACCGAACCCCTCCCCGCGACCGGGGGCATCACGCGCCCGACTACTGCCCTCATCGCGCACAGCGATCCCGATTGGCAACACCTCATCAAGACACGCGCCGGGTCCGAGGGGTGGCGTGTCATCGCGGCAGCCACCGCCGCGGAGGCCCTGGCCCAGCTCCGCGAGGAGCCGGTCGACCTGGTCGCGCTCGCGTTCGAGCTGTCCGACATGCACGGGCTGGAGTTGCTCCAACGGTTGCGCCTCGATCCAGTGTTGTTCGACGTCCCGGTCGTTATGGTCGCCGAGGGAGACGCGCCCGCGGCTCGCGAATACGGGGCGGAGGTGGCAACGACGGCGGACGAGGTTGTCGAGCGCGCGCGGAGCCTGCTCGGCGCTCCGCCCCGCTCGCGGGTGTTGCTGGTCGACGACGATCCCTCGGCACGACCCGCACTCAGCAAGCGGCTGCGGCGCAGTGGCTACGCCTGCCTCACGGCCGCCGACGCCCGAGAGGGCCTACGCTTCGCCCGGGCGCGCAAGCCACACCTCGTCATTGCCGACTATCAAATGCCCGGAATGGACGGCCTGGCGCTGCTGCGGGAGATGCGTAACGATTCAGGTCTGAAGGACGTGCCGGTCATCCTGCTCACGGCCCACTTGACCAGGAGCCTGGCGCGGGAGGCACGTGACCTCGCGGCCACCGTCCTGTCGAAGCCGGTCGAAGCGGACGAGCTGCTGGCTGCCGTCCGCAAAGTCCTCCAGACGTCGATCAGTCGGAGATAAACGGCGGGGCGACCCCCTTGGTGCGACGGTCGGGGAGTAGACGGCGCGGCGCCAGGGATCGCCGGATGGCCCGCCGCCGTTCAATACCCCGGCGCCGGTCGCCCCCGGCGCGGCGCTCGTCCGGCACGGGCGTGACACCCGTTCGCCGCTCGCCCGTGGCTCGACGGTCGACCCCGGAACGGCGGTCATCGAGCTCGCGTTGGTCACCGCGCGTCCGGCGGTCGGGCAATGGCTCGTATCCCATGGCGACCTCTGGAGCTGGGGAAGGGTGGCAGGGGGGCAAACTTACGGGTAGGCGGGAACCCCGGCTAGGGCGGGGGCCATGCTACCTTTGAGCACACCATGGACAACGTCGCGATGAGCCAGCCCCACCTTCACCCCAGCGCCCCTTTGGACACCTCCCCTGCCCCGGAGCTGGTGGAACAGGTGGTCAAGGCGTTGACACCGGCGTTTCGCATGGACCGACTGGTGGCCGCCACGCCCGAGCGCCTGGTATACCACGCGTGGGACCGCGTCCTCAAGCGGTCGGTGGCCCTGCACGCGCACCTCGCGGCCGACTCGCCCGGCCGCGCCTGGTTCCTGCGCGAGACGGAGACCCTGGGGGCGCTGGATCATCCCGCGATCCGCCACGTCTATGCCGCCTCCCTGCTGGGAAGCTTCGCCTACCGCACGGCCACGTGGGTGGATGGGGAGAGTTTGGCGGAGGCGCTGCGCCGCGGCCCACGCCCCATCCCGACGACGCATGCCCTGGTGCGCGACCTCCTGAGCGCCGCCGAGCACGCGCATGCCCGGGGAGTGGTGCTGCGGCGCGTCGTGCCCACCACGCTCATGCTCGAGGTGTCGGGGCGCGCTGTCGTTACCGACCTCCGGTATTCGAGCTGGTGCCTGGCCTATGTTCCCCCGGAGGAGCGAGGAACCGGCGGCGGGTTCGTGGCCCCGGAGGTCCGGGCTGGGGGCCCCGGTGAGCCTGCCAGCGACGTGTACGCCGTGGCGGCACTCGTGTACTACGTCGTCACGGGCCACGAGCCCGATCCCGATCCCGCCCGGATCGTGCCGCCGCGCAAGTTGCGGCCCGCGGTGCCGGCCGCCCTGGAGCGCGTACTGTTGCGCGCCATTCAGGCGGCGCCGAGCGATCGCTACTACACCGCCACGGAAATGCTGGAGGACTTCGTAAGCGATGCCGGTGTCTTTCAGAAGCCGGCGGCCACGCCCCAGGTGGCCGAGGCCGGTTTCGAGCGCCGCCTGCGGCGCGCCCTGGGTGACGACCACGAGCTCCTGGAGGAGATCGGCTCGGGCGGCTTTGGGCGGGTGTATCGGGCTCGCGATCTGGGGCTCGAGCGAGAGGTGGCGATCAAAGTCCTCCATCCTTCCGTGACGGCCGACCCGGCGGTGATGGAGCGGTTCCGCCGTGAGGCCCAGCTCGCGGCCCGCGTCCGTCACCCCAACATCGTGAGCATCTACGACATTGGGAGCCGGGCCGGGCTGCAGTGGTACACCATGGAGCTCGTCCCCGGCGTGAGCCTGGCGCAGCTGGTCCTCCGGCAGGGACCGCTGTCGGTCGATCAGAGTCTGCGGGTGCTGGACCAGGCCCTGTCGGCGCTGGAGCACGCCCATGCAGTCGGCCTGGTGCACCGGGATCTGAAACCGGAGAACATGCTGATCGAGCCCGACGGGCGGCTGCGCATCACGGACTTCGGCCTGGCGCTGGCGCTCCGCGGCGACGCGCCCTATGGCGGCGCGACGTCGCGCAGCGGCACACCGCAGTTCGCCGCACCGGAGCAGCTGCTGGGCGAACGAGTGGATCAGCGCACCGACCTGTACTCGCTGGCCGCGGTGACCTACTTCGCGCTGCTCGGCCGGCCACCGTTCGAGGGGCCGACGCCCGAGGCGATCCTGGCGCGGCAGACCACGGACGACGTGCCCTCCCTGCACGAGTTCCGCTCCGACGTGGGGCGGGACATGGAGGCCGTCCTGCAACGGGCGCTCGCGAGCGACCCCGCGGCCCGGTATCCCACCGCCACGGCGTTCCGCGACGCCGTGCGCCGATCGCGCGGGCTCCTGTTCCGCCTGCGCGCACTGCTGTGGGGAAAGTGACGCGCCCGGCGCCCGGTTCGATATTTTGACCAAAACACGCTAGCGTTACAGTTAGGACGCGAACCTCAACCTGGGAACACCCCATGCGACTGTCAGTCGGATGCCTGTCGGTCCTCGTGGTGGCGTGCGGCGGCTCGAGCCCGACAAGCGGAGGGAACAACAATCTCCCACCGGGAGGCGTGACCGTCACCATGCAGGAGTATGCGTTTGCGCCCGACACGGTGAGAATCTCCGCTGGGACCACGGTCCGCTGGACGAACCAAGGCAATGTCGACCACACGTCGACGAGCGATGCCGCCGGAGGCTGGAACAGCGGCACGATCGCTCCGCCGCACCCGCAGATGACGTGCCCGTATCCCCCGTGCGGCAATTCTCCCGGGGGGAACTTCGACACCACGTTCCCCACGCCCGGGACCTATCCCTATCACTGCGCGTTTCATGAAGGCTTGGGCATGAAAGGCGCAGTGGTCGTCACGCCCTAGTAGCGCTGCGGCGCTAGCGCCACCGAAAGATCCGCAGCGCGACGACGAAGCTCGCCACGCCCCAGGCTGCGACAACGCCGAGTGGGGCACCGAGCTGCGCGAGCGGGCTGCCGTCGATCATCACCGCCCGGAGGGCATCGTTCAACGCCGTGAGGGGCAGCGCCTTCACCAGCGGCTGCATCGCCTCGGGGAAGCGAGCGTACGAGAAGAAGGTGCCCGACAGCATCCACATCGGGAGCATCACGAGGTTCATCAGGCCCGAGACCGCTTCGATGGTCCGGGCGCGGCTCGCGACCAGCATGCCGAGGCCGGCGAACGACAGCGAGCCGAGCACCGTGATGATCGCGACGGCTGCGAACGAGCCCCGCACCCCTACGTCGAATACCAACCACCCGAAGCCGATCAGGGCCGCCACCTCGACGAACAGGAACAACAACCGAGACAGCACGAACGAGAGCAAGTAGTGGCTGCGGCGCATCGGCGTCGCCATGAAGCGCTTGAGGAGCTTCTTGGTGCGCGCCTGCACGACCGAGAACCCCACCCCCCACAACCCGCTGCCCATGAGATTCATGCCGAGCAGGCCGGGAATGAGGAAGTCGATGTAGCGCGAGCCCGGCTCGGTGACCCGCTGGTCCGCCACGCGCGCCGGATCAGCCCGACCGTGGGCGCGTTGCACGACGGCGTCGGCTTCGAGGCGCGCCAGCCGGCTCTCCGTCCGCGTCGAGTCGTAGCGATAGACCACGGGGTCGCCCGGTACCACGAGCAGGGCGACCCGGCCCGTGCGGAGCTGGACCTGCGCCTCGCTCGAGTCGAGCACCGCGGCATTGAGCCCCGGGGCGCGCGCCAGCGCGCCGGCCAACGCGCTGTCCCCGGGGGCGCGGAGCACCCCGACCCGTAGCTCCCCGGGTCCGCGATTCCGGAACGCGATGCCGAGCGCGAAGGCGAGGACGATCGGAAACCCGAACACCCAGAAGATGGCTTCGGGCTCGCGGTAGAACTCTCGCGTGCGCGCGAGGGTCAGCTGAACCAGGGCATGGTCACGCATCGCGCAGCTGCCGGCCCGTGAGCGACACGAACACGTCCTCCAGCGTGGCGTGGTGAGTGGCGAGAAGTGAGAGCTCGGCGCCGCGCCGCTCCAGCAGTGCCAGCAGCGCGGGCACCGCCCGATGCACTTCCGCGACCGTAAGCGCCGTCCGCTCGACTCCGGCACGCACGGCGCGGACTCCCGGCAACGCGGCCAGCTCGGCCGTGCTTGGCGCGCGCGCCGCCCCGTCCGCGAGCGCGAACTCCACGACATGCTCGGCTCCGAGTGACGCGATCAAGGAGCGGGGCGTCCCCAGCGCGATGACTTTCCCGTGGTCCATGATCGCGACGCGGTCGCACAGCCGTTCCGCTTCCTCCATGTAGTGCGTGGTGAGGAGCACCGTGCCGCCCGCCGCCACAAAACCCCCGATCACGTCCCACAGCTGGCGGCGCGCCTGCGGGTCGAGTCCGGTGGTGGGCTCATCGAGGAAGAGCAGCTCCGGCCGCGAGACGAGCGCGCACGCCACCGCCAATCGCTGCTTCTGCCCGCCCGAGAGCTTGCCCACCCAAGCAGTGCGCTTCTCCTCCAGGCCCACGAGTGCGAGGACCTCCTCCACGGAGTGTGCGGCGCTGTAGAAGCTGCGAAACAACCGCACGGTTTCGTCCACGGTCAGCTTGTCGGCGAGCTGCGTCTCCTGCAGCTGGATACCGAGCCGCTCGCGCAGGGCGCGGGCAGCGGCGCCCCCGCCCCCGGTCCACCGGCTGCCGAGGATCTCGACGTCACCGGCATCGGGCGCCGTGAGGCCTTCCAGGATCTCGATGGTCGTCGTCTTCCCCGCCCCGTTCGGTCCCAGCAACCCGAAGCACTCGCGCGCATTCACCGTCAGATCGAGTCCGGCGACCGCGACGACGTCCGCGTAGCGCTTCACCAGCCCCGTGCAGCGGATCGGCGGGTGGGGCACGACTAGGCCGGCTTGTTCGGCTCGGGTGGGGTCTTGGCGTGCTTCAGCGCGGCATCGAGCTGTATGTAGAGGTTGTTCACGGCGTCGCCGAGCGCGCGGACCTTCATGTTGATCCCGCCGCCGCGTCCCGCCATCACCGACATCGTGCCGGCGACGTCGGCGATCGTGCCGATGTTCGACGTCAACGCCCGCTGTCGCATCTGTGCAGATTCGTGCGCGATCTTTTCACTGAGCTGCTGGATCACGCGCGTCTGGCCCGCGCGGTTGGACTCCAGCTCCGCGACGAAGCGCTTGAGCCGATCGGTGGCGTGCCGGAACTCCTCGATCTCCTCGATGCGGCGAACCTGGTCGGCGGTGAGCTTTGGCTGGGCCATGGTGCCCCTCAGTTTTCCGCGCTGAGTGCCTCGGTCAAGGGCCGGCCGTCCAGCGGCTCCGCCGGTGTCAGCCCCAGCAGGCGGGCCAACGTCGGGGCGATGTCCACCGTGCTCACGCGTCCGCCATACACACCCTTTTGGATGCCCGGGCCCGAGAGAATGATGGGCACGTGCGCGTCGAGGTCGGTCGGCTGGCCGTGCATCGCGATCGGGAGGTTCGGAAAGCTCCAGATCGAATACGGCGTGAGCGTCACGACGAACTCGACGCCGCCGTCGGGCGGTATTTGATGCTGCCAGCGACGGATCACCGGGTCCGCGGTATCCTTCGCCTCGAGCTCGGCGGTGCGGATCACCCGGGCCACGCCGGGCACGGCCCGCAACCGCGCGGCGACGTCCGTAACCACGCTGTCCACGTCGACGCCCGCCCCTTGGAGCTTCGAGCGGTCGGGGATCCGCAGCATGCCGCTTTCGAACAACAGCCAGTCGGCCCCGCCGGCGCGCTGATCGAGCACGGCGTTCGCGTTGCCAATGATACTGTCGGGAGTCACCCGCACCGCGCCGCTGTGACCGAGCGCGCGCGAGTGCTCCGGAAATGGGGTCACGCCGTGATCGGCCGTGAGCACGACGAGCACTTTGCTCCGGCCGTAGCGCACGAAGAGCTGCTCCAGGAAGCGGCCCAGATACCGGTCCAGACGCACGATCTGGTCCTCAATTTCCCGTGAGTCCGGACCGAACGCGTGCCCGATGTAGTCGGTGGTCGACAGGCTGACCGAGAGCAGGTCGGTCGCTCCGCGACCACCCAACTGCAGGGCGCGCACCCCCTCGAGAGCGAACGCGAGCGTGAGGGAGTCCATCGTCGGCGTGGCGAGGAACGCCAGCGCCGCCGCACCGCTGTCGACCGGGAGCCGGTGGGGGAAGATCACATCATGGCCGCCGTGCTCGTAGGAGACGCTGTCGGTCTCGGGATAATCGCGGTCCCCGAGGAACAGGTTCCAGCTTGTCCCCGCGGCGCGGAAGGGAACGCGTTGTCCGTTGAATAGTTTGACCCAGGTGGGCAGCGAGTCGGCGTAATAACGACTCGTGGTGAAGTAGCCCCCCACGTACCAGAAGACGTTCGCCTTGGCTCGGCCGATGGGGAGAATCGCCCCACGGTCCTTACCCGAGACCGCGAGGGCTCGCGCGCCGGGGTCCGCCGCCTGAAGCCAGTCGAAAAACGCGGTGCCGCGAAACCGCTTGGGGGACGCACCCGACCCGTTGACGCCGATCAAGGGCGCCTTCGGATCCTGAACCCCCTCCACGTTGCTGACAATGCCCGTGTGGACGGGCCAGCGCCCGGACAGGATCGTCGAATGGCCGGGAGCCGTCTCCGTGATGGCGTGATCCTGATACGCGTCGGTGAACACCGCACCGGCCTTCAGGAGCGTGACGAAACCGCCTTGCAGCTGCGGCCGGAAGCGCTCCAGGTAATCGGGACGCAACTGGTCGACCGTGATCACGACGATGAGCCGGGGCTTGGGAGCGGGGGCGGGGGCGGGGGCGGGGGTGGCTCCGCGAGCGGCGACGAGTAGCAAAGCAAGGAGCGGGTGCATGGCCAGGAAAGCTAATCGGTACGGCGTCGGTGCGGTTCAGGCCGCCACGGGCGCTGCCTGCCGCTGTTCTTCCCGCACCCGCCACGCCACCACGGCCGCGAGTGCCACGACGCCGGCGGCGATATAGAAGGGTACGGCTGGCCCAAGATACTGAAACGCCAGCGTCGCGCCCCACGGCCCCACAATCGCCATGATGCCGCGCAGGGTCTGCTGCGCGCCCATCTGGACTCCGTATTCGTTCTGAGCGGTTCGATGGCTCACGAGCGCGGTCGTCGCCGGGAACAGGAGCGCCGTACCGATCGGCGCGAGCGCGAGGCACAGGATGAATCCCCAGCGCGTCGACGGCAGCGGCATGAGCAGGAGGCCGAGGCCGAGCAGCACTGCCCCGAGCCGCATGGTGCGTACTTCGCCCAAACGATGGTTGATCCAGCCCACTGGCCACGCCCGCATCGCCACGCCGACGGCGGAGAATACGAAGTAAATCGGTCCGACATGATCGGCGTCAACGCCGAACCGCTTGAGCAGATAGAGCGATAGCACTGCGATCAGCGAGTTCAGGGCGAGCATGCCGATCCCGTAGACCCAGATCACCTCGGAGACGGGACGGGCGGGATGCCGAATCACGTTCCAGAGCGGTCGGGCGACGTGATGGACCGCCTGGCTCCACGATCCGGACGCTTCACGCGGTGACCGATGGCCGTCGGGTAGAGCGGGCTCGCGCACGCGCGACTCGGGGAGCCACTTCCAGGCAAAGGCCACGTTGAGCAGAACCAGCGCCGCCGCGGCAACGCCGGGGCCGGCCGGGCCCCACCACTGGTGCGTTTTGGACCCCAGAATCGCACCGATGCTCACGCCCAGACTGGTCGCGGCAGACAGCCACCCGAGCGCTTTGGCACGCTGTGCCGGGGCCATGGTGTCCGCGACGTACGCCTGCGCGACGCCCGTCGTGCCGCCGCCGAACCCCTGGACGATGCGACACACGAACAGCAACCACAACGCGTTGGCGTACCCGAAAATCAGATACGCCACCGCCGAGGCGCAGAGACCGATGAGCAGCACCGGCCGCCGGCCGTAGCGATCGGAGACGCGGCCCCAGATCGGCGAAGCGAGCAGCTGCGCGACCGCGAACGAGCTGAACAGGGGGCCGACCGTGCTCGGCTGGCCACCCAGTCGGAGCGCGTAGAACGTGAGAAGCGGGGCGATCATGAGCAGCCCGATCATGTCCACGAAGCACACCGCCATGAGAACGATCAGGCGGCGGAGATCGGGGCTGAGGGCCGCGCTCGCCCGGTCGAGGAGTGCTTTCATCCTAGTCAATCTCCGTGAAGCGGACCTCTGCGCTGCGGACAATGAAACGGTTCATGGCCTAGTCTCCTCGAGGATCCCCCTCTAATCTTCTTGCCATTTCACATGTCCGACACCCCGAAACCAGACCATGGGCGGCGGCTCTTCCGCCGCACGCTGCTGCGCGTGATGGCGGTGCAGGTGGCGACGCTCCTGCTCCTCTGGCTGCTCCAAGCCCACTACACTCGATGATCGCCCCGTCGTGCGCGCGTTAGACTGGGTCATCATCGCCGTCTACCTGGTGTACGTGCTGGTGGACGGCGTGCGCCGTGCCAAGGGCACGCGGGAGATCGAGGGCTACTTCCTGGCCAACCGGAGCCTTCCGTGGTGGGCGGTGGGCCTCTCGGTCATGGCGACACAGCTCTCCGCCGTTACGCTCATCGGCACCACGGGGCAGGGAGCGACAGACGGCCTGCGCTTCGTGCAGTTCTACTTCGGTCTCCCGCTGGCCATGGTCATCCTGGGCGTGACGCTGGTCCCGTTCCTCCACGGGGCCAGGGTGTTCACCGCGTACGAGTACCTGGAGCGGCGGTTCGACGCGCGCACGCGCTCCCTGACCAGCTTTCTCTTTCTCGTGGTGCGGGGGATGTCGTGCGGGACCATCATCGCCGCGCCGGCCGTGGTGTTCTCCGCCATGTACGGATGGAGTCTGTTGTGGTCGGTGGCCCTGATGGGCATTCCGACCGTGATCTACACCATGATCGGCGGGGTGCAGGCGGTCACCTGGGTGGACGTCAAGCAGATGGGGCTCATCGTCTTCGCCGTGATCGCGGTCCTGGTAACGCTCCTGGTGCAGCTCCCGGTCGCACCCGACCACGCGCTGGCCCTGGCCGGCGCGGCGGGCAGGCTCCGCGCCTTCGACTTCTCGTTCGATGTGACCAACGATTTCACGTTCTGGTCCGGCCTGATCGGCGGAACGTTCCTCATGCTGTCGTATTTCGGGACCGACCAGAGCCAGGTGCAGCGGTACATCACCGCCAAGTCGGTGGACGAGGCTCGGAGCTCGCTCTTGATCAGCGCCTACTGGAAGGTTCCGCTTCAGGCGCTGGTGCTGCTCACGGGCGTCCTCGTGTTCGTCTTCTTCGTGTTCCAAAGACCACCGCTGCTGTTCAACCCCGCGGAAGAGCAAGCCGTTCGTGCCGCGGAGCCCGCGACGTACGCAGCCCTCGACGGGCGGTACCGCATTGCGCTCCAAGAACGCGAGACCGCGGCGCACGCCCTGGCGGACGCGCGCGCACGGCGAGACCACGAGGCGTCGGTCGCCGGGGTGGACGCGTTTAGGGCCCGCGAGGCGGACGTCGGCGCGCTCCGAGCAGAGGCGCTGGCGTTGGCCCGCCGCGTGACCGGAGAGACCGCGCGGGACGTGAACTACGTGATGCCGTATTACGTGCTGCACTTCCTGCCCATCGGCCTCGCCGGAATCTTCGTCGCCGCGGTACTGGCCGCCGCGATGTCCAGCATCGCCGCTGAGCTGAATTCGCTGGCCACGGTCACCGTGATCGACTTCTACCGACGCTGGGTCCGGCCGGAGGCGCCCGACGCGCACTACCTCCTGGTGTCGAAGGCCGCTACCGGAGTCTGGGGCCTGTTCGCCTGCGTGGTCGCCACGTTCGCCGCGACGCTCGGCTCCCTGATCGTAGTGGTGAACCGCTTCGGGTCGTTCTTCTACGGCTCCATCCTCGGCGTCTTTCTGCTGGCCATGATCCCGCGGGCGCGGGCGACCGGAGCGTTCTTCGGCCTGATCGCCGGGATGGCCACCGTGGCCGCCGTGAACTTCGGGGCGCCGTCGGTCTCGTGGCTCTGGCACAACGTGATCGGAGCGGTTACGGTCGTGACGCTCGGGTTGGTGCTGAGCGCGCGCGGGAGCTCACGTCGGTAAACAAGTGCGTGGTGCGTGGTTGACTCCGGCGCACCGCGGCCTCCGCCCGCGCCGTCAACAACCACATACCACTCACCACGCAGTATCCTACGGAACATTCCCTCTCTTCAGCGCGAGCAGGTTGGCAAACAGCCGATACGCGCCCGGCACACCAGCCGGCAGCTGCCTGAAAAAGCTCAGCCCCGTGTACACATACGTCCCCTTGCCGAGTGTGGCCTCGAGCAGGCCGCCTTGCAGGGCGACGTCACTGGGATCGTGCATCTCGAGGAGCGGCGTGTAGGCGGGGTCCCAGTCGTGCGCGAAGTAGAGCCCCCGCTCCTGCACCCACCCCTGCCAATCGTCCGGCCCGATCTCGTTGGGCACGTGGAGCACGGGGCTCGCGGCGTCGAGCGGCGTCACCGCCGCCGTTTCGTCGGTCACGCGATCGTGCGGCCGCGCGATGGAGAGCCGATACGGCGCAAAGTTGCCGGTCACGAACGGGTACTGCTGGTACTGGACGATCAGCAGCCCGCCCCCGCGGACATAGTCCAGGAGCCGTCCATTGCTCGCGACGAGCGCGGGTTCGGTCTCGTACGCGCGGCTCCCGATCACGACAGCGTCGTAATGAGACAGGTCGCCGCGAGCCAGCGTGTCGGGGCCGAGCAGGACGATCGGGACCCCAACGGCCTGGAGCGCTTCGGGCACGCGATCGGATGCCCCACGGACGTACCCGACGCGCGTGAGCGCCGGCAGCGCGATCCGTGCGACGCGGAGGTCGGTGGTCGAGGGATGGACGACCGCGCGCGGCCGGATGTGCTCATAGTCGATGATCGTGAGCGCTCCCTCGCTGCGCGCGCGGCCCGCGACGACGGCGGCCTTCAGCTCGTACATGCCCGGCCGCACGGTGGCGGGCGGTCGCAACGTGACGATGACGCTTTTCGATTCGTCTTCTCGATCGAACGTGAGGCTCTCGGGCGGGACGGCGGGCCATCCCGGCGGCGATGTGATCACCACCTGCGCACTGGCGGGCCCGCGAGCCCGGTTCGTCACGCTGATCGTGAAGTGGCGTTCACCGCCGTCGACCGGCCACACGACGAGATCGGGCGCGGTCTCGAGGTCGAAGGGGCGCGTCACGAACAGTGGACGTCGCACCTCGCCCGTGCGCTGGTCCCGGTAGCGGTACACCACTTCACGCGACAGCGTGACGGGCTGCCCCGCGATCGTGAGCCGCATCGTCATCTGGACGAGCGGCGGCTCGAACGGCAGGCCGCGCCACGCCGCGGGGACACCGGTCCAGTCGTACTGCGCGCCGTTCAAGGGCCGCCGGAGGAAGTAGGGTTGTGAGCGGGGAGCGTCGGCCGACACGGTGACGGCGAAGCGGCGCGTCGCCAGCGTTCCGGGCGGCACTGGCGAGGCTACGGGGTCCAACCGCTCCACCTTCCAGCCCGCGGGCACGCTCAGCTCGATCCCCTCGATGGTGACGGCCGGGTCGACTCCTGCGTTCCACACGTTCGTTTCCACCTGGACGCGTTCCCCCGGGATCACGATGCCGTCGTCCGCAAAGCCGTCGATCACGACCCCCGTCGCTGCGGCGAGGGCCTCCTGGAGCATCGCCTGTTGCCCGGAGTCGGCATCCCCGAGCTCACGGAGCGCGCGCGCGAGCAGCGGGGCGACCGCGCCCGGCCTGCTTGGGTTGAGCTGAGCGCGCGCCGAGTCGACGAGCACCGCATACCGCGCCTTGCCGGCGAGCAGCGTGTCGATGCCCGAAAACAGGCCATCCCCATCCCCCGTCCCCCGTCCCTTGTCCCGCCACTCCACGAACGCCAGCCGCCCGATGCTCGGGCCCAGCCGCTGGAGCTGGCCCTCATCCTGTGAGCGATGCTGGCTGCGTCCCGCCATGGCGATCTGGTAGTACGAGCGGCCGTCCACCGGATCGAGCACGCCGCCGTCGAACCGCAGTGTCGCGGACGCGGTGTCCGAGTACAGGGACCGGTACAGCTTGACCGGCCCCCAGCTCGAGTCGCGCAGCGTCTCGAACGCCTGGCGCGCCAGGACGCCGGCCATCTGATGCTGGCCGTGACCGTCGCGCGGCGTTCCGGAGAACACCGAGACGATGATCTGGGGACGGAACCGGCGCACCACGTCGAGCACATCCTTGAGCAGGGAATCGCGCCGCCACAGGCGCAGCGCTTCGTCGAGCGTCTTGGAGTATCCGAAGTCGTAGGCCCGGGTGAAGAATTGGGAGGCCCCGTCGATGCGCCGGGCGGCCAGCAACTCCTCCGACCGGATGATGCCGAGCTCGGGACCCAGCTCTGGCCCGATCAGGTTCTGCCCGCCCTCGCCGCGTGTGAGGGAGAGGTAGGCCACCTGCGCGCCCATCCCGCGGGCGAACAGGCCGACGAGGGTCGAGTACTCGTCGTCGGGATGCGCCCCGATCATGAGGATCCGCTTGTTCGCACCGAGTTGCTTCAGTGTGGCTGCCAACGCCGCGACGCCGCCGGTGCCGGGTGGGGCGAACTGACCCACGGCCGGCCCGACGGCGCCGAACAGCAGAGCGAGGCTAGTCCCGAGCGCGCGCCGCACTATGGCGAAACATAAGTGACCCCGCCCTTCATAACGAACCGGACACGTGTGAGCTCCGTGATGTCCTTCAAGGGGTCACCGGCCACCGCGACGAGGTCCGCGTAGGCCCCCGGAGCGACCATCCCCACGTCGCGCTGACCGAGCAGCTCGGCCGCGAGCGACGTTCCCGATTTAATCGCCTGCATCGGGGTCATGCCGTACTGCACGTAGTACTCGAACTCCTTCGCCTGATTGAGCTCGGTCCAGGGAAATCCGCCGACGTCGGTTCCCAAAACGATCCGGACGCCCTTTTTCACCGCCCGCGCGAGCGCCCGCCGCTGATGCTCCACCATCGGTCCCCACACGCCCGCGCGTGGCCCCGCGACGTAGTAGGCCACCGTCACCGTGGGGACCCAGTACACCCCCCGCGCGAGCAGGACGTCGGCCAGCGAGTCGGTCATGCCGTCACCGTGCTCGATGCTGTTCACGCCGGCGCGGAGGGCCGCGGCGATCCCATCCGAGCCGATGGCGTGGGCGGCGACCTTCCGGCCCAGCCGGTGCGCCTCGTCTACGATCGCGCGCGCTTCGTCGTCGGTGAAGTTGACCCAGCTGTGTAGCACCGAATCGGGAGCGGCACCGAAGTAGTAGCGGCGGTCACTGTAAAACTTGATCCAGTCGGCGCCGTGGGCCACCTGCTCGCGCACGGCGAGCCGCGCCCCCTCCACGCCGTCCACGGGCTGCACGCCGTGCGGCAGCTCGAGCTCCCAGTTATCCGACACGATGGGATACATTCCCGTCGGCGCCATGGCCCGGGTGGACGCGAAAATGCGCGGCCCGGGGATCTCGCCCCGGTCCACGGCGCGCTTCACGTCGACGTCCGCGTACATCGCCCCTTCGGTCTCCAAATCGCGAATCGTCGTGAACCCGTGATCCAGCGCGATCTTCGCGTTCCGAGCGGCGAGAATGGCGCGATACGCCGTCGATTCGTACAACAGCTGCTCGTTGTAGGACGCCGCGGTGGGGTCGCCCTGCAGCAGCAGGTGCGTATGGGCGTCGATGAAGCCCGGCAGCACGGTCATCTGCGACAGGTCGATCACGCGCGCGGCCTTCGCCTGGCCTTGAATCTGGGCCAGCGGGCCCACGGCCTTGACGCGATCCCCTTCGACCAGAATGCCGACACCCGATTGCGGCGCATCCGCGCGGCCGTCGATCAGGCGGCCGGCCTTGACGAGAATCAGCGGCGCCGGCCCGGCCGCCGGGGGAGTTTGTGCCCCGGCGGCGCCTGTGACGGCGAGCGTGACGAGCGACACGGACAGGTAGCGCATGGGACGCGAATCTCCCTCTGCCCGCGCCGCTGTCAAGGCGCAACCTGGGAGGCAACCATGGCCGTCCGTGTGCCTTGTCAGTGCGGAACGTCGTACGAATTGAAGGACGAGTTCGCCGGTAGGCTGGTAAAGTGTCCCCAGTGCGGGCGCGAAAATCGCGTGCCCGCGATCGCGGGGGGGGCCGTGGGCGCGGGGGGGCCGGGGGGGCGGGGGGGGCCGGGGGCCGTCAAGCCTCAGGCCGACGGCGTGTTCGACCGCGACGTGTTCCTGCTGCGCCAGCAGCTGCTCAAGATCTCCGAGAAGTACGACGTCGCCGACGAGCAGGGGAAGAAGCTCGTGTTCGTGGAGCGACCGGCGCACCTGCTGCGCAACGTCGGCGCCATTCTGGCCGGCATTGCTGCCGCCGCGGTCGTCGGGATGGGGTTCGCGGTGCTCGCGGACATGGCCAAGGGGTCCGCATATGAGAGCGTGCTCGGCATGTTCGCCGTGGTGGGTGCGTTCGTGGCCCTGTTCGCGGTCGGGATCGCCCTCTCCGCGAAGCGCCACGTCACCTTCTATCGAGACCAGACCAAGCGCGCCAAGCTGCTCGAAGTCCTGCAGGATCGAAAGTGGCAGCCGATCACCGCCACGTACACCGTGCGCGACGCCGCCGGACGCACGCTGGCGCGTCTCTGGAAGAACTACCTCTATAACTTGATTCGGAAGCGCTGGTACGTGAAGGCGCCGGATGGAACGACGCTGTACCTCGCGAAGGAAGACTCCGTCATCCTCTCGCTGTTACGCCGCCTGATCGGACCGCTCATGGGCATCCTGCGGACGAATTTCATCATCGTGCGCGGCGACTCCGAGGACGTGGTGGGCGAGTTCAATCGGAAGTTCACCATCCTCGACCGCTACGTGCTCGACCTGAAGGCCGACCGCAACCGTCTGTTCGACCGGCGCGTGGCTCTCGCCCTCGGCGTGATGCTCGACACGGGCGAGCGGCGGTGAGCGAGGTGCGCGAACAGCCGATCATCATCACGCCCGACATGCTCGCGGCGGCGGTGGACACGCGTCGCGATTTCGAGCGCGGGATGCGTACCGCCCCGCCCCTGATCCTGTTTCTCATTGCCGCGAACGTCGCGATGTTCGGATGGGAGGTCGCGACCGGCGCGCTCACCAACCGCGACAGCATCGTCGCGGCTGGCGCCCTGGTGCGTGACCGCGTGATCGCCGGGGAGTGGTGGCGCCTCATCAGCGCGACGTTCCTGCACGCCGGGTTCGACCATTTGATCGGCAACTGCCTCGTGCTCTACGTCGTGGGCATGGCGTGCGAGCACGCCTTCGGCTTTGCGCGGACCGCCATCGTCTACGTCACCAGCGGGCTGACGGGCTCCCTGCTCTCCGCCGCGGTGACGCCCGGTCCCTCGCTGGGAGCGTCGGGCGCGATCTTCGGTGTAGTGGGAGCGGTGATCGTGGTCCTGTACGCCCACCAGAAGCGATTCTACCTCCGGGACAAGCGTATCGGCTTCGTGCTCGCCGCATGGTCCGTGTATCAGATCGGGACCGGGCTGTTGAGCCCGTACATCGACAACTACGGGCACGTCGGGGGACTGGTGGGGGGGGCGGGTATCGCCCTGCTCCTCCAGCCACGGCTGCTGTCGGGACAGGGCGCCTGAGCTAGATTCAAGTCATGGCGACGACGACCACCGCCCCCCCTCCGCCCGAACGCAAGGTCAGCGCCGCCGAGGCGCGCGAAGTCGCCGAAGCCGCGCGGGAGCAGGAGTGGGCCGCGCCGAGTTTCGTGCGCGACCTGTTCCTCGGGAAGTTCCGGCTCGATCTCATCCATCCGTACCCCGAGCAGGACCCTGAAGAGGTGCGCCGGGCCCGGCCGTTCCTCGAGCAGCTCGAACGGTTCCTGCGCGAGCGCGTGGACTCGGACAAGATCGACCGCGAGGGGGAAATCCCGGACGACCTGATCCAGGGCTTGCGCGACCTGGGCGCGTTCGGGATCAAGATTCCGCGCGAGTACGGGGGGCTGGGGCTATCCCAGCTTTCGTACATGAAGGCGATCGAGCTGGTGTCGTCGATCGACGGCTCGCTCACGGCGCTGCTCTCCGCCCACCAGTCCATCGGCGCGCCCCAGCCGCTCAAGCTGTTCGGCACGGAGGCGCAGAAGAAGAAATACCTGCCGCGCCTCGCCCAGGGCGCCATTTCTGCGTTCGCGCTCACGGAGCCCGGTGTGGGGTCGGATCCGGCCGCGCTCGAGACGATGGCGGTGCCGAGCGAAGACGGACAAGCCTGGATTCTGAACGGCGAAAAACTGTGGTGCACCAACGGCACCCGCGCCGAGCTCATCGTGGTGATCGCGCGCACGCCCTCCAAGATCGTGGACGGCAAGGAGCGGCGGCAGATCACCGCCTTCCTCGTCGAGACCAGCTGGCCGGGCGTGAAGGTCGAGCATCGCTGCCATTTCATGGGCCTGAAGGCGATGTACAACGGCGTCATCCGCTTGACGAACGTGCGCGTGCCGAAGGAGAACGTGGTGTGGGAGGTGGGCAAGGGCCTGAAGCTCGGCCTGATCACGCTCAACACGGGTCGGCTCACGCTCCCGATCTCGTCGGTCGCCGCGGGCAAGCGCTGCCTCGAGATCGCGCGGGAGTGGGCCAGCGAGCGCGTCCAGTGGGGGCGCGCGATCGGCAAGCACGATGCGATCGCCCAGAAGATCGGCGCCATGGCGGCGAATACGTTCGCGATGGAGGCGGTGGCGGAGCTGTGCGGCTCCATGGCCGACCGCGGGAGCTACGACATCCGCCTCGAGGCGGCGATCGCGAAGCTCTACAACTCCGAGGCGGGCTGGCGGATCATTGACGACACCCTGCAGATCCGGGGTGGTCGCGGCTACGAGACCGCGGACTCGTTGCGCGCCCGGGGAGAGAAGCCTGTGCCGGTCGAGCGGATCATGCGCGACTTCCGGATCAATTTGATCTTCGAGGGGTCGAGCGAGATCATGCACCTGTTCATCGCGCGCGAAGCGGTGGACAAGCACCTGCAGGTAGCGGGCGATGTGGTGATGCCCGGCAAGAGCGCGGGCGCGCGCCTGAAAGGGCTCGTGCGCGCGGCCCTGTTCTACGCCTGGTGGTATCCCTCGCGCTGGCTAGGGTGGAGCTTCTGGCCCAAATACGCCGGCTTCGGGCCGCTCGCCGGGCACCTCCGGTACGTCGAGCGCGGGGCACGGCGCCTCGCGCGCAGCGTGTTCCATGCGATGGTGCGGTTCGGCCCGAAACTCGAGTACCGCCAGGCCGTGCTGTTCCGGCTGGTGGACGTCGGTGCCGAGCTCTTCGCCATGGCCGCGACCTGCTCTCGCGCCCAGTGGCTCCTGCGCTCAGACCCGGCGGCGGGCCGGCGCGCCGTGCAGGTGGCCGACCTGTTCTGTCGCCAGGCCCGGGCGCGGGTCAAGGCCAAGTTCCGCGAGCTGTGGCGCAACGCGGACACCGAGGCGTACCGCGTGGCGCAGGAGACGCTCGCCGGGGAGCATCGCTGGCTCGAGCAGGGGATGGTGGAGCTGGAGTGAAACGTTTCCGGCAAAGCTCTCTCCCGTCTCACGCCGCCTGGTGCGCAATCATGATCGACCGCAGCCGCTCCGGCGTCTCGCCCGCCATATCACCGTAGGGTGCCGGGTGCCCCTGGGCATCCATGACGATCGTCGGGCACACGAACTCGTACTCGCGGGCATTGATCCGATCGGCCGACGCCTTGGTCGCCACCGGGGTCGCGATCACCACCTGCTTGGCCCCCAGTTGCTCAGCCGCTTTGGCCGCCGCCAGCGCCTTCCAGGGATAGGCGATCTGGCCGTCCACAATCACCGCGATCTTGCCGGCGAGCTTCTTCACGGGCCGCTCGGTCCGGTACAGGATGAGATCCTGGCTCACCCGCGCCCGTGACTCGTCGATCGCATCGGTCAATTTGTCGAGCAGGCCGCCGCTCGGCTGGAAGTCCGGATCCATTTCCGATGGGACGGACTCGGCGATGGCCCCGATGGGCGCGACGTTCGACCCCAGCTTGATGAAGGCCGCGACCAGGACATCGAACGGCGCTCCCATCGCCTTGGCGGCGTTGGCCGCGATCTCGACGCCCTCGGGCGTGATGCCGAGCAGCAGGCACCCGAGGTAACCGCGACCGGCGAGCTGCTGGCCCAACAGGGCGCCGGCGGCGGAGCGGGTCGGGTACAGGGCGGTCGGCTTGGCCGCGGGGGCGGTCATGGAGTCACAAGATAAAGCGGGCGGTAGAAGTCGGTAGAGGTCGTAGAGGTCGGTAGAGGACCGGGCGTTACCGCTACCGTCCCCGCCCCTTGTTATCTTTCGCCAACCATTTTCGCCCAGGACGATCGCGCGTGCCGAAGAGTACGCTGTCCGTTACCGACAACCGGACGGGCAAACAGTACGAGATCCCCATCCAGGACGGCACGATCCGCGCCGTCGACCTGCGGCAGCTCAAGCTCACGGCCGACGACGCGGGGCTCGCGGCGTACGATCCGGGATTCGTGAACACGGCGGCGTGCCGCAGCGCGATCAGCTTCATCGACGGCGAGAAGGGCATTCTCCGCTACTACGGCTACCCGATCGAGCAGCTGGCCGAGCGGAGCACGTTCCTCGAGACGACATACCTGCTGCTGCACGGCGAGCTGCCTTCCGCCGCTGAGCTCGACTCGTGGGTGTACAACGTCACCCACCACACCATCGTGCACGAGAGCATCAAGAAGTTCATCGACGGCTTTCATCACGACGCCCATCCGATGGGCATGTTCGTGAGCACGGTCGCGGCGTTGTCCACGTTCTACCCCGAGGCGAAGCAGATCGCGAACGAGGCGTCGCGGCGGAACCAGATCTTCCGCTTGATCGCCAAGGCGCCCACGCTCGCCGCCTTCGCGTACCGCCATTCGGTCGGTATGCCGTACGCCTATCCGGACAACGAGCTGTCCTATCCGGGCAATTTCCTGAACATGATGTTCAAGGCGACGGAGGTGAAGTACACGCCGAACAAGACGCTCGAGCACGCCCTCGACGTGCTGTTCATCCTCCACGCGGACCACGAGCAGAACTGCTCCACCAGCGCCATGCGGGGCGTCGGGTCATCCCACGCCGACCCCTACTCGGCCATGGCCGCTGCCGCGGCGGCGCTGTACGGGCCGCTGCACGGTGGCGCCAACGAAGAAGTCCTCAAGATGCTGCGTGAAATCGGCTCGAAGCAGAACATCCCGGGGTATCTCGAGCGGGTGAAACGCGGCGAGTTTCGGCTGTTCGGCTTCGGCCACCGCATCTACAAGAACTACGATCCGCGCGCCAAGCTCATCAAGCGCGTCGCCGAAGAAGTGTTCGACGTCACGGGGAGAAATCCCCTCATCGACATCGCCGTGGAGCTCGAGCGGATCGCGCTCCAGGAGGAGTACTTCGTTACGCGCCGGCTGTACCCCAACGTGGACTTCTACTCGGGGATCATTTACGAGGCGATGCGGTTCCCGGTGGACATGTTCCCGGTGCTGTTCGCGATCGGGCGGACGCCGGGATGGCTGGCGCAGTGGCAGGAGATGCTGCTCGACAAGGAGCAGAAGATCGCCCGCCCGCATCAGATCTATACCGGTCCCGACAAACGGGACTACGTGCCGATCGAAAAAAGAGGCTGACGGCGTCACGCAAATACGTCGCGCGACACCGTCAAGCAGAGACGTCTAACGCCGGCGGCGGCCCCCGCTGCGGGCGCGCACTGACGGCCCCTGTTTGGGCTGCTCCGCCTGGAGCGGCTTCGGCTGCAGTGGCTTGACCGACGGCTCGAAACCGGGGATGACTTCCCGTGGGAAGATCTGACCCACGAGCTTCTCGATGTCCCCCATGAGGAGCCACTCGTCGGGCGACAGCAGCGTGAGCGCGAGCCCCCGCGCCCCAGCCCGTGCCGTGCGGCCCACCCGGTGCACGTAAACCTCCGCTTCGTGCGGCACGTCGAAGTTCACCACCATCCGGATCCCGTCCACGTCGATCCCTCGCGCCGCGATGTCGGTCGCGACCAGCACGTCCGCCGCGCCCGAACGGAACGCGTCCAGGGTGCGGGTGCGGTGGCTCTGGGCCTTGTCACCGTGGATGGCGTGCGCTGGAATCCCCTCACGCCGCAGGAACGTCACCAGCTTGTCCGCGCCATACTTGGTGCGGGTGAACACCAGCGTCTGGCCCGCCGGCTTGGCCTGCAGGATGCGAGCGAGCACGCCGCGCTTCTGGAGCTTGTCGGTCGCAACGATCACGTGCTCGATGCCTTCCGCGGGCTTGGCCCGGCGCCCGATCTCGACCGAGGCGTGGCCGTCGAGCGCTGTGCGCGCGAGCGCGTCGACCTCGAGCGACACGGTGGCCGAGAAGAGCATCGTCTGCCGCCGCTCGGGCAGCGCCCGCAGGATCCGCCGCACGTCCGGCGCGAACCCCATGTCGAGCATGCGGTCCGCCTCGTCGAGGACCAGCACTTCGAGTTGGGAGAAGTCCACGTGGCCCCGCTCCATGTGGTCGAGCAAGCGGCCGGGCGTCGCGACGACGATCGACACGCCGCGCTTGAGCGCGCGGGTTTGCGGCTCCATACCGACGCCGCCGTAGACCGCCGCGGCATCGACATCGAGATGCCGCCCGTACGCGCGGGCGCTCTGGAGCACCTGCTCCGCGAGCTCCCGGGTCGGCACGAGGATGAGCGCCCGGACTCTGCGTCTATCGCTGTCGCGAGACAGGCGCTGCAGGATCGGCAGCATGAACGCCGCCGTCTTGCCGGTGCCGGTCTGCGCCGACCCGATCAGATCACGCCCGGCGAGGGCGAGGGGGATGGCTTCGAGTTGAATGGGGGTCGGCTGCTCGTAGCCCTCTTCGGCTACGGCCCGAACGAGCTCGGGCGCGAGCCCGAGTGAGGTAAATGGCATTGCTACACGTCTTCCTTTCAAACGCACACACACGCACGCCGCCAGTGGCTCATGCCACTGCGCTGCAGCGTCACTCTGGTTGTGAACCTGGGGAATGAGACCGGGCGTGTGTACAGCGCCGGAACCCGCTCCTGAGCGGGACTGTCCAACGGAAGGATGCCAGCTCTTGGTTCGGACGGAAGGGTAACGACGTCACGCAGATACGTCAAGTGGAGACGTCTCTGCGCTGCACCTTCACTTGACGCCTTTCGGTTCCTTCTCCCACCACCACATCCGGGGCAACGGCCTGGTCCTCGGCCACACGTCGTCGAGCGTTGCGCCGTCATACAGTCGGCCGTTCTTCATCACGTAGCGGATCTTTTCGGTGTTGTGGATGTCGTCGAGGGGGTTGGCGTCGAGCACCACCAGGTCGGCGAGCTTGCCGGGCTCGAGCGTGCCCAGGTCCTGCTCCATCCCGATGCCCCGGGCGCCGTCGATGGTGCCGACCCGCAGCGCCTCCCGCGGGGTCATCCCCCCGCCAACCATCGCCCACAGCTCCCAGTGACATCCCAGCCCGTCGAGCTGGCCGTGGCAGCCCATGCCGACGTTGCCGCCGGCCCGGAGGATGGCCGCCGCCGTCGCCGCGATGCGGGGAAATACGTACTGGTTCTCGCGGAACCAGGCGCGCCGCTCGGCCCGCTGGTCGATCTCCTCGTGCGGCAGAAACCGCCGGATCTTGGGATTGTCGTGAATGTCGTAGCGCTCGTAGAAATAGTTCTCGCTGAATGGCCCGCCGTAGGACACCAGCAGGGTCGGCGTATAGGTGATCCCCGATTGGGCGGCCAACTGCACGGCGTCGTCGTACAACGGCGTGATCGGGAAGCTGTGCTCCGAGCCGGGATAGCCGTCGAGCTGGACCGTCTGGTTCATCTTGAAGTCCAGCCCACCTTCGATCGTCGGCATCAGGCCCAGCTCCTTGGCCGCCATGATCACCCACTGCCGCTGCTTGCGATTACCCGCCATGTACTGCTTGATCGTGTTGGTGTGATAGAACTCGCTGTAGCGCTTCAAGGTGTTGCGCACGTCGTCGAGACTACCCCAGTTCTCCTCTAGGAATGCGCCGAACACGCCCGGGCCCGTGTGATAGATCCGGGGCCCGATGAGGTCTCCAGTTTCGACCTGATCGGCATAGGTGAGGACGTC
>QHUS01000118.1 GCA_003222035.1 Gemmatimonadota bacterium | reverse complement strand
GCGGAGCTCAAAGCGCGGAGGAACGACCGGTGGCTCAGCTACTTGTAAAAACAATGCTTAGTGGTGCGACGATCGCGCTCGCGACGAACGCGGATGCACAAGCGCGCGCGGCGGTCTGGCGCGCGTGGTTTGCCGGCGACACGGAGGCGCTCGCGAGGTGACCTCGACCGATCCGATCGATCCGGTCGCATTCCGGGCGTTCGAACACGCCGGCTGGCAGCGCGCAGCCGAGCACTATCCCGACGCGTTCGGAAGTCTCACGTCTCAAACCATCGCTTCGCTCCTCGACGCCGTCAGGCTCGAGCCCGGCACCAAACTGCTCGATGTGGCGAGCGGTCCCGGGTTTGTCGCTGCCGCCGCCGCCGAACGCGGCGCGATCGTCGTTGGCGTCGATTTCTCGCCGGCTATGGTCGACTACGCGCGCCGGCGCCACCCGACGCTCACATTCATGGAGGGCGACGCGGAAAAGCTTCGGCTGCCCGACAGAAACTTCGACGCCGTCGTGATGAACTTCGGGCTGCTTCATCTTGCGCGGCCGGAGGCGGCGGTGTCCGAAGCGTTTCGCGTACTGCGGACCGGCGGCCGGTATTCGTTTACGGTTTGGGCGAAGCCCGAAGTCGCCGCCGGGTTTGGAATCGTCCTGCGCGCGATCGAGACGCACGGCACGATCGACGTCGGCCTTCCCATCGGCCCGGCATTTTTCCGCTTCAGCGATCCCGGCGAGTGTCGTCGATGCCTCTTGGAGGCCGGATTCGATCACGTGGAGGTGCGCGAGTTGCCGCTCGCGTGGCGACTCGCGTCGGCCGATTCGCTTTTCGACGCGATGTCGCGAGGTGCGGTACGCACGACGGCGTTGTTGTACGGGCAGACGCCAGAAAATCTCTCGGCGATCCGCGAAGCGATTCGCACGACCGTGCGTCAGTACGCGCGCGGCGATGCGATCGTCGTGCCGATGGGCGCGGTGATCGCGTCGGCGATCAAATCTTGAGCTTGCCTCGAAAAAAAATCTCTCGTACTATGTCACGACTCGTCGCGCAGACACTCCGCTTCCGATTCATCGCTCGATCGTCCGTCCCGCAACGAAGAAGTGATCGGCCTGCTCGCCGAACGCGCGAGTGTGGTCGATCGGCCGCCCATCGCCGATCGATCGCCGCTCGCCGATCGTGCGCCGGCCGATCGCACGCCAGCCGAACGCGAAGGATTG
This sequence comes from Gemmatimonadota bacterium, assembly GCA_003222035.1. GTDB lineage: Bacteria > Gemmatimonadota > Gemmatimonadetes > Gemmatimonadales > GWC2-71-9 > AG41. The sequence continues at coordinate 3,654 of QHUS01000118.1, read as the reverse complement.
CCGCGCAGTTATCGCATGCGCGCCGATCCTCATTACGTCGAGCAGCTCGATTCATCCTACGCCGGCCCGGTCATCCGTTTGATCGCGACGCGCCAGATCGACGCAGGCGACCCGCCGGCTCCGGCAAGACTCGAAGCGCTCTCGCAGTCGATTGCCGCGCACGGTATCGTTCAGCCGCTGCTCGTTCGAAGGCACAACGGACGCTATCAGCTCATTGCCGGCCGCAAACGGCTCGCCGCCGCGGTCGCTGCCGGCGTCGCCGAAGTGCCGTGCGTCATGTACGAGGTCGACGAGCAAGAGGCTGCCGCGCTCGCCCAGGCAGACAACCTGCGGTTCACCCAGCCGCAGGACCAGAGCCAGCCGCCGATCGACGCCGAATGGTTCCAGCAGTTGTTGAAGGCGCTGTCGGCCGATCTGGCCAGCATCACCTCGTCGACGGCCATCCTCAGGAGCGCGCCTACCGGCACGTTCCTTCAGCATCGAGTCGCGGCCGATCTGATTCAGGCGCAGGCGTGGCGCGCCGCGTGGTCGGTCGGCGCCACCGGGCTTGTGACGGGCCAGCATCGTGCGGGCCGCACTCGCCCGATCGGCGCGATCCTGGACGGCGTCAAAGCGGGGTTCGAATCCGAAAGCAGGCTGAGCGGGCTTCAGGTGGAAACGATTGTCTCGGCGAACGCGGCGTCGATCGTATTCGACGACGACGCGTGCGGCGCCGCGGTGATCGGCGCTGTTCTCACGACGTTGTCGTGGCTCGAAGGGATTGAGGAGCCGCGGATTGAGATTCGAGCGGATGTGCCGCGCGCGCGAACCAGTGAAAACGCTCACTGCGCAGCACGGCGGCGCGGCCGAATTCGCGGCCATCAAAGGACGCGGCAGCATCATTCGAAGCACGTTCATGCTGCCGTCGTGATTCGACGGCCGCCGCGTTTCAGGCGCGCGACGAAGCGCGGGCGACGCGTTGGCGGCCGACCACGTATCCGGTCCCGATCGCGAGCGCCGTCATGCCGAGCACCGGGCTGACGCGGTAGAGAACGAGAAGCACGGCCAGCGTCATCATTCGAAGTCCGAACATCTGCATGGGAACCTCCAGGTCAGCAAACTGTGTCCGTGCATCGCAATGGACCTGCCAGCTTGGCCTCAGACCGACAAGTGACTGATATTTAGTGGTTTGTAAGCGTTAGATGGGTAGGCGCGTCATGCGCTGCGTGTTCTGTTTCAGGGCACGTATGTGCACGTTATGTTCCGTCTCGGCACGCCGGCCTTGGTTAGAACTGCCAGCCAAAGGTGAGGGCGTGCGCGCCATCGCGGATGCCGCGCCCCACGTCGATTCGAAGCGCGCCCTTCTGGCCCGGCACCTTCACTCGTAATCCGCCGCCGACATCCACTTGAAATCGATCGCCGGCCGCGTCCGCAATGCGGCGCGCCGCTCCGGCCACGTCGACGAAACCGGCGACGCCGACTCGGATCGTGTGCGAGATTTCAGACCAGCGCTGCACCTCACCGTTCGCATAGGCGAGCCGCCGGCCGAACACGGGTCCACTTATGACGCCGCCGTCGAGCAACGGATGCGCACGCAACAGCGCCGCCCGCGCGCGTCCGTCTCCGGCTCCCGACCAGAGAGCCAGCGGCGCGGCGGTCGTCACCGCTTCGAAGCCGATGCCGCCCATGTAGATTGTGCCCGTTGCTCCGGTCGACGATGTGAACCGCGCACGCGCAGCGGCCGATTGAAAAGCTGGCTCCGCTGCGAATGGCTTCCACGTTGTCGCGCTTGCCGAGAGTGCCGCACGATCGCCCGCGAACCGCCGCTCGATCGACGCGCCGATCGACGCCGTTTTGTGCGCGCCGTTCCAGGAGTCGAAACCGGCGCTGAGCTCGTACCGAAGCGCCCCGTTCAGCCAATCGGCAACTGTCAGGCCGCCGTGCACGCGCTCCTCGCGTGCAATCCCGTCGCTCCCGAACGCATAAGTCTGCGTTTCCCAGCTTCCTTCCACCCGCCAAACGCCGGGCAGTGCGCCCAGGTGGGGAGCCGCCAGCGACAGTGCGACGCGCGGCCGGTCGTGCCACCATCGCCAGCTTGCGGTCCACAGCTCGCCTTCGCCGGCGAGAGCAGGTACGGCAACGGTCAACTCTCGATCGACAATCGTCCTCACGCTGCGCGAGGCCCATTCGATCGCGCCTCGCGGACGAGCGGATTCCTCGACCAGTGCCACGTCGATGCCCGCGAAGCCGTCAGGCTGGGGTCGATAGTCGAGCCGCGTCGTCGACGCGTCCGGCAGCTCGTCGAGGCGACGCCTTGCGCGCAGGAGTTTGTCGGGTGTCAGCAGCGAGCCAGTGGAAAGTGACAAAGCGTCTGTTATGAGCGAGTAACGCGTGCGCGTCAGGCCTTCGATGTGAACAGCATCGATTCGCGGCTTGCCGATCCGGTTCCACGCCTCGAGCGCCCCCGCGGTATCGTCCTGCATGAACCGGCTCGACGCCAGTACATCCCAGGTGTACTCGTCGTGACCGTCGAGCTTTAGCGCTTCGGCTGCGAGCGATGCGGCATCGCGCCACCGATGCTGCGCGAACCGCACGCCGGCGAGCTCGCGGAGCGGCCCGGGCGACTGCGGGCACCGCCGCCGCACGCCATCGAAAATTGCATCGGCGCTGTCGATGCCAAGGCGCCGCGCCTCGGCAACTGCGGTCGCGAATGATCTCTCGCATGTGTCGAGCGACGCGTACTCTTCTCGATTACTGGTCGTGACCGTACGGATATTCGCCGCCGGCCCCGCCTTCAAGAGGGACTCCGACGGAAGGATCAGTCCGCGCGCGGGATCGTGAACGACCACGCCGTCGCCCGCCGCGCCGACGACGACGACGTAATGGTAGCGATTCGGCCGATCCTCTATCAGAACGATCACGGGATGACCGTCGCGGAGCTGTCCGCGCAGCAGATCGACAGACCCGGAAAAGCGGCTCGTCCGCCACCCTCGCCGATCGATGGTCCGGATGAGCGCGTCGGCGGTGATTCCGCCGGCGCGAGCGTCCACGATGCTCGCGAACTCCTGCACGCCGGCGTGTGCATCGCCCCAATAACGAAGGACCATGGCGGCCGCGGCGCCGCCGCACAGTGCCTCGGTTTGAGGCACGTACGGGACGTCGAGTGCGAGGTCCACGGCCGGCCTCGCTGGGCCCGTGCCGGCAAGCATCAGCCCGACGATCAGCGGAGCGACGGCGATCAACGGAGGCCTGCTATTTCACCGCTACGACGATGAGGATCACGACCAGCAGCACAATGATCAGCGTCGTCGTGGAAATGACGACGTTCGAAGCGCCGCCCGCCAGGGTCTCGTTCACCTGACCGGCCGCCGCGGCGGCGCGCGCAAGCTCGGCGCTCGACAAGGTGGCAACCGAGGCGTTGACGCGGTCGAGGTCGACGCCGAACTGCCTGGCGACATCCTGGACTTCGGGCCGCGCGAGCGCCTGGCGAATCGCGGCGCGCTGGGCGTCCTGGACGGCGGCGTGCTGGCCGACCGCCTGAGACAGGATCGCCGGATCGACGACGTGGCGTTGCTGCGCAAAAGCCGGAGCAGCAAACGCCAGGCAGACCACCAGCACCGCAACGAACAGGCTTCGAAGCGTCATCATCTGCTGACCTCCATCGAAATGAACATT
>QHUS01000005.1 GCA_003222035.1 Gemmatimonadota bacterium | reverse complement strand
TCACGACGATCAGTGCGGGGGGTACCTACAGCTGCGGCGTGACCACGGACGGCACGGCGTATTGCTGGGGCAGTAATTCCCATGGCGAGCTTGGTGACGGGACGATGGCTCAGCAGGCGACGCCGGTACCGGTCGCGGGCAACCTCCGGTTTGCCACGATCAGTGCGGGCAGTGCGCATACATGCGGCGTTACAACGAGCGGCGAGGCCTACTGCTGGGGTGCCAACCCGGACGGCCGGCTCGGCGACGGGACGACAAGCCAGGCGCCGACGCCGGTGCGCGTCGCGGGCGGGTTCACCTTTGCGACCGTGCGTGCCGGGGACAATCACTCGTGCGGCGTGACCACGAGCCGCGAGGCCTACTGCTGGGGTGCCAATGACCTCGGTCAGCTCGGCGACGGGACGCAGAACGCGAGCCTGACGCCGGTGCCGGTGGCGACCGGGACCCCGAGCATGACCGCTATGAGGACAGCGCCGTGAGCGCCCACCGGCCGCGTGAGGGGCTTCGCCAGGGTGAGCGCCGGCAACGTGCACGCGTGCGGGCCGCCAACCTCGACCACCATGGCAACGCTGCGGTGATCTAGAACTCCAGCTTCTTGAGAAACTCGCAGTTCTTCCGCGCGCTCGCGAGCGAGTCTTTCGCCCCCTCCTGCTCGACGTAGCACGGCTTCTGGTCGACGTTGGGGATACTCGCGAAAAACTTGCGGAAATCCACCGTCCCGGCGCCGAGCTCGGTGTCGGAGGACCGGTCGGCGACGACGTCCTTGATATGAAAGCTCCAATAGCGATCGCGGTAGCGCGCGAGATAGGCGAACGGGTCGCCGCCGCCCATGATCATGTTGCCGACGTCGAGTTGCAAGCGGACCACCGACGGGTCGGTGCGCTCCACGAACACGTCGTAGGGCACCTTCCCGTCGATTGGCTTCATGTGCCCGGCCTCGTTGTGGAAGGCGAGCCAAATGCCGGCGCGGCGCGCTACGGCGCCGGCGGCGTTGAAACGGTCGGCCCATTCCCGCCAGTCGTCGAGCGAGCGTGAGGTGTCGGGGTTGAAACTGGGCACGATGATGTAGTCTTGTCCCAGCTGGTGGGCGATTGCGAGGCTACGCTCCCAGCCGACGAACAACACGTCCGGCGAAACGTGGGCCGAAGGCGCCCGGAGGCCCTCGTGGTCGAGCGTCGCGCGCACCTGGGCGGGGGTGCGGCCGAAGTTGCCGAACGACCAGAGCAGCTCGACGTCGCGGTAGCCGGCGGCGGCGACCGCGGCGAGCGTACCGTCGGGGTCGCGGGCCATTTGATCCCGCACCGAGAAGAGTTCGAGCCCGACACGACTGAGACGCGTAAACGGCGCCTTGGGGAGAACCGACAGCGGAGCGCTAACAAGAGCGCTTCCCAGGGCCTGAACGAACGTTCGTCGCTGCATGGCTCCAAATTGATGCGCCGAGCGGCACTGTGCTAGCCTCGGGCCCACCCCCTGTTGCGTCAGCGCAACTGATCGTCCCTCAGCCGTTGCGCACCGTCCACGCCCCGTGCGCCGTCACAGCCCCTGCGCGGAAGGCATTCGGGTTGCAACACCCCTCGGCAACCCCAGCCGTCGAGGCTCCCGTGATGCACCGAGGCCTGTCGCCATTCGTACTGCTCTGCGCGATTGTCGCGCAAGCATGCAGCGAGATCTCGACGGAACCGCGCGGTCCCGCGCCCGCGGGTACGGTCACGATCGGAATGGCTAGCCAACTGGCCTTCGTTACCCAGGCCCTCAAAGGTGCCGTGGCGAATACGGTCATCTCGCCGCCCGTCCGCGTCCTGCTGCGCGACTCGCTCGGCAACACAGTGGCGGGGGCGACCGATTCCGTCACCGTCGTCCTGGCCACCAACCCCAGTGGCGCCATCCTGCTCGGCAAAGTCACGGTGGCCGCGGTCGACGGCGTCGCGACGTTCGCCGACTTGCAAGTGGATCGTCCTGGTATGGCGTATACCCTGGCCGCCACAACGCCGTCCCTGGACAGCGCGACCAGCGCACCGTTTGACGTCCACGTCACGTTTCGCTCCGTGGAAGCGGGGTACGTGCACAGCTGTGGTGTGACGGTCAGCGGCGCGGCGTATTGCTGGGGCGACAACTCCATGGGACAGCTCGGAGACGGAGCGCCGGCATCCCCGTGGTACCGGTCGAGCCCGGCGCCCGTCGGGGGGGGGCTGGGGGGGCTGGGGGGGCTGCAGTTCACGATGATCAGCGCCGGCGTCTGGCATACCTGCGGCGTGACGACGAGCGGTGGCGCGTACTGCTGGGGCGATAACCTCTTCGGGCAACTCGGGGACGGCACGACGGAGGGGCGAGCGACGCCCACACCCGTCGCGGGCGGGCTTCGCTTCCTGCGGCTGAGCGCCGGCTCCCGCCACACATGCGGCATCACGACGAGCGGCGCCGCATACTGCTGGGGCGACAACCAAAACGCCCAACTCGGAGACGGGACCACCGACCGCCGGGTGACGCCGGTGCCCGTCAAGGGCGGGTTCACCTTCACGACGCTCAGTGCGGGGCATGGACACACGTGTGGCGTGATGCCCAGTGGCGTCGCCCTGTGCTGGGGCGACAACAGCAGCGGCCAGCTGGGCGGCGGCACGGCACTGGACCGCGTCGCATACCGTCCCTACCCGGGACCGGTCGTGCACGTACGTGGCTTCACCAGCGTGAGCGCCGGTAACGTGCACACCTGCGGCGTGACCACGCGAGGGGAGGCGTACTGCTGGGGGTACAACGTGTGGGGTCAGCTTGGCGATGGCACCACGATCCAGCGCTCGGTTCCCGTCCGCGTCGCCGGCAGGTTGCGGTTTACGGGGGTCGACGCCGGCAGCTACTTCAGCTGCGGCGTGGCCAGCGGGGGGCAAGCGTATTGTTGGGGCGAGAACGTTGACGGTGAGCTGGGCGACGGGACGACGGTGGCGCGCACCAGTCCGACGCTGGTTGCCCAGCCGGTCGCGTTCGCCACCATGAGGGCCGGGTGGTACCACGTATGCGCCTTGAACGCCGACACGGGGGCGTACTGCTGGGGCTACAACGGCCACGGCCAGCTCGGCGAGGGCTCGACGAACCCCCGCTATGCACCGGCCGTTGTGGTGCAGTGAGTCCGGGCGGCTAGCCCTTCCGCTCCACGACCCTTGGCATGACGGGCGCTCCCGGCGCGAGCAGCTCCAGCCCGCCCGTCACGACTTGCTCACCGGACTTGACGCCGTCCATCACTTCGACGAACCCCGGCGTCCGCACGCCGAGGGTCACCTTGCGGCGATCGGCTTTCCCGTCCGCCACCACCCACACGAAGCTGGAGCCCTCGGCGGGCACGACGGCGTCTTCGGGCACGACCACAGCCTGGGGACGCACGGCCGTCACGAGCCGGGCTTCGATGAACATGCCGGGTTGTAACAGGCGGGCCGGATTGGGCACGCGTGCCTTCACCAGGATGGTACGGCCCGGGAGCTGCACGACCGGGTCTACGAAGTCGACCTCGCCCGTGAAATCGCGCCCGGCGATGGCGGCGACGCGGAACGATACGTGCTGGCCGGGCCGCAGTTGGCGCGCGAACCGCTCCGGCACCTGGAACGCCGCGCGCTGCGGGTTCACGGTGTGCAAGGACGCGAGCTTGGTGCTCGTGGTGACGTAGTCACCGAGACTCACGTAGCGTTGGCCCACCACTCCAGCGAAGGGTGCCCGCACGGTCGTGCGGTCGAGCCGGATTCGCTGCAGGTCGTATTCCGCCTGCGCGCTGCGTGCGCTGGCTTCGGCCTGCTCCAGGTCCGCCGTCGACGAGGCGCTCTGCTGCGCGAGCTCCTTGACGCGCGCGAGCGCCTGGTTGGCGAGGTCACGCTGGGCCTCGAGCTGGGCGACCTGCGCCTTGAGCTGGGCGTCGTCCACCTTGAAGAGGGGCGTTCCCTGATCGACCTCTTGCCCTTCGCGGATCACGATCGCGACGATGCGCCCGTCCACCTCGGGACGCAGGTCGATCGACTGCACCGCCTCGATCTGCCCTGTCGCACCGATCTCGTCGCGCACGGTGTCCGTCCGCGCCACGACGACCTCGACCGGGAGCCCCATCGGCGGGCCCCCGCCGCCCCCCGCGGGGTCGGGACCGCCAGCCTTGCCCTTTTTGCAGGCGCCCACGGCGATCGCGAGTGCCGCCATCAAAAACGCCTTCCGTGTCTTGTTCATACCGATCACCGCTGTTCGGGATATAGCCGCCGGCCGAGGATCGCCTCGAGCCCGGCGAGCGCCAAACGTGCCGCGTACCGCGCCTGGACCGATCCCGATTCCGCATCGTCGAGATCGGACTGCGCCTTGATGAGGTCGAGGATGTTGGTCGCGCCCGCCCGGTAGCGGGTCTGCTGGACGCGGTACGACTCGCGGGCCACGGCCACCGCCTGAGCCGCAATGTCGGCGGACGCGCGCGCGGTCGTGAATCCGTCGTACGCCGCCGTGACGTCCCGCCGCACCGAGCGCTCCATCTCATCCCGCCGGGCCCGCGCGACATCCCGGTTGACGCGCGCCTGGCTGACCCCGTTCTCGCGCTGGAAGTTGTCCCACAGGGGGAACGACACCGTCAGTGTGAGTTGTGAGTACTTGGCGCTTTGCGGGTAGAAGTGGTTGTCGTACGCGATTCCAGCGCCAGTCAGAGTGGCCCGGGGCAGGTAATACCCCAGGCGCCACCGGTAGGCCGCCGCGGCCTCGCGCTCGGCGGCCCGTGCCTGGCGGTATTGCGGCCCCTGCATGGCTGCCTCTTCGACGGCCGCGTCGAGCGTGAGAGGCAGGTCGGTGGGGAGCACGTTGTCGAGCGGCGCCGCGTCCACGGGCCCCGTAGATCCCACCCGGCTCCCGAGCGCCAGCCGCGCCACGCGCAGGTCGGTCGCCTGGAGGAGCAGGCCGACGCGCGCGCGCGCGAGCTCCAGCTGCAGCTGCAGCGAATCCGTCTGGACCGCGGCGCCCGCGGTGACCCGCGCCCGGGCCACGGCGAGCTGCTGTTCGGCGCGCTGCACCCGCTCCCGAGCCACGCGCGTCAACTCGGTCCCGGCGAGCACGGAGTAATAGTCCGACTCGGTGAGCACCGCCGCGGCGAACCGCGCCTTGAGCTCACCGGCATGCGCGCCATCGAGCGCGGCAGCCGTGCGGCTGACCTCGGCGATCTTCTGTCCCCCCGTGAACAGGTCGTATTGCAGGATCAGCTGGGCCGACACCGCGTAGGTTTCGGGCTTGAGCGTCCCGAAGTTGAAGAACGCCGGCAGGCTCTTGGTCGCGTCGGTCCGGATGTTCACCGACGGCAGAAGAAACACCGTGAACGCGGTGCGCCGCGCCCATTGGGCGTTGTCCACCTGTCCCAGGGCAGCCACGTAATTGGGGTCGAGCCCCGTGGCCCGGCGCAGCGCCTCGGGCAGCGTCACGATCGGCAGCGAGTCAACGGCCGTCGTGGCTATGGGCGGAGCCTGCAGCTGGAACTGTAGGGTCGCGAGCAGCGCCAGCATCAGTCGGCCTCCACCGGTACGTGCTCGCCCCTACGGAACACCAAGCGCCGCAGCCGACGGAACAGGTTCGCAAGCCATGCCACCACCGATGGCAACACGAGGTACGCGACGGGCACGACGAACAGCGTCAGGGCCGTCGAGAAGAACACGCCACCGACAATCGCGTATCCGAGCGGTTTGCGGGCTGCCGAGCCGGCTCCCACTCCCCACGCGACCGGTACCGCGCCCATGATCGTCGCCACCGACGTCATGAGAATCGGCCGCAGGCGGATCCGGCCCGCCTCGAGGACCGCCGCGACGGTGTCGAGGCCTTTCGCCCTGAGCTGGTTCGTGTACTCGACGAGCAGAATCGAGTTCTTACAGACCAGTCCGATCAAGAGAATCATCCCGATTTGGCTGTACAAGTTCATCGTGGCGCCCGAGCGATGGAGGATCGCGGCGAGCTTCAGGGTCCCGAGCGCGCCCGTAACGGCGAGCGGCACCGCCAGGAGCACGGTCAAGGGGTGCAGCAGCGATTCGAACTGAGATGCGAGTACCATGAACACCACGATCAGCGCGATCACAAATGCGAAGTAGATGGCGCTGCCGCTCTCCTTGTACTCGCGCGACTCTCCGGCGAGCGTCGTCGTGGTCCCCGGGGACAGGATCTGGCGCGCGACGGCGTCGAGCGAATCGAGCGCTTCCCCTTGGGCGAGCTCCGGCGTCAGCGAAGCCGACAACGTGAACGAAGGAATCCGGTTGAAGTGGTTGATTTGTCGCGCCCCAACTCCTTCTTGCACGCTCGCCAACGCATCGAGCTGGACTAGCTGCCCGCTCTTGCCTCGCAAGTAGATTCCCCGCATGTCGCTCGGGGTCGCGCGATCCTTGGGATCGAGCTGCATCATCACGTAGTACAGCTTGTCGTTGCGCGTGAACGTGCTGACGCGGCGGCCGCCGAGGAACGTCTGCAGGGCGCCCGCGACTTCGCGGACGGGCACGCCCAAATCCTCGGCGCGGTCTCGGTCGAACGTCACACGCAGCTCCGGTTTGTTCACAAAGAGATCGGTCTGCGCGTTCACGAGACCCTTGATCTGGGACACGCGACCCACAAAGGGACCCATCATGTCTGTGAGCTTCGCGAAATCGGGATTCTGCACGACGTACTGGATCGGCGGGTTAAAGCCAATCGCGCCAGGGGCAAAGGGGTATGCCAACACTCCCGAGATGCCCATGAGCTGAGGGAACATGCCTCCGATTGTCTGGTCTACCGTCGTGCGCCGCTCGCTCCAGTCCTTCATGATCACGCCGATGAACGCGCTGTTCACGCCGCCGGCGAACCCCCCGACGATCGTGAAATACCCGTTGACGTCAGGGGTTCGGCCAATGATCTGCTCAATCTGGCGCACGTAGCCGTCGGTGTACGGCAGCGACGCGCCTTCAGGGCCCCGCACGGCCACGAGGAAGAAGCCGCGGTCGTCGGTCGGGATCAGCTCCCTCTGCAGCCGCGTCCGTGGGTAGAACAGAAACGCAGCGGCGGAGACGGCGACGACTGCCAGCGTCCCGAGCAGAACGGCAACGCGGTGATCGACGGCGCGCCGCAGCAGCTGCGCATACCGCTCCGCCATCGCATTGAAGCCGCGCTCGAACAGCTGGAAGGCCTTGCCGTGCTGGTGCTGCATCCGCAGGATCTTGGCGCAGAGCATCGGCGTGAGCGTCAGCGCGACGAAGCCCGAGATCACGACCGCACCCGCCACGGCGATGCCGAACTCGCTCAGCAACCGGCCCGCGGTGCCCGTCAGGAACGCGAGCGGCGAAAACACCGCCACCAGCGCGATCGTGGTCGCGATGACCGCGAACCCGATTTCGTTCGTCCCGCGCACCGCCGCTTCCTCCGGCTGTTCGTGCAGCTCCTCCTGATGCCGGAAGGCGTTCTCGAGCACGATGATCGCGTCGTCCACCACGATGCCGATCGCGATGGTGAGCGCGAGCAGCGTGAAGTTGTTGATCGAGAAGCCGAGGAAATACATGATCGCGAACGTCGCGACGATCGACGCCGGAATCGCGAGCCCCGGGATGATCGTGGCGCGGACGTTTCGCAAGAACACGAAGATGATCAACACGACTAGGATCGCCGCGATCAGCAACGTGAGTCGTGCATCGTTGATCGAGTGCGTGACGAACACCGACCCATCCCAGGCAGTCTGGAGCTTCACCCCAGGCGGCAGCGTCTGCTGGATGCTGGGCAGCGCTTCGCGGATGTTGCGCGCGACGTCGAGGAGGTTGGCTTTGGACTGCCGGACCACGCCGATCGCGACCGCCGGAGACCCGTTGTAGCGGAAGATCGAACGATCATCCTCCGGCCCGAGCTCGACCCGGGCGACGTCCTTGAGCTTCACCAGCTGGGTGCCCTGGCTGGCCACGGCCAACTCGCCGAATTCCCGCGGGGTCTTGAGCTCGCCCAGCGAGCGAACCGAGAACTCGCGCCGGGTCGATTCGATCCGCCCTGCAGGGATTTCGACATTGCGCGAGACGATCGCGTTCTCGATGTCCTGCACGGTGAGGCCGCGCGCCGACAGCCCGTCGGGCTTCACCCATACCCGCATCGAGTAGCGCCGCTCCCCGAAGATGCCGGCGCTGCCGACGCCCGGCAGGCTCTGGAGCCGGGCCTTCACGACTCGGTCGGCGACGTCGGAGAGCTGCATCAGGTCGTAGTTGTCGCTGCTCAAGGCCAGCCAAAAGAACGGCTGCGCATCGGCCGACTGCTTCGCGATCACCGGCTCGAGCACGTCCACCGGCAGGCGACCCCGCACGCGCGACACTTTGTCGCGCACGTCCTGCGCCGCGACGTCGACCGGGCGGTCGAGGGTGAACTCGAGGGTGATCTGGCTGTTCTCCTCCGAAGAGGAGCTCGAGAGCGTGCGCAGTCCCTGGATCGTGGACAGCTCCTCTTCGAGCACATCGCTCACCGCGGTTTCCACGACCTGCGCGTTGGCCCCGGGCAGGGTGGTCGAGACCGAGATGATCGGAGGATCGATGTCAGGGAGCTCGCGTACCGACAGCCGGGTGTACCCGATGACGCCGAACAGCACGAGGGCAGCCGAGAACATGCTGGCCAGCACCGGGCGTCGAATGGACGTTTCGGAGAGTTTCATGTGACCCGAAAATTAGCCGAAAATGGTGGCGCCGGGAAAAGGTCCCGGCTGTCAGGAAACGGTGAACTATTTCGGCACCTCATACCCCTACGACGATCTGGACCCCGCGACTACGACATTCCGGTCCTATATACGGCTCTGGCGTCGCCTTGCTTCATTGCTCAAGGGCGGGCAGACCCGGCGGGTGGGATATTCTAATACCGAATCATCAGGTTCGTGGTCCAGCCTCGGTCGGCGTCTAGCGCTGGCACTTCGAGCAGAACGTCGTCGCCCGGAGGTCGATCGCGTGCGTCGTCACGAGCTTCTTTCCGCACGTCACGCAGGGCGCGCCGCCGCGGCCGTACACCTTCAGCTCGAACTGGAATCGGCCTTCCTCGCCCGTGCCGGTGCGGTAGTCACGCACCGTCGTCCCCGACGATTGCACGGCCCGCTCGAGCACGCCGGTCACCGCCGCGTGCAGGCGGGCGAACTCGTCGAGGGACAGCTTGTTCGTGGCCTTCGACGGATCGATCCCCGCTTCGAACAGCGCTTCGTTCGCGTAGATATTGCCGACGCCGGCGACGCGGCGCTGGTCCATGATCGCCTTCTTGATCGCCGCCCGCGTGCCTTTGAGCCGCTCGGCGAACACGAACGGCGTGAACGTCTCTTCGAGCGGCTCGGGACCGATGCGGCGCGTGTAGTCGCCCCAGCCCCGTTCGTCGAGCAGCCACAGCGTGCCGAGGCGCCGCACGTCGCGGTAGACCAGCAGGCGGCCGTCGTCGATGGTGCAGGTGAGCACCGCGTACTTGGCCTCGTCGCGGGTGAGGGCGCGGTCGTACACCACCAGCGAGCCCGTCATCCGGGGTTGCACGATCAGGCGGTGGCCGCTCGACAAGCGGA
>QHUS01000117.1 GCA_003222035.1 Gemmatimonadota bacterium | reverse complement strand
CCGCGCGATCCGTATCGTTTCACGCTCGTGCTGACTCAGACGCACGCTGTCGGCATGCAGATCACGAAGGTCGAATGGACGGTCTACCAGCCGGGGTTCGGTCCAGCAACGGGAACCGTCAGCTGTCTCAAGACGATGATCCAATACGATGGTCCACATGTGCCGAAGTGTGGCGCTGACTGGAAGGGCTGGCGACTCCCCCAGAACGGCGAGCTTCGGCTGCCGTTTCAATCATCGGTCGGGTGCGGAACCCCGTGCGGGAGCACGCTGTACGCGATTGTTCCAATCTGGCAGGTGACAGTAACGGGGATAGACGACGATGGTCAGCCCCGGCAAGCCGTGATCGACATTCGGCTTCCTGCTCGGTGACACGCGTCGGTCCGAGGGTGATGGTGGCGTCGAGGGTGTGGCTCGACCAAGTGCTGACCGTGACTGACCAGCGCGGCCGGTTCCTGAGAGCAGCACTCGGCGTCGTCAGCCTCGCGATCCAGGCCTGCATGGGCCCGGCCACGTCGTCGGGCGTCAGGGATCCGCAGGTCTCCATCGAGGTCGTCCGGCCGGAGGGTGCGGGGCCGTTCCCGGCCGTGGTCTTGATGCACAGTTGTGCTGGAGTGGTACGCGGAGCCCGGCATGTACGTGACTGGAGTCGGCGCCTCGTGCGCCTGGGATACCTGGTCGCGATCCCCGACAGCTTCTCCCCTCGTGGCTACCCCCAGGGCGTCTGCGGCTACGGAGGGCTGGTTCCGGCTCGGCTCCGCGCGGACGACGCGTATGCCGCATTGCGGCATGTTGAGAATCTTCCGACCGTGCTCGCCGACAAGATCGGTCTAATGGGCCACTCGCATGGAGGCTGGACCGTGCTGGCGGCGATGGACCGAGATGTGGCCGCCGAAGCCAGGGCGACCACGCACGCCCAGCACGGCTTCGCCGCCGGGATCGCGTTCTATCCCGAGTGCGCGGCCGGCGCGTGGGTTGCGGACTATCACGCCGCCGCGCCGCTACTGATCCTGGCCGGGGAACTGGACGACTGGACGCCGTCGGCGCCGTGCCAGCGCCTGGCCGAGTGGGCGCAGAATCAGGGGCAGCCGGTCGGAATCAAGGTATATCCAGGAGCCCTTCACAGCTTTGACTCGTATGCACCCATGATGTGGGTGCGTGAGGCGCGGCAAGGGCGGGGCGCCACGATTGGTGGGAATGCCGTCGCCAGAGAGGACAGCATCCGAGAGGTGGAAGTGTTCTTTGGGCGATACCTGAAGAACTCGGGTCGGTGAGCGAGGCGCCCACGCTCCGAGAGAGGCGAGAGTCGCCTAGCTGGTCCTGACCGACAGGTTGAACACGCGGAGATAGTTGCCGCCGGCGATCTTGCGTATCTCGTCGGGCACGAAGCGCTTGCGCATCAGGCGGACGACTACGGGAAAGTCCCGGTAGTCGTCCCACACGGCCGGCGTGGCGCCGAAGCCGGAATTGTCGGTACCCAACCCCACGTGCTCCGCGCCGGCGGCGTCCACGGCTCGCGCGACGGCGTCCACGTAATCGCCGAGAGACCTGAGGGTGGAGGGGTTGCCCCACACGCCCACCACGCCGCCGGTGCTCACCACCAGTCTTGCGTGCTCTCGTGAGATGCGCCGGGAGAATGCGGCGGGCTGCCCCTCGACCACGGCGGTATGTGACAGGATCAGCGGCGTCTTGCTGGCCTTCGCCGCGGCCTCGACGAGCTTCATGGTGGCATGGGCCACGTCGATCACGACGCCCAGCCGGTTGCATTCGGTGATGGCGTCGCGTCCGAACGGCGTCAGACCACCCTGATCCGCGGGCTCGGTCTGGTTGTCGCCCATGTCGCTCCGGAAGAAGTGAACCAGCTGCAGGTGCCGCACGCCGCGCCGGTACACCTCGGCGATGCGCTCCAGCTTGCCCTCCAGGAACTGGCAGCCCTCGATGGCCTGTACGAGGGTCGGCGTCCTGTCCCGGTGTGCCGCTTCCAGATCTCCCGGTCGCAGCGCGCGCCGGAATCCCTGCTCCGTGACCAGGTCGTCGAACCACGCCAGCCGCCGCTGGGTGTGGCGCCAGAGCTCACCGGGCTCCGGCTGCCGGACGGTGCGGATGCGGTTGTCCGGCTCGCGCCGGATCACGGGCGCGTCACTCGAGTGTTCCAGGCACACGGCCGTCATGCGTCCGGTGCGCATGCGCTCGGCCAGGTCGTAGGTGGGCTTGGGCCGCCCGCCGGCGCCCGCCGCGTGGGAATGCATGTCGACGCCGCCGATGCTGTCCACCAGCGCCGCAATCTCCGGATCGGCCGCCAGCACGTCCGCGCCGGACCGCGCCGCGGTGCAGGCGCCCAGCAGTGTCCCGGCCCCGCCGGTCAGCGTGACCACGCCGAGCCCGGCCATGCTGCGCAGCACGTCGCGGCGGCTGAGGTCAATCACCGCCGAGTCCTTGTCCCAGTTGCTGTCGCTGGGAGGAACCCAATCGGTATAGATGAGGCTGACGCCGCTGACGTTGACGTCGCTGCCCTTGTCTTTGACGGTGACGCCGCAGCCCACGGCCATTGCGGCCAGGATCAACGGCCCACACCACTTCATGCGTTGTCCCGTCGCCGCCAGGAGACGAGACGAGGGCATCGGCACGTCGCCCCCGTCTCGTCCGGACACTAACCGCGCTCGAAGGCCCGCTTGATCTCGGTCTCGGCCCAGAGCATCGCCTCCTTGGGCTTCGAGGCGCCCGTGACCACGCGCGCGAACATGTTGGGAATGATGTAGCTGTTCGTGATGAGCTGGATCTTCTCGTCGGGCGGCGCGGGCCAGCCGTACAGGTGCGAATACTTCGCCATGCCCTTGATGGGCTTGTACTTCTTGTCCACGTCCCACACCGGGTGGTTCTCCATGTCCTTCCAGGTGGGATGGTTGTAGCTGTCGCCCGACATGATCCACTCGTGGTACTGCGCGGGCTCGAAGAACCACTTCAGGAAGTCGCGAGCCACGTCGACGTTCTTGCTGAACTTCCAGATGCCGAGGCTGCGCGGCACGCCGACCGTGTGGCGCCCGGCCGGTCCCGCCGGCGAGGGGTGAAATCCCGTCAGCTCGGCGACGGCGAGCTTCTCCTGCTTGGCGACGACGTAGTGGCTGATCGGGTTGTGGATCCACGAGCCCTTGCCCGAGTTCAGCCACTGGTTGTTCCCGGCGTTGTCCCACGACAGCACGGCCGGGTCCATCGCGTCGTTGTAGAGCGCCTGCACGTAGTCGATGACGGCCTCGGTCTGCTTCGAGTTGATGGTGATGGTCTTGCCGTCCTCCGCCACGTCCTTGGCGCCGTAGCACCACAGAATGGAATAGAGCGTCGACACCGAGTCGGTGGTCTGGCTGATGGCGAAGCCCACGGGGTGGCCGATCTTCTTCAGCTTGCGCCCGGCGCGGAGCAGGTCTTCCCACGTGTCCGGCTCGCGCTCGTTGACTTTCTCGAACAGATCGATGCGATGGCTACCCGGGAACGACGTGAACATGTACGGCACGCCGAGCCACTGACTCTTGACCAGCGCGTGCTCCTTGGCGAACGTGAACCAGTCGCCGTGCTTGCGCGACAGGTCGTTGCAGATGTCGGAGACGTCCACCAGCCCGGGCTGGAAGAGCCACGGATAGTGCATCTCGAGGCTGATGATGTCGTGGCCCGACTTGCTCATGATCTCCGCGGCCAGCTTCGCCGGCATCTGCACGCTCTGGATGTGGTCGACGCGCACGGTGACGCCCGAGGCCTTCGTGAACCGCTTGGCCAGCTCGTCGAGCTTCACGTCCGACGCGGGCGCGTAGTTCACGGCGGTCAACAGGTTCAGCTCGCGCGCAGCCCAGCTGGCCGGCGCGCGGCC
>QHUS01000125.1:1523-3975 GCA_003222035.1 Gemmatimonadota bacterium | reverse complement strand
TTTCCGGGGGCGCGCGCGGGGCTGATCCTCCGTCACCGACGCGAGAAAGGCGAGCATGGCGGCGTTGAAGGCGGCGGGGGATTCGATCGCCGGGATGTGGCCGGTCCCGTCGAGCACCTCGAGCCGCGCCGAGGCAAAGAGGGACGCGATGGCTTTGCCCTGCGCAAGAGGCGTGACCGAGTCGGCCGCGCCCCAGATGACCAGCGTGGGAGCCTTCAGTATTCGATAGGACGCGATCCGGCCGCTGCGTGGCGGCCGATCGGGATGGACGAACCATTGAAGCCACTCGCCGAGCGCCGTCGTGCTGCCTTGAACGAAGAGCGGACGCTGCAGCATCTCGACCGTCGCCGGGGTCGCCGCCTCCTGGCGGCTGATGAGCTGCTTCAGCAGCAGGCGCGTCGTCATGGGATTGGTGACGAGACCCGCGACGAGAGGGCGGCGGACCGGCGCGAGCGCGAGCGCGGCTGAGATGATTCGCGGAGGATCGTCGGCATCGGGAAGGGCGCTGCCGTCGGGGGCGTGCAGGCCGAGCGCCGCGTCGACCAGCACGAGCGCCCGAATTTTCTGGGGAGCGAGCATGACGCTTTCCACGGCCGCCCGGGCGCCGAACGAATGGCCGACGAGTGTCACGCCCGTGCGATCGAAGCGCGTCAGCAGGGCCGCCAGCCGCCGTCCCTGGGTCGCCGTGGTGTAGTCGCGCGACGAAGGCCGCTCGGAGAACCCGAACGGCGGCATGTCTACCGCCACGGCGCGATAGCCGCGCTCGGCGAGCCGTCGCATCGTCTCGCGCCAGATTTCGCTCCAGGCGCCCGTGCCGTGCACGAGGACGACGACGTGCCCGTCCGCCGGGCCTGCCTCCTGGATGTAGAGGTCGACGTCGTGCGCCTGGACGAAACGACCGGTGAGGGGCGCGAGAGCCCGGCGGTTACCCGTCTCTCGAAACGCCGCGGCGCCGACCGCGAGAATGGTGGCGAGCGTGGGGACGGCGACAAGAATCGCCAGGCCCCATAGCGCCAGCCGCGCCAGCCGCGGAAGTCCACTCCTCCGGGCTAGGCGCCTCGCGCGGGCCACACGGGCTCGTTGTAGCCGAGCGGCACCGAGGGCCGGGCCCAGCGCGGCGGCGTCTCGGAGAGCCGAACGACCGGCGCGAGGTGGCCCAGCCGACCGACCGGCGTGTCGCTCGTCATCGACCACCGCTTCAGCTCGTCCGGCGTGAACTCCTTCGGCACGTCCTTGAGCTGGGCCTCGGGCACCTGGCCGCGCCCGACGAGCCAGCGGCCGGTCTGCGCCAGCGAAATGCGCACGAGCCAGCTGCCGCCCTCGCGCGCGCGGCGGGCGAGGGCCACCATTGCGCCGAACGCCATCAGGTAGCCGGTCAGATAGTCGATTGCCGACACCGGATAGAACTGCGGGCCCGGCGCCGCCCCGGGGAACAGCTCGCCCTGGCGGCTCGTGATGCCGCTGACCGTTTGCACCACCGTGTCGAAGCCGCGACGCGACGCCCACGGTCCGACGTGGCCGAAGGCGCACAGCGAGACGAAGACGATGCCCGGCCGCAATTTCGCCAGCGACTCGGGTGAGAACCCACGACCGCCGAGCGTCCCCGGCCGGTAGCCTTGCGAGAACACGTCGGTCGCGCGCACCAGTCCGCGCAGGATCTCGACGTCCGTCGGCTCACGCAGATCCAGGTGGGCGGAGAGCTTGCCGTGGCCGGTGTCGTATTCCTGGTAGCCGATGTTCGGCAGGTGCGCGGCGGTGATCTTCAAGACGTCGGCGCCGTGCTCGGCGAGCGTGCGAGCACACGTCGGCCCGGCGAGGACGCGCGTCAGATCGAGCACCCTGATACCCGACAAGGGCCGATCACCGTCGGGAAGTTTTTCGGGCGGGCTGGCGCCGATCTTGACGATCTCCATCAGCGGCAGCGACGCGATCGCCGCGGCTTGCGGGTGCTTCGCCCACTCCTCCATGGTGCGCACCATGCCGCCGGCGCCCTTCGCGGCGATGATCGCCTCCTCGAGCTCGAGCGCGTCCCACTTCGCCACGGCCTGACGCACCGCCTCGCGATCTTCCGGCACGCCGAGCACGCTGAGGGCGGCGGCGCGATGATTCGGGAAATTGCAGTGCAGATAGCTCCAGCGCCCGTTCTTCGCCGGATAGACGCCCATGACCGTGTTGCGCTCGGTCGACACATCCGCGCCGTCCATCTTCAAGTAGTGCCCGCTGCGGAGCGACGCGGTCGCCTGACGCGTGTCGACCGCGATCTCCTGACCGCGCCCGGTCCGCAGGGCCCACAGATCGGCGACGGCGAGGCCGACCGCCGCCAGCGCGGCGGCGCTGGTCTCGCCGATGCGGAACGGCGTCGGCAAGATCGGATCGGCGCCGCCGGTGATCTCGACGGCGCGCGCCTTCTCGTCGCCCCAGCCGGCGGCCGGCAAGATCGTGCGCAGAGCCT
>QHUS01000125.1:0-1491 GCA_003222035.1 Gemmatimonadota bacterium | reverse complement strand
GCGTAGCAGGCGATCAGGTTCGTCAAGGTCATGGTCCCGCGCTGCCCGAACCGGGCCGTCGCGGCATCGAAGGTCGGCCGACTGACCTTGCGGTTCTGGAGCAGCTCGCGCGTGAAGTCCACCACGGTTTGCTCGTCGGGATCGAGGTTGGCCGGGGCGCGCTTCTCGCGAATGCCGTCGACGATGTCGTCGCGGACGCCGGCTTTCCGGGCCGCGGCGGCGTGGGCGTACCAGATGAAGGCACAGCCCATCTCGCGGGCCACGGAGATCATGACCAGCTCCTGGAGCTTCTGCGGCAGGCTGGCCTCGTCGCGGATGTAGGTCCGCAGGGCTTCCAGTCGTTGCGCCATCTCGGGCATGTGCAGGAGGAGCGTGTACGGGCCGATGTTGGGCCGGCCCGCCCGGCTCGCCATGAAGGCGTCGTACGCGGGCTTCTCTTTCTCGGCGATTTGTTCTCGGGTGACCAGCGCTATCCGGGCCATGGCGCCTCCTTCGGGTTAACGAGACCGGGGGATTATGGAATGCCCGGGACGCGGCTTCAAGGCCTGAGACGGAATTGTGGTCGCGGCGCGAGCTCCTGCCGCCGCCGATCTTCCTCCTCATCGCGTTCCACATCATTGTTTTTTCCCGCGCCCTCATGCTCCAGGAGTTCGGCGTCAAGGTCTCCGCCCTCGCCGGCGCGACGATAGGCGCTTTCCTGGTCGCCAAAGTGGTGCTCCTGGCCGACCTCCTCCCGTTCATCAATCGGTTTCCGGAGAAGCCGCGGTTGGCCGACGGGAAGTCCTGAGGATGTTCTTCATAAGCGCGCGGTAGGCTCCATCCGCGCGCAGTAGGCTCTCTCCGCCATAGGTCCGAGTCCCTCACGACCATGGACCAGTCGTGGGATCGCAAGATCGAGTGTAAGTACGAGGAGAGACGGTGGAGCGGCCACGTCCCCTCGCTCACCCTCCCCAAGAAAGGTCTGCCTACATGCGCCCGATGACTCGCCGGCGGCTCGCGCTTCTCGGCGCCCTGTGCCTGGCCCTGGCGGCCTGCGCCGGTCCGGTCTACACGACCCGGGCCGACCCCAAGGTCGTCCTTCGCGAGCTCGACCAGAGCGCCATCACGTCGGGCGAGCCGAGCCTGCCGACGCGCAATGTGCTCTACGAGCACGGTCTCTTCGAAGCCTTCGGCGAGCGTCCCGCGGCCGCCATTGCCGAGCTGCACCGGGCGATGGTTGCCGCGCAGGGTGACCAGGACATGCTCTTCGCCCTGGCCGAGCTGTCGTTCTTGCACGGCCAGGCGACCAAGAAAAAGGATTACTACCTGGCGGCAGCCGTGTACGCCTACGCCTTCCTCTTCCCCGAGAAGACCGGCGATCCCGGCCCGGGGCGGTTCGACCCCCGGCTGCGGACCGCCGCGGATCTGTACAACTGGGCCCTCATTCTGAGCTTCCGCGCCGCTGCCGGGTCGGAGGTCGTCCCGCAGGGCGGCACGTTTGAGCTGCCCTTC
>QHUS01000004.1 GCA_003222035.1 Gemmatimonadota bacterium | reverse complement strand
GTGATATCGATATGAGAAGTCACCCATGGCACATTCGTGGGTCGCTTGACGATACCCGGAGCATACAGAAGGAAGGGAACATGGAACGTCAGATCGTCGATGCTGCCTGCCCGGAAGGAGGAGTCTGACTCAGTGCTCCGGAGGCCATGGTCGCAGGTGACCACGATGAGGACGCTGTCGAGGCAGCGCTCCTCCAACCCGCTCATGAAGATCGAGATGCCTTTCCCTCGACCGGTGCGATTACCTACCGGTCGCACACGCTCCCGGTGCAAGCCATGGGCCGGAAACACCGGTCCCAGGGCGGCACCAAGCGGGACTCCCGTATCTCTCACCCTGTCATGCGTTTGTTGCGCACAGGGGGGCTGGCGTGCCACGCATACGCCCGAGTGCGGGGACCTGGCTTGCGGTAACATGCTGGCAAGCGTGTCGGTCCCCTGCGGCAGCTTTCGCGACCACGACGGGCGCGGGAACAGGCACCCAGTGGGGCCTCCTAAGTTCTGACTCCCCCCTCGGTTGGCCCCCGCCCCGCACTATATTCTCCCCATGATCTCCGCCGAAATCCGCCGTAAGTTCCTGGAATTCTTCAAGGCCCGGGGGCACCAGGAGGTACCGAGCTCCTCGCTGGTCCCGGCGGACGACCCCACGCTGTTGTTCACCAACGCCGGGATGGTGCAGTTCAAGCGCGTGTTTCAGGGGCTGGAACGCCGTCCCTACACGCGGGCCGTGACCTGCCAGAAGTGCGTGCGGGCGGGCGGTAAGCACAATGACCTGGAACAGGTGGGCCACACCGCGCGGCACCACACGTTCTTCGAGATGCTCGGCAATTTCTCCTTCGGGGACTACTTCAAGAAGGAAGCGATCGCGCACGCCTGGGAATGGGTGACGGGGCAGGAGTGGCTCGGGATCAGTCCGGATCGACTGTACGTTACGGTACACCACACCGACGACGAGGCGCGGACGCTGTGGCGGACGTTCGTTCCCGAGCGGCGCATCTACGGCCTGGGCGACGAGGACAACTTCTGGCAGATGGGCGACACGGGACCGTGCGGCCCCTCCTCGGAGATCCTAGTCGACATTCGCGGGCTGCGGGACGCGGGCAGCGGGAAGCGGGAGCTGAGCCAGGAGGAGTTCGTGCGCCTGAGCGAAGCCGGAGAGCTGCTCGAGATTTGGAACCTGGTGTTCATGCAGTATGATCAGCAGCCCGACGCATCCCGGATCCCGCTTCCCGCGCCTTCGGTCGACACTGGCGCTGGGCTCGAGCGCATCGCGGCCGTCATGCAGCGGGTTCCGTCGAACTACGATACCGATCTGTTCACGCCGCTCATCGAGCGGGCCGTGGACATCGTGGGCAAGAAGTACGACCGGGGCCCCAACGGGGCGTCCTACCGGGTCCTCGCCGATCACGCGCGCGCCGTCGCATTCCTGCTCGCCGACGGCGTATATCCGTCGAACGAGGGGCGCGGCTATGTCCTTCGCCGCATCCTGCGCCGCGCCGTACGCCACGCGTGGCTGCTGGGCCGTCGCGAGCCGACGCTGGTGCACCTGGTGCATACCGTGAGCGGGGTGATGGGCGCTATATACCGGGAGCTGGTCCAGAAGCGCACCCACGTGGAGAGCGTCACGCGCGCCGAGGAGGAGCGCTTTTTCGACACGATCGAGGGAGGGCTCGAGCGGTTGGACGAGCTCAAGGGGTCGAACAGCATCACCGGGGCGGACGCGTTCAAGCTGTACGACACGTTCGGGTTCCCGATCGACTTGACGCAGCTGATCGCGTCCGAGCGAGGCCAGCAGGTGGACGTGACAGGCTTCGAGCGGGAGCTGGCGAAGCAGCGGACCCGCTCGCATGAAGCGTTGGAGCGCTCGAAGATGGGCGAAGGCGTCGCGGTGCACGCCAAGCGCTCGGGCGAGTGGCGCACGGTGAAGCCCAAGGCGAAGCAGACGTGGGTGGGATACGAACGCACGCGGGCCGACACCGACGTGCTCAAGTTCCGGCAGGCGGGCGACACCGTGGAGGTGGTGCTGCGGGAGAATCCCTTCTATGCCGAGTCCGGCGGTCAGGTGAGTGACACGGGCCAGGTGAAGGGCGAAGGCTGGACCCTCGACGTGGAAGGGGTCGAGAAGGTGGACGGGGGGAGCGCGGTGGTGGGACATTTCGCCGCCGAATTCGAGCCGACCGCGGTGTCGGCCCAGGTAGACGAGCCGCGGCGCAGGAACATCGAGCGCAACCACACGGCGACGCATCTCGTGCACGCCGCGCTCCGAAAGGTGCTGGGACCGCACGTGCGCCAGCAGGGCTCGGTGGTTGCGCCCGACCGGCTACGCTTCGATTTCGCTCACCACGGACCGGTGGACGACCCGACGCTCGCCCGGATCGAGGAGCAGGTGAACCACCACATTTGGGAGAACCTCCCCGTGGCGACGCGCGAGATGAAATACAAGGACGCGATCGCCGCCGGCGCCATGGCGTTCTTCACCGAGAAATACGGTGCCATCGTGCGCGTGGTGGACGTGTCGGGCGTCTCGCTCGAGCTGTGCGGCGGGACTCACGTGCCGAGCACCGGGCAGATCGCGCTGTTCCGCTTCACGCACGAGACCGGCGCGGCGGCGGGGGTGCGCCGTATCGAGGCGGTGACCGGGCCCGGGGCGTACGCGCTGATCCGCAAGCTCGAAGGGGAGTTGGAACAGGCGGCGGGCGCGTTGAAGACGCAGCCGGAGCACCTGGTCCGCCGGATCGAGCAGCTGATCGAAGAGAACAAAAAGCTCGAACGGCGCGTGGAAGAGCTGCTCAAAGGGGGAACCGGGAAAGGGGAAGAGGGAAGGGTCGAGCAGATTGGTGACGTGGAGCTGCACATCGCCGACTCAGACCTCGAGGACCGCGAGCAGATCGGGCTGGTGATGGACGCGTTCCGCGCGAGCCACAAGCGCGCGATCTCCGTGTTGTTCACGAACGGCGAACGCGCGGGCGTGCACGTCGGCGTGACGGACGACTTGGTGCAGCGGGGCGTGAAGGCGGCGGAGATCGCCAATGCGATCGCCGCCGTGTCGGGGGGCAAGGGGGGCGGGCGCCCGCATTTCGCCTCGGCGGGAGCCGGCGACGCCGCGAAGCTGGGCGCCGCCCGGGCGCAGGCCCGGCCGATCGTCGAGCGATTGCTCGCGCGATGACCCGCGAGGAGCTGTTGCGCTGGCTCGAGACGCGGCGACCGGCGCCTCCCGCGGAGCTGCGGGCGCACCTGGAGTCCGCCGTCACCGACGCCGAGCTGGCCCTGCCCGATCACCTGGCGGAGCTGGGGCGGCGGGTGCTGGCGCGCGTCGCGGATCAACCGAGCGGTGAGCGGGAGCTCGCCCTGGAGCTGCTGACGGCCGATGCGCTCGTCACGTACGCGTTCGAGGCGCAAGCGGAAGCGGACCCGGCGGGTCTCACGTCTCTGGCCGCGCGTATTGCAGGAGACGAGCGGTGACGCGGCCGGATCTGGTCGCGCGGCGTCCCGGGCTGCTGGTGCTGGTGGACCCGAGTCGCACGGCCCCGGACACGGCCGCGGCGATGGCGCGCGCCGCGTTGGAGGCGGGAGCGGCGGGTGTCCTGATCGGCTCGTCCTTCGATGGGACGCAGGACACCGAGCGGGTCGCGAAGGCGATCCGGGGCGCGGCGCCGGGGCTGCCGCTGGCGCTGTTCCCCGGGTCGGCGCTGCAGCTCACCAGTGAAGTGGACCTCCTGCTGTTTCTTTCGCTCATCTCGGGCCGCAACCCGCAATACCTGATCGAGGAGCACGTCCGCGCCGTCCCGTTCCTCACCCGCCACCCCGTGCCCACGCTCTCGACGGGTTACATCCTGATCGACGGCGGCCGCGTGACGAGCGTCGAAGCGGTGAGCCAGACGCGGCCGTTGCCGGGGGACAAGCCCGAGCTCGCCGCTGCGCACGCCACCGCCGCGCGGCTCATCGGCATGCAGGCGATCTATCTCGATGCGGGAAGCGGCGCGCCGCGTCCCGTGGCGGCAGCGGTAATCCGCGCCTGTCGCGCCGCGGTCCCGGAGCTCACGCTGTTCGTCGGGGGCGGGATCAAGAGCCCCGATCAGGTGCGCGCGGCACGGGGCGCGGGAGCCGATTTCGTCGTCGTCGGGACTGCACTGGAGGAGCGCGGCGCGGACCTGCCGGCGATGGTGCGGGCGGTCACGGGGTGACGCCGGCGGAGCACGCGCGCGCGGGGCTCGCCGCCCTCGCGGCGCTGGCGACCCGCGTGGCGGAGACCCACGCGGAGACGATCGCGGCGATCGCGGATACGTACGCGGCGGCGCTGCGCGCCGGGGGAACCCTGTTCTTCGCGGGCAACGGCGGCAGCGCGGCCGACGCGCAGCACCTGGCGACGGAATACGTGGTCCGCTATCGGGCCACGCGGCCCGCGCTCCGGGCGATGGCTCTCACCACCGACTCCTCGCTGCTCACCGCGTGCGCGAACGACATGGGCTTCGACGAGGTGTTCGCCCGTCAGGTCGAAGCCTTGGCGCGGCCGGGCGACGTGCTGTCCTTGCACTCCACGAGCGGCGAGAGCCCCAACGTGATCCGCGCGGCCCAGACCGCGAAGCGGCACGGCGTGAAGGTCGTCGGCTTCCTGGGGCAGTCGGGCGGCCAGGTCAAAGAGCTCGCGGACGTCGCGCTGATCGTGCCGTCGGATGACACGTCGCGGATCCAGGAAATCCATCTCGCGGTCGAACATTTGATCTGCGAGCTGGTGGAAGAGCGCCTGCGGGAATGATTGCGGATTGCGGATTTCGGATTGCGGATTGGAAGAGCGGGTTTCGAATCCGCAATCGACAATCCGCAATCCGCAATGGGGAGGGCCGGTGATCGACCTTACCGGCAGGCGGGCGTTCGTCACGGGTGGAGGGCGGGGCATCGGGCGCGCCACCGCGCTCCTGCTGGCGCGCGCCGGCTGCCGGGTCGCGGTGGGGTACCGGAACCGCCGGGCTGAAGCCGACGAGACGGTGAAGGCCCTGGCCGGCCAGCGTGGGGTGGGGGGGAGCAAGGCGGTGCGAGGAGGCCGGGGAGCCGCGGCACGGACCACGGGCGTGGCGATCGCGGCCGATCTCGGCGATGCCGCCGCGGCCGCCGAGGCGGTGGAGCAGGCGATCAAGGCGCTGGGCGGGCTGGACGCGCTCATTGTGAACCACGGCGTGTGGCCGGCCGAGGACGTACCAGTCGTGGCCATGAGCGACGCGCAGTGGGATGCGACGCGGCGCGCCAATTTGGACAGCGTGCTCTACGTGTGCCGCGCCGCGATCCCGCTCCTCCCCGACGGCGGCAAGATCGTGCTCGTCTCGTCGACCGCCGGGCAGCGGGGCGAAGCGTTCCACGCCGACTACGCCGCCACGAAGGGCGCGATCATTGCGTTCACGAAGTCCCTCGCGATCGAGCTCGCGCCGCGTCACATCAACGTGAACTGCGTCGCGCCCGGCTGGGTCGATACGGAGATGGCCGCGCTGCCCTACGCCCGAGACGGGGGTCGAGGGAAGCAGGAGATCGAGCGCACGATTCCGTTGGGCCGCGTGGCTACCGCCGAGGACTGCGCGGGACCGATCGTGTTCCTGTGCTCCGATCTCGCCCGGCACATCACGGGCGAGATCCTGAACGTGAACGGGGGGAGCGTGCTGTGCGGATGAGTGAACGCCCGCGGTGATCGTAGGCATCGGGCTGGACATCGTCGCGACGGCAAACGTCCGGGATCTGCTCGCCGGGCACGAGCAGCAGTTCGAGGAGCGGGTCTTCACGCCCGCCGAGCGTAGCGAGTGCGCGGGACGGGCCGACCGGGCCGACGCGCTCGCCGCGCGCTTCGCCGCCAAAGAGGCGTGCTTCAAGGCCCTGGGCACGGGATGGAGCAAGGGCGTCTCGTTTCTGCAGGTGGAGGTGCGGCGGGGGGAAGGGGGCGCGCCCGAGCTGGCGCTGAACGGTGAGGCGGCGGACCGCGCCAAGGCCCGTGGCGTCACGCGCGTCCACGTCACCCTCACGCACAGCGCCGGCGTCGCGGCCGCGGCCGTGATCCTCGAAGGAGGAGGCTAGGTCCGGCATGCGCTTCCCCGCCCGCCTGTCGATTCCCGACGCCGTGCTCAAGATCGCCCGGCAGCTGGAGACGGCGGGCTACGAGACGTGGTGCGTGGGCGGGGCGATCCGGGACAACCTGTTGGGCGTCGAGAATCACGACTTCGACCTGACGACTGCCGCACCGCCCGCGGAAGTGCAACGGCTGTTCAAGCGCACCGTGCCCGTGGGGATCGAGCACGGCACCGTGGCCGTCCTGGACCGGGGGAACCACGCGCACGAAGTCACCACGTTCCGCAAGGACATCAAGACCGACGGCCGGCATGCCGTGGTCGAGTTCGGCGTATCCCTGATGGACGACCTCGCCCGTCGAGACTTCACGATCAACGCGATCGCGTACCATCCGATCCGTCACGAGTGGCGCGACCCGTTCAAGGGCGCGGACGATCTCGAGCACAAGCTGATCCGCTCGGTGGGGGACGCGAACTGGCGCTTCCAGGAGGACTACCTGCGCATCCTGCGGGCGCTGCGCTTCAGCGCGCGCTTCCAGTTCCGCATCCACCCCGCCACGCTCGAGGCCGCCAAGGCGAACGCGCAGGGGCTGGCGCAACTTTCGGCGGAGCGGGTGCGGGACGAGTGGTTCAAGGGCATCCACACCGCGGTGCGGGTCTCGAAGCTCTTGGAGCGCTGGATGGAGGTCGGCGCGGCGCGGATCTGGCTGCCGGAAATCCGGGATGCGGGAAGCGGGATGCGGGATGCGCTGAAGGCCGTCGACAGGCTGCCCCGCGACCCGGTCCTGATCACTGCTCATCTGGCGTCCGACCCGGCATCGCTGCTCACGCGTCTCAAGTGCTCCAACAAGGAGATTGAACGGGGCCGGGCGATCGGTCAGAGGCGCGACACGTATCCTGACGCGAAGCACCTTCCCACCGTCCGGCGCTGGTTATCCGAGGTGGGTGAGTACGCCGACGATCTGCTCGCGTTGCTGTCCGCGCGCCCCGCGTCCCGCATCCCGCATCCCGGCCTGGCGAAGGTGGTGGCGTCCATCCGCGCCGCCAAGGACCCTCTGCACGTGAAGGATCTGGCCGTCACCGGCGACGACCTGCTCGCCGCGGGCGTGCGGCCGGGCCCCGACGTGGGGGCGGCGCTCGAGCGCCTGTTGGCCGAAGTGCTCGAGGACCCGACGCGCAACACACGCGCCTATCTGCTCTCCCGTGTCTAGCGCCTTCGCGTACGCCCTGGTCGCGGCGCTCGGCAACGTGATCGGCGCGCTGGCGGTCACGCGCCGCGCGGCCCGCGAGCTCGTGTTGATCGAGCACTTCGTCGCCTTCGGGGCCGGCTTCATGCTGGCGGTGGCGCTGGTGGAGCTCCTGCCCGAGGCGTTTGCCCGCTCGGGGACCGCGGCGCCGGCGCTCGTGCTGGCGGGCTATCTGGCGGTCCACCTCACGCAGCACACGTTGACGCCGCATTTCCATTTCGGCGAAGAGACCCATACGGTCAACCGGCTGGCCGGCACGTCGGCGTTGGTCGGCTTGCTGTTGCATACGTTCTTCGACGGCGTCGCGATCGCGAGTGCGTTTCTCGTGCGACCGTCGCTCGGGGTGCTGGTGTTCCTGGCTATCTTGCTGCACAAGCTCCCGGAGGGCGTAACCGTGTCGAGCCTCATGCTGGCGGGCGGACGGTCAGCCCCGCAGGCGATCGGGGCCGCCGCGCTGCTCGGCGTCGCCACGGTGGCGGGGGTTGTGTTCACGGATCAGATCCCGTTCCTGGTGCGCCATGGACTCGGTCTGTCCGCCGGCGTAACGATCTACGTGGCCGCATCGAACCTCGTGCCGGAATTTCAAGGCAAACGGGGCTGGACGCTCCCGGGCATGTTCTTCGCCGGCGCAGCGGCATTCTATCTCACCAAACTCCTGCTCGACGAGCTGTCATGATCGACGATGTCTGACCCGACGCTGTTCTCCCGGTCTGCCGAGCCCCTCGCGGCGCGCATGCGCCCGCAGCGCCTCGAGGACTTTCTCGGGCAGGAGCATCTGCTCGGGACCGGAAAGGCGCTGGGCGATCTGATCCGACGGGGGGACGTGAGCTCGTGCATCTTCTGGGGACCACCGGGCTCGGGGAAGACGACCCTCGCCCGGCTGATCGCGAACTACACCGACCGCCAGTTCGAGGCGTTTTCCGCGGTCACCGAGGGCGTTGGGCGCGTGCGCGAGATCATCAAGGAGGCGGAGGAACGACTCAAGTACGAGGGGCGGGGGACGATCCTGTTCTGCGACGAGATCCACCGGTTCAACCGGGCTCAGCAGGACGCGTTCCTGCCGTGGGTGGAAAGTGGCGTCATCACGCTGATCGGTGCCACAACCGAGAATCCCAGCTTCGAGCTGACGGCGCCGCTGTTGTCGCGGTGCCGGGTGTTCGTGTTCGAACCCCTCTCCTCCGACCACATCCGGACCGTGATCGAGCGAGCGCTCGCGAAGTCGGGATGTGAGATGCGGGATGCAGGATGCGTGGATCACGACGGTGTGGATGCGCTCGTGCAGTATGCCCAGGGCGACGCGCGGCGAGTCCTCAACGGTCTGGAAGCCGTCCTCAAGCACATCCACGCAGCTCGTATCCCGCATCCCGCATCCCGTGACGTCGTCGTCTCCGTGCTCGAGAAACCGCTCCCCTCGTACGACAAATCCGGCGAGCAGCACTTCAACCTCATCTCGGCACTCCACAAGGCGGTGCGGGGCTCGGACGTCGAGGGCTCGCTCTACTGGCTCGCGCGCATGCTGGCGGGGGGGGAGGATCCCCTCTACATCGCGCGGCGCCTGGTCCGCATCGCCGCCGAGGACATCGGGCTCGCCGATCCACGCGCCCTGGCGCTCACGCTCGCGGCCAAGGACGCGTATCATTTCCTCGGATCGCCCGAGGGCGAGCTGGTCCTCGCCGAGGCGGTCGTGTACCTGGCGACGGCCCCCAAATCGAACCGCGTGTACACGGCATTCGGGCACGCGACGGACGCCGCCGCCGAGCATCCCGCCGAAGCGGTCCCGCTCCACATCCGTAATGCGCCCACCAAGCTCATGGAAGAGCTCGGTTATGGGGCGGGGTACAAGTACGCGCATGCGTCTCCGAACGCGTACGTCCCCCAGGACTATCTGCCGGAGGTGTTGCGTGGCGCGCGGTGGTACGAGCCGACGGAGTACGGCTACGAGAAAGACATCAAGAAGCGGATGGAGTGGTGGGCGGGGATAAAGAACAAGGCGACGGATGCTACGGCGACGGGTGATACGGCGACTGACGGAAAGGCGGGAACATGAGCAAGTGGCCCCTGGCCGTCGCCGTAGCAGTCATTACCTCCGCCTGCGCCACGCTGCGAGGGCTGACGTTCCAGGATCCCCAGATCGAGCTCCGGGAGATCGAGGTCGTCGGCGTCGGTCTCACGGGCGGGACCTTGAATCTTGCGTTCGACGTGTACAATCCCAACGACTACCGTATCCGCTCCACCCGGATGGAGGTCGGGATCGATCTCGAGGGCCGGCACTTCGGCGATGCGCTGCTCGAGCGGCCGCTCGACCTCTCGCCTACTAATCACAGTCGCGTGGTTTTACCGGTGGCGTATGCGGTCACCGGGCGGGTATCGCTCGACACTCCGCTCGGAGACAAGGCGGTGGCGCTCACGGGGAAGGGGAATGTACCGCTGGCGAAGCTCCTAAAATGACGGCGGTCACCGGGCGCGAGGACCCGGGCAAGCTGCGGATCGGCCTGCTCTTGGATTCCTTCGAGGTCGCTGCATGGGTGTACGAGATGCTGGTGACCTTGCGGCAATCGACGTATGCGGACATCGCGCTGATCGTCGTGAATGATTCGCCGAAGCCGAAGCGTCGAAGCTTGTTTTCGCGAGTCCTGGGCGCGTGGGACAACCTGTTCTTTGCGGCCTATTGGAAGCTCGACGCGAAGCTATTCGCGGTGACCCCGGACGCGTTCGAGCCGCGGGACGCCACGGCCCTGCTTCACGATGTTCCCGTCATGCGGGTGAGGCCGGAATGTACCAAGTACTCGGACCGGCTTGCGGACGCCGACATCGAGAGGATCGCGACGTACCACCTCGATGTGTTTGTGAGACTCGGCTTCAGAATTCTGAGGGGCAGGATCCTTACAGTCGCCAAGTATGGAGTGTGGTCTTATCACCACGGCGACAATCAGGTGAACCGAGGCGGGCCACCGGGGTTCTGGGAAGTCCTCGAGGGGCACGCGGTGACGGGCTCGATTCTCCAGGTGCTGACCGAGGACCTGGACAACGGCGTGGTACTGTACAGGTCGTTTTCCGCAACCGACCCCGTTTCGGTCAAGCGCAACCGGAATAACTACTACTGGAAGAGCTTATCCTTTCTGCCGAGAAAACTGAAAGAGCTCCATGCGATCGGGGGAGCGGAGTTTACCCGTCGCGTGAGTTCGTCCAATCACCCGCAACTCTATGCGCACCGGCTGTACGTGACGCCGCGAAACGCGGAGTGTGCTGTCGTGTTGACCAGGCATCTGGTGAGGTGGGCGCGCCGCAGGCTGGAGCGGGCGCTCCTGCGGGAGCAGTGGATTGTGATGTTCGACATGCGCGACGGCGTGTCCGGATCTCCGTGGCGATTCAAGCGAATGACACCTCCCCGCGACCGGTTTTGGGCCGATCCGCACGTGATCTACAAGCACGGCAGGTACTGCGTCTTCATCGAGGAGTTCGTTTACACGAGAGGGAAGGCACACATCTCGGTCATCGAGATAGACACGAACGGGACCTACTCCGCGCCGGTACCGGTGCTCGAGCGTCCCTATCACCTGTCGTATCCCTTCGTGTTCGAGTGGAATGGGGACTGCTACATGGTTCCGGAGAGCTCGGCGAACAGCTCGATCGAGGTGTACAGGTGCGTCGAGTTTCCGCACAAGTGGGAGCTGTGCGTCACGCTGATGCAGGATGTGACCGCCGTCGATGCCACGCTGTTCTGTGATGGGCGGAAGTGGTGGTTGTTTGCGAATGTCCGGGAGCGACCAGGCGCATCCAAGTGGGACGAGCTCTTCTTGTTTTCTGCCGACACGCCACTCAGCACCCACTGGACACCCCATCCCGCCAATCCCGTTGTGTCGGATGTGAGACGTTCGCGACCTGCCGGAGCGATTTTCGAGCACGGCGGCCGACTGTATCGGCCTTCGCAGAACAGCGGAACCCGCTATGGCTACGGACTGAACCTCAATCGAATTATCACCCTGAGCGAAACGGAGTACCGCGAAGAGGAGTCGAGTACCCTCGAACCCAAATGGGCGCGCGACGTTCGCGGCATCCACACCTTGAGTCATGTGAATCGGCTGACCGTGGTAGACGCGCTGGTGCAGCGGATCCTGTGAGGCGCACGCGCGTACCCTGGCCCCTTGCCCCCTCCCGCCTCCGGGATCCGGCCCTAGATTGCAACGTGACGCCTCGCGCAGGAGCTTGAGCAGATCCGCCAGCTCATAGACATCCAAACGCCGGTGGAGCGCGCGTTCCTGGTTGGCGCGCCCCGCAAAGGGTCGGCGGACGCGGCGCAGGTGGACGAGCATCTCGACGAGTTGCGCCGGCTCGCCGACACGGCGGGGGCCAAGGTCGTCGGCCAGGCCTACCAGCGCCTCGAGGCACCCACACCCAACCTGTATCTCGGCCAGGGCAAGGTCGAAGAGTTGAAGGGCGTGCTACAGGACGCCCGCTCGACCCTGGTGCTATTCGACGAGCCGCTCTCGCCCGTCCAGGGCAGCAATCTCGAGCGGGCGCTCGGGGTTCGGGTCATGGACCGCACCGAGGTCATTCTCGACATCTTCGCGACGCGCGCACGCTCGGCGGAGGCGAAAATGCAGGTCGAGCTGGCGCAGCTCGAGTACCTGCTGCCGCGTCTCACCCGTATGTGGACCCATCTGTCGCGCATCCGCGGTGGCATCGGGCTCCGAGGCCCGGGCGAGACGCAGCTCGAGACCGACCGGCGCGTGATCCGCCGCAAGATTTCGACGTTGAAGCGGCGCCTGGAGGAAGTCGCCGATCACCGGGCGAACCAGCGGCAGGGCCGCCGGGATCGGCCCACCGCGGCCCTGGTGGGCTATACGAACACCGGCAAGTCCAGCCTGCTGCGGGCGCTGTCCGGCGCCGAGGTGTTCGTCGAGGACCGGTTGTTCGCGACCCTCGACACGCTCACGCGCGAGGTCGAAGTCGGGGATGGGTATCGGTTCCGGCTCAGCGACACTGTGGGCTTCATTCGGAAGCTGCCGCACCACCTCGTCGCCTCGTTCCGCGCGACGCTCGAAGAGGTGCGGGGCGCCGACATCCTCCTCCATGTCATCGACGCCGCGCATCCGGCGTGGGAACAGCAGGCGGAGGTGGTGGATCGGGAAACACGGATCGCGGAAGGCGGAACGTGGAACGATGACGCGAGCGTCGTGGGCCGCAAGCGCGTTGTGTACGTCTTCAATAAGGCCGACTTGTTGCCCGATCCCGAAGCGTTTCTCGCGCAGGTGCGGGAACGGTACCCCCACGCCGTGCTCACATCGACTGTTCCGCGTTCCGCGTTGCGCGTTCCGACTTGGGTCGGGGTGGAAGGGCTGAGGAGCGTGCTCCGTACCTCCGCACAGGCGCTGCGCCCGATCGCTCGCATCCACGTTCCCCTCGGAGACGGGAAGCTACTGGCTGCGCTGCATCGCGACGCGGAAGTACTGGCGGAGACCCAGGTCGACGGTGTGGTCCAGGTGACGGCCCGTGTGCAGGCGTGGCTGCTCGGTCGCCTGCGGCGCGACGGCGTCGGCGTCGAGATCGGATAGAGCTTCGGTCGGCGGCCGCCGGGGCGACTCTTGGCGTTTCAAACCCGCGAGCGACCTGCGCCGGAAGTGTAATGGTGGTGCTACAGGCGACGCCCCCGCCCGTCGACGCCTCTACCCAACATCATACCGCTCAAGACGTTATCGGATATCGTTGCGCGCACGCAACATGCGCTGGCTGCCGCCGTGGCCCTGTTTCCGTTGTACTTCTCCCGCATCCACGCAGCCGGAGCGATCCTCCTGGTCGGCGCGTTGTCCACGACGTGCCGCGAAACCCAAGAACCCCAGCAGGGCCCCCCCCTCCCGCCCCCTCGAGAGCTCGCCAGGCCCGAGTTGAGCACGACGCCCGGGTCGGCGGTCACACTCGTGGGCGCGGGGGACATCGCGCGCTGCGACCGCACCACGGACGAGGCGACCGCGGCGATTCTGGATACCATTTCG
>QHUS01000040.1 GCA_003222035.1 Gemmatimonadota bacterium | reverse complement strand
GGCACGCCGTCGATGACGAACAGAGGCTGGTTGTTGCCGAGCAGGGTGCTGGTGCCGCGGATGTTGATGTACGAGCTGGCGCCAGGGTCACCCGACTGCTGAACCACGGTCACGTTGGGCGCCTTGCCCGCCAACGACTGGACCATGTTCGTCTCGCTCGCCTTCTCGATCAGATCGGCACCGACGTTGTTCCGCACGTTGCCGAGCTTCCCGGCTTCGCTCGTGGTGCCGGCGCCGGTGACGACGACTTCACCGAGCTGCAGCGGGTTGGCCGCGAGCACGAAATCGTGCGTCACGCCACCGCTGGTGAGAGTGATCTGGGCCGTCTGCGACTTGTAGCCCAGCCGCCGCCCCACGATGCTCACGGTCTGCCCCGTGACGCGCGCGCCCGGCACGACGAGCGTGTAGCGCCCGTCGTCCTTGCTCAGGGCGCCCAGCCCCAGGGACGGAATCGCCACCTCGACCTGGCCGAGAGGCTGGCCCGCGTCGCTGGTGACTTTACCGGTAATCGTCACCGGCTCCTGCGCGGCGAGCAGGGCCGGGAGCGCGAGAACCGCGCTGAGAATGAGAGGAATGAACCGACGGGGTTTGAATTGCATGTCCCCTCCTGCGAGGTAAGTGACACGCACAGCCGGCGCCCGCCTGTTGGCGGTCCGGTGCTGCGACGACGTACTACATCTCCGACCGGCCCTGCCGGACAGCAGGACGCGATCGAACTCGATTGCCCACTCAACGAACCGCGCGCTCGCTGGACGACGACGGCAAGAGGGCGCTCCACGCGCGGTGACGGCGACGGTCTAGTGCGGCGCAAGAATGCGCCTAACGCCCGCTCATATATCACCATTTGCCGGAACGCGCCAGAGCAAACCAACCCCATCCGGCAGTTGCATTATGGAACGTCGCCTCTTCGGCACCGCCGTGGCGCGGCCTCCCGGGACCGAGTATGGTTGGTCGCCAGACAACCCCTCATGACGCGCTCCTTCCTCATCGCCGCCTGGTTCGTGACGCTGCCGGCCCCCCATCAGGACCCGGACCCGGTCGCGGCCCGCGCCAGAGGCCGCAGCGACGCGCCGGTCACCGTCTACGAGATGTCGGACTTTCAGTGTCCCTACTGCCGCGCGTTCGCGCTCGGCACGCTGCCGCTGCTGGAGCGGGAGTATGTGCAGACGGGCAAGGTCCGTTTCGTCTACATCAACCTGCCCCTCCCGGACGTGCACAAAAATGCCACCGCGGCGGCGGAAGCCGCCCTGTGCGCCGCGCGCCAGCAGCGGTTCTGGCCCATGCACGACTGGCTGTTCGGTCATCAGGGCGAATGGGCCCCACTCGCGTCCCCGCGGTCGTATTTTCTCGCACTGAGCGATTCGCTGGGACTGGGGCGGGACGCGTTCGCCCGCTGTGTGACGTCCGGTGCGACCGCCGCTTCCGTCCGCGCCGACGCCGAGCGAGCGCACCGCGCCGGCGCCACGGCCACGCCCAGCTTCTATATCGAAGGAGCGCTGCTCGAAGGGGCGGCGCCGGTCGAGGTGTTCCGAGCGGTGCTGGACTCGATCTACCAGAGCAAGACGGCGCCCTGATGCGGGGGGCGCGTCCTTCCTTCATATACCGGCTGAGCATCCGGCTCGCCCAGCAGGCCTTGCCCTTCGCGGCGCGCTTCGACAAGAAAGTGGCGCGGGGACTCGAGGCCCGCCGCGGCGTCACCGCCCGGCTCGCGGCCTGGGCGCGAGCGCACCGCGAGCCGAGCCGCCCGCTTCTCTGGGTGCACGCTTCGTCGGTGGGCGAAGGCCTCCAGGCCAAGCCCGTGCTCGAAGCGGTGCGAGCCGAGGTGCCGCAGTGGCAGCTCGCCTACACGTTCTTCTCTCCGTCGGCCGAGCGGCTCGCCCGCACGTTGCCGGTCGACATCGCCGATTATCTGCCCCTCGACCGGCCGGCCGAAGTGTCCGCGGCGCTCGATGCCTTGAAGCCCGCCGCGCTGGTGTTCTCGAAGCTCGACGTGTGGCCCGAGTTGACGCTCGCCGCGGCGCAGCGCGGGGTGCGGCTGGGCCTCATCTCGGCGACCGTCGCTCCGCACAGCTCTCGGCTCCGCTGGCCGGCGCGGGGTTGGGCGGAGCCCGCCTACCGCGCGCTCGAGCGCATCGGCGCGATCAGCGCGGAGGACGGCCGGCGCCTCGAGCAGCTCGGCGCCCGGCCGGGGGCGATCGAAGTGACGGGCGACACCCGCTACGACAGCGTCGCGGAGCGGGCGGAACGCTTCGACCAGACGCGCGACCCGTTCGCGAAGCTGGCGATCGTACCCGCCGGCACGTTCACCATCGTGGCAGGGTCGACGTGGCCCGCTGATGAGGCGGTGGTGCTGCCCGCGTTCGCGGACCTCCTCGCGCAGGTTCCCGCGGCGCGCCTGATCCTCGCCCCGCACGAGCCCAACCCCGACCACCTCGCGGGCATCATGCAGCGCGCGCGCGCGGCGGGCCTCCCTCGTCCGGTGCGGCTGTCGCAGGTCGACCATCAACCCAGCACACCCGTGATCGTCGTCGACCGCGTCGGCATTCTCGCCGACCTGTACGGCCTGGCGGCGGTCGCGTTCGTGGGGGGGGGACATCACCGGGCGGGCCTGCATTCGGTCCTCGAGCCGGCCGTGTTCGGCGTCCCGCTGGCGGTGGGACCGCATTGGCACATGAGTCGCGACGCCGGGCTCCTGATCGAGCGCGGCGGGGCCGTGGCGCTCGGCACCGACGGGCGCCACGCGCTGCACTCCCAATGGCTCGTGTGGCATCACGACCCGGCGGCCCGCGCCAAAGCGGGCGCGGCAGGCAAGAGGCTGGTGCGGGAAGGACGCGGTGCGGCGGAGCGGACGACGAGGCTGGTACAGCGGTTGGTGAAGGACGGTGGAGGGTAGTGGAGGTTACTGTCCCGCCACCGTCCCCTCAAACGTCACCGACCTCGGCACGACCAGCCCCAATGTCAGCCCGGTCACGAGCAGATCGCCCAGGCCGCTGCGAACTTTGATGCGCAGGTTGGTGATCCGGGCTCCGGCGCCCACCTGACTGCCCAGCACATCCTCGAGATTCGGCTGCTTCACCTGGACGAGGCCGAGGATCATGTAGACCGCGTGCTGGGTCACGCGGAACGGCGTGCCCGAGTCGGGACGCTCGGCGGCGCCCGCGAGCGACACGGGGACACCAAGGTGCGACGCGTCCAGCGTGAGGGCGCAGCCGCTCGACGCGAGAGCCAGCACGAGGACCGACGCCCGCGCGAAGACAGGACGGATCACAGGACTCCCGGAAACGGACGGAGCGCGCCGGGATCGGCGCGCTCCAAAGGTAGTGGCTTCAGTGCTGGTTGTGAACCGGTCTCACCGGCCCGGCGAGGGGTGGAGCCCGATGCTGGCCCCGAGGCCGAGCACTCCGTGCGTCGTCCCGTCGGTGAACTTCTCCGAGTCGTACGCCACGTGGAACCCCATCGGACCGAACCCGAGATTGGCTCCGATCACCCACCCGAAGTTGGTCTCGTGGTCCGGAGCGCCCGGCGCGACGTTCAAGTAACGACGATATCGGGCCCCGGGCGAGACGTACGGCTCCACGCTCACCATCGACGTGTGCAGTGGGACGCTCACGCCCACCGCGCCGAGGAACATGGTCTGCAGCGAGACGGTCGAGGTGCTCGAGGTGATCTCCATGCTGTGACCGCCACCGACCTGCAGGTTGACGGCGACCGGCACCAAGCTGCCGCCGATCAACCGGAGCGCCGCCGCCCCGCCGAAGGACGTGATGTGCTCACTCGCGAAGTCGGACTTCCACGACGACACACCGCCCGTCAGCGTGAACGTGCCGGACCCGAACATGAGGCGGCCGCTGTAGGCCTTGCCGCCACCGGCGTCAGGGTTCGGCATGGTGTAATCCCCGTAGATCGTGAAGCCCGTGCCAGCGTCGGGTGTGTTCCACGCCGGCTCGCCCAGCCACTGAGCCGCGGCCGTCGTCGTCAGCACGGCCGTCAGCCCCAGCGTCAACAGTGTCCGCTTCATGGTCGCCCTCCCCGGTGTGGGGCCAGGGCGCCCGGTCCCGGTGGAGACTCAGCATACGTTGGCGGCTGGAGTCCGGGGTGTGACGGGCCTCACATGCCCAGCGGCGCGTGGAATCCCAGGTGCACTCCGACACCCCACACGCCGCGACTGCCATTGT
Organism: Gemmatimonadota bacterium; assembly: GCA_003222035.1. GTDB lineage: Bacteria > Gemmatimonadota > Gemmatimonadetes > Gemmatimonadales > GWC2-71-9 > AG41. Next base: position 5,939 of record QHUS01000040.1, on the reverse strand, counting down.
CCTTCAGCTGCTCGTTGTCGTATGCGATGTGCGCGCCGAGCATGCCGAAACTGAGGTTCGCGCCGATCGCGTACCCGAACTCGGTACTCGAGCCGCCGCTCGGCGTGGGGTCCTCGTAACGGATCCCCGGTGAGAAGTAGGGTTCGATGTTCACGCCGGGCATGGGAAGGGGAACGCTCAAGCCGACCGCACCAATGACGCGGGTCCTCGCAGCCGTCCCGTTGGCGGAGTCGGTGCGGGCTGCCCCGAGCTGCAGGTTCACGTTGACGGGGAGCAGGGTCCCGCCGATCAGTCGAAAGTCCGCGTCGCCACCGAGCGACGTGAACGACTCCGCGGCCCCGCTGGGCTTCCAGGTCGACACACCGGCGGTCAGCGTCACCGTGCCGAGCCCCACCGCGACCCGACCACCCCAGGCGTCGCCTTCACCGAAGGCGGCGTTGGGCCGCGAGTACTCCCCGCTGATCGTGAAGCCCGTCCCGCCCTTGGGACTGTTCCAGACCGGCTGCCCCAGCCACTGCGCGGCGGCGGAGGTCGCGAGGAGCCCCAGGAAAGTCACCGTCAACACTGCGCGCATACATGCCCCTTCTAGGTTGGTGGAGGTCGGTGGAAGACGGTGAAGGTCAGTGGAGGCTGTCGAGGTCGGAGCTTCCACCGTTCTCCACAACCTGCTTCAGTGCACCCACACGCCGGCGATCGACACGCCCGTCAGCGGGCGGTCGCCCAGCCCGCCGGAGATCCGCGCGTCGAGCACGGGAGAAAGCCGGAAGTCGGCACCGAGGCCGAAGCCGAACTCCACCCCCGAAGAGCGGCCTTCACCGGCGACGAACGAGAAGGTGGGCTGCACATAGGGAACGATCTTGATCGTGGTCCCTTGCGGCTCGATCCGGCGGCCCAGCGACAAGCCGACCGGAACGAATAGCGTCGAGCCGTCTTTCACAAGACCAGCACCCGCGCCGAAGATGATAGAGCCGTCCAGCGGGAAGTCGGCGGTATGCTTGATCACGCGCGTTCGCGCCTCCGCGCCGGCGAGGAAGACCGAGTTACCGGACCCACTGGGGTCGAACAGGCCAAGGCGAAACCCGACGTCGAGATTGCCGCCGGTCGCTACGCGGTACACGCCCTCGAACCCATTACCTCCCCCGTCGGGGAAGCTGAACACCGCGCCCAGCTCGGATCGCTTGAACGCCGGATACGGAGCATTGAAGGAAGGCATACCGGTCGCCTGCGCCCGGGCCGCGGTGGCGATCCCCGCCACCAGTGCCACCACCACCAACGCCACCTCACGTCCCATGGGACCCCTGACCTCAAAGAGAATGTGAGACAGGGTACCCATGCGGGCGGCGGTCGTTCCGCGGCACCGCCGTAAACGGAAACGGCCCGCCGGCGGGGGCCGGGGGCCGGGGACGTGCTTCCGCGAAGCCGCTTAGTGCCAGAACGACAAGCCCATCCGCACGCCGATCGCGAACGAGCTGGGCAAGGTGCCGGATGAGAACGCATACGTCATGAAACCCTCTGGGCGGAATACGGCGCTGCCGTACGGCAGCCGCTTCCCCACGCCCGCCCCGAGCCCGAACTGCGTGTCCGTGCCGGCGCCCGAACCGAGCTTGACGATGTTCAGCCCGAGGCCAGCGGTCACATACGGTGCGCGCATCAATCCGCGGGTACCGGAACCCTTCTTCAACGCGTGCAGAACGTTGACGCCCGGCGCGAACACGATCGCGCCGAGGTTCGAGTCCCAGCTGACGGCCGCGCGCGCCTCGAACATGTTCACCGACCGCGACAGCCAGCCGACACGGGCGTCGACCGGCGCTGCCAACTGGACACCGGATCCGCCGTTGCTGCCGTAACTCACGTACTGGAACGCAAGGTCGACGCCCAACTCGTTCTTGGGACCGGTCTCTGACACCGCTCTCCGTTGCGCCGCCGCAAAGGCGGGAAGCACCGAAAGGACGGTCAGGAGCAGGGCACTGCCGATGCACTTCCGCATATGGGAACTCCCCTCAGGGAAGGAACGGGCGCGGACGGCTCAACCGAGCAGTCGCACATCGCTAAAAGCGACGGCCGGATCTGTCAAGACTGGTCGACCCGGTCGGCCACGATCCGCACGGTGTCGCCCCCCTGCACGACCTGGAGAAACCCGCCCGACACCTGGAGCCGGGTCGTCGTTGCGCCCTGTCGCAGCGTCAACTTGCCGGTTCCGAGCAGCGTCAGAAATGCGGCATGGCGCGGCAGGATACCTACCAGGCCGTCGTACGCCGGCGCGACGACCGCGTCGGCGACCCCATCGAATACTGCCTGCACGGGAGATACGACGGTGACGTGCATCACTTAGCTCGTGGCCAGGCGCTTGGCCTGCTCCACCGCCTCCTCGATCGCCGCCACCATGTAGAACGCCTGCTCCGGCAAATGGTCGAACTCCCCGGCCACCACCCGCTCGAACGACGCGATCGTGTCCTCGAGCTTCACGTACTTGCCCTCGAGACCGGTGAACTGGGTCGCCACGAAGAACGGCTGGGACAGGAAGCGCTGCACGCGGCGCGCGCGCGCGACGATCTGCTTGTCCTCTTCCGACAGCTCGTCCATGCCGAGGATCGCGATGATGTCCTGAAGGTCCTTGTAGCGCTGCAGGATGCGCTGCACCTCGACGGCCACCTTGTAATGGCGCTCGCCCAGGTACTGCGCGTCCAGGATGCGCGACGACGACGCGAGCGGGTCGACTGCGGGATAGATGCCGAGCTCGAAGATTTGGCGCGACAGCACCACCGTGGCGTCGAGGTGCGAGAATGCCGTCGCCGGAGCCGGATCGGTGAGGTCGTCCGCCGGCACGTAAATCGCCTGCACCGAGGTGATGGACCCCTTCTTGGTGGAGGTGATCCGTTCCTGGAGCTCTCCCATCTCGGTCGCGAGCGTTGGCTGGTAGCCGACCGCCGACGGCATCCGGCCCAGCAGCGCCGAGACCTCGGAGCCCGCCTGCGTGAACCGAAAGATGTTGTCGATGAAGACGAGCACGTCCTGACCCTCGACGTCGCGGAAGTACTCCGCCACGGTCAGTCCGGTGAGGCCGACGCGCAGGCGTGCACCCGGCGGCTCGTTCATCTGGCCGTAGATGAGCGAGCACGACTTGAGGACCCCGCTCTCCTTCATTTCCAGGTAGAGATCGTTCCCCTCGCGCGTGCGCTCTCCCACACCACAGAACACCGACCGGCCGCCGTGGCCCATGGCCACGTTGTGAATCAGCTCTTGAATGATGACGGTCTTCCCGACGCCCGCGCCGCCGAACAGACCGATCTTGCCACCTTTCACGAACGGGGCGATCAGATCGATGACCTTGATCCCCGTCTCGAACACCTCGGTCTTGGGCTCGAGGTCGACGAACTTCGGCGTCTCACGGTGGATCGGCCACCGCTCCGCCCCCACCGGGATCGGGTCGCCCTCATCCACGGGCTCGCCGAGCACGTTGAGAATGCGGCCGAGCGCGGCCTGACCCACGGGCACGGTGATCGGCTTCCCCGTGTCGACCACCTCCATGCCGCGGACCACGCCGTCGGTCGACGTCATCGCCACGGCTCGCACCTGATTCCGACCGATGTGCTGCTGCACCTCGGCGGTGAGGTGGATCGCCGGGGCGCCATTCCCGCTATGATCGATCACGACGGCGTTGTAGAGCTCGGGCAGGTGCTCCGGCTCGAACTCGACGTCGAGCACGGGGCCGATGACTTGGACGACCTTTCCGACATTCGGCTTGGGCTCGCCGGCCGACTTCTTGGGAGCTTCTTTGGTTCGCGTCGCCATGTGAATTCCTCAGGTGTCGGGTGTCAGGTGTCGGGTGCCGGGGTGTCAAACCTGACACCCGACACCTGGCACCCGGCACCTAGCCTTTCAGCGCTTCCGCTCCACCCACGATCTCCGCCAGCTCCTGCGTAATCTGCGCCTGCCGGGCGCGGTTATAGGTGCGCTGCAGCAGCTCGATGATGTCGCCGGCATTGTCGGTCGCGTTCTTCATCGCGGTGCGCTGGGCGCCGAGGAACGCGGCGGCGGTCTCCACCAGTGCCCGGTACATCTGATTGCGCACATACAGCGGCAGCAGTTGCTCGAGGATCGCCTCGGCCGACGGCTTCAGGATGTAGTTGACCGCCTGCTGCCGCCCGCTGCCGCCCGCTGCCGCCCGGGGTGGGGCGACGGGGAGAATGCGCAGGGTGGTGGGTGGGGTCGAGATCGCGCTCTTGAACTGTGCGAACACGACCTCGACCGCATCCAACGCACCTGATGCGAACTGCGTCATGAGCGGGTCCATGACCTCGGCTGCGTGTTCCGGCTTGGGCTTGTCGCCGACGTCGGTCCGCTGGGATGCCACCGGTCGCTTCGCAAACTTGAAGTACGTGATCCCCTTCTTGCCGATGAGGTGGAGATCGACGGCCGCTCCGTCACCCTCGAGCTGCTCGATCCGCCGCCGCGCCTCGCGGATGAGGTTCGCGTTGAACGCGCCGCACAGCCCCCGGTTGGCGGTGATGACAACGAGCGCAACTCTACCGACCCCGGGAACTCGAGGCTGCCGCAAGAGCGGAAACCGCTCGGCCAACTCCGGTGCGTACAGGTCGCCGATCACTTCCGCGAGCGCTGCCGCGTAGGGCCGGGTGGCCACGACTCGGTCCTGGGCACGTTTGAGCTTGGACGTGGCGACCAGCTCCATCGTCTTCGTGATCTTGCGCGTGCTCTGGACGGACTTGATCCGCCGGCGCAGCTCGCGAGGCTTCGCCATCAGAGCGCGGCGATCTGCTTGTACTCGGCCACGGCCGCCCGCAGCTTGGCCGCGAGGTCGTCGCCCAGGACCTTCCGGGTCTTGATCTCCTCCCCCACGTCGGGGTGCTCGGCCGCCATGAAGTCGCGGAACCCCTGCTCCCACGCCCGGATCTGGTCCACCGGAACATCGTCGAGATAGCCGTTCGTGACCGCAAAGATCACCATGACCTGCTGCTCCACGGGCATGGGCTGGTACTGCGGCTGCTTGAGCACGTCGACGACGCGCTCGCCGCGCGCCAGCTGCTTCTGCGTGGCCTGATCGAGCTCCGAGCCGAACTGGGCGAACGCCTCGAGCTCGCGGTACTGGGCGAGATCGAGTCGCAGCCGACCCGCCACCTGCTTCATCGCCTTGATCTGGGCGTTCCCCCCCACACGCGACACCGAGATGCCCGGGTTGATCGGTGGCCGGACGTTCGAGTAGAACATGTCCGTCTCGAGAAAGATCTGGCCGTCGGTGATGGAGATGACGTTGGTGGGGATGTACGCGGAGATGTCCCCCGCCTGTGTCTCGATGATGGGAAGCGCGGTGAGCGAGCCACCGCCCATCTGGTCCGACAGCTTGGCGGCCCGCTCGAGCAGGCGGCTGTGCAGGTAGAACACGTCGCCGGGATACGCCTCCCGGCCCGGCGGCCGCCGCAGCACCAGCGACAGTTGGCGGTACGCCGCCGCCTGCTTCGACAGGTCGTCGTATACGCACAGCGTCGCCTTCTTTTCGTCGTACATGAAGTACTCGGCCATCGCGCATCCCGAGAATGGCGCGATGTACTGCATCGGCGCCGGCTCCGAAGCCGATGCCAGCACGACGATCGTATAGTCCATCGCGCCGAATTCCTTGAGTTTCTCGACTACGGCCGCGACGGTCGAGCCCTTCTGCCCGATCGCCACGTACACGCAGATCACGCCGGTGCCCTTCTGGTTGATGATCGTGTCGATCGCGATCGCCGTCTTGCCGATCGCCCGATCGCCGATGATCAGCTCCCGCTGGCCCCGGCCGATCGGAATCATCGAGTCGATCGCCTTAATCCCGGTCTGGAGTGGCTCCTTCACCGGCTGTCGCTTGATGATGCCGGGCGCGACGATGTCCACCTTGCGGGTCTTGGTGCCCTGGATGGGGCCTAGCCCGTCGACCGGGCGCCCCA
>QHUS01000059.1 GCA_003222035.1 Gemmatimonadota bacterium | reverse complement strand
AGCGCTTCGAAGCGCGGATTCCCCCGCAACGGGTCCCACAGAGGGTCGAGCCGCAGGGTGTGGACCGTCAGTAAGGACGGCCTGGTGAGCAGCTGCTCAACCTCGTGGAGCGCAGCCTCGGACGCGCCCGCCTGCGCGAGACGCTACTTGAGCACCATGTTGAGCAACGCCGCCAGACGGTAGCCCGCCAGGGCGATCCGCCGTTCCGCGACCTTCAGCGCCTCCACCTCGTAGGCGGCGGGAGGCGCGGCGCTGCGCGTGACTCCTTTGTACACGATGGTCTGCGCGACGTGCAGCCCCTCCCCCTCCCAGGCCAAAACGTCGGCCGACGCCGCTGGCTCGGACAGCGACGCCAAAGCATGCGTCCCTTCGATCCGATGGGCAAGGCGCGTGACGTAGGCGATCGAGTCCTCACCCGGGCCCGGGGCGGTCGTCTGGCTGAGGATTCGGTCCCAGTAGGCGTGCAGGTTGCGGTTGTCGTCGAGGCGAAACGTGTTGCCACCCTCGTCGCCGCGCGGGAGCGTGTCCTCCGGGGTGACGCGCGAGCTGCAGTGGAGCGGCTGATGAACGTCGCCCACCAGGTGCAGCAGCCAGGCGAGGGCGACGGTTTTGGTCGTGTCGGCGGCGCTGGGATCCCGCAGAGTCGCCAGGAAGGCGACGATGCGCTCGCCGGCGTTCTGCGAATCGGGGCCGGTGCCCGGAATGTCGTGGGGCTGTCCGTTCACGAGGTCCCAGTAGTAGTCGGCGTAATGCCAGTTGGAGTGGTGGTAGGCGTGCCACGGCTCCGCGCGGTTGCGCACCAGGTCGGCCCAGGTGGCGGCGTTGAGAAACAGGGCGCGATCGCGCTCGGCGTCAGTGCCCGTGGCCGGGCGGAGCGAGCCGAGGTTCGCGAGCGCCGGTCCGTGCAACAGCAGCCCGACGGCCCGCGCGCGCGCGCGCGCGGTCATGTTCTCCCAGGCGATCTCGGCGATGGTCCGATGACCCACGACGTCCCAGGCAGCGAACCCTGGCAACGCCAGGAACAGCGCGGTGACGATCGCGAGCGGCGGAGGCACTAACGGGTATTACCGCGGCTTGGCTATCGAGAGCCGCACGACTTTACCACCGCGGAGCGCGTTCACGGTGATGCTGTCACCCGGCCGGAGCTGACTCAGGTGGCTCTGGATCTGGTCGAGCGACGCACCGTTCGGCGTGATCGCGATCCCGCCGACCGCGAGGACGATATCGCCACCAAGGAGGAGCTGCTCCGTGCCGATCTTCGCGGGCCACGTCCCCGCGCGGATTCCCAGGAGTGCGGCCGGCGAGCCCGTCGCGACCTGCTGCACCAGAAAGCCGGCGGGTTGCGGCAAATTGAAGATCTGGGCCAGCGTGTCCTGCAGCAGGACACCGTCCACGCCGGTCCAGAACGCCTTGGCCGTGAGCAGCACCCGCTGCGCCACCTTGGCCGAGACCGCGAATCCGACGCCCTCGAACCCGCCGGACTGCGTCAGGATGCGGCTCACGATGCCGACCACTTCGCCGTCCATATTGAACATCGGGCCACCGGAATTCCCCATGTTGATCGACGCGTCCGTCTGGAGCATTTCCATCGGCCCGCCACTGACGACGCCACCCATGGCGAGTCGGCCGCTGACGTGACCTACCGTGAGGCTGTGGCCGAGGCCGTATGGTGCGCCAATCACGACGATCTGGTCCCCTACGTCGAGCTTGTCGGAATCGCCGAGCCGGGCGGGCGAGAGGGCGATCGGGGTCCGATCGAGCTGTAGCAAGGCCACGTCCGCCCGTGTCGACGACGCGACCACGTGAGCGGGGTAGAGCTTGCCATCCAGGAACTGGACGGCCACTCGGTCGGCGGTCTGCACGACGTGGGCAGCGGTCATCACTTTCCCGTCCGCGCTGATCAACACGCCGGAGCCGAGCCCGGGAATGGTTGTGAGCCCCGCCTGGGGATCGGCGGTTACACTCCGCTCGAGCGTGCGCACGAGGACCACGGAGGGGCTGACCTTGCGAAACAGCTCGCTCAGCGGCTGCTGCGCTTGGACGGGTCCCCACAGGGCGAGTAGCGCCGCGCCCCGCACCGCTCCAACCACCACGCGTCTTCGTTGTCTCACGACCATCCTCCTACTTCGGTGCCGCGGGCTTCGCAGCGTAAATGAACTGATAGTAGTCGCGCATGGTGAGGTCCGCCGCGGCCTCCTCATCGGTGATCACGATCGCATCACGGTGCAGCTGGAGCGCGCTCGCCGTGACCATGCTCGTAACGGGGCCTTCCACGGCCTGGGCAATCGCCTTGGCCTTGTGCCCCCCGCTCGCCACGAGGACGAGCTTGCGGGCGTCCAGGATGGTGCCGACGCCCATGGTGATGGCGTAGACCGGCACATCCTCGCGGTGCTCGAAGAACCGGGCGTTGTCGTCGATGGTCTGCTTGGAGAGGGTCTTCAGCCGGGTCCGCGAGGTCAGGGAGCTTCCCGGCTCGTTGAAGGCGATGTGACCGTCGGAGCCGATGCCCAGGATCTGGAGGTCGATCCCGCCGCACTCCGCGATGCGCTTCTCGTACCATTCGCAGAAGGCGGGATAGTTGCTGGTGGTACCCGAGGGGATGTTGATGTTCTGCGCCGGGACGTTCACGTGCCGAAAGAAGTGCTCGTGCATGAAGTAGTGGTAGCTCTGCGGGTGATTCACGGTGAGCCCCACGTATTCGTCGAGGTTGAACGTCGTCACCCGCGAGAAGTCGAGCTGCTCCTTCTGGTGCAGCCGCACCAGCTCCTGGTACAGGCCGAGGGGCGTGGAGCCGGTGGCCATGCCGAGCACGGCGTTCGGCTTGGTGTTGAGCACCTCCGCGACGATCCGCGCCGCGGTCCTGCTCATCTGCTCGTAGTCCTGCTGAATGATGACTTCCACGAACAGCCTCCCCCCCTCCCCCGGTCAACCCGCCTCTTCCCACCGTCTGGCGCGGTCGAGCGCTTTGCGCCACCCGGCCTCGAGCTGTTTGCGCTGCGCGGGTTGCATGGCGGGCGTGAAGCGGCGGTCTACCTGCCACTGCGCGGCAATTTGCTTCTGGTCCTTCCAGTAGCCTACGGCCAGGCCGGCGAGATACGCCGCGCCGAGCGCCGTCGTTTCGGTGACCTTCGGCCGTATCACGGGGACGCCCAACAGGTTCGACTGGAATTGCATGAGCAGGTTGTTCGCGGACGCACCCCCGTCCACACGCAGCTCCTTCAGCTTGATGCGCGCGTCAGCCTCCATCGCCCGCAACACGTCGGCCACCTGGAACGCGATGCCCTCGAGCGCGGCGCGCGCGATGTGAGCTGCCGTGGTGCCGCGCGTCACACCCGCGATGAGCCCGCGGGCGTACTGATCCCAGTGCGGGGCCCCGAGCCCGGCGAATGCCGGGACCAGATAAACCCCGTCGGGATCCGTCACCCGCGAAGCCAGTGCCTCGACCTCCGACGACGACTTGATGATCCCCAGGCCGTCGCGCAGCCACTGCACTACCGCGCCGGCGATGAAAATGCTGCCCTCGAGGGCGTAGTCGGTCCGGTTGCCGACGCGCCACGCCACCGTCGTCAGGAGATTATGCCTGGATACGATCGGTTTCGTACCGGTGTGCATCAGCATGAAACAACCGGTGCCGTAGGTGTTCTTCACCATGCCGGGCTGAGTGCACGCCTGGCCGAACAGGGCCGCCTGCTGGTCGCCGGCGATGCCGGCGATCGGAACCGTCCCGCCAAGCAGGGTCGTCTCGCCATACACCTCGCTCGACGAGCCGACGGCCGGCAGCACCGAGCGCGGGACGCCGAAAAGCTTGAGCAGCTCGTCGTCCCAGTCGCCGGTCCGCACGTTGAAGAGCATGGTGCGCGACGCGTTGCTCGGATCGGTCACGTGCACCCGGCCGCCCGTCAAGTTCCACACGAGCCACGAGTCCACGGTCCCGAACGCCAACTTGCCGGCCTTGGCCTTGGCGCGCGCGCCCGGAACGTTGTGGAGAATCCAGTCGAGCTTGGTGGCGGAGAAATACGCGTCCACCACCAGTCCCGTCTTGCGCTTGATCAGCGGCGCGAGCCCACGCGCTTTCAGTCGGTCGCAAGCGGCGGCGGTGCGGCGATCCTGCCACACGATGGCATGATGCACCGGTGCGCCGGTCGCGCGGTCCCACACCACGGTCGTCTCGCGCTGATTCGTGATCCCGATGCCGGCGATGTCGGACGCGGTCAAGCCCGCCTTGCCGAGCGCCTCCCTCGCGGTGTGCAGCTGGGTGGCCCAGATCTCGGCGGCATCGTGTTCCACCCAGCCGGGCTTGGGGAAGTACTGGCGAAACTCCTTCTGCGCCGACGCCACGACGCTCCCACCCTGATCGAACACGATGGTGCGCGAGCTCGTCGTGCCCTGGTCGAGGGCGAGGACGTACTTCATGCGGGCCAGAGTGCTCCGTACAGGAAGGCCGCCAGCAGGCCCCCGATGATCGGGCCGGCCACGGGGATCCAGGCGTAGCCCCAGTCCGAAGCCCCTTTGCCCGCGATCGGCAGGAACGCATGCGCAAGCCGGGGACCGAGGTCGCGCGCCGGGTTGATCGCATAGCCGGTCGGGCCGCCCAACGAGAGGCCGATGGCCCATACGAGAACGCCGACCAGGAAGGGGCCGAAGCCCGCCCTCCATCCGTTCACGGGATTCAGGTTCTGCGGTGTCAGGATGGCCAGGGCGCCCAGCACCAGCACGAACGTGCCGATGATCTCGGTCAGAAGATTCGCGATCGGGTTGCGAACGGCGGGGGCGGTGCAAAACACCGCCAGCTTCCCGGCTTGGCTCTCCGTGAGGGGCCAGTGCGGGAGGTAGGCGAGCCACACGACCGCCGCGCCGATGAACGCGCCGAGCATCTGCCCCCCGATATAGACCGGCACCGCCGCCCACGGCAACCGGCCCATCGAGGCCAGGCTGATGGTCACCGCGGGGTTGACGTGCCCGCCGCTGAAGGGGCCGACGGCATAGACCGCGACCGTCACCGCGAACGCCCAGCCGGCGGTGATCACGATCCAGCCGCCGCTCTGACCTTTGGTCTTGTTGAGCACCACGTTGGCGACGACGCCGTCGCCAAGAATGACCAACAGCATGGTGCCGAGCAGTTCTGCAAGAAAAGGTGGCATAGGGTTGGGTGAGGAAGGGGCGAAGCTATCAGCGCGGCACGGCCTTGTCCACACGCGAGGGCTCGGGGTCCGCGGTGTCAGGATGGCCAGCGCGCCCAGCACCAGCACCTGCGATAGGCGCTGCTTGCCACGCAGGCCAGGCGCCTCTACGTTCTTGGCCCGGCTCCGAAGGAACCTCCCATGAGCAAGGCCACCGTAGTCCTCGCGAGTCTCCTCGTCCTCGGCGCGCGTCCTGTGCTCCGGCAGACGGCGCCCATGAGTTTCTTCATTACGAGCGCCGGCCCGGGCAAGGGTGCCGATCTCGGCGGGCTCGCGGGCGCCGACCGTCACTGCCACGCGCTCGCCGACGCCGTCGGCGCGGGCAAGCTCCAGTGGCGCGCCTACCTGAGCACGCTGCCGCAGGGCGGTGCGCCCGCCGTCAACGCGCGCGACCGGATCGGGCGTGGGCCCTGGTTCAACGCCAAGGGAGTGAAGATCGCCGACAACGTCGCGGACCTGCACAGCGACAACAACAAGCTCACGAAACAGAACTCCCTGACGGAAACGGGTACGGTGGTGAACGGCCGCGGCGACCAGCCCAACATGCACGACATCCTCACCGGGTCCAACCTCGATGGGACGGCGTACACCGCCGAGGGCTACACCAACTGCGGCAACTGGACGAGCAGCGGCGAGGGCAGCGCCCGGGTGGGACACCACGACCGCGTCGGCGGGGGCGACAACCCGACGTCGTGGAACTCGGCCCACAACTCTCGCGGGTGCAGTCAGGAGAATCTTCAGAGCACGGGCGGGAACGGGTTGTTCTACTGCTTCGGATTCGGCGGGTAATCGAAATCTGATGCCGCTCGGCCGGATAGGACAGCAAGGCGCGGCCGCCACTCTGCTCGTCGCGCTGGGCGCAATCGGCTTCCTGGCCTTGCGCGCGCGCGGCTCATCGCGAGCGGCGACCGTACCCAGCTGTCTTACCAACCCCGGTGCCACGCTGGGATGCTACGAGCAGTACTATGGCTCGATCGTCACGCAAACGAGCGTTGCCGACGCCTTCACCCAGCTGAAGGCGCGGTACGCCGGCGACCCGGACGCCCAACGGCTGTGTCATGCGATCACCCACGCCATCGGTCGGGCCGCCGCGCAGAAGTACGGCGACGTAGCCGAGGCCTTTCAGTACGGCGACAACTTCTGCGGGTCGGGCTACTACCACGGCGTGCTCCAGGGCATCGCGCTCAGCATGGGGCGAGAGGCGCTCTCGAGCGACCTGGATGCCGTCTGCGCGGGCATCCCCGGCAAGGAGCGCAGGTCCCTGGACTACTACAATTGCGTGCACGGCCTGGGACACGGCATCATGGCCGTCACCGGTGACGACCTGTTCGACGCCCTGCGCGGGTGCGACGGACTGACGGGCTCGATGGAAGAGAGCGCCTGCGCCAACGGGGTATTCATGGAGAACGTGATCGTAGATGGTGCGCACGGCGGTCACTACAGCAGGTATTTGAAACCCACCGAGCCCCTGTACCCGTGCACGGCGGTTGACGGCAAATACAAAGACGCGTGCCTGGACATCCAGACATCGTATGCCCTCGGTGCCGTGCAGGGCGATTTTTCCAAAGTGTTCGCGCTGTGCGCCAAGCTGCAGGCGCCGTATCGGACCACCTGCTATCGGAGTCTCGGGAGGGACGCCGCCACAACCGGTCTGAATCAGGTGCCAGGTACGCTCGCCGCCTGCGGTCGGGGGACGGGGCGCGAGCAGCGATCGAACTGCATCATCGGCGCCGCGCTCGACTTCGCGTACTACTATCACTCCGACGTGCAGGCGAAGGCGTTGTGCGCGGCCGCGGATCCGGGCGTCCGCCAGGACTGCCTGGCGGCCACGGCCAAGCTCGTGGGACTGTTCTAGTCGACACGGGGCCGCTCCTTCGCCCCGAGTCCTCTGATCCTGTCCACCGCCGCCGGATTCTCGAGCGCCGAGAGATCCCCGAGATCGGCGTGACCGAGATAGGCCCCGCGAATCACGCGGCGCAGGATCTTCGCGTTGCGCGTCCTCGGCAGGTCGGTCACGAACCGAACGGCCTCGGGGCGCAGCGGCCGGCCGAGCCTCTGCGCGATCGTGTCGCAGATCGCCGCTTCCAGCGCCGCGGTCGGCTCATGGCCGGGCCGAAGCACCACGAACACCACGATCGCTTCTCCTTTGAGCTCGTGAGGGATCCCGACCGCCGCAGCCTCGAGCACGGCCCCGCCCGGGTGCGCGGTCGCCGCTGACTCCACCTCCGCCGGCCCTACGCGCTTTCCCCCCACCTTGAGCGTGTCGTCGCTGCGGCCCTCGATGTACCAGAACCCGTCGTCATCGAGACGCGCCCAATCACCATGCACCCAGACGTCCGGGAACCGGCTCCAGTACGTGGCCAGGTACTTCTCCGGGTCGCGCCAGAATCCCCGTGTCATGCCCGGCCACGGCCCGCGGATGACGAGCTCGCCCACAGCGCCGCGCACCGCGCGGCCTCGCTCGTCGGCGACGTCGGCGGCGATGCCGGGCACCGCGCACGCGAAGCCGGTGGGCTTGAGCGGCGTCCAGGTCGTGCAGCCAAGGATGCCGCCGGCGCACTCGGTGCCGCCCGAATAATTGATGAGCGGGGCGCGCTGCTCGCCCGCGACGCGGAAGTACCACCACCACGGCTCGGGATTCCACGGCTCACCGGTCGAGCCGAGCACGAAGAGCGACGAGCGATCGTGGGCCCGCACCGGCTCGTCCCCGGCACGCATCAGTCCCCGGATGGCGGTGGGCGATATCCCGAGGTGCGTCACGCGATGCCGGGCCACGATGGACCACACCCGGCCCGCGTCGGGAAAGTCGGGCGCTCCATCGTAGACCAGGATCGTCGCGCCGAGGACGAGCCCGCCGGCGATGAGCCACGGACCCATCATCCAGCCGAGATCGGTGAACCACCACAGGAGGTCGCCTGGTTGCAGGTCGAACACGTGGGCGAGATCCTGTGCCGCCTTCACGGGGAAGCCGCCATGCACGTGCACGGCCCCCTTCGGGCGGCCCGTCGTGCCCGAGGTGTAGATGAGCATGTAGGGATCCTCGGGCGTCGTGTCGGCGAACGTGTCGTCCGTGCCGCGGGCTACGACGTCGTCCCACCACACGTCGCGCTCGCGCAGCCGCACCTCGCGACCCAACCGCCGCACCACGATCACTAGGCGGACGCTCGGCGCGGCGTCGACCGCGGCATCGGCGGTCTCTTTCATCTGTACCACCTGTCCGCGCCGGCGAAACCCATCGGCGGTAATGAGCACGCTCGCCGCGCAGTCGCGCAGCCGGCCCGCAATCGCGTCGCTCGCATACCCGGAAAAGATGGGCGTGAAGATGGCGCCGATCGCCGACACGGCGAGTACCGCGACCACGCACTCGGGCGTCAGGGGGAGAAAGATCCCCACGCGGTCGCCGGGCCCGACACCGAGGGCACGCAGACCAGCGGCGCAGCGACGCACCGCCGCGGCAAGCTCGCCATACGTGAGTCGCCGCGTCACGCCTTCCTCGCCCTCGAAGACGAGGGCCGCGCGCGACGGATCGTGGCGCAGGGCCGACTCCACGTAGTTCATGCGACCACCCAGCCACCACGTGGTCCACGCGATGCCGCGCGACGAGTCGCAGACGCGCTCGTAGGGCGTCCGCCACACGAGTCCGAGATCGCGGTCCACGGCACGCCAGAACCCGTCCAGATCGTTGATCGACCAGCGATAGAGCGACGGGAAGTCGCGGTGTCCGTGTACTGCGGCGAAGCGACGCAGCCTGCTGCGCGCGAGGTAGCGATCGGATGGATACCAGGCCGCGCCCATGCCGCGGCTTAACGGAACAGCCCGCCGTCAGCAGCGACCTTCGTGGGCGGCGGCTCGTCCATCATCTGCCGGATCTCGACCTCGCAGTCCCACCCGGGGAAATGCTTGATGTGCACGTCCAGGAAGCGGCGGGTCCACTCCTTCGCCTCGTCCAGCGACGGCACGTCGTAGACCGCGAAGCCGCCGATCACCTCTTTGGCCTCGGTGAAGGGCCCGTCGGTGACGGTCACCCTGCCCTTCGACAGGCGCGCCCTCGCCCCCTTGTCGCTCCCGAGCAGGCCGCCCACGCCCACGAGCCGCTTGCCGGCATCCTTCATCAGCGTGTCAATGGCCTCGAACAGCGCCGGCGGCGGCGGCGCGTGGTGCTCGGATCCCCTAACTATCGTCATGAACTTCGGCATTGGATCCTCCTTTATTCGAGCGACGAACGGGGACGCCGGATATCGACATGGATTCCCCTACTTGCACCGTCCGAAACCACGCCGCCGGCACAGCCCGCTCCTGTAACGCCGTCGCCAACTCCCGGGGCGGCTCGTCGATCCCCTCGGGCGTCAATTGAAACGTACCGAAGTGCATGGCGATGCTCTGGCGCGCTCCCAGGTCGAGGTGCGCCTGCACCGCTTCCGCCGGATTCATGTGGATGTCCTTCATGAACCAACGCGGCTCGTACGCCCCGATGGGCAGGAGGGCGAGATCGATCGGGCTCAGCCGCGCGGCGATCTCCCGGAAATGCGGGCCGTAACCGGTGTCGCCGGCGAACAGGATCCGGCGCCCTTCTCCGGCATCGATCAGGAATCCGCCCCAGAGTGCACGGTTACGGTCGAACATGTGGCGCGCCGAGAAGTGCTGCGCCGGCGTCAACGTGATCGGGAGGGGCGCAGTGTGCGCCGTCTCCCACCAGTCGATCTCCTCGATCCGCCGGATGCCTGCGGATTGGAGCAACCGGCCGTTGCCGAGCGGCGTGACCAACGGCAGGTGAAAACGACGATCGAGCGCGCGCAGGGTTGCGAGGTCGCAATGATCGTAATGATTGTGACTCAGAAGCACGCAGGAAATTGCGGGCAGATCCTCGAAGCGAATGCCCGGAGCCCGCGCCCGACGCGGGCCCGCGAACGGCACCGGGCTCGCCCGCCGCGCGTATACGGGATCGGTCAGCAGGTTCACGCCACCCACTTGAATCAGAAACGTGGCGTGACCGATGAACGTGACGACCACGTCGTCAGGACCGACCTTCGGCGGCCGCCGCGGCTCAACCGGCACGGCGTTCGGCCAGCGGGTGCGCGGCGAGAGCAGCATCCGCGGCACCATCCATGTCGGCTGGCCGTTCGCGCCGCTCGGATTGAAGAACCGCCGACCGTCGAAATGATCGGTGCGCCCCGTGCGCCCCGTGCGCCCCGTCACGCGTGCTGCTCCACCCGCCCGCCTGCGGCGAGCCACGACCCGACCAGAATGAGGAGCAGGCCGGTCAGCGTCGCTGCCCCGACGTGCTCGTGGAGGGCGACGACCCCGACTGCGACAGCCACGAGGGGATTCACGTACGTAATGAGGCTCGCCCGGTTCGGTCCCGCTTCGGCGATGAGCTGAAAGAACACCACGAGGCCCAGGGCCGTGCACACCACGCCGAGCACCACGAGCGCCAGGAGCGCGGCGGAGCCGGGGATCCCGTGGAGCGGCCGCGAGAGGGCCGCGGGCAGCAGAGCGATGGTGGATAGCATCAGGCTCGCCGCCACGGGACCGAGGGGATCGAGATCGGCCAGACGCTTGCTCACGATGATCGGCGCCGCGGCGTACCCCAGCGTGGCCACGAGGACGAGCGCGGCGCCGAGCAGCTCGGCGGGCCGACCGGCGACGTCGAGCCCGAGCACGGCGACCACGCCGCCGAGGCCGACCACCAGTCCCACGACGCGCAGCCCCGTCGGCTTGTCGGCTGGGGAGAACCGCACCGAGAGCAGTGCGACCAGCAGTGGCATGGTCGCGATGAGAATCGCGGTGAGCGACGACGTGATGTACTGCTCGCCCACTGAGATGAGGACGAACGGCACGGCGATCTCGCACGCCGCGTAGGCCGCGATCGGCCAGCCCCGCTCGCGCCCTCCCAGGCCACGCAACGCACCGCGGCGCAGCGCCACCGGCAGCAACAGCACGGCGCCGAGAGCTACCCGCGCCCATGCGACGAACGCCGGCGGCACGCCGGCGTCGACCGCGACCTTAATAAAGAAGTAGGGGACGCCCCAGATCACCGAGCTCAGGGCGAACAGCAGCCAGGCGCGCGGCGTCACAGCGTCGATCGAACGTGTCCGAGCGGGTGCAGCGAGTATTCCATCCTGCCGCCTGAGAAGAGCTGGAGCCCAAGCCTATCGTAGGCCACAAACGTGGCAAGGGCCGTCGATACAACGCCGAAGACCATGGGGGAATGTTCCCCGATACACGGCTTGAAGAGTCGTTTGACACTCTACCCCTCCCGCCTGTAGCATTGCACCCGATGCCGATTCCCACTGAACCGATCGGGAGCATCCCCCGCCCTCCCGAGCTCGTTGAAGCGATGGGGAAGGTCGCAGCCGGCGCGATGTCCCAGCAGGACATCAAGGCGCTGTACGACCGCGCGATCCGCGACACGATCAAGCGTTTCGAGGCGACTGGATCGCCGATCATCTCCGACGGCGAGCAGACCAAGCCGAGCTTTGCCACGTATCCGATCCAGGGGCTCGAGGCCCTCGCACCGGACGGGATCACCATCCCGTTCGCGGACGGTCACACACGGCAGCTACCGCGCTTGACCGCCGGCCCCTTCCGCTATCGGACCTACGCGGCGTCCTATCTGAAGGAGGCCAAGAAGCACGCTCGCGTTCCCGTCAAGCAGGCGGTCATCTCGGCCTCGGCGCTGAGCCTCCTATATCCGCAGACGGGCATTCCAAGCTATTCACAGGAGCAGTTTCTCGAAGACCTGGTGCGCGAAGCCGAGGCCGATATCCGTGAGTGTCTGGCCGCGGGTGCGGCCAACGTGCAGATCGACTTCACGGAAGGCCGGCTCGTCATCAAGCTCGATCCCTCGAAGGGGTTGCTCAAGACCTTCATCGCCCTCAACAACCGCGTGCTGGAGCGGTTCACGCCCGCCGAGCGAGCCCGGATCGGCGTGCACACCTGCCCGGGCGGTGATCGAGACTCGACTCACAGCGCGGACGTGGATTACGGGGAGTTACTACCGAGCCTGTTCGAGCTGAAGGTCGGGAGGTTCTATATCCAGCTGGCGAGCGAGCAGGACCCGCTTCGCGTCCTCCGCATCATCAAGCGGCACGCCCGGCCCGACCAGAAGATCTTCATTGGCGTCACCGACCCGATCAATCCGAGAATCGAGGCGCCGGAAGAGGTGCGCGACCGCGTGGTAAGAGCCGCCGAAGTAATTCCGGTGGCTCAGCTCGGCACGACCGACGATTGCGGATTCTCACCATTCGGCGACGATACGTCCACGGCGCGCGACACGGCCTTCGAGAAGATCCGGGCGCGTGTGGCGGGCACCGCGCTCGCAGCGAAGGTACTCGGAGTGGCCTGAGCTCGGTCGGCGCGGGCACGCTACCGGGCCGATTAGAGAAGAATCTCCGGCAGCCTCGTTCCCCAGCCCGCGCGTGCAGTTCATATTCCGTGACCGTGGGGGGATGCTCAATCGCCGACGCGAGGCGAATACACTCATGGTCGGAGGGTAGGCGAGGACATGGGGAGAGGCACGATAGCCATTCTGACCGGGGGCGGAGACGTTCCCGGTCTCAATCCCGCCATCCGCGCGATCACGATTCGCGCGTTGCGCGACGGCTACGGCGTGGTCGGGATTCGCCACGGCTGGGGTGGGCTGGTCGACTACATACGCGACGCGAAGGCCGACAACAGCGAGAACGTGCACCCGCTTTCGGAGGCCGAAGTCAACCGCGCGGGTCGTACGGGCGGCACCTTCCTCCACACCTCGCGCGTGCGGCCGAGCCACCTGCCGCGCGAGCGCGTGCCGTCTCACCTGACCGGGTATGACCAGCCGATCAACGACATCACCAAGGACGTGCTCAAGAACCTGGAGCACATCGGGGTGGATGTGCTGATTCCCATCGGCGGGGACGATACGCTGAGCTACGCCAAGCGCCTGCACGACGAAGGAGTGAACGTCGTCGCGATACCCAAAACGATGGACAACGACGTCTACGGCACCGACTACTGCATCGGCTTCAGCACCTGCGTCACGCGCACCATCGAGCTGGCGCATCGCCTGCGCACCTCGGCGGGCTCGCACGAGCGCTTCCTGGTCGTCGAGGTGTTCGGGCGCTACGCCGGGTTCACGGCGCTGCTGCCGACCATGGCGGGCGCGGCGGATCGCTGCGTCATCCCTGAGCA
The DNA here is from genome assembly GCA_003222035.1 of Gemmatimonadota bacterium. Classification (GTDB taxonomy): domain Bacteria; phylum Gemmatimonadota; class Gemmatimonadetes; order Gemmatimonadales; family GWC2-71-9; genus AG41. Next base: position 83,546 of record QHUS01000059.1, on the reverse strand, counting down.
TCCCGTCAACATCGAGCGCCTGGCGGAGCTGCTGACGCAGGATCGGAACAAGAACCCGAGCCGTTATTCGGTCGTGCTGGTCTCGGAGGGCGCGCGCCTCACCACGCAGGACGGCATGACGTTCGAAGGTGGGGAAACGGACATGTTCGGGCACCGCAAGCTGGGGGGGATCGGGGACCAGGTCGGCACGGCACTGAAGGAAACCTCTGCCAAGTACAACAAGGGCCGCCGCATCGACGTCGTCAACCAGCGCCTCGGCTATCTGGTGCGCTCCGGGGATCCCGACGCACTCGATTCCATCGTCCCGATGGTGTTCGGCAACCTCGCCCTCGAGCTGGTGGGGAAAAAGCAGTACGGTCGCCTGGTCAGCATTCACAAGGGGTTCTACGACACCGTGCCGATCACGAGCGTGACGTCGGAGAAGAAGGTGGTGGACGTCAAGAAGTACTACAACACCGATCGGCTGCGACCGATCTACAATTTCGACGGCGCCCCGCTGTTCATCATGACGAGCGACTGATTGCTGAACGTCGGCCTCGTCGGCTTCGGTCACGCGGGCAAGACCTTCCACGCACCGGTGATTCGCGCGGTCGAGGGTCTCCACCTCACCACCATCGTCCAGCGCAGCGGCCTATCCGATCCGCGCTATGCCGATGTCGAATTTGTCCGGAGTGTCGACGACCTGCTCACCCGGCCGGTGGACCTGGTCGTGATCGCCACACCCAATACCTCCCATCACCCCCTCGCGAAGCAGTGCCTCCTGGCCGGGCGCCACGTCGTCGTCGATAAGCCGTTCACCGCGACCGTGGCGGAGGCCGCGGAGCTGGTCCGGCTCGGCAAGGCGCAGCGGCGTGTACTGTCGGCCTTCCAGAACCGCCGCTATGTGGGAGACTTCGTCACGTTGCGGCAGCTGCTCGCGGAGGGTGTGCTCGGCGACATCACGGTCTTCGAGTCCCATTTCGATCGGTTCCGTGCCGAGCGCAGGCCCACGGCGTGGCGCGAGCAGCCGCACCCCGGCTCGGGTATGTGGTTCGACCTCGGCTCGCACCTGCTCGATCAGGCGCTGGTCTTGTTCGGAATTCCGCAGGCGATCTCCGCCGACATCCGGAGCGAGCGACCCGGTGCGGTGGTAGACGACGCATTCGACGTCACGCTGTATTACGCGCGGATGCGCGCGCTCCTGCGAGCGTCTCTGCTGGCGCTCGCACCACGGCCGACGTTCGTCGTGCTCGGCAGCCAAGGCTCGTTCGTCAAGTATGGACTCGATCCGCAGGAAGCGGCGCTCAAAGCCGATCGCTCACCCGGGACGCCGCACTGGGACGAAGAGCCGCGCGAAAGATTCGGAACCCTCACCACGGCCGACGGAGCCCGCGCGATTCCGACCATCGCGTCGAGCTTCACGCATTACTACGAGAACGTGCGCGACGCCATTCTGGGGAAGGCACAACTGGCCGTCACGCCCGAGCAGGCGCTCGACGTGATGCGGGGCCTGGAGCTCGCCGTCGCGAGCAGCCGGCAGCGGTGCGTGTTGCCGTGGAGCCACGTCTCCGCGGAGGATTGACACCACCCTGCTGGGCTCGCGCACGCTCGAGGGCTCAACTTCCGCATCGACCCGATCGCGAAGCAGCTACGCGGTCGCGGTGCCAGGGCGGAGCGCACAGCTGCACCGCATCGCGCTGCGCTCCGACTCCCCTGGAAACAGGTGATAGAGCATCGCGACGACCATCGGAACGAACACGACGGTATTGTAGAACAGGTGCAGCTCCAGTCGCGGGATCCAGAGCTGGATGATGCTCGTCGGGACCGGCGATCCCAACAGATTTCTTCCCACAATGACCTGGCCCTGCAGCAGCGCGTGCTCGATGTGGTGCCAGAACTGAATCACCAGGGCCGCGAGCCACCAGCTGCGCGCACGACCCACGAAGCCGGGCAACAGGATCCATATACCCACCAGCATGATCACCGCGTAGCCGTAGTGCAGGACCTCGGAGTGCACGAGCCAGGGGAACACCTGCCCGAGCAACCCCCGGGCCTGGTGCAGCGGCCACCCCAACGCGTACACCTGAACCGCCTGGACGACGTGCTCCGCGAGATGCAAGATCACGATCGCCATGAAGATGCGGAGTGCCGGCTCGTGCCACGAGCCGTTGAGCTTCGCGAAGAGCGATGCGGGTGGACGTGCTTCGGTCATACGCTCGCAATTCTGGCATGCGAAGCGGACTCTCGCAACCGGCCCGACGCGACGGGCAAGCCCCACGATCGCAGGCGACCGTAGGGCTTGGCTCTCCCTCCGCTTACAACCTATATCCGACCAGCGTCCCTCCCGTCGTCCGCAAGAAGAGCATGTTGCTGACGTCGTCCACGGCGTACACCGGCTCGCGCTCCTTGCCGAGATCCACCCGCGCCCGCGACTGCGCGCTCTCTTTGTCAATCTGCAGCAGCACGTTGCCGTTCCCCTCGGGGGCGCGCGTCAGCATGAAGACCGATCCCGGCACGCTGAGCGACGCGCGGAAGCGCTTCGAGGCGAGCGCTGCGGCCTCGTGCGAGTATCCCGTGAGCTGAGCCCCACCCTGCGAGTACGCCGTCGCCATTTGCGCCGTGAGCCGCTTGGCCGCGGTATCGGTGGCCTGGCGCGACATCTGGGCGAATGCATCGCCGTACGACGATGCCGCCGCGCCGTACAGGCCCGCGCGCACCGATTCCATCGCGTACAACGCGCGCAACAGGCCCGGTAGCTGAGGAGCCGGATAGTACACCTGCTGCTTTACCTGCCCGTCGCGCCCCACCACCACGAGGTTTTGCGAGGAGATCAGCACGAGGCCACCCGGCCGGATCTCCAGCGTGGTCGGCACGTCGTCGCCCTGCAGCTTGATTTCGCCCGTGAGCGCGCGGAACGTGCCGGCATCACGGTCGACCGCGTAGAGCTTGCGGTCGCGGGTCGCGTAGACGTAGAGCGTCCGCCCCTCCATCGCATAGGGCAAGGGCGCCCGCTTGCCGCCCTCGATCGCGTCCTTGAAGCGCGGCTCGCCGCTCGTCAGATCGATGACGTTCACCTCGGCGTCCGTCCCCGCGTCGGGGCGCGAAATGTAGAGCATCCCGGCCGGCGTGAGCTCGGCATACGCGAGCTGGCCCTTGATCTTCACATCTTTCTTCAGGCGCACGGTCGCCGCGCCCACGTCCAGCACGTTCACAAACGTCTTCGATTCGGCGTCTACCTCCAGCACCGCGGCATCGCCCGTGATCAACGCGTCGGTCACGTTGCCGCGCATGTGCAGCGGCTTCTGCGCGATCGTCGTGCCGTCGTCATACCGGGCTACGTTGAGGCCGGTCTGCACTACGCCGTTGATGACTTTGCGGCTGCCGCTACTCTGGCCCTCGGGCGCACCCTGCGGAAGCATGATGATGCCGGCCGGGTGCTGCACGATATCACCGATCTGCCCGTCCACCGTCGCGGGCTTGGCCCACAGGGCTTGCCCATCGGCGAGGCGGTACGCCATGACGCGATCGTCGAAGCTCACATAGATGCGGTCCGCCTTCGCGACCGATGGGTACAGCTGCACGTGCCGCGGAGGATTGCCGGACCGCGCGGTGGGGAGCGTCGCGGACCAACGCACGGCGCCGGTCCGGGCGTCCAGCGCCCGCAGGCCCGTCAGGGTATTCACCACGATCATGTCAGGGCCCGCCTGCAGGACCTCGAGCTCGGTGCCCTCGGACGCGGCACGCACCAGGTTCTGCATCAGACCGCCGAGGCCCTTTTTCTTGGGCTCGGTCTGCTCGAACAGTGTCTCGTTCGCCCAGCGCTGGTTGCCCGTCACGAGATCGTACAGCGCGACGACCGGCGGTCCGGAAGGGCGCCGTCCGTGCACCAGCAGCGTGCCGCTCTGCGGCAGTACCCGGCGCGTGACGATCTGCGTGAGCCCGAGCTGCCGCGAATCAAACACGACCGCCCCCGTCACGGGATCGAAAATCAGGAGCAGGCCCAACCGCCCGGCCTGCATGAGGAGCGAACCTTCGACTACGCGGACGCTGTCGGCCGGCAGCCCGCCGAGCTCCGTCTTCTCCCACGCCACCCGGCCGGCGTCGATGTCGACGCCGGCGAGCGCGGCGTCGGTGGAGACGAGCAGCATTCCCGCCGGCGTGACCTGCTGCCAGCGGATATCGCCTTTCATTCTGAGAGTCCATGCGGCGGTCACGCCCCCCGCCCCCCCCCCCCGAGCGGGAGCGACGGTCTGCGCCTGGGCGGCCCGATAGACCATAACGAGCAGCGCCGGCAGCAGGAGCGAGCGGTAAGCCCCTACAGCGGTCATGTGTCTCCTCCTGTGGACGGTCGGGCGCGGCCTTATATCCCCCCAGCGCGGTCTGGAACGCAAGAGGGCACCCGCTGGCTGAGGGGCATCCGGTCCAATAGTCTTCCGCCGTCATGAGCGACTCGATCTCGACCCGCCCGATGACGCGCCGGGAGGCGATCGCGGCCGCCGCCGCATTCGGCGCCGCCCTCGCTTGGCCGGCCCGATTCCAGTACCCTCCAACACTCGCATGGCGCGAGCGGCGGGATGCGTATCCGCAGGGCGTCGCGTCGGGAGACCCGCAGCCCGACGGCATGATCTTATGGACCCGTCGACCGCCGACGCGCGGCACCACGGCGCGGCGACTGCGGGTCGAAGTCGCGCTCGATCAGGAATTCCAGCGGCCCTACGCGATCGCCAATGCGACGATGAGTGCGGAGAGCGATTGGACGTGCCGCGTCCTGGTCGCGGGCCTCCAGCCGTCGCGTCCCTACTGGTACCGCTTCATCGATGAGCATGGGTTCGGCAGCCGGATCGGCCGCACCCTGACCGCACCGTCCTCCGACGACCCTCGCACCATCCGGTTCGCCTTCGTCAGCTGTCAGAACGTGCAGCAGGGCGCCTGCAACGCCTATCGCCGGATGATCTGGGAGGACGCGCGCGGCGCCCCGGACGATCAGCTCGACTTCGTCCTCCATCTCGGCGACTTCGTGTACGAGGTCGTATGGTATCCGCCCGATCGCCCGCGGGGCATGTACGCCCGTCGGCTGCGTGACATCGTGCGCTACCCCCACGGCGAGAAGCACGGCGACTTCCACGTGCCGACCACGCTGGCCGACTACCGCGCGTTGTATCGCGCGTACCTGCTGGACCCGGACCTGCAGGACGCGCGAGCGCGGTGGCCGTTCGTGTGCGTCCCCGACAATCACGAATTCTCGTGGAAGGGATGGCAGAGCCAGGAGAACTTCGGCACCGGCACCATCCCGGCACAGACGCGCAAAGTGGCGGCCAATCAGGCCTGGTTCGAGTATCAGCCGGCACGCGTGGCGCGACCGGGTGACCCCGCCGACGACCGATTCCAGCCCCCCCGCGTGGCCGACGCACCGCTTCTAGAGTTCGACGAGAACGGACTGGGCCGGGAGCCGGGAAACCTCGCGGCCGTCGGGAGCCTCACGGTGCACCGCTCCCAGCGGTGGGGCCGCAACGTCGAGCTTATCCTCACCGACAATCGCAGCTTTCGGTCGGAGCCCCTGAGCAACCGCCCCGAGACGGCGGCCTTCCGGCCCACAGACTTCCCCGCCGTCGTTTCCGAGGACGTGACCGAGGTGCTCGATGCGGGACGCGCCATGAACGACGGCCAACCGCCACCCACCATTCGCTTCGGCGGCAAGGAGGTCCCGAATCCTCGTGTGACAGCGGCGCCCCAATCGATGCTCGGCGCGGCGCAGAAGGCGTGGTTTCTCGGCCGACTCGGCGCGGCCACGGCGCCCTGGAAGCTCTGGGGCAACTCGGTCGCCATGCTCGACTGGCGCACCGACTTCCAGAACCTGCCGCGGGCCCTGGGGCCGCGCTGGCCGACCACGGGCTACGCCCTGTTCGGCGATGACGACTGGTCCGGGTACCGCCACGAGCGCCGTGAGATCCTGGAGTTCATCCGGCAGCGCGGCATCACCGGCATCGCCACCATTTGCGGCGACCGCCATGCGTTCCTGGCGGGGGTGCTCTCCTCCAGCTTGCCGCCGAAGGCGTTCGAGCCCGTCGCCGTGGAGTTCGTGACCGGCTCGATCTCCGCGCCGGGTCTGTTCGAAGCGATGCAGTACACCGTGCCGCGGAAGCACCCCCTCCGGCCGGTCTATGTGTACGACCCCGTGTACGACCCCTCCACGCGCGAGCCCGCGCAACCCGCGATCAACGTCTCGATCATGCACGGCGTGCGCGCGAGCCTCGCGTTGCAGCGAACGGGCCACCTCGAGTCCGCCATCGCGGCGAGCAACCCCGAGGTGGCCCCGCACCTGTCGTTCGTGGACGCCGGAGGGCACGGCTATGCCGTGGTGCGCGCCGACCCGGACGAGCTCGCGGTCGAGTTCGTGTGCATCCCGCGTCCCATCAACCGCGCCGGACGCGCCAACGGCGGGCCGATCGCGTATCGCGTGACCCACTGCGTACGGCAATGGCGGTCCGGCGAGGCGCCGCGCATCGAGCGGACGGACGTCGAGGGTCAGCTGCCGCTCGTCGAGTAGGGCCGCGCGCCAGACGTTTCCCGGTTGACGACAGGAACCCTCCGGGCGCATCGGGCCCGACGAGGTGGGGCGATCCAGTCGCTCTGACTACCGCCCGGCACCAAACCGAGCTATCTCTCCGAGTGAGGAGCCCACCACTCGACAACGAGTGCAAGGTGATCCCGGATCGCGGCTGGAAAGAGGTCGCCGATGCATCGCTCGCCTGGCTTCGCAGCAAAGGACTATAAGGGAACCCGCCCCGACGCCACGACGCCGCCGCCAGGCGACGCCTGGCCGCCGCTGCCGCTCGCCCAGTGGCAGGACACGTACGCGACGCTCCATATGTGGACGCAGATCGTGGGCAAGACGCGGCTGGCGCTCGCTCCCATGGAGAACCATTGGTGGAACGTGGCGCTCTATGTCACCCCCAGGGGGCTGACGACATCGGCGATGCCGCTCGGCAATCGGACGTTCGCCGCGGATTTCGACTTCATCGACCACCAGCTGTACGTGCGCGACAGTCGGGGAGCGAGCGCGGCGATCCCCCTCGTGCCGCAGTCAGTGGCCGACTTCTACGCGGCCTGGCAGGAGACGCTGCGCTCACTCGCCATCGACGTCCGGATCATGCCCGTGCCGGTCGAGGTCCAGACCGCGATTCCGTTCGCCGAGGACCGGGAGCACGCCGCCTACGACGCCGACGCCGCCCACCGTTGCTGGCGCATCCTCGTCCAGGCCGATCGCGTGCTCAAGCGGTTCCGCGGCCAGTTCCTCGGCAAGGCGAGTCCCGTCCACTTCTTCTGGGGGAGCTTCGATCTGGCCGCGACGCGATTCTCCGGCCGACCGGCGCCGCGTCATTCGGGCGGCGCGCCGCACTGTCCCGATTACGTGATGGTCGAGGCCTATTCCCACGAGTGCGCGAGCTGCGGGTTCTGGCCGGGTGGGGGCGCGCTCGCCGAACCGGCGTTCTACGCGTATGCATACCCGGAGCCGGCCGGGTATGCGGATCATCCCGTCCGCCCACAGGAAGCGCGTTACCATCGGGACATGCGCGAGTTCATCCTGCCGTACGAGGCGGTCCGTCTCGCCTCTGACCCCGACGCGGCGCTCCTCGACTTTGTCCAGTCCACGTATGGGGCGGCGGCCGACCTCGGCCGCTGGGACCGCGCCGCCCTGGAACGGACGCCCGGGAACACGTGAGCCGGCCGCGACGCTTTTGCACCAAGCCTGCACACGCTCCTTCAGCGAGGTAACGGTTATGACCACCACCGCAAGCACGAAGCTTTACCCCACGAAGAACAGCCTGCCCGAGGCCACGCGACTCGAGGTGGCCGGGTTGCTCAACCAACGCCTGGCTGATTGCATCGACCTGCAGGCCCAGTGCAAGCAGGCTCACTGGAACGTGAAGGGACCGACGTTCATCGCGCTCCACAAGTTGTTCGACGAGATCAACGAGGACGTCGAGGAGTACGTGGATCTCATCGCCGAGCGGATCGTGCAGCTGGGGGGCATCGCCGAGGGCACCGTAGGAGTGGTCGCGGAGCGCTCGACCCTCATCGACTATCCCCTGACGCTTTCGACGGGCGCGGAGCACGTGGCGGCGCTGTCTGATGCCCTCGCCGCGTTCGGGCGCGCGGCGCGAGTCGGCATCGAGGAGATGAACGACCTCGAGGACGCCGACAGCGCGGACATCCTGACCGAGATCTCGCGCGGCGTGGACAAGTGGCTGTGGTTCGTGGAGGCACACCAGCAATGACCGCGACGGGCGTCTGCGCGCATATCAGCGCGATTGGCACCGTGAAACACGCGAAACGCCGCGAGTGCGAGGAGTGCGTGAAAATCGGCGCCCGGTGGGTTCACCTGCGGACCTGCCAGGAGTGCGGCGCCACCCTGTGTTGTGACAACTCGCCGAACCGCCACGCCACCAAGCATGCGCGCGCGAGCGGGCATCCGGTGATCGCGTCGGCCGAGCCCGGAGAGCGGTGGCTGTACTGCTATCCGGACGACGCGTTCGGCGAGTATTGAGGTGCGCCGGGTGCAAGGCCCGTGGCCGGTGATCCTCGTCGCCGCCCTGCCCGCGCTCGCGCCACGCCTTGCGGCGCAGCAGGACGTGACGAAGGCGATCGCCGAATTCAAGAAAGCCGATCCAGGGATCGCCCAGGTCTTCGAGACGGCGCACGGGTACGCGATCTTCCCCTCGGTAGGCAAAGGTGCCATCGGGATCGGCGGGGCGCACGGGAGCGGATACGTCTACGAACAAGGGCGCCTTATCGGGCACACGACGCTGACGCAGGTCACGGTGGGCTTTCAGTTCGGCGGGCAGGCGTACCGCGAGGTGATCTTCTTCAAGGACAAGACCGCGCTGGACGACTTCACGCGCGGCAACTTCGAGTTCAGCGCCCAGGCGACGGCGGTCGCGATCAAAGCGGGCGCTTCGGCCGACCTGGCCTACAATGGGGGCGTCGCCATCGTCACGATGGCCAAGGGCGGGTTGATGTACGAGGCTTCGGTGGGCGGGCAGAAATTCTCCTACAAGCCGGTGACCTCCAAGTAGCGCCGCCTAGCTCACTTCCTCGGGCGGCTTCACCCCGACGAATCCGCGATACAGCAGCAGGTCGTACACGATCTTCAGCGCCCCCGCGATGAAAAACGGCGCGCTCGCGAGCACCGGATCGGCATACATCAGGCCTGCGAATACCGGAGCGATGGCGGCGCCGGTGGTGCGGGCCACCCCCGTGATCCCGGCGGCCGCCGAGCGCTCTTCGGGACCGACCACTCCCAAGATGTACGACTGTCGGGTGGGCACGTCCATCTGGCTGATGCTGAAACGCGCGAACAGGACCAGGACGGCGAGCGCCAGGCTCGGCATCAGCGGGACGAGAATGAGCAGGACGTTCGACGGCAAGTGCGTGAATACCATGGTCCGGACGAGGCCGAACCGAGAGGCCAGGCGTGACGCCAGCAGCGCCGAGAGTCCCGCGAGGAGGTTCGCGCCGAAAAAGATCGCCCCGAGCGTGCCTGGATCGACCCCGAACCGCAAATAGAACCAGTACGCCGCGAACCCCTGCACCACGAAGCCCCCCGCAAAGGAATCGAGCGCAAACAGCCCCGCGAGGCGGAGCACGACCGGTCGCGAACGATCGATACCCCATGTCGCCTTCGAGCTCCTCACCTCGACCGCGGGGGACACGCGCGTAAACAACACCGCCAACAGCACGCCGATCGTGGCATAGAGGGCCACGAGCATGCGATAGCTCCCAAGGGCAGTCAGCCCGTTCGTCTGCAGCAGGTGCGACGCCATCCCGCCCCCCAGCGACCCGGCCGCCGTCGCGAACGAGCCCGCCAGCGTGTACCGGGCCAGGATCGCGGTCCGTGCAGAGCCGGGTACCACCTGCGAGAGTGCCGCCTGTTCGATCGGCAGAAACGGCCCCACTTCATTGCCGCTGGGACTGATGACGCCAATGGTTCCTGCGATCAGCAGCAATGCCAGGTTTCGGGTGGCGGCAAAAGCCGCTCCGGCGGCCGCCATCAGGACCGCGCCGATGACGAGCACCCGCCGCCGCCCAATCCGGTCGGCTCGGGTCGTGAGCCACAACGACACGAGCGTGTCCCCCACCAGCGTGAGCGTCAGCAGTACACCGATTTGGGAGAGGGTGAGACTGAGAGCGCTCAGGTAGAGCACCAATACAACGGACAGCGACCCGTACGCGAACAGGCGGGTGAACCGCGTGAGGAACAGCAAACGGACGTCGCGTTCCATACCGGGCCCTTGACGATCACAACCGAAACGCGCCCCTGCCCCGCTACGTCACGATGATGTCGTGATGATGCTGCTATAGAGCGCGATCAGTCGGAGCATCAGCATCGGTGTTCGAGCGCACCGGTAAACCAATCTCACCCGCCCATCCGTCCGTAAGCTCGAACGTCTCGCCCATGTCGAACCGCAGCACCCTGAGGCGTCTGGCCAGGTCCTTCAAGGCCCAGAGGACTGTGCGCTGGACCTCCGCCGAGGACCACTGCCCGAACTCGTTGTGACTCAAGTCTTTTTGGAGAGCGGCGGCAATCCGTGCGGCAAACTGGCCGTGCGGCAGGTCCGGACCCGACTCCTGTTCAAACGGCGTTCCATCATCGGCTGAGACAACACGGGCTTTGTCTGGTCCCGTTCGGGGCCCAGGGCCATCGCCCCAGAGCAGCCACTCCAGGGTCACGCCCTCGACGCCGCGCCGGCGCGCCTTGTCCACGATCAGGCGAGCCACATCCGCTGGAAATTTCTTGCGTTGCGGCCACTTCTTGATTGCGGATTCGGTGGCGGGGGGACCGATCTCAGCGGCCAACTGGCGATAGGTCAGTGAGATACCAGTCCACGGACTGAGCACCTCGAGCAGGCGTGCCAGTCTCTGATCTACGGGGCCCTTTTTCGCTCTTTTCACGGCCTTGAAAGTTGACAAATAAGGACTAGATTAGTGACTCAATGGGCCTATATGGGCACCAGGTAGTGAGTCCACGTGAGGACAAGTTGTCACGCCTGGGCGCCAACGTCAAGGGGCCCAAGAAAAGGAGAGACGCCGGTGCGTGGGATTGGGGCGCTGATGGGACTCCGCGATGAACAACACACAACCAATGGCCGTACGAGCGCGACTCGGGAGGAGCACATGGGACGGAAAGTAGAGCTCTTGGCATCGATGGGATCGAACGGAAACGGACATGAGATCGACACTGTGCCCGTCGTGGAAATGCCGTTGAAGGAGCAGGTGATCTTCACCGGCTCGTCGGACTGGAGCCCGGAGCAGGCCGAGCACTATATCGACTGGCGCATCCAGGTAATCGATTCGGAGATCGGTAGGCTCCGCCAGCAGCTCGACGACCTGACCGGGGTGCGGAAGCGGTGGCTCGCCGTGACCGGCGGCCGATCCAAGATGTTTACGAACGGGAACGGGCACGCCGCGGCGCCCCCGGCGTAAGATCGGGCACTCGTCCTCCCAGGGTCTCGGTCTTCTTTGATCGCGAAAGGCGCCCCCGGTGCTAGCCACCGGGGGCGCGCTTCGTTTTGAATGGATTGGACTATCTGCCGGCGCGCCGGCGCGCCACCGCGGCCTCACGGATCGCGTCGGCGAGCCACCGACCCACCGGATACTGAGTGGGGTGGAATTGCCGCGCCTCCCACCGTACCTCGCTGAAGGCGTTGTCGACGATCTCCTGGGCCTCCGCCGGATCAGGCACGATCGCGAACGCAAGCGCGTAGAGCGAGGCGCTGTAGCGGGCCACCAGCTCTGCGAGCGCCTGCAGATCCCCCGTCGCGAGGCGCTCCAGGAGCACGCTGTCGCGTGGTGGACCAGCCGGCCGGTCTGCTGAGTCGCTGCCAGGAAGACTGGGCATGGGTAATGGCATGGGTAATAAAGAGGCTCACAACCGTCCCGCCGTAACGATCCGGACATCCCACCCCACGGTGCCCCGTTACAACCCCTAAATGCCGCAAAAACGCCCTAAGCGGGGGCCAGGCGCCCGCGGAACTGTGAGGCGCGTCACAGGCCCGAAGGGCAGCGGCATTGCTTGCAGTTACGGAATTCAGTAGCGTGCCCCCGCTGCGAGACCCCCGCTCGAGGGAACGACCGATGGTTGACGCGAAGGCAGTCACTCTCTGCGTGGCCCTTCTCGCCTCCTCCCGCGCTGCCGCCGCCCAGCGGCCTGACTCTTCGGCTCAACGTCCCGACTCCGGTCCCTCGCTCGAGGCGCTGAAGCGGCTGAGCGTCGAGCAACTGATGAACGTCGAGGTGATGTCGGTATCCCGGCGCCCCGAGCGATTGCTCCGCGCGCCCTCCGCGATCCAGGTGATCACACAGAACGACATCCAGCGCTCGGGTGCGTCGAGCCTCCCCGAGGCACTGCGGCTCGCCAGCAACCTGGACGTCGCCCAGGTCGATTCGCGTCAATGGGCCATCAGCGCGCGCGGCTTCAACAGCACGTCGGCCAACAAGCTTCTCGTGCTGATCGACGGGCGGACGGTGTATACACCGTTGTTTTCCGGAGTGTTCTGGGATGTACAGGACGTGCCGCTCTCGGATATCGACCGAATCGAGGTCATCAGCGGGCCGGGGGCGACGTTGTGGGGAGCCAACGCGGTCAACGGGGTGATCAACGTCATCACCAAGGACGCCGGTGACACGCAAGGGGGTCTGCTCTCGGGCGGTGGCGGCACCGAGCTGCGCGGCTTCGGTACCGCGCGCTACGGCGGCAGGCTGGGCTCAGCGGCCCACTATCGGCTCTATGGGAAGGGCTTCGCGCGCGACGAGTCTGCCCTGCCTGACGGCCAGGGCGCCTCCGACGACTGGCACGCGTGGCAGGGCGGCTACCGCGTGGACTGGGATCCGTCGACCGCTACCCACGCTACGGTGCACGGTGACCTGTACGACGGCCGGATCGGCCAGCCGGCCGCAGCCGACATTGCGGTGAGCGGCCGCAACATCGTCGGGCGGTGGACGCACACGGTCTCCGCGAGCTCCGACGTCACGGCCGCGCTCTACTACGACCGAACCCATCGGGACATTCCGGGCACCTTCGCCGAAGACCTGGACATCTACGACGTCGATCTGCAGCATCGGCTGCGCCTGGGCACGCGGCACGACGTCGTCTGGGGACTCGGGTATCGTCTGATGAACGATCACGTCACGAACAGCTCGCTCCTGGCCTTCCTGCCGCCTCACGTCACACGGGAGTGGTTCACCGGGTTCGTCCAGGACGAGATCGCGATCGTTCCGGACCGGTTCCATCTCGACATCGGCACGAAGGTCGAGCACAACGACTACACCGGGGTCGAGGTGCAGCCGAGCGCCCGCGTCAACTGGACGCTCAGCCCGGCGGGGACCATGTGGGCGGCCGCCTCGCGGGCACTCCGGACGCCCTCGCGCGTCGACCGGGAGTTTTTCGTGCCAGGCCAGGCGCCCTACGTGATCGCGGGCGGCCCGGACTTCGATTCGGAAGAAGAGCTCGCCTACGAGCTGGGATACCGCCATCAGAGCGGGAGCGTCGCGCTGTCCGTGGCGACGTTCTACAACCGGTACTCCGGGCTCCGCAGCCTGGAGCAAGTCAGTCCGCCGACCGCGTTTCCGGTAGTCATCGGCAACGGGCAGGACGGCGAGTCGTATGGCGCCGAGGTCACAGGAGACTATCGCGCGACGACGCGCTGGCGCCTGCACGTCGGCTATACCGAGCTCCGGGTCCACATCTGGGCCAACCCCGGCAGCACGGATACCTCGCACGGCTCCGCGGAGTCGGCGTCGCCCGACCGTCAATTCTCCCTACGCTCGCTCGTCGACTTCCCCGCGCACGTGAGGTTGGACGTGGGCGTGCGCGCCCTCGGCGCGATCGCCGTACAGCAAGTCCCCGCCTACGGGGAGCTGGGCGTGCGACTGACCTGGTCGCCCGTCGGGAACCTGGACCTGGCGCTGGTGGGACAAAACCTCCTGCACGCCCGCCACGCCGAGTTCGGAGCCGCGGCGACGCGGCGCGAGATCGAGCGCGGCGTATACGGGACTGTCGAATGGCGTTTTTGAGGCGGATTCTCGCGGCCGCGCCGCTGCTGCTCTGGGCGGTCGGGGGGGGGGTGGGGGGGGGGGGCGGGCTGGCGGCGCAAACCGGGCACGCCTCGGAGTACCGCGTGAAGGCCGTCTTTCTCTTCAACTTTGCGCAGTTCGTCGACTGGCCGGCCGATGCGTTTCCCGATTCGACGGCGCCATTCGTCATCGGCGTTCTCGGGAGCGATCCGTTTGGGGAGCTACTCGACGAGACCGTGCGCGGGGAGGAGCTGCGGGGGCGGCCGTTTCAGGTCAGGCGCTACCAGACGGTCGACGAAATCAAAGCGTGCCACATCCTGTTCATCCATCAGCCCGCTGGCGATCGCGTGGGCGAGATCCTGAGCCGGCTTCGGGATCGGCCCATCCTCACCGTGAGCGACGACGCCGACTTCGCCGATCAGGGCGGCATGGTGCGGTTCGTGAACGACCGGAACCGCATTCGGCTCGAGATCAACCCCGGGGCGGCGCAGGCCGCGAATCTGACGATCAGCTCCAAGTTGTTGCGGGTCGCCGAGATCGCGACCCCGCGGGGGCGGGGGCGCTGAGATGTCGCTGCGTGACTGGCCGATCAAACAGAAGCTCACCGCGATGCTGCTCCTCATCAGCGGTCTCGTGTTGCTGCTGACCTCCGCCGCCTTCGTCACGTACGAAATCGTGACGGTCCGGCAGGGGACGCTGAAGGATCTGGCGACCCTGGCCCGCGTCATCGCGGCGAACAGCACGGCGTCGCTGGCGTTCGCCAACGAAGCCGACGCACGCGAGATCCTGTCCGCGCTACGGGCCGAGCCCCACGTCGTCGCCGCCGCGCTGTACGATGGGAACGGCCGCCAGTTCTCGCGCTACCCGGCGGACCTGCCTCGCGAGGCGCTGCCCGCCACCCCGGACCGCGACGGGTACCGTTTCGAGGGGGGGTACGTGATCGTCTTCGAACCGGTGGCCGAGGCCGGCAATCCGCGCCTCGGCACCCTGTACCTCCAGTCCGACATGAAAGCGGTGTCGCGCACCGTGCGACTCTCGGCCGCCATCGCGGGGGGCGTCATGCTCGTGGCGCTCGTCGCGGCCGGGCTGCTGGCGACCATGCTGCAGGGACGGATCTCGCAGCCCATTCTGGCGCTGGCGGACACGGCCGCCGCAGTCTCCGCCCGCCAGGATTACGCCGCGCGGGCGCCCAAATTCGGCGCCGACGAGCTGGGCGCCCTGACCGACGCCTTCAACCAGATGTTGGACCGGATCGCGGAACAGCGCCGCGCCGTGAGCGAGAGCCGGGAGCAATTGCAACACTACGCCGGCGAGCTCGAGCAGCGCGTCGCGGAGCGCACGCGCGAATTGGAGGAGCGCAACGAAGCGCTGCGCCGCAACGCGGCCGAGCTCCTCGCCGCCAACGCCGAGCTGGACGCATTCGCGTACTCGGTGTCGCACGACCTGCGCGCGCCGCTGCGCAGCATCGACGGCTTCAGCCAGGTGCTGCTGGAGGATTACGCGGCACGGCTGGACGATGCCGGACGGGATTCCCTGCACCGCGTGCGCGCCGCGAGTCAACGCATGGGCATGCTGATCGACGATCTGTTGAAGCTGGCCCGCGTGACTCGGGCGGAGCTGCACGCGGGGATCGTGGACCTGAGCGCGATGGCCCAGGACGTCGCCACGGAGCTGCAACGGTCGGCCCCGGAGCGACGCGTCGAGTTCGTGATTGCGCCGGGGATCACGGCGCGCGGCGACGTCCGCCTGCTCCGGGTCGTGCTCGACAACCTGCTCGGGAACAGCTGGAAGTATACCGCCAAGCAGCCGCGGCCCCGGATCGAGTTCAGCGGGCACGCCGAGAACGGCGAGCCGGTGTACGCGGTTCGGGACAATGGGGCCGGCTTCGACATGAAGTACGTCGATAAGCTGTTCGGTGTGTTCCAGCGGCTGCACGCCGCGGTCGATTTCGAGGGCACCGGCGTGGGCCTCGCGACCGTCCGACGCATCATCACGCGACACGGGGGCCGGGTCTGGGCCGTGGGCGCCGTCGATCAGGGAGCGACGTTCTACTTCACGCTGTAGGGAGCCATACCAGCCCGCTATGAGAGTGGCAGCAAACGGGTATTTGACTTCGCCCCGCCACGCCGGCTAGACTCCGCGGCCAACCAGTGCCCCGCTTGCAGCCACAGGATACGCGCGTGAGACGGTTCCTCCCGGTACTCGCCAGCCTCGTCGCCAGCCTTGCCTGCGGCACGGGCGTCAACTACACGAGCGCCATCGGGCCCCGCTACATCGGGGGGGTGACGCCTGCCGTCCGGGACGATGTGCCCCCGCCCCCGCTGCGCCTCGTCACCTTCAACATCCAATACGCGCAGGCGATCGACTCGGCGATCGCCGTGCTCCGCTCGGCAGAACCGCTCCGCCACGCGGACATCATCACGCTCCAAGAGATGGACGCGCCGGGGACCAGCCGGATCGCCGACGCGCTGGGGATGTCGTACGTCTATTATCCGGCGACGATTCACCCGGCCACCAACCGCGACTTCGGCAACGCCATCCTGTCGCGCTGGCCGATCCGCGACGACCACAAGATCATCCTGCCGCACCTTGCCCGATTCGAGAAGACCCAGCGCATCGCGACCGCGGCGACGATCCTCGTCGGCCTCGACACGGTGCGGGTGTACAGCGTGCATCTCGGGACGATCGTGGACGAAGGACCGGGCGCGCGCCGGGATCAGGTCCATGCGGTTCTGCAGGATGCCGCTCGCTACCGCCGCGTCATCGTCGGGGGGGACATGAACAGCCACGGGATCGGCAACGAGTTTCGCGCGGCTGGCTATGCGTGGCCCACGGAGCACAACCCCCGCACGGCGAAGCTCTGGAACCTGGATCACATCTTCTTGTGTGGCCTCACGATCGCCGACAGCGCCAGCACGGGCGTGGTCCAGCAGATACGACATGCGAGCGACCATCGGCCGGTCTGGGCCCTGGTGTCCCTGGTCCCCCTCGGCGCCTCGTCCCCCACCTCCCCCCCTCCCCGCGGCCGCCTCAACTGACCCCGGCCGGCGATCCGCCACTCACCGCTTGTCGCGCGTCGTAACCCGTTGCGGGGGGATCGGGAGCCGGACTTCGAACGTGGTGCCACGCCGTGCGGTGGACTCCACATGGACCGTGCCTCCGAACATGTCTTGCGCGATCTGACGGACGACCGTTAGTCCCGTGCCCGAGCCTGAGCCGAAGTCCTTGGTGGTGAAGCCGGGCTCGAAAATCCTGTCGAGATGCTCCGCGGCGATGCCGACGCCGTGGTCCTGGACGGTGAGACGCAGCGTCTCGCCCATCAGCCCCAGGCTGACGACCACGGGTGCCTTCCGCTCCTGCGAGGCCGCGACCGCATTCCGGATGAGGTTGGTGAGCACCTGGTAGAGGCCGTTCGGATCACCCTGCAGGAACACCCCGCTCACGCCGACGATCCCCTGGAGCGCGATGCCGTGACGGCGGGCGAGCGGCCGCTCGAGGGCCACGCACGACCGGACGACCTGCGCCGCATCGAACCGCTCCGAGCGCGCCAAGCCCCCCCGCGCCCGGTCCTGGATCGAGCGCAGGAAATGGATCGCGTACTCCACGCCCTCTGCCACACCGGCGAGTTCCTCGAGCAACTCCGCTCGAAAGCCCGGGTCCAGCGACGCACGCTCCCGCACCAGCTCGAGCGAAAGATCCAGACTCGCGAGCGCTGCCGTCAAAGGGTTGGCGACTTCATGCGCAATGACGCTGGGCTGGCGAACGAGCTCGGCCAGCGCGTCGGGCTCCGGCAGGCGCTGGCGCGGGGGTGAGACGCCCGGCGGGAGGGAGCCGGCCGGTTGATCGACCAGGCCCATGCAGAGGCCCGCAAGCTCGAGGGTGATCCGCTCCCGGCTGCGGCGCTCGACCCCATCCGGCGGCGGAGCGGGCGGCTGCCGCCGAACCGGCGCGATGCACCAGACCGTACCAACGTCCAGCTGGCAGCCGATCCAGCGGCTCCCCTCGATGATCGGGGCACCCCAGCGATGCAGCGTGCTGTCGAGATCGAGCCGGGTATCCCGGGCGGATGCAGTGGAAGAGCTCGTCATCACGGGGAGCACTTCCGCGCGCGGCGAGACCTCCCACAGGGTGACGACCCGTCCCTGGAGCGCGATGCTCGCCTCACGCAAGACCTCCACCACCCCCGCCTTCACAATCGTCAACGTTACACACGGGAGGGGCCGGTCCTAGGGTGTTTTTGCGGCACGGAGGGGCGGGAATGCGACAGGGCAGGTCGTCAGCTCTCGCCTTTGCGTCGTTTCTTCACGTCCTTGTCCACCGTCGATCGTCGGCCAGCGGCGACCACCCGGTCTCGGCCCCCGCTCTTCGCCTGATACATCGCCGCGTCGGCGCTCGCGATCAGCTCCTCGGGCGTGTCGCCATGCGTGGGGTACTCGGCTACACCAACGCTCACCGTCAGCTTGCCACCACCGAAGTCCCCCGCGGCGGCCCGCTCTCGGATGCGCTCGCCCACCGAGACGGCCGTGGCCACGGGCGCCTCGATCAGCATCAAGACGAATTCCTCTCCGCCGTACCGCGCCACGGTGTCGACGCCGCGCGTCGTCTTTCGCAGAATGTCCGCGATCTTCACGAGTGCGGCGTCGCCCGCCAGATGGCCGTTGCTGTCGTTGTACTGCTTGAAATGGTCGACGTCCGCCAGGAGCACGGAGAACGTGCGGCGGAGGCGCCGCGACCGCTGTACCTCGTTCGCGAGAGTTCCCATGAGATGCCGGCGGTTGTAGAGACCGGTGAGCGCGTCGGTGACGGACAGGCGCTCCAGCTCCCCCTGCCCCTCGCGCTCCCGCAGGCGAGTCACCAGGTTCTTGAACACCTGCGCCAGCGCGACCACGTCGCTGCTTCCGAACACCGGGACGTCGACCGACAGGTCGCCGGCAGCGACCTTGGCGGCCGCGCCAGTGAGGCGTGTGACGGGACGCACGATGAACAGTCCGAGCCCGCAGGCGATCAGGGCGCCGCCGACCAGCAGGGCCAGGACCATGAACGGTGAGGGTCCGCTCTCCTGCGACCCCGCCTGACGGAGTGCCGCCGCGGACGGGATCTCCGCGACGACCGCCCAACGCAGCGCAGGGACCCGCCGGAGCACCGCCAGGACCTCCTCGCCATCCCCGCGCTTGTAGGGCACCGGGACCCCTTCCTTGTCGAACAACGGCTGCGTCAGCTCCGACGGGAGCTTCGTCCGCATCAGCTCCGCGGAGCTCCCGCGCGCCCTGAGGATCAGGCGCCCCTGCTCGGCCATAATGAAGAGATCTCCGCCGTCCCCGGGGGCGAGGCGCTGCAGCGCTTCGCCCACCGCGCGGAGGTTCACCTTGGCATTGAGCGCGCCGACGTAACGCCCATCTGATTGGCGGATCGGGACGGCGAGCGGGAGTGCGGGCTTGCCCACCCCCACATCCCAGTAGGCGTCACCGACGAGCGACTCGCCCGTGCGGAGCGCGCTCAGCCGGTCCGGTGTGAACATGATGCCGCTCATCCGACCGCCGCTGCTCGTGATCACGCGCCCACGCGCGTCGCTCACGACCAGCGCGTCGCAGTCGGTGCAGCGACCGCGCACCGATGTGAGGTAATCGCGGAGCTGACTCACCGCCTCGCCACTGCCGTTCTTCTGGGCCCGGGCGAGGTTCTCGGCAACCGCGAAGGGCGTCGCCGCCGTCCGCAGGTCGAAGAGTCGCTCGCCGAGCCACTGGTCGATCCGCCACGCCGCATCGGCGCTCGCGCCGGTCAACTCGGGCGCCAATTGGTCTCCTAGGGCCCCGCGATCCTGCCGGAACGACACGACGTACAGCGTGAGCATGGGAAGTACGGTCGCCAGCACCGCGAACGTCAGGATCTGGTTCCTGAGGGTGTCGAGGTGCAGCGCCCGCAGCGGGCGTGCAATCTTGTCTTCCCAAACGCTCACTCGCGACGCCTCCTGTCGGATGGCAGCAAGATTCACGTTGCGCGCGTCCGCGCGTCACTCCAGGCGCGATACAATCGCGTGAGTGGTGCCGTGAACGTCTTGCTCTTGCTCGCCTCGAACCCGCCGTCCCGGCGCTGTCCAACGACGCGCAGGCCTTTGATGCGCTCGTACCCCACCGTCACCGTCTGACACCACCAATCGGCGACCTTGTACGTCTGTCGCACATACGCGGCAATACGGCGATGCGGCCAGCTGTACGCCTGCGCTCGATCGAGCGCCCGAACCCAGCGTTCCCACGCGCATCCAGTCCTCGCTCTGAGCGTGGCGTCACTCACGCCGGCAAGCCGAGCGTACTCGGTCGGAAGAACCTGATGCTTCTGGAGAAGGTGCGCCCGGGCGGTGGTGTAGGACTCGCTCGTCAGGCTCCTTTGGTCAGGCCACGGCACCCCCGCCCCCCAGCAGCGACGCACCGCGGCGACGCAAAGGTTTGCTCGATGCCGATCCGGGAGTCTGCCCCCCTTTGCCTCACGGGGAACCCTCGCTGGGGGAGGGTCGAAGAGGTTAGGCGTGGATCGCCGCCCGCGCCTCTAGCATGCAGCCCGGGCCCGCGGGAGGCAAGACCCCGCCGGCGAACTATCGCTGACGGGTGAAGACCGCGCGCCAGCCGTGGTCGGGCGCGACCCAGGTGAAATGATCGTCGTCCACGACGGTCAGGGTCGCCGGCGCGGTCGCCTCGTCCCCGGCCACCGGGCGGAACGCGATGGTGGGCTGGGCGTCGTCCAGAACGCCCGTCATGCCTTGGCCCGCGAGCGGCGAATGATCGAGCGCCTCGGTCCATTCCACGCGCAGGTCGTCGAACAACGCGTGCATCACGCGCGTGCCGGCGGCATCGGGCGCGCCGCCATAGTTCCCCGCGAACCGGATCTCGAAGCGCCAGGTCCCCACCAGCGTCGCGAGGATCCCACGCGCGGGCTGCGCGTGGGACACGAGGGGTTCGGCGGGGGGGGCGGGGGCGGGCTCCACCACCCACGCGCGCGCGCTCGTTTCCTTCGCTCCCTGGGCAGCGAGCGCGGATGGGCCCATGATCGCGACCGCGAAGACCAGCCTACCGATCCGCTTCATGGGCCCCCTTGTACTATAGCAACTAGACATGTTATGATACAGGGACGCTATAATACACTGACGTGTTATATTCGGCAAGGAGCGTACGATGGCGCAGTATCGGGGGCAACCGGTCCGCTACCGCCGCAAGGGGCTGCTCCGTTTGCGGTTACGCCAGCTACTCGAGGACCGGAAAATCACCCCCTACGGCCTTGCCAAGTTCACGGGTCTGAGTCTGAACACGATCTACCGGCTCACCCGGCCGAGTGGTCGGTTCAACCTGATGCGCGCCGACACGATCGAGCGGTTATGCGGGGCCTTGCGCATTACGCCGAGCGATCTGTTCGACTACAAGGCACCGCCGCCATCCTGACGCCGCTCTGTCCTGCGTGATGGGCCCCATGTAGCATTTCCCGCCATGCAGGACGCGCACGAGTTCCTCAAGTCGTTGACCGTCGTGCTCGCCGTCGCAGCGCTGACGACGGTCGTTTTCCAGCGCCTGCGCCAGCCCGTCGTGCTGGGCTACCTGATCGCCGGCCTGATCGTCGGCCCCCACGTGCCCATTCCGCTCGTCGCCGATTCCGGCGTGGTACAGACGTTGTCGGAGCTGGGCGTCATCTTGCTGATGTTCTCGCTCGGCCTCGAATTCAGTCTCCGCAAGCTCATGGCCGTGGGTCCGACGGCGAGCCTCACCGCGCTGCTGCAGTCGAGCGTGATGGTGTGGCTGGGTTTCATGATCGGCCGCCTGTTCGGTTGGACCCCGCTCGAGAGTCTGTTCGCCGGTGCGGTCATCGCGATCTCGAGTACGACGATCATCGCAAAAGCCTTCGAGGAGCAGGGCGTCACCGGTAAGCTACGGGAGCTGGTGGTCGGCATCCTCATCGTCGAAGACCTTATCGCCGTCCTGCTGATGGCCATCCTCACGGGCGTCGCATCGGGCAGCGGGCTGGCTGCCGGGCCGCTCGCCGCCACGATCGGGCGGCTCGCCGCGTTCCTCGTCGGCTTGATCGCCATCGGCCTGCTGTTGGTGCCGCGCGCCATCCGTGCCGTCGCTCGCCTCAACCGGCGCGAGACCACGCTGGTCGCGAGCGTCGGGCTCTGCTTCACCATCGCCCTGGTGGCGCAGGCGTTCGGGTACTCCGTGGCGCTCGGCGCGTTTCTCGCCGGGTCACTGGTCGCGGAGTCAGGGGAGGAACGGCAGATCGAGCGCCTCGTCGAGCCCGTGCGCGACGTGTTCGCCGCCGTGTTTTTCGTGTCGGTAGGCATGCTGATCGATCCGGCGCTCGTGGCGCGCCATTGGCCGGCGGTGTGCGTGCTCACGGCAGCCGTGGTGCTCGGCAAGGTCGTCGGCGTCTCACTCGGCGCCTTCCTCACGGGCAGCGGCCTGCGAATCTCTCTGCAAGCCGGGCTGAGTCTCGCGCAGATCGGCGAGTTCTCCTTCATTATCGCCGGACTCGGTCTTGCGCTCCACGCGACGGGCGCGTTCCTCTACCCCGTGGCGGTGGCGGTCTCCGCCCTCACCACGCTGTTCACCCCCTGGATGATTCGCGCGTCCGAGCCGATCGCGGCCTGGGTCGATCGCAGGCTGCCGCGCCCAATCCAGACGTTCGCCGCGCTGTATGGGAGCTGGCTGGAGGAGCTCCGCGCGCGGCGCCCCGCCGCCACCGCGGCAACGGAGCTCCGCCGCCTCCTCCGGCTGCTCGTGCTCGATGCGCTCCTCCTCGCCGGTATCATCGTGGTGACGTCGGCCTCGATGGCACGGGTCGCCGCTGTGGCCAGCGGCGAGCTCGGCATGTCCGGGGCCTTGGCCCGATGGCTCGTCGTGGCTGCGGCCGCCGCGCTGTCGGCGCCCTTCTGCATCGGAGTGGTCCGCGTGAGCCGGAAGCTCGGCTTGATCCTGGCCCGGCTGGCGCTCCCCGCGGAGAAGCACAAGCGCGTCGACTTTGCGGCCGCGCCCCGCCGCATGCTGGTGGTCACGTTCCAGCTCGCCGGCGTGCTGCTCGTCGGGATGCCGCTGCTCGCCTTCACGCAACCATTCCTCCCGGGCGTCCAGGGTGCGGTGCTGCTCGCTCTCCTCGTGGTCGTGCTGGGCGCGGCGTTCTGGCGCAGCGCGACGAATCTCCAGGGACACGTGCGGGCAGGCGCGGAAGTCATCCTCGAAGCGCTGGTCGCACAGTCCCGCGCCCGCACCACAGTCGAGGAGGGCGATCCGCTCGACCGGCTCCACCAGCTGCTTCCGGGCCTCGGGACGCTGACGACGGTGCGACTCGATTCCGGCAGCGCGGCCATCGGGAGAACCCTGGCGCAGCTGAATCTGCGGGGGCGCACCGGCGCGACGGTGCTGGCGATCACCCGTAGCCAGGGAGGTGTGATCATCCCGAACGCGACCGAACGCCTACAAGCGGGAGATGTCCTGGCGCTCGCCGGCACCCGCGACGCCATCGAGGCCGCGCGCGCCGCGGTCCACGATCGGGCCAGCGAAGCCTGCTGATCCTCGTCGGGCGACCTACCTAGGTACCGCTGCCATCGCTTCCCCGTACGGCACGTAGCCGGAACGGCGCATGACCACCCACCCGATCGCGATTCCCGCGACCGCGATCAGGGCGTTGGTCACGTCGAAGTAGCGGTCCACGATCAGCACGTGCCCGGCCTCGATCACCGCGGCCAGCCAGAGCGCCGGCCGGAGATGGGACCAGGGGCCACTCGAGCGGAGGGGCCACACGGCCAGGAGGCTGCCGAGCGGCAAGTACAGCAGGAACTGCTGTGTCACGTGGAGCGCGCTGAAGACATCCACACGCTCGAACAGGGAGCGGAGCGGCACCAGGTGCACCGCGGTGAACTGCGCGGCGATCACCGATCCGTCGAGCTGCGGGAAAAAGGGGCGCCACCCCCACAGGACCAGAAGGCCCATGTAGGCGAGGATCATGGCGCGCGCCCGCACGGCACCCCGCAGCTCCTGTGTCAGCTGGGCGAGGGAATGTCGTGCCGCCCATGCGCCGACGCCCAGCGCCAGAGCGTGGGTCGCCGCCGCGTCCCACCGAATTGCGATTCCGACGACGCCGTGCGCCAGCTCGGCCACGCAGGCGACCGCCGCTCCGCCAGCGGCTACCACCGACCACGTGGCCCTCGGGGCGCGGCCCCGCTCGGCAAGCGCGATCACTCCGAAAAATCCGGCAGGGGCGAAGAGGAGGATGTCGAGCACCGGCACGTCGCTTAGGGAGAAGGAGGGCGCGCCCGCCCACCGCAGAGCGGTGTGCAGCCGCGCAAGCGGTCCGCCGCTCAGGCCAGCCATCAGTTGGGCGCGGAACAACGGAGTCACCGCCTCGCACAGGACCGACAGGCCGTAGGCACCCGCCACCAGGATGGTCGGCATGCCGAGATAGGAACGCCCGCCCCTTGCACGCGTGACCTCGGCGATCAGCAGCGCCACCGTGATTGCACCCGCGGCGGCACCCACCGTATTGGTCGCCACATCCAGCAGGCTCGAGGTGCGTACGGGCGAGAACAGCTGCAGCCCTTCCACGGTCGCGCTCAGCCACAGCCCAACCTGAACCGCCTGGACGATCTCCGCCCGCACCCTGCCGGAGAAGGACGTCACGACCCAGACCGCGCCGAGCCCTGCAAACAGGGCCACATTCCGGAGGCCGTCGATGGCGTCGCTCCAGCGAAGCGATGGCATGAGGGCCCGCTGCAGCCGCTCGGCCACCGCATCCGGATTCCAGGAAAAGTCGAGCTCGGTCAGGGTCGCAATGAGCACGATCGCGACGTACGCCAGACGTGCGGCGAGGAAGCGCTGCCGGGGGGTCATGGCCCGGCTCAGGGCCAGAGCCGCGACAGCGTGTAGATCGCGAGGCCCACTAGTCCCCCGACCAGCGTGCCGTTGATTCGAACAAACTGCAGGTCGCGCCCGACCGCCAGCTCAAACCGGCGCGACGTCGCTTCGGGGTCCCACCCCGCGACCGTTTGAGCGATCAAGTCCCCGATCTCGTGTCGATACCGCTCCACCACGGTGGCGGCGAGGTCGATCAGGACGTCGTCGATCTCCGCGAGCAACGACCCGTTGGTCGCGAGTGCCGCACCGAACTCGCTCAAGCCGCGCTCCAGCGCTCCCGGCGTCGCGCCGCCATCGGTCCGCGTCGCGTA
The DNA here is from genome assembly GCA_003222035.1 of Gemmatimonadota bacterium. Lineage (GTDB taxonomy): Bacteria > Gemmatimonadota > Gemmatimonadetes > Gemmatimonadales > GWC2-71-9 > AG41. The sequence goes on along the minus strand of QHUS01000059.1, from coordinate 58,294 downwards.
GGCCACGATCGCGCGCCGGGTGCCTTCCCACAGGCGGGCGGACAGTTCCGCGAGGGACGGATCCGAGAGCCATTCCTCTTTGAGGGCCTCCGCCTTGGCGATGACCTCCGGCGCGTGCTGGAGGCGGTCCACGAAGTCCCGCAGGGCGGTGTCGAACGCCGCCCGCAGCGGATGATACGGATTGGCCCCGATGTCGCGGAGCAGACTCTCGACGGTGACGATGATGCGCTGGAAGATCTGCTCATCCACCACACCGGGCACCCACCACGGGCTCTCGGTGCGGACCTTGTCCCGGATCACGTCCCGGTTGTCACGCACGGCCTCGGCCGCCAGGCGGACCGCCTCATTGAGAATCGTCTGGTGGCGATCGTCCGCGAGGACGAGCGCCAGCGTCTTGCCGAGCGCCGGAGCGACCCGCGTCGCCCGGAGGCGCGCGCTCACCACTTCGTGCACGAGCGCCCGGACATCCTCGTCGGGCAGGGCCTCGAGGGTTTTGGCCAGGCCGCTCGCCACCTGGCGCGCCACCTGGTGGCTGTGCTCCGGATCGCCGAGCCAGCGCGCAGCCCGCTCGGCGGGCCGCACCGCGCGCAGGTTCGCGGCGACCACGTCGCGCGACAGGAAGTGATTCTGCACGAAGTTTCCCAGGATCCGGCCGATCCGATCCTTGCGCGTCGCGACGATCGCCGTATGCGGGATCGGCAATCCGAGCGGATGGCGGAACAGCGCCGTGACGGCGAACCAGTCGGCGAGCCCGCCCACGAGGGATGCCTCAGCCGTCGCGCGCACGTACCCGAGCCATGGGTATTGGCTCTCGAACGCGCTCGCCCCGGCGAACACGCCGGCCGCGAGCGCCAGCAGCCCCGTCGCCCGGCGCTTCATCGCGTCGAGCTGCGCTTGACGGGCAGCGTCGTCCGGACGCGACAGCTGCAGCGAGGACGTCATCGATGCAAATGATAACACCTGGCGGCGGCCGGGCACCGCTCTCGCTTCGCGCTGCCCGCGCCGAGGGTATCGTAGTCCCTAGGACGGCGAGCACTGGTCTCCGAGCCGCTCCCGCTGCTCCGCCGTCGCGGCGCTGAGCGCCTCGCGCAGCAGCCCGCACCCCTCGCCCTGGATGGGTCCGATCGTCACGGCCGCCTCGAGCATGCGCAGCGCTCGCCCGGGTGAGCCGCTCGCGAGGTAGGCGCGCGGCTCGTAGAATGCCAGATTCACCCACACGCGCGCCAGCAGGCGGCGTGCGCTCGCCGCGTCGAGACTGTCCCCCCGCTCGACCCGCCGCTGCAGGTCGGCGATGTGCAGCTTGTCGGCCAGGGTTTCGAGCGAGGGCGGTTCGCGCTGCGAGCGCGCCCAGGAGAAGATCTTCGGCAGCTCGATGCCCTGGCGGAGGTCGGCCTCGGCAAGGCGATGGGCCTCGACCTCGTAGCGCTTCATCGCGTCGAGCTGCGCTTGACGGGCAGCGTCGTCCGGACGCGACAGCTGCAGCGAGGACGTCATCGATGCAAATGATAACACCTGGCGGCGGCCGGGCACCGCTCTCGCTTCGCGCTGCCCGCGCCGAGGGTATCGTAGTCCCTAGGACGGCGAGCACTGGTCTCCGAGCCGCTCCCGCTGCTCCGCCGTCGCGGCGCTGAGCGCCTCGCGCAGCAGCCCGCACCCCTCGCCCTGGATGGGTCCGATCGTCACGGCCGCCTCGAGCATGCGCAGCGCTCGCCCGGGTGAGCCGCTCGCGAGGTAGGCGCGCGGCTCGTAGAATGCCAGATTCACCCACACGCGCGCCAGCAGGCGGCGTGCGCTCGCCGCGTCGAGACTGTCCCCCCGCTCGACCCGCCGCTGCAGGTCGGCGATGTGCAGCTTGTCGGCCAGGGTTTCGAGCGAGGGCGGTTCGCGCTGCGAGCGCGCCCAGGAGAAGATCTTCGGCAGCTCGATGCCCTGGCGGAGGTCGGCCTCGGCAAGGCGATGGGCCTCGACCTCGTAGCGCGTCATCGCGGCGGTCCGTCGCAACGCCGCAGCGCGCTCCGCCGCCGTGGCCGCCTCGGGCCGGCTTGCGTAGTCCCGCGCGATCGCCTCGTTCAACCGGATCGCCTCGGCCCAGCGGCCGACCCGTTCCAGCTCCACGGCGCGCGCTACCTCCGCCTCGAGATGCATGTGGACCCAGGGCGAATCCACCGCTCGTCGCCCACCCACGATCGCGCGCAGCTCCAGCCAATCGAGCGCGTCACCACACACGTCGGGCGGCGGCCAGCTGTGCGGTCCCTCGAACGTGACGACACGATACGGCACGCGCGTCTTCTGGAACCGATCGCCAAGCGCCAAGACCTCCTCGTAATTGAAGTCCCGCGTGCCGGCGGAGCCGAACACGGCGAACGTCGAGTCACCGGCAAAGGCGGTCTCCGGTCCACCCAACGCGAATCCCAGCGCCCCACCCACCGCGATCACCCCGGCCACGTGCCCGCGGAGCATCACGGCGAATCCCAACGCCGCCCGCGCCGTGCCCGAGAAGCCGGCGAGGTAAATCCGCGACGAGTCGACGGCGAGGCGCTGCCACGCTGAGGCGAGCATGGCGTTCATCGCATTGACGTTGGGTTCGGGTGGGCCGTCGCTGAGGGAGTTGTAGGAGCTCATCACCACCCAGCCGAGCCGGGCGGCGGCATCCTGGAACAGTTTGAGTGCCAGCAGCGCCCGCCCTCGCGGGTCGAGGACGAACAGCACCGGCCAACGACGCACGCTCGAGTACCCGGGGGGCACGTAGACCGCGAAGGTCTGCGCCGTGTCGGTCACACTCACGACGCGCTCCTGCACCCGACCGGGCGTCGCCTGGGTGGCGCCCAGGGTGAGCGGCGGGCCGAGCGACAGCCAGCCAGCCGCGATCATGACCGCACGCATGGCTCCTCCGCGGGCCCCCGAACGGCCAAGTGCCTCCCGCAAACGACCGGATGCGGAATGGCAGGACGCAGCGGTAGATTACCGGTCATGACACTCTCATCCCCCTGGCTCATCCTGGCCCTCGCCCTCGCCGCGTTCATCGGTCAGGCCCCAACGGTGAAGATCACGTCGCCCGCGAACGGCAGTACCGTGCACAACCCCGTGAAGGTCACGCTCCAGGCGACCGGCGTCGAGATCGTCGCCGCGACCGTGGAGCGACCGGGCACGGGACACCATCATCTGTTCGTGGATCACGACCTGACGCCACTCGACGACACGATTCCGCGCGGCGTGACCGGCATCCTGCATCTGGGCCGTGGGCAAACGGAGTTCGTGTTCGACTCGCTTTCGCCCGGCCCGCATCGCGTGATCGCGCTGGTGGCCGATTGGAAGCACGTGCCGCTCAAGCCACCCGTCGCCGACACGGTGCGATTCACAGTCAAGTAGCGTCTGACCCGCGCCGCGGGTCAATGTGTATTGAACGGCATGCGCCCGGTCACCGGGTGGGCCCTGTCACGGCCCGTGACCTCTCGCCGTGCGATCCTATCGCTGTGCGACGTTCGTAGTACACGTCCCACGTAGTGTACGGCGATGTGGACGAAGCGTGGGTCACGCTCGCCGCCCTAGAGTCCGTTTCCCGCCGATTCGAGACTGCGACATGTGGCACACGGCTGCCAGGCAACGGAGGCGCTCATGCCTCACTGCAGCCGCATCACCCGGAGCGCTTTGCTGTCTCTCTGGCTAACTGCGTGCGAATCTCCCACCCCGGGAGTGACGAGTCCACTACCACCCACGTTGTCTGCCTCGGCGACGCACGGGGAGCCGTTCACCAACCTTACGGCCGCAGAATCTGACCGATTCATCGCTGGCAAGGACGAGTTCGAGGAAGTGGAGGCGATCGATGCGGGACTGGGTCCCATCTTCAACGACGCCTCCTGCGCGACCTGCCACGACGAGCCTGTGGGCGGCACCACCGGCCGGAAGGAGACGCGCTTTGGGAGGGTCCTCAACGGCGCGTTCGACCCGATGTTCGAGCTCGGCGGCTCGCTGATCCAGGACCGGGGGATCGAGTCTTTCACGGGCGAGGTCGTCCCGGCCGGGGCGACGGTGAGTGCGCAGCGCATCACCACTCCGCTCTTCGGTCTCGGGCTGGTCGACGCCGTGCCTGACGAAGAGTTGCGGCAGCTGGCGCAGCTCGAGGCTGCCACCTCGCCCGCGACGGCGGGCACGCCGAGCATGACCAGGGAGATCCGCACCGGCCGAACCCGCGTGGGTCGCTTCGGTTGGAAAGCGCAGGTTCCCACACTCCATCAGTTTTCCGGCGACGCGTACCTGAACGAGATGGGGATCACGAACCCCGAATTCCCCGACGAGAACTGTCCTCAGGGCGATTGCTCGCTGCTCGCGCACAACCCACGCCCGGATCTGAATGACGACGGCACGGGCGTGACGAGGTTCACCGACTTCATGACGTTGCTCGCGCCGCCGCCCCGCGGCGAGATCTCCCTACCGGTGCTCACGGGGGGCGGAATCTTCGCCAACATTGGTTGCGCCAACTGTCACACACCGGCCCTGGTCACCGGCAAGAGCCCTGTGGCGGCGCTATCGCGTAAGGCGTTCCAGCCGTTTGCGGATTTCCTGCTCCACGACATGGGCAGCTTGGGCGACGGGATCGTGCAGGGCTCGGCCACCGCCCGCCAGATGCGCACCGCGCCCCTCTGGGGCGTCCGCACGCGCTCGCTGCTACTCCACGACGGCCGTGCGACGAGCCTCGATGCGGCAATTCTCGCTCACGACGGTCAGGGAAAGGGAGCCCGCGACCGATTCCAGCGCCTGTCGTCGCGCGACCGCTTCGCGCTGCTCCAGTTCCTGAAGAGTCTCTAGGGTATCAAACGACGGCTGCTCATACCCGACCCACGCGCAGGGTCAGGGGCCAGCGAACGGTGCGCACCCGATCCGCCGGCCCCCACGCGCCGGCGAGCACGCGGTGGAACGCCTCGAGCGGGGCTTGTCCCTCCGCGCGCTGCAGCGCCCACACCGCGGACCACGTCCCGACGTATCCGATGACGTCCGGAAGCCGCCACTCGCGGCGGATCTCGAGGCTGGGCGCCGAGATCTCGGCGAAGGGGAAGGGCACCGAGCGGTATCCCTCATCGACGTGGCGCCGCTCGGGCGGCCAGTGCGGGCCGAGCACATCATGGTAGAACGGCTCGATGACCGCATCGAGCTCGGCGTCTACGGTCATCACGCCGTAGGTGATCAACGCGACGATGGCGCCCGGCCGCGCCACGCGCCGTACTTCCGCGTAGTACGACGGGAGATCGAACCAGTGGGCTGCCTGGGCAGCAGTGGCCAGGTCCACTACGCCATCGGCGAGGCCGCTCGACTGAGCAGGTGCGCAGCTGTAGGTCACGTTCGGGTGCGGGTCGGCGCGCGCGATCTGCTCGCGGCTCGCGTCGGTCGCCCAGACCCGCTCGAACGGCCCGGCCAGGACCACGGACAGCTGTCCCGAGCCGCAGCCGCAATCCCACGCGAACCGCCGCGCAGGCGCGTGTTGGGCGAGGAAATCGACCAGTGCGGCGGGATACGACGGCCGATGGGCCGCGTAGGCACTCGCGACGTCGGAGAAGTACTCCCCCGTCATAGCTTCAGCTCCCAAGTCTCCGAGACCAGGGCCTTGCCGAAGCTGCGGTTGCGGTCCTTCCGCACCACCCGGAATCCGGCCGCGGCGTACAGGCGCCGGGCCGCCAGCAGCTCGCTTTGCGTCCACAACGTGAGGGTGCGGTACCCCGCTTCGCGCGCGAACTGCACGCATTCGGCAACCAGTCGGGACCCCAGTCCGGCGCCCCGCGCCTGCGGCTCCACCAGGAGCAGGCGGAGCTTGGCCACGGTGCGGGATTGCTTCACGAGGAACACGCAGCCCACGATCTCGCCGTTCTGCTCCGCGATCCAGCACCGCTCGCGCTTGGGGTCGTAGGACCGAACGAAATGGGCCACGATCTCGGCAACCAGGGCCTCGAACGTTTGATCGTACCCGTACTCCAGGGCGTACACAGCGCCGTGCCGGTGCACCACCCACCCCAAATCGCCCGGCCGCGGCTCGCGGAGCACGTAGGACGCGCGGACAGCTGGAGCGGCCGGCGGGTCGCCGAGCAGCTGCTCGATCGTTTGCATGGCCTCGGTCGCCCGGGCCTGGGCCGCCGGCGAGAGACCGCCCAGCATGGCGGCGACGTCGTCGTGCGAGCGGGCGTTCAGGGGCGCGAACACCTTGCGTCCGTGGGCAGTGAGGGCAAGGTGGCTCTGACGGCCATCGCGGGGGGAGCGGGTGCGCGTGACGAGCCCCCGCTTCTCGAAGCCACGCAGCAGGCGGCTCAAATAGCCCGCATCGAGTCCCAGGTCGCGGCCGAGCGCGGTCGCCGTCGGCCGATCGCGGTGCGCCAGCTCGTACAGCACGCGCACCTGGGTGAGCGAAAACGAGCTGTCGTACACCCCGTCGTGCAGCACGCCGATCCGGCGAGTGTAGAACCGGTTGAAGCGGCGCGCCGCCTCGACCCGCCGTTCCAGCACACCGTGTGCCATGCGCTCAATGTCCGCCAGATACTTGACTCTGTCAAGTACTTTCGGGGCCCCCCGCTTACCCAGCCCCTGCTTACATTTCGCCCTACACCGATGGCTGATGCCGCCCCCCCGTCTCCCAAGAAGACCATCACCGCCGGCGCCTGGCAGGAGGCGCGGGTGCTGGTGTACGCGCACCGCGGCCGGCTGGGACTGGGGCTCGTGCTGCTGCTCGTCAACCGGCTCGCCGGCCTTGTGCTACCGTCCTCGTCCAAGTGGGTGATCGACCGTGTGATCAACGGGCATCGCCCCGACCTGCTGCTGCCGCTCGCGCTCGCGGCCGGCGGCGCGACCCTCGTCCAAGCGATCACAGGGTTCGGCCTGTCCCAGGTCCTGGGCGTGGCGGCGCAACGCGCCATCACCGAGATGCGGCGCACGGTCCAGGCCTACGTGCTGCGGCTCCCGATCAGCTATTTCGACTCGACCAAGAGCGGGATTCTCATTTCCCGCATCATGACGGACGCCGAGGGCATCCGAAACCTGGTAGGCACGGGGCTGGTGCAGCTGGTAGGCGGACTCGTCACGGCGGCTATCGCGCTCGGCGTGCTGTTCTACCTGAACTGGCGTCTCACGCTGATCGCGATCCTGATTCTCGGGTGCTTCGGGGGCGGGATGGCGTACGCCTTCGCGAAGCTGCGGCCGCTGTTCCGGGACCGCGGCAAGCTCAACGCCGATGTGACGGGCCGGTTGGGCGAAACGCTCGGCGGCATCCGGATCGTGAAGGCCTATCGCGCGGAGCGCGGCGAGCGGTTGGTCTTCACCCGGGGCGCGAATCGCGTGTTCCGCAACATCGCCACCACGATGACGGGCATCTCGGCCGTCGGTGCCTTCGCCACCATCATCATCGGCGCGATCGGCATCCTGATGATCCTCGAGGGCGGGCACGCCATTCTCTCCGGTGCCATGACGCTCGGCGACTTTTTCATGTACGGCGTGTTCATCGGGCTCGTGGCTTTGCCGCTCATCAACATCGCGTCGATCGGCACGCAGATCACGGAGGCGTTCGCGGGCCTGGACCGGATTCGCGAAATCCGCCGCCTCGCCACCGAGGATGCGGAGGACGGCTCGCGGGCGCCGCTCGCCGAGGTCGAGGGCGACGTCGTATTCGAGAACGTGAGCTTCGAGTACGTCGCCGGGACGGAAGTCCTGAAACGCGTCTCATTCCACGCGCCTGCGGGCTCCACCACGGCGCTGGTGGGCTCGTCGGGGGCGGGGAAGAGCACGCTCATCAACCTCGTGCTCACCTTCAATCGGCCCAAGTCGGGCCGGATCCTCGTCGACGGCCGCGACCTGGCGAGCCTGCGGCTGGCGGACTACCGTCGCCAACTCGGCGTGGTGCTGCAGGACAACTTCCTGTTCGACGGCAGCGTGGCCGAGAACATCGCGTTCGCCAAGCCCCACGCCTCGCGCCAGGAGATCGAGCAGGCGGCGCGCATCGCCCATTGCGACGAGTTCGTGCGCCGCTTCGAGAAGGGCTACGACACGGTGGTCGGGGAGCGAGGGGTGAAGCTGTCGGGAGGCGAGCGCCAGCGCGTCTCGATCGCGCGGGCCATCCTGGCCGATCCGCGGATCCTGATCCTCGACGAGGCCACGTCCAGCCTCGACTCGGAGAGCGAAGCAGCCATCCAGGACGGCTTGCGGACGCTGCGGCGGGGGCGTACGACCTTCGTCATCGCGCACCGCCTGTCGACGATCCGTAGCGCCGACCAAATCCTCGTGCTCGAGGGCGGCCAGATCGTCGAGCGTGGCACCCACCCCGAGCTCCTGGCCAAACACGGCCGGTACCGCCAGCTGTACGACAAGCAGTACCGGTTCGAGCAGGACGTGTTCGTGAACCCGGGTGAAGACTTCACCCCCGAGCCAGACACGCCGGTCGCCACGCCCCCGCTGACGCCTCCCACCCGGCTGTAAAGGAAAGCCCGCGGGGAACACGGTCGAGCCCTGCGGCCTCGATTTCGCGGTGGTAGGTCGGGGCCCCACGAGGGCCCCACGAGGGCCCCACGAAAGGAAGGAGGCGGCGCGCGGCAGTGTCGCGCGCGCACCACACCTGTCGTGGGGTGCGCACAATGCGCTGGAGGGGGACGCCCGCATGGCCGGCGCGGCCGGTACGGAACGCACACGATGACGCAACCGTCGACGACGCTCAACGGCCTGGCGCCGCTGTTCGCGAGCGGCGTGCTCGCCGTCGTGCGACTGTCCGAGGCGGCGGCGGGAGGCCTGCGGGCCATCGCCCACGCCTTGGCGGAGGGCGGCGTCGGCGCCGTGGAGGTGACACTCACTACTCCGGGAGCGATCGACGCGATCGGCGATCTCGCGGAGGACGAGAGCCTGGCGGGGTGCGTCATCGGCGCGGGCACGGTGCTCGACCCATCGGCCGCGCGCTACGTGATCGATGCCGGCGCGCGCTTTGTGGTGAGCCCAGTGCTGCACCGGGCCGTGCTTGATACGTGTCGCGAGCGCGACGTGCCGTGTATCCCGGGCGCGTTCTCACCGACCGAGATTTTCAACGCCTGCCGGGCCGGCGCGCCGCTCGTGAAAGTGTTTCCGGCCGGCGCGCTCGCTCCCGGCTTCGTCCGTGACCTGCTTGCGCCCCTGCCCTTCCTCCGACTCGTGCCCTCAGGTGGTGTCTCACTCGAGAATGCGGGGGACTGGATCCGGGGCGGGGCCGCCGCGGTCAGCGTGGGCGGTGCGCTCGTCAGCCCCGACATGCTCGGCCCGGACCGGGCCGCGGACCTGACGGCGCGGGCGCGGGCATTCGTGACCCGGGTGAAGGACGCCCGGGGGTGAGAGCAGTCACGCTCGGCGAGCTCCTGCTGCGACTGAGCCCGCCCGCAGACGAGCGCCTGTTCGTATCGAGCCGGCTCGTGACGTTCTTCGGCGGGGCGGAAGCGAATGTCGCCGTCGCGCTGAGTCATTTCGGCATCCGCTGCGACTACGTCACCCGCGTGCCGGGTAATCCGATCGGCGATGCGGCCGTGGCCGCCCTCGAGCGCGAGGGGGTGGGCACCGAGTGGATTCTCCGTGGCGGCGACCGACTGGGGATCTACTTCGTCGAGCCCGGCGCCGATTTGCGCCTCATGCGCGTCGTGTACGACCGCGCCGGTTCGGCGTTCGCGCGCATCGAGCCGACTGCCGTCGCCTGGCCGCGGATTCTCGAGGGCGCGGATTGGTTCCATGCATCCGGCATCACTCCCGCGCTGGGCGACGGGCCCACCGCCGTTTTGACGAATGCCCTCGCGTCCGCGCGCGCCAAGGATATTCCGGTAAGCTTCGACCTCAACTATCGCGAAGCCTTATGGCGCGACCGCGACCCGCGACCGGTGATCCAGCCGCTCGCGCGCCAGGCCGACCTGCTGATCGGAAACCCCGCCGCGCTCCGCGCGATGCTCGGTATCGACGCGGATGACGGCTCGTTCGCGACCCCGCCGCGGGCGCGCGAGCTCGCGGAACGCGTGGTGCGCCAGTCGGGCGTGCGGCGCGTGGCACTCACCCGGCGCGAGGTTCTCGGAGCCCGGGAGCACGGCTGGAGCGCGGTGCTGTACGACGGCGAGACGGGGGTCTTTTCCCAGAGCCGGCGCCACTGCGTGCAGGTCGTGGATCGGGTCGGGGGCGGCGACAGCTTTGCGGCGGCCCTGATCGCCCGGTTGCTCGACGGAGACGCACCGGCCGAAGCGCTCGAGTTCGCCGTGATGGCGAGCGCGCTGAAGCTGACCGTGCCGGGGGACTTCAGCCGGGCGAGCGTGAGCGAGGTCGTCGAGCTGCTGGGTTCGTGATCCCGGCCTTTCGCTGGTTCGGTCCGGCGGACCCCATCCCACTCGGCCACATCCGCCAGATCCCCGGGGTGCGGAGCGTGGTCAGTGCCCTCTACGACGTGCCGATCGGTGAGGCCTGGGGCCGCGATCGGCTCGCGACCCTCAAGGCCCAGATCGAGGACGCCGGCCTGTGCCTCGCCGTCGTGGAGAGCATCCCCGTGCATGAGGATATCAAGCTTGGGCGGCCCACGCGCGACCGGCTGATCGACCGGTACTGCGCGAGCGTGCGCGCGATGGGCGATCTCCGCATCCCGGTGTTGTGCTACAACTTCATGCCCGTGTTCGACTGGATGCGGACCGATCTCGCGCGCCGGCTCCCCGACGGCTCGACCGCGCTCGCGTACGACGATCGGGCCCTCGACGCGATCGACCTGTCGCGCGGGACGGGCGAGCTCCCCGGCTGGGCAGCCACGTACACCGGCAGCGAGCTGCAGGCGCTCCTCGCCGCGTATCGCACAGTGGACGCGGGGCGACTGTGGGATCACCTCGGGTATTTCCTGGAACGCGTGGTGCCCGCGGCGGCGCAAGCAGGCGTCCGGCTCGCCCTCCATCCCGATGATCCCCCGTGGTCCATCTTTGGACTGCCTCGCATCATCACCGATGCAGCCGCCTTGGAGCGCCTCGTCAAGCTCGTCGACGACCCCGCAAACGGCGTGACGTTCTGTACCGGCTCGCTCGGCGCGCTCCCGGAGAACGATCTCCCTGCGATGATTCGCCGCCTGGGCCGCATGGGGCGTATCCACTTCGCGCACTGCCGCAACGTGCGCGTCACGGGAGAGCGGCAATTTCACGAAACCGCCCATCCGTCCGCGTATGGCAGCGTGGACTTGTTCGAGGTGCTGCGGGCGCTCAAGGACGTGGCGTTCACCGGCCCGATGCGCCCGGACCATGGGCGCATGATCTGGGGCGAGACGGGGCGCCCCGGATACGGCCTGTACGATCGGGCGCTCGGCATCACCTACCTGCAGGGCCTGTGGGAAGCCATCGCCCGGAGCGACGCATGACCATCGGGTATCGCTGGACGGTGTGCGCCCTCTTGTTCGTCGTCACGACCATCAACTACGTCGACCGTCAGGTACTCTCCATCCTCGCGCCCACGCTGCAGCGGGAGCTGCACTGGTCGGAGGCGCAATACGGCGATGTCGTGTCCTGGTTCACCATCGTGTACGCGTTCGGATTCCTCGCGGCCGGACGACTGCTCGACGTGATCGGCGTGCGTCGCGGGTTCGCCATCGCGGTGGTGGCCTGGAGCCTCGCGGCGATCAGTACCGCCTTCGCACGTACCACCGCCGGCTTCTCCGCGGCGCGCGCCCTGCTCGGGCTGGGCGAGTCCGCCAACTTCCCCGGCGCCATCAAGACCGTGGCCGAGTGGTTCCCCAGGCGGGAGCGGGCCCTTGCCGCCGGGATCTTCAACGCGGGAACCAACACGGGTGCGATCATCGCTCCGCTGCTCGTCCCCTGGATCGCACTCACCTGGGGATGGCGCTGGGCGTTCATTGTGACCGGCGGCTTGGGGTTCCTGTGGCTGCTGCTCTGGCTCGCCCTCTACCGGGGTCCGGACGCCCACCCGCGCGTTTCGGCGGCCGAGCTGGCGCACATTCGCAGCGATCCCGCGGCGCAGGCGACCGGTGTGCGATGGCTTCGACTGCTCGGAGCCCGGCAAACGTGGGCGTTCGCGGTCGGGAAGCTCCTGGCCGACCCGATCTGGTGGTTCTATTTGTACTGGCTGCCCAAATTCCTCGACGCGAAGTACGGCATCAGACTGTCGCAGCTCGCGGTCCCGCTGATCGTTGTGTATCTCGTCGCCGACGCCGGATCGGTGGGCGGGGGCTGGCTGTCGGGGGCGTTCATCAAGCGCGGGTGGACGGTGAACCGGGCACGCAAGACGGCCATGCTCGCAATGGCGCTCCTGATCGTCCCCACGGCGTACGCGCCGCGAGCCGACAGCCTCTGGGCCGCCGTGGCACTCGTCAGTGTCGCCGCCGCGGCCCATCAGGCATGGTCCGCGAACGTCTATACCCTGGCGAGCGACATGTTTCCGCAACCCGCCGTGGCATCGGTGGTCGGGATCGGGGCCTTCGCGGGCGCGATGGGGGGCGTGCTGTTCCAGCAGATCACGGGACGCGTGCTCGATGCCAACGGCAGCAACTACACCCCGATCTTCCTGGTCTGCGGACTTGCATACATCACGGCCTGGCTCATCATTCACCTATTGGCCCCGCGGCTCGAGCCCGCTGCAATCGGCGACGCCCCGCGGTCCGCCCCCCGTCCGCCCCCACACCCCGTTGCGTGAGGTACGCCGATGATTCACGACGACCGCATCACGAGACGTGAGGCCCTGGCGCAGGTCGCCCTGCTCCTCGGCACGGCCATCTCGACCCCAACGCTGGCGGCCGCGCTCGACGCGGGCGCGGGCGACGCCTGGAGGTCCCCGCTGGGATGGGTACCCCGGACCCTGAGCCCCGACCAGCTCGAGCTGGTCGCGGTGATGGCCGATCACATCATTCCGGCCAGCGACACACCGGGCGCGCGGGGCGCCGGCGTCCACCGCTTCGTGGACGCCCTGCTCACCGATCATTATCCGGCGGACGACCGCCAACGCTTCCTCGCAGGCCTCGGCGACGTCGATGCGCGGGCCCGGTCGCGCCAGAGCAAGCGGTTCAGCGAATGCACGCCGGTCCAGCAGGTCGCCATGCTCAAGGAAATGGACGAGGCGGCGTATCCGTCGGGGGGAGACCCGTCCGAACGACCACCCGAGACGTGGTTTTTCCGGCGACTGAAGGAGGTGACGCTGGTGGGCTACTACACGTCGGACATCGGCGCGTCGCGCGAGCTGCGGGTCAACCCGATGGGCCTGTTTCGCGGCGACATCCCGTTCCCGCCGAGCGGGGGGAGGGAATGGTCATGATCACCTACGACGCAATCGTGATCGGTTCCGGCATCACCGGCGGGTGGGCGGCGAAGGAGCTCACCGAAAAGGGCCTGCGGACACTCGTGGTCGAGCGCGGTCGCAACGTGGTGCACCGCAAGGATTACATCACGGAGCACAAGCCGGTCTGGGAGTTCCCGCTCCGGAACGCGCGGCTCTCGGTGGGAACGAAGGGCGCCGAGGCGTATCCGATCCAGGCGCGCACCAGCCAGTTCCGTGAATCGAACAAGCATTTCTTCATGCCGGATCGCAAGAACCCGTACGTCGAGGAGAAACCGTTCACCTGGATTCAGGGCGACCAGGTGGGCGGCAAGTCGCTCATCTGGGGCCGCCAGGTGTACCGCTGGAGCGACCTCGACTTCGAGGCAAACCTGCGCGATGGGCACGGGGTCGACTGGCCGATCCGCTACGCCGACATCGCACCGTGGTATAGCTACGTCGAGCGCTTCATCGGCGTGAGCGGCGAAAAGCTCGGACTGCCGCACCTGCCCGACGGCGAGTTCCAGCCCCCCATGGAGATGAACGCTGGCGAGAAGTTCGTGAAGGCGGGCATCGAGAAGGTGTTCCCGGACCGGCACGTGACCGTCGGGCGCGTGGCGATCCTGACGCAGCGCATCGGTGATCGTTTGCCATGTCACTACTGCGGCCCGTGCGAGCGCGGCTGCTCGACCGGGTCGTACTTCTCGAGCCAGGCGTCCACGCTGCCGGCGGCACAGGCCACCGGACGGCTCACCATCGTCCCCGACAGCGTCGTGCACTCCGTGCTGTACGACGCCGCCACGAACCGCGTGACCGGCGTGCGCGTCGTGGACGCGAAGACCAAGGCGACCCGCGAATACTACGCCCGCCTGGTGTTCGTCTGCGCCTCGGCGCTCGGCACCGCTCGGATCCTCCTCAACTCCACGTCGACGCGCTTCCCCAACGGCCTCGCCAACTCGAGCGGTGTACTGGGCCACTATCTGATGGACCATCATTTCCTCGCCGGGGCGAGCGGCCACATCGACGGCCTGCTCGACCGCTACTACCAGGGCAATCGTCCCAACGGCATCTACATCCCCCGCTTCCGGAACCTGGGAGACGACGCCTCGCGCCGCGATTACATGCGCGGCTTCGGGTACCAGGGCGGCGCCAGCCGCGGAGGCTGGGGACGCGGGGGAAGCCAGGTCGGGTTCGGGATAGAGCTCAAGCATCGTCTGCAGGAGCCGGGCGGTTGGACGTTCAATATGACGGGCTTCGGCGAATGCCTGCCGCGCGAGGACAACTTCGCCGCGCTCTCCGACCAGACCGACGAGTTCGGCATGCCTGTGCTGCGCATCCATTGCACCTGGGGCGACAACGAGCTCTCCATGCGGAAGGACATGGCGGCGTCGGCCGCCGAGATGCTCGAGGCGGCCGGGTGCAAGGACGTGCGCACCCACGACGCCAACAAGGTAGATGCGCTCGGCGCCGAGCCTGGGCTGGGCATCCACGAGATGGGGACGGCCCGCATGGGCCGGGACCCCAAGACGTCGGTGCTGAACGCGTACAACCAGGCGCACGACGTGCCCAACCTGTTCGTGACTGACGGGGCGTGTATGACGAGCTCATCATGCGTGAATCCGTCGATCACCTACATGGCGCTCACCGCGCGGGCCTGCGACCATGCCGTAGCGGAGATGAAACGCGGCAACGTGTAAGGAGGGGCCCGGCTCCGAGCGGCCACGCCGCCCCGGAGGCTGTCATGGCGACGGCGATCGGGGAGGGGAACGTAGATGCGCGATAACGGAGTTCGCTGTACAGAGTTTCAGAATTACGTTCTCACCCATCAACTGATACCGACTGGTCCGGTCCCGACGGCGTTCGACCCCGATGGCGTCTATCCGTACGTGAGTTATGCAGAGACCTCCAACCGACCGGGACCCAAATGGTACCGGTTCATCGTGCTGGAGAATGACAAGATCAGAAGCACGATTTGTCCTGACCTCGGAGGAAGAGTCACATCGATAGTTCATAAGGGATCGGGCAAAGAAGTCTTGTATGCGCCGGACGTCATCAGGCCGACGCGAATCCTCCCGCGGTTCTGCTATGTGGCCGGTGGCATCGAAGTCAGCTTCCCCATTTCTCATTCTCCCACGCAGAACGACTCGGTTCTCTACAAAATCGATCGAACGACAGAGCGTGTGTATGTCACCTGCGGAGAACGGGAGCTGCGTTTCGGCATGCAGTGGTCCGTAGAATACTCCCTCGGTCCTGGCGAGGATTTCCTGACGCAGCGTGCGGTGTTTCACAACCCCGGAACGGCCGCACATCCCTGGATGTCATGGTCCAATGCTGCGCTGCCCTGTGCTCCCGATACAGAATATCACTTTCCCAAGGGCACGGTCATATCGCACTCGTCGAAACTCGACACCATCGATTGGCATCAGTCAGGGCCCAAACATGAATCGGACATCAAGGAAATGACGGGGTTCTTTTGGAAGACTAAAGATGGGAATGCGTTCGGCGCCTTCACCCCCTCATTGGGTATCGGCCTGTATCACATTGCCGATGACGCGATCGCGCCCGGAATGAAGCTGTGGAGCTATGGCGTCGGGAAGGATCGCGCATGGGCCACATTGAGTACGGCAAATCGCACTCCGTACGTAGAGATACAGGGCGGACCCGTTGGTGATCAGTCAATCAAGCTGGAGTTACAACCCAAAGAAACCCGGTGGCACGTGGAGTTTTGGATCCCGTCGAACAAAGCACTGAGTATCTACGCGTTGACCATTCCAGACGTGCAGCTCAGACCCACCGAAGAAGTCCCCCTGTTTTCGTGGGCAAGAGACGACGAAGTGAAGGTGTGGAAGGATCTGGTGAGTGCGTATGAAGCCAACGGAAGACTGCCTGAGCCACCTGAGATTCATCAGTGCCTCTGGGCGCCATCCGGCATGGACGACCTGAATCCTGCCTTCGAATGGGCCATTGAAAATTCCCAAGATGGCAAGGCAGATCGCTGGAGATTCCATCACGGTACCTGGCTGGCCGGAACAGGAAAGAAGCAGGCAGCCATCCACGTGCTGTCGACGAGCAAGTTAGGGGTTGCCAAGGCGCTGTTGGCCAGGCTGCTCGAGCTGGAAGGTGACGTCAAGGGTGCCGGAGAGGCTCTCGGAGACATTGAGGAAAGATGGTTGCAGCTACATCCGCAGATCATTGTGCAGCGCGATCATGTGCTGCGCCGTCTCGGGACTCAAACGATAGCCGAGCGTGCGAACTGGCTGAACCACGTTGACGCCCTCGAGGATGAATGGATCGTGGAGACGCGAGCGCAGCTGTTGATCGATCGAGGCGAGCTTCAAGAGGCGAAACAGCTCCTCCTATCCGCTTCGTTCCAGAAGGTTCACCAACGGTATGCCCGCACGGCCCTGTGGAATCAACTATGCGAGAAACTGAATGAACCGTGTGTGCCAATCCCGCCCGAGCTGGGAGAAGATCGGTTAGCCACGTTTGGCGCTTATCGGGAGTACGAATGAGCATGCCCCTCGCCCGCGGTCTTCCATCGCTTCGCACCAAGGTCCTCCGAGCTCACTGACCCCGGGGGCAAGCCCGCCGCCCACCCTGGTCGTGCTCGCGGCGGGTCTCGGGACCCGTTTCGGGGGGCTCAAGCAGCTCACCCCGGTGGGGCCAAGCGGCGAGGCGCTGCTCGACTACGGCGTCTACGACGCCGTCCGGGCCGGCTTCAGGAAAGTCGTGCTCGTGGTTCGAGGAGACGTCGAGGATCAGCTCCGCCGCCACGTGGCGGAGGTCATCGGCGCCGGGGTGGAGATCGCGTACGCGCGCCAGGCGCTCGAACGGGCACCGCCCGGCCGCACCAAGCCGTGGGGAACCGGCCATGCCGTCCTCGCCGCCGCGCCCGCGGTCGCGGGACCGTTCGCCGTAATGAACGCCGACGACTTCTACGGCGCGGGCGCCTACCGGGCTCTGTTCGAGCATCTCGTGAGCGCCCGAGAGCACGCCCTGATCGGGTACCCGCTGGCGGAGACCCTCTCGCCGCACGGCGGCGTGTCACGCGGCATTGCGCAATCGGACACTCACGGCTATTTGTCGCAGCTCTTGGAGGTCACCGATATCGCGGCACGCGACTCCCGATTCACCGGGCACACGACGAGCGGGCGAGCGGTGGCGCTCGGCGGAGGCGAGCTCGTCTCCATGAATCTCTGGGGCTTCACACAGGCGATGCTGCCCGCGTTGGAGAGGCAGTTCACCCGCTTCTTCGACATGCGGGGGGCGGAACCGTCGGCAGAGTTTCTGTTGAGTGAGGCGGTGGGCGCGCAGGTGGCGACGGGCGAAGCGCGAGTGCGCGTTCTGCCGGCGCGCGAGCGGTGGTTCGGCATGACCTTTTCGGCGGACGACGCGGTCGTACGAGGCGAGGTGGCACACCTGGTGGAGACCGGCGTTTACCCGGCCGACCTGAGTGCCGCATTCAAGCGACTCGCATGCGACTGAACAGCTGGGACTGGATTGTCCTGGCGCTGTACGCCGTGCTCTGCATCGCGATCGGGCTGGCGGTGACGCGGCGCGCTGGACAGGGGCGGTACGAGTTCTTCCTGTCGGGCCGGCGACTGTCGTGGTGGCTCCTGGGGGTGTCGCTCGTGGCCACGACCTTCTCGACCGATACGCCGAACCTCGTCACCGATCTCGTGCGCACCGGCGGCGTGAGCCAAAACTGGGTGTGGTGGGCGTTCGCGGTCACGGGCATGTGCACCGTGTTCTTCTACGCCAAGCTGTGGCGACGCTCCGCGGCGCTCACCGACATCGCGTTCTACGAGCTGCGCTACTCCGGCAAACCGGCCGCCTTCCTCCGCGGGTTCCGGGCGATCTACCTCGGCGTGTTCTTCAACGTGATGATCATGGCCTCGGTGAATCTCTCCGCGACCAAGATCGCCGGCGTGCTGCTCGGCTGGGATCGGCATACGGCGGTCGTCGTGGGCGGCGCCGTCACAGTGCTCTACGCCGCGAGCTCTGGGCTCTCAGGGGTCGTGTTGACCGACTTCGTTCAGTTCACGCTCGCGATGGTCGGGTCCGTGACGGCCGCCGTCGTGGCGCTCGGGCTCCCGGAGGTCGGCGGCCTGTCCGGCCTGTTCGCCCACCCCGCCGTCGTGGGGCGCCTTTCACTGTTGCCTGACTTTTCCGACTGGAGCACCGCGGCGGCGGTCCTGATCGTGCCGCTCGCGGTGCAGTGGTGGAGCACCTGGTATCCCGGCGCCGAGCCGGGGGGCGGCGGCTACGTGGCGCAGCGGATGCTCGCCGCGCGCAACGAGCGCGAAGCCATGCGCACGACCTTGCTCTTCAACCTGCTGCATTACGCCGTCCGGCCCTGGCCGTGGATCCTCGTGGCGCTCGCGTCGCTCGTGGTCTATCCCGACCTCGCCTCCATCGCCGCCCGGTTTCCCCACATCGACCGGGCGATTGTGCGACACGATCTCGCCTACTCGGCGATGCTCGTCTACCTCCCGCACGGGCTGCTCGGGCTGATGGTCGCCTCGCTCGCCGCGGCTTACATGTCCACGATCAGCACGCACCTCAATTGGGGCGCCTCGTACGCGGTCGAGGACTGCTACCGCCGATTCGTGGCGCCCGACCGGGACGAGCGTCACTACGTGCTGGTGGGACGTGCCGCCACAGTGGTGCTGATCGCGCTCGCGTCGGTACTGTCGCTCTGGCTCGAGAACGCGTACCAGACGTTCCAGATCCTGCTCCAGATCGGCGCCGGGACCGGACTCATCTTTTTGCTGCGCTGGTTCTGGTGGCGGGTCAATGCGTGGAGCGAGATCGCCGGGATGGTGATCTCGTTCGCCGTCGCGTTGTACTTCCAGTTCGTGCACCGGGCGCTCGGCTTCGCGCCCTTCACGCCGACGCTCCAGCTCGTGGCGGGCGTCGCGGTCACCACGGTTGTCTGGCTGGCCGTCACGTTCGCCACGCGGCCCACCGACCGCGCCACGCTGCAGGCGTTTTACGACCGCATCCGCCCCGTCGGCCCCGGCTGGAGCGGCGCGGTGAACACGCAGAGCGCGCGTCGAGGGGGAGAGAGCGTCACGGCCGCGTTCCTGTGCTGGTTCCTGGGATGCGCCGTGATCTACGCGGCACTCTTCGGGACCGGATACCTGTTGTACGGAAAGGCGCTCCCCGGCATCGCGTGCCTGGCCGCGGCCGGGGGCGCGGCTTGGTGGCTGTTTCGCCTGGTGCCGCTGGTCGGGTTCGAGTGACTTGCTAGACCGCCTCAGAGTCGAGCACCCCCGCCCCTGCCGCGGACTCCGCGACGAACAGGTGCTGGCCCACGTCGCCCGCGACACCTCGAGGCGCGTAGAAGCGCTCCCGCAGCGCCGCCATGACCTCCGCTGCTCGCTCGGCGCGAACGAGCGCCACGATCGAGCCGCCGAACCCGGCGCCCGTCAAGCGGGCTCCGGCCGCGCCCGCTTCGCGTGCCAGCTCCACCAACCGGTCCAGCTCGGCATGGCTCACCTCGTAGTCGTCGCGCAGGCTGGCGTGCGAGGCGTCGAGCAGCTGCCCGAACGCCGTGAGGTCCCCCTCCTTCCCCCGGGCCATGGCCATCTCGGCCAGTCGCACGCGTGTCGCTTCCGTGACGACGTGGCGAAAGCGCCGCAACAGGACGCCGGAGAGGGTCGCGCGCGCCACGTCGAGCAGCTCCTCGACCGACGCCGCCGCGAGCAGGCCGGGGTAGGACGGGTCCTCTTGCCGGCCGAGCCGCGCAGCCACGAGGCGATGCGCCTCCTCGCACTGCTTGGTCCGCTCGTTGTACGCCTGGCGGTCGGCACCGGACTTCTCGGCGTGCACCAGGCTCCATGCCACGAGGAACTGCCAACCCGCGGGCACGACCGTGGGGGTAAGTCGGAGCGGGTGAAAATCGATCCGTATTGCGCACCCGGCCTCCGCACCGATGATGATGGCTTGATCCATCGCGCCACCCGCCGTACCGACGTAGCGCTCGCCACGACTCAACAGCTCGATCAGCTCGAGCGCGGGGAGCGTCACGCTGTTGGCGTGCAGTATCGCGAGCGCCGTGGCCACGACGAGCGCGGACGATGAGCTGAGTCCGGCGGCGATCGGGAGATCGGTCTCGACCAGGGCGTTGACGCCGCGCAGATTCGGGAACCGTTGCGCCACCGCCTGCGCCGCCGCCCGGACGTAGTTTCCCCAATCGCCTGCGGGAGCGGGCCGGATGCTCTCCGCCACGGTGAACGTGACGGGCGCGAAGCGGGGATCGCGGTTGATGAAGCGCGCCTCTGGATCCGGGCGCGGCTGGAATGTCATGCGGATGCCGCGCTGGAGCGCCATTGGGAATACCGGGAGGCCGCAGTAATCGATATGCTCCCCGATGAGGTTGACCCGCCCGGGCGCGCGCACCACGTGAACGGGGCCCGATGGGTCGAACACGCCTGCCGAGTCAGATCCGGGAGGAAGCGCCATGAGTGATCGTTCCGATCGCCGAGAGTTCTTGAAGACCGCCGCCGCCGGCCTGGGACTGACCCTCGGCGCGGCTGGACTGCGGGCACGTGACGGGCTGCTCGACCCGGCGCCGGACGCCCGTCCCATTCGCGGGCTGTTCGCGGCCCCGCCGCTCGAGACGGTGCGGATCGGGTTCGTCGGCGTCGGCCATCAAGGATCGAGCCACGTCCAGAATTTTCTCAAGATCGACGGCGTTGCAATCACCGCCGTGTGCGACATCGTCCCGGAGAAAGTCGACAAGATACAGACTCTCGTCGAGGGTGCCGGGCGGCCTCGCCCCGCCGGTTATGCGCGCGGCCCCGACGACTTTCGCCGCATGTGCGAGGAGCAGGAGCTCGATCTGGTGTTCACCGCGACGCCGTGGGAGTGGCACACGCCGATTTGCCTCGCAGCGATGCGGGCCGGCAAGCACGCCGCCACTGAGGTGCCGATGGCCGTCACCGTCGACGAGTGCTGGGACTTGGTCGAAACGGCCGAACGGACCCGCCGGCACTGCGTGATGATGGAGAACGTCTGCTACGACCGCACCGAGATGATGGTTCTCCGTATGGTCCGCCAAGGCCTGTTCGGCGAGCTGCTGCACGCGGAGTGCGGCTATCTGCATGATTTGCGCGAGCTCAAGCTCACCGACTACTACGAGGGCCGCTGGCGGATCAAGCATTCGATCCGGCGCAACGGCGACCTGTACCCGACGCACGGCCTCGGGCCCGTATCCCAATGCTTGAACGTGAACCGCGGAAACCGGTTCGGCTATCTGGTCGCGATGGCCTCGCGCTCTCAGGGGCTGAACCGTTGGGCGGGGGAGCACATCGGACCGGACAGCCCCGAAGCGCGCCAGCGGTACGCGCTGGGCGACGTGGTCACCAGCCTGATCCGGACGGTGGCGGGCCAGACGATCGCGATCACTCATGATACCGACTCGCCGCGCCCGTACAGTCGGAACTTCTTGCTGCAGGGCACGCGCGGCCTCGTGCGAAAGTACCCCGAGCAGAAGATCTATCTCGAAGGCCGCAGCCCCGCCGATCAGTGGGAAGATCTCGAGTCGTACCGTGGCGAGTACGAGCACCCGCTGTGGCAAGCGCTCGAGGAGCGCTCCCGCGGCGCGGGACACGGAGGAATGGACTACATCGAGGACTACCGCCTCATCCAAAGCCTGCGCGCCGGGAATCCGACGGACATGGACGTGTACGACGGTGCGGCGTGGAGCGCTGTGTCGGAGCTGTCCGAGCGCTCGATCGCGCGGGGGAGCCGGGCGATGGAGTGCCCCGATTTTACCCGGGGGGCCTGGCAGCACCGCCCTCCGCTCGAGATCGTCGAGGCCAAGTCCTAGACGGAGCGATATCCCGGTCGGAGGAAAAAACGGATGCGACTCTCCTGCTGCATTGTCCCTGTCGCCGTGGCGACATTGTCCGCACAATCGCCCGTGTCCGGTCCCGTCGAATGGCCGGTCTACGGCGGGGGACCCGAGAGCATGCGCTACTCGTCCCTCACCCAGATCAACCGCGCGAACGTGAAGCGCCTCAAGGTGGCGTGGATGTTCGATGCGAGCGACGGCCTCGAGGGCTCGGAGCTCGAGGTCAATCCCATCGTCGTGAACGGGATGTTTTACGCCACGACCGTCGGCCTCTACGTCGTCGCACTCGACGCGGCGACGGGCGCACTGGTGTGGCGCTTCGACCCGTACCACGGCCGGGCGGTGCGCGGAGGAGGGGGAGGCGGCCGGACGCGGGGCGTGGCGTATTGGAGCGACGGCAGCGAGGAGCGAATCTTCGTCGGGGTGCACCAGTTCCTGTACGCCCTCGACGCGCGGACGGGACGGCCGGTCACCACCTTCGGCGACAGTGGCCGCATCGACATGCGCGATGGCCTGCGGCCCGGCGAGAGGCTGATGGTGGATCTCGGTGCGCCCGGCATCGTCTATAAGGATCTTCTGATCGTCGGGAGCCGCACCGCCGAAAGCCTGCCCACGCCCCCAGGCGACGTGCGCGCTTACGACGTCAGGACCGGGGCGCTCCGCTGGACCTTCCATACGATCCCTCGAGCCGGCGAGCTCGGCTACGACACCTGGCCCAAAGACGCGTGGACGTACATCGGGTCGGCGAACAACTGGACCGGGATGTCGCTCGACGTGCAGCGCGGCCTCGTGTTCGTGCCCACCGGCTCCGCGGCCGACGACTTTTACGGAGCCAATCGGGTCGGGGACGACCTGTTCGCGAATTCGCTGCTCGCGCTCAAGGCGGAAACGGGCGAGCGGGTGTGGCACTTCCAGTTCGTGCGGCACGACATCTGGGATCGCGATTTGCCCGCGCCGCCGAACCTCGTCACGCTGCATCGCGACGGCCGTGCAATCGACGCAGTGGCGCAGATCACCAAGTCCGGCCACGTGTTCGTGTTCGAGCGCGAGACCGGCAAGCCGCTGTTCCCGATCAAGTACCGGAAGTACGCCAAGTCCGACGTCGAGGGCGAGGTCACCGCCGAGTCGCAGCCGCTGCCGACGAAGCCCGAACCGTTCACGCGCCAGCGGCTCACCGAGAACATGCTCACCGTCCGGACACCGGAGGCACACAGCGCGGTGCTCGAGCGGTTCCGGACAGTGCGCAGCGCCGGCCAGTTCGTCCCCTTGAGCCTGCAGGGGACGATTGTGTTTCCCGGTCTGGACGGCGGCGCGGAATGGGGCGGGGCCGCCTTCGATCCCGAGACGTCGATTTTGTACGTGAATGCGAACGAGATGCCCTGGATCGTCAGTCTCGTCGAGCGCGCCCCGGCAACGGAAACGGCCGGCGGTCAGGATCTCTACACGCGCGAATGCACCAGCTGTCACGGTGCGAATCGCCAGGGACAACCACCCGCGATCCCCTCGTTGGTCAACCTGACCGATCGCCTCACGATCCCGGAGATCAGGGCGGCCATCTCGGATGGGGGCGGACGGATGCCCGGGTTCGCGCACTTGGGCTCGGACGCGCTGGGGGCGATTCAGCGGTACGTGCTCAGCAAGTCCTCACGTCCCCCCTCGCCCGAAGAGAGTGGGGGACAGGGGGGTCGGACCCAGCAGGATGAGAGGATCGACCAGAAATACCGCGTCCAGTATGAGCGGTTTCTCGACCCCGACGGATATCCCGCCTTGAAGCCACCGTGGGGCACGCTCAACGCGATCGACCTGAACTCTGGCAAGTACGTCTGGAAGATTCCACTCGGCGAATATCGCGCGCTGGCAGCCCAGGGGATGCCGGGCACCGGGTGTGAGAACTACGGCGGCCCCGTGGTCACGGCCGGCGGGCTGCTGTTCATCGGGGCGACCAACTACGACGACAAGCTGCGCGCGTTCGACAAGGCCACGGGTGAGTTGTTGTGGGAGACCACGCTCCCGGCGGCGGGGAACGCGACGCTCGCGATGTACGAAGTCAAGGGGCGGCAGTTCCTGGCGATCGCCACGAGCGGCGGCAAGTCTAAGGCGCAAGTGCCCGCGCGCTACGTGGCGTTCGCGCTGGACGAGGGCTCTCAGTAACCCGAGCCGCCCGCCTTCAGTTCGATCCGCACCGTGGCGGGCGTCACGCCGTCGGCTGCAGCCATCAGCGTCGCCGTCCCCGCCGTCCGGCCCGCGCGTACGATCACGAGCGCCTTCCCTTCGAAGAGGCGCACGCTATCGGCCTTGAAGGGCGCATGGCTGATCTGGTCCCCGTTGTCGACGCCCGCGATGCGCGCATCTCCCTCGAGCCGAAGGCGCACCAGCTGATCCGCGGTCGGCACGGGAACGCCCGCGCTGTCCAGCACGGTCACGGTGACGAACGAGAGGTCGCTCCCATCGGCGTGGATCGCCGGCCGGTCGGGGGCCAGGGCGACGCGGGCAGGGGTGCCGGCGGTCTTCACTTCCTCGGTCGCGACGACCCGCCCGCTCTTGCGCGCGACGGCTCGCAGCGTGCCCGGCGCGTACGGCACCCGCCACATCAGATGTGACACGTCCTCCGGCTTCCGCTTCACGCCGAGCGAGGCGCCGTTCAAGAACAGCTCGACCTCATCCGCGTTGGTGTAGGCCCAGACGTCGATGGTCTCGCCGGCCGTCCAGTTCCAGTGCGGGAGGAGGTGCAGCATCGGCCGGGTGATCCAGACGCTCTGGTACAGGTAGTAGGGATCCTTCGGGAAGCCCGCCAGATCCACGACGCCGAAATAGGAGCTGCGCGCAGGCCACTCGTAGGGCGTGGGCTCACCCAGGTAGTCAATCCCCTGCCAGATGAACATGCCCGAGAGGAACGGGTACCGCTCGAACAGCCGCAGCGACTCCTCATGCAGGGAGCCCCAGAACGCTCGGCGGTTATCGTACGCCGAGATGCGGCCGTTCTGGTTCGGCAGTGGCCGCTTGCTCGTGTCGTAGGGTGTGTAATAGACCGCGACGCTGTCGGAGGGCTGCTCGTAATAGCCACGTGAGTTGAGCGCCGACATCGCTTCGGTGATGATGAACTTCTCCCCCGGGAACTGCGTCGGAAAATTCGCCCAGGCCTCGTGATGGTAGTTGTGGCCGAGCAGGTCGAGGGCGCCGGCGTGAAAGACCGGATTCGCCGAGCTGCCATTGTTGTTGGCGGACGTGATCGGCCGCGTGGGGTCGAGGCGTCGCACGATCCCGGCAAGCTCCCGCGCAAGTGGAGCGGCGGTGGTGTCGTTGTCGGTCCACTGCTCCATGACCTCGTTCCCGATGCTCCACATGAAGACGCTCGGATGATTGCGGTCGCGCCGCACCATGTCCGACAGGTCGCGCACGTGCCACGCGTCCCAATCCAGGTGATAGTCGTACTTGGTCTTCTCCTTCTTCCACATGTCGAAGGCTTCATCCAGCACGATGAAGCCCATACGGTCGGTGAGGTCGAGCAGCTCCGGGGCGGGCGGGTTGTGCGAGGTGCGGAGCGCGTTGGCGCCCATCGCCTTCATGATCTGGAGCTGCCGCTCGAGCGCGCGCGTGTTCACCGCGGCGCCAAGCGCCCCGAGATCATGGTGCAGGCATACGCCCCGGATCTTCAGCGGGGTGCCGTTGAGGAGGAACCCCCGGGCGGCATCGAACGAAAACGTCCGCACGCCGAACGGCGTGACGTACTCGTCGCACGGCTTCGTTCCACACGCCACACGCGAGACGGCCCGGTACAGGTACGGGCGTTCGACCGACCACAGTGTCGGGGTCGGGATTATGAGAGACTGCGCGACATCGTTGACTGAGTCCCGTGGGACGAGCGCCTCGGAGGAAGCGGCCGCCACTTCTTTGCCCGCTGCATCGTAGACGACTGCGCGCAGCGTGACCGGCTGGTCCACCGGGGACGCGTTGCGGACGGTCGTCACCAGCCTCACTCGGGCCGTAGCGGATGTCACCTCCGGCGTGGTCACATAGGTCCCCCAGTGGTCGACGTGCACCGGGGCCGTCGTGACCAGCCGGATGTGCCGGTAGATGCCGGAGCCTGAATACCAGCGCGAGTTGGGCTGCTGCGAGTTGTCCACCCGCACGGCGATCACGTTCGGCCCACCGTCTCGGCGGAGGTGCGGCGTCAGCTCGTATTCGAACGAGCTGTAGCCGTACGGGCGCTTTCCCAGATACTGCCCGTTGATCCAGGCCTCGCTGTTCCGATACACGCCGTCGAACTCGACGAACACGAGCCGGGAAGCGGCGGCCTTGGGCATCGAGAAGGCCTTCCGATACCAGCCCACCCCGCCGGGCAGCGCTCCACCCGCGGGGCCGGCCCGGTTCGTGTCGCTGAACGCCCCTTCGATGCTCCAGTCGTGTGGCACGTCCAGCAGCGGCCAGCCGGAATCAGGGAACGTCGGGTCCTGCGCTCCGGCCACATCGCCGAGGTGAAAGCGCCAGCCGCGATCGAAGTTCACAGTGCTGCGCTGAGCCGCCCCGATGGACGGCGTGAGGAGCAGCACGTGGAAGGCCGCGACGGCCAGGGGTACGCGAGACACGGTCAGCCTCGGAAAAACAGGTATGCCGCGAGAATCAGGAGCAAGACGACGCCGGAGGCGATCACGTCGCGGCGGCTCCAGCTGCTGCGGGACTGCGCGCGATCCTCCGCGGTGATCGTGCCGTAGGTCAGGCCCGCCAGCTGCTCCGGCGCAGGCGGCGCCGTCAGGTGGCTCACGACGAACATCACCACGACCGAGACGACGAAGATGAAGACGCTGTAATACTGGAAGTAGAGATTATTGACGATCCACAGGAACGAGCCCGGCGCGTAGCCGTCGGCGAAGCCCGCCAGGCGCAGGCTCACCGGCGTATCCACCGCCAGGCGGAACACGCCGAGCACGAAGCCGACGAGCAGGGCGGCGAGACACCCCTTGGTGTTGAGCCGGCGGTTGAAGATGCCGAACACGAACACCGTGAAGATCGGCGGCGCCAGGTAGCCCTGGACGCCCTGGAGGTAGTCGTACAAGCCGCGGGCCCCCTGAATCACGGGGATCCACAGCAGGCTGATCACCACCATGGCGGCGGTGGCCGCCCGCCCCACCCACACCAGCCGGTGTTGTGACGCCTGCGGCCGGAATTTCTGATACAGATCCATGGTGAACAAGGTGGACGACGCGTTGAATGCGCCCGCCATCGAGCTCATGAGCGCCGCGAGCAATCCCGCCACCACGACGCCGCGAATGCCCTCGGGCAGCAGATCCTTCACCATGAGGGGAAACGCCGCCTGAGCGGCCTGGGCGATCACGTTCCCCTGCGCGTCCACTATGACGCCTAGCCCCGGGACCTTGCCGGTCTTCGCGAGCGCGAGCGCGATCAGGCCGGGTATGATGAAGATGAACACCGGGAACAGCTTCAGGTACGCGGCGAAAATGCTGCCGCGCCGCGCCGTGCGCTCGTCCTTGGCGCTCAGGGCGCGCTGCACGATGTACTGGTCGGTGCACCAGTACCACAGCCCGATGATCGGAGCGCACAGGAGCATGCCGGGCCACGGGTAGTTGCCGTTGAAGTACCAGGCGATGCGAGCGGTTTCCTTCACCGGCGCCCACGTGCCCTCCATCCCAGCGGGGATGATCGGCTTCCACAGGTTGAACAGGTCGGGGTCGAGCACCCGGCGTAGCTCGTGCCACCCGCCGAGTCGCGCGAGCCCGTATGCGGTGAGCAGACCCGATCCCACGACCAGGATGAACGTCTGCATCGCGTCGGTGTACGCGACCGCGCGCATCCCGCCGAGCACGGTATAGAGCCCAGTGAGCAGCACGACCGCCACGGTGCCGATCCAGAAGCTGTTGAACGTGGCGCCCCCGATGTGCAACGCCACCTCTGGCAGGAGCGTCGCGAAGACGACGCCCCCCGCGAAGATCGCCACGGCGAACTTGGTGAGGACGTGCGCCGCGAGGGTGATCACCGACAGCACCCACCGGGCCGTGGGCGAGAAGCGCCGGCCCAGGAACTCGGGCATCGTGTACACCAGCGCGCGGGAATAGAAGGGGACGAACACCCAGCCGAGGACGAGCAGGCACCAGGCGTGGAGCTCGTAGTGCGCGAGAGCCACGCCGCTCGTCGCGCCCGCCCCGGCGAGCCCCACAACGTGCTCCGATCCGATGTTGGACGCGAAGATCGTCGCGCCAACGAGGAACCAGCCGAGGTTGCGGCCGGCGAGGAAATAGTCGTCCGCGGTGTCCTTGTTGCGCCGGGCGACCCACCAGGCGAGGCTCAGCAGCAGCCCGAAGTACACCGCGATGACCACCCAATCCAATGTGCCCACGGTTCGCTCCTTGCCCGGGCGTCGGTCCCGCGCGATACTCGGCTACTTTCGGCGTCTTGTCAAACCGGGTACGGGCACGGGCATGGTGTGGGAACAGCGTTGGCATCCGCTGCGGCGGGAGTGGGTGGTCGTGTCGTCCCACCGCAACGAGCGGCCGTGGCAGGGCGAGCGCGTGGCCGGAGCGTCCCCGGCCCTGCCCCGCTACGCGTCCGATTGCTACTTGTGTCCCGGCAATGCGCGTATCTCGGGCCAGCGGAACGCCCGTTACACGGGCGTCTACGTGTTCGACAACGATCACCCGTGCGTTGGGCCCGAAGCGCCCTCCCCCGCTGCGCTCCCGAAGCCGCCGGGTATCTACCGGAACAGCCCCGCCGCCGGCTGCGCCCGCGTCGTGTGCTTCACCCCGCGGCACGACCTCACGCTCGCGCAGCTCGCCGAGCGGGAGGTTCTCGATCTGCTCGGCGTGCTCCAGGAGCAGTACCGCGAGCTCGGCGCCCGCGACGAGGTCCGACACGTGCTGGTCTTCGAGAACAAGGGCGAGGTCGTCGGCGTGAGCAACCCGCATCCGCATTGCCAGATCTACGCGACGAACTTTGTGTTCAAGACGATCGAGCTCGAGGCGGAGGCGCAGGCGGCGTACCTGGCCGAGCACCGGCGGCCGCTGTTCCAGGACATTCTCGCCACGGAAGAAGCGGACGGGCGGCGACTGCTCGTGCGGCGCGGCGAGGCACTCTCTTTCATTCCCTACTTTGCTCGTTACCCCTATGAGACCTTTGTGGCGCCTCGCGCGACGCGCCCCAGCCTGGCGGACCTCACGCCCGAGGAGCTCGCCGACTTCGCGGCGGTGTTGCGAGAGACGGTCATCCGGCTCGACAATCTGTGGCGCATCGCGTTCCCCTACGTCATGGTGCTGCACCAGGCGCCCACTGCCGGGGCGCCCACGCCAGGATTCCATTTCCACATCCAGATCCATCCGCCGCTTCGCAAGCCAGGCCTCCTCAAGTACCTGGCCGGCCCGGAGATCGGCGGCGGGAATTTCCTGAACGACACCGCTCCGGAGGAAAAGGCCACCGAGCTCCAGGCGGTCTCGGGCACACACTACACGCAGGCTGGCTGACGTGGTAGGCGTGGAGGCCCTCCTCGAGCCGATGCTCGCGCTCCATGACCGCATCCGCGCCTCCGTCATGGATGCCTGCGCTCGCCAAGCGTCCGAGCAGCTCGCGACCGTCGCGGCCGACGATGGGGAGGCCGGCGATACGATTTACGCGATCGATCGCGTGAGCGAGGAGGCGCTCGTACAAGGGCTCGCGGAACCGGCGCGCAAGGAGCCGCTCTGCATCGTGGCCGAGGGGCTGCCCGACAACGCGCTCGTGCTACCACGGGGCGCGCGCGAGGACGACTGCCGCTGGCGTCTGCTGATCGACCCGATCGATGGAACGCGGGGTCTCATGTATCAAAAGCGCAGCGCCTGGATTCTTACGGGCGTGGCGCCGAACCGCGGGGCCGGCACCCGCTTGCGCGACATCGTGCTCGCGGTCCAGACCGAGATCCCGCTCCTGAAGCAGCATCTCTCGGACCAGCTGTGGGCGCTGCGCGGTACAGGAATGACCGCGCGGCGCTTCGACCGTCTGGCAGGCACGAAGACGCCCCTGACGTTGCGACCATCGCGGGCGGACACGATCGCCCATGGGTTCGCCACCGTCGTACGATTCTTTCCGGGAGCGCGGGACGTGCTGGCCGCGATAGACGATGAGATCGTAGAGACCCTCGTGGCACCGGCTCCGGGCAAGGCGGCGTGCTTCGAGGATCAGTACGCGTCGACCGGGGGCGAGCTGTACGAGCTGATGGCGGGCCACGACCGGTGGATCGCCGACCTCCGGCCCCTCGTGCGGAAGGGCGGACTGTGCTGCCACCCCTACGACCTGTGCACCTCCCTCATCGCGGAGGAGGCGGGCGTGATCCTCACCGATCCCGCCGGCGCGCCGGTGGATGCGCCGTTCGACGTGACATCCGATGTGGCATGGGTCGGGTATGCGAACGCGCGCCTGCGCACGGCGATCGAGCCCGTGCTGCAGGGGGCGCTGGGGCGCAGGGGGTTGCTGTGATGGTCGCGGGGGGGGATAAGCCCCCGGTAGGAGAAGCAGATCCTTCGCTCGCGCGCATTGCGCGCTCGCTCAGGATGACACGCGCCGTGTGGCTGCTATAAGAGAGGGGGAAAGAGGGGAAAGAGTAGTCGCGTACTCACGTTGGCTTCTCTTTCGCGAAGCGAGCGAGTGTGTCATCCTGAGCGCCGAAGGCGCGAAGGATCTGCTTTTTGGGCACCAGGCCGCCGAAAAATGATGACATCCACGATGCCGGAATACGCGACCGTGTGTCCACTATGCGGATCTACTACGTGTACGTCATGGCCAGTCGCTCGCGCGTGCTGTATGTCGGCGTCACCAACGACCTCGCACGCCGTGTCTACGAACACAAGCAGAGCCTGACTCCTGGCTTCACAAGCAGGTATCACATCACCCGGCTCGTGTACTTCGAGGAGTTCACGGACATTCGTGACGCCATTGCCCGCGAGAAGGAGGTCAAGGGCTGGGTTCGCACCCGAAAGATCCATCTGATCGAACAGCGCAACCGCACCTGGGAAGATCTCGCGGATCGCTGGTTCCGCCAACTACCTTCCTAGAACCCGCCGCGCGGATGTCATCTTGAGCGAGCGCGCGGCACGCGCGCGCAGCGAAGGATCTGTTTGTGATCCGACTCCGCCACCTCCCCGACGTCCACACCGCGGGCGACCTCGTCTGGTTTCAGCCCGCGCTCGACCGCCTGCGAGCTCTGCCGCACGATGCGGATCCCCGCGTGCGTGAGTTCTTCACCGGCGACGCACCACTCTACATCGCGCGGGCTCCGGGCCGGCTCGACGTCATGGGCGGGATCGCGGACTACAGCGGTGCGCGGGTGCTGGAGCTGCCGCTCGCGTGCTCGACCACGGTGCTGCTACAACGACACTCGACGCGCCGCTGCGATGTCGTCACGCGCCGCGGACTGCAGTGGCATTTCTTCAGCGTAGCGCTCGCATCACTCGTCGACCGCAACGGAGAGCTCGGCACTCCCGCGGCGCTGGCCGCGTGGTTTGCGGGCCACGAAGCCGACCGGTGGGCGGGTTACGTGGTCGGCGTCGTCCAGCTGTTGCTGCAACGCGTGGCTCAGGACAGGCGCGCGTCCTGGGGCCTCCGAATTCTGATCGATTCAACGATACCTGAAGGCCGCGGCGTCGCGTCGTCGGCGGCGCTCGAGGTCGCGGCCGCGGCAGCAGTGGCGGCGAGCAGCGGCAGCGCGATGTCCGCCACAGAGCTCGCGGCCGCGTGCCAAGCAGTCGAAAATCAGGTCGTCGGCGCGCCGTGCGGAATCATGGATCAGATGACCAGCGCGTGCGGCCGACGCGATCGGCTGCTCCGCCTGTGCTGCCAGCCGGGCACGGTCGAGGGACACATCGAGATCCCGGCCGGCTTCAGGTTCTACGGAATCGATTCGGGCATCAGTCACGCCGTATCGGGTGTGGACTACGGCACCGTGCGCACGGCGGCGTTCATGGGTTACCGCATGATCGCCGCCGCAGCCGGGTGCCACGCGGTGCGCGACGGCACGCGGGTGACGATCTCCGACCCGCGTTGGCGCGGCTATCTCGCCAATCTCACCGAAGCCGAGTTTTCGGACCTGGCTGGCGGTCTACCGGAGCAGATGTCCGGCGCGGAGTTCCTGCAGCGATACGATGGGCTGACCGACGCGGCAACGACGGTTCGCCCCGAGCACCGGTATCCCGTCCGGCGGGCGACCGCGCACCCCGTACACGAGCACGCGCGCGTGCACCGCTTCGCAGAGCTGCTTGGGGTGCTCGGCGACCAGCCGCAAGTCGCCGTCGAGCTGGGACGCCTGATGTACGACTCCCACGAGAGCTATGGCGCTTGCGGGCTCGGCAGCGACGGCACCGACCGTCTCGTCGAGCTCGTCGCCCGAGAGGGCCCGGAGCACGGCCTGTTCGGCGCGAAGATCACGGGCGGCGGCAGCGGCGGCACGGTCGCGGTCCTGGGGACCGACCGAGCGGAAGCAGTGGTGCGTGACGTCGCGGCTCGCTACCGCACGGAGACGGGGCGTGAAACGCATGTGTTCACCGATTCCGGCCCGGGCGCGGCGGAGACCGGGGTCTTGCTTCTCGAGCCAACCAAACAGGCGATTTAGGGCGCTTTGAGGCTCGCCGTGTGGCCCTTTCGCCCCATCGCGTTGAACGCGGCGACGCGAATCGTCCCGCGCAAGGGGATTGGCCCACGCACCACGGAACTGCGCGCTCCGGGCTCGCTGCCGTCGGTCGTATACCGCAGCGTGAACCCCGGCAGCTCGGTACTGCTGTTTACGAGACCGCCGGTGACTCGCAGGCCAGGGGTCGGGATGCGGTAGTTGAGCCCGGGCGTTTCACGATCCAGTCGCGGCAGCTCGCGCTTGCCGACCACGTTCACCAGGCGTGACCACGCCTCGCGAAACAGCGCATCGGATCGCGCCGAGTCCTTCTCCTGGGCCCAATCCGGGTCGGGCGCCCACGCCCGCTCCGCCAGCGCGAAGAGCTTCGGCACGATCATGTACTCGAGTCGCCCGTCGCCTCCCAACGTCTCCGACCACAGGTTGCCCTGGATCCCGACGATGTGGTTGCGCCCGTAATCGGTGAGCCGCTCCTTGCCGGCGAAGACTCCAGCGGGCAAAGGATTCCCGCGTCTGTCGAGCCGCGTGTTGCGGTAGTAGTCGAACGGTATGAACTCGAAAGGCTTCTCCATGTCGAGGTAGCCGCCCCAGTCGAGTCCGATCTCCTCGGGATTCTGATTCCACGCCAGATCGAAGTAGTAGTTGGTGACGGGACTGAGTACGACGTCATAGCCGCCGTTCGCCAGCCGATACGCCAGGTCCTCGGCGCCCCAGCCGGCGACGTTGTTCCACACGTACGCCCGCCAGCCCCGCTCCGCGAAACCGGGATTGACGATCGTGGTGGACCGGCCATCGCGCCGCGTCTTGCGCACCGCGATCTCTTCCCAGCCCGACGGGACGAGTCCCTGCGCCTTCAGGATCTGCTCGATCCGGCCGTAGAACGCGAACCAAAGCTCGTTCACGTCCGTGACACCATGCGACTGCATGAACGCCTGCACGGCGGGCGAGCCCACCCACACGCCGGCCGGCACTTCATCGCCGCCCATGTGGATGTGGCGTAGCGGCGCACCGGCCTCGCGGTGCATCGCCGCGAGCTCCGTCACGACCTTTTCGATGAACCGATACGTCGACTCGAGCGCGGGGTTCATCACGTTGTCAGGGTACCCTTGAACCGAATGGTAGTCCGAACGGTCTTGCGGATCGCTGAGCCGGTATTCCGGACGCGTGTCCATGGACTTGATCGCTGCGCGCGCGTGGCCCGGCATCTCGATCTCGGGAATCACCTCGACATGCCGCGCCGCTGCGTAGCGCACGATCTCGATGTAGTCGGCACGCGAAAAGAACCCACTGCCAAACGGCCGCCCGACCTGAGGACCCGAGCCAAACGCGGGTTGCAGGAACACCTTGGAGTCGAGCGTGTGGCCACGTCGCGCGCCCACCGTCGTCAGCTCCGGCAGACCTGCGATCTCGACACGCCAGCCCTCGTCATCCGTGAGGTGCATGTGGAAGACGTTGAGCTTGTAGCGCGCCATCAAGTCGAGCGTGCGCAACACCGCGGCCTTCGGATGGAAGTTGCGTGCGACGTCGAGCATGAAACCGCGGTAGCCGAATCTGGGCGCGTCCACGACGCGCATCGCTGGCAAGACCAGCCCCGAACCTTTCGGTGGCGGCACCAGCAGAGTCCGGAGGGATTGCAAGCCATAGAAGACACCCGCCGGCGAGACGCCGACGATGCGAACACCTGTCGTGGGATCGATCACCAGCTCGTACGCCTCAGGCGACGATTGGCCTTCGACAGGACCCACCTCGAGTCGCAACGCGACGCTGCCCTTCCCGGACCGGACGTATGGCCGGAGGTATTCGGCGGCGAACTGTGCCTCGCTCGCGAGCTCGGCCGGTGCCGTGATCGCCGGCATCGCCGTGACTCGTAGCTCTCCTGCTCCCCGTGTCACCTGCACCGGCGTCGGAAACACGGGCGGCAGGTCGCTCACGGCGATGTCGCGGACTCCCGAATCGCGGGCGTACTGGATCTCCGGCGTCACGACACCGACGGACCGCTCGAAGGGAACCGCGACGTAGTCGCTCAAGGGCACGCCGACATCCTTTGCGCTGTCGAACACGATATAGGGGCCGGACGGAGCGGAGCTGCCATTGGACAGGAGGTCAGTCACGTAAGGAATCTTCATCGACGCGCCGGGCGCGAGCCCCGCGAAGGCGGGGCCGGGAACGATGCGGTGCAGGTCGGCCATCACGTCCTGGATGTCGCACCCGGCTCCGGCGCTGCCGGGCTGGGCCGAGTGCAGCGCGCTGAAGTAGATCGCCCACCCACTTTTCGGGAGTGGCTTGGTGTCACGGTTCGTGAGCGTGAACAGCACGCGAGAGCTGCCGCCATCATTGGTGAGGCTATCGCCCACAAGCTCCCACCGGAGCTGCAGGGGGGGCGCGGACTGGGGAGGCGCGGACTGTGAAGCGGCAGACCTGGCCGTGGTGGCCAACAGGAGAACCGGCAGTGCGAGCAGGGTTCGGTTGGGCATGCGGGACATTAGAGCATGGCGGGCTGCGGGTCCAGGGAGGAAAAAGGGGCGAGTTCAAGGGCGCTGCGACGAGAGATCGTCATGGTCAGCGCCCCGGCGTCGCCCCTACCCCGGCCCCGAGCAAATAGCCGCGCGCGACCGTCGCGAACTGCGCGATCGCAACCTCCGGCGCCTCGATGTCGGGATGCCAGCGCTTCTCCCATTCGAAGCTGTAGTAGCCGCGATAGCCGCTCTTCGCAAGCGCCTCGATCTGCCGCCGCACGGGGACGTCGCCCGTGCCGGTGAGCACGTAGCGGCGATCCGACCCTTGAGGAACGGAGTCTTTCACGTGGGTGTGACGGATGTAGCGCCCGAGCTGGCGCACGGTATCCTCGGGCGCCTCCTTCCCGGAGACGAAGGTGTGGTGCGCGTCCCACAGCAGCGCCACGGCGGGTGAGTCCGCTCGCCGCAGCAGCTCGAGCAGCGCGGGCGAGTCGGTGAAGTCGCCATGTGACTCGATCAGCACCGTGACATTCCTCGGCCGCGCGTAGTCCCCCAGTTCCCGGAGGCCGCGCGCGATGTGCGTGAGCATGACGTCCCGCGGCACGCCCTCAACGTACTTGTTCCCGAACACGCGCACGTAGGGCACCCCGAGAGCCTGGGCCAGATCGATGAAGCGGCGGGCCTCATCGAGCTGGGCGGCGCGCTTGGCATCGTCCATCTGGTGCATCTCGGCAGAGGCGCCGAGACAGGAAACCCGCAGCCCGCGCGCGGCGAGCTGGCCCGCCACGCTGGGGAGCCGCTGCGGAGCCAATTCGGGCGCCTTGGTCAAGTCCATATTCGCCTGGAGCCCGCGCAGCTCGATCGCGGCAAAATCGTGCGCGGCGGCGAAGTTCAGGATCTCCGTCCAGGTCCACGCCGGGCAGCCGAGCGTGGAGAAGCCGAGCGGCAGGCGATCCCTCATGTGCGGGCGGTCGTGGCCGCCGGCGTACGGAGCAGCCAGCAAGGCGGCGGACGTCTCGAGGAATTGGCGGCGATTGATCATGGCTGAATGGAGAACCTGTAGATGGTCCGCGAGCGGTAGGTCTGCCCGGGACGCAAGGTGGTGGACGGGAAGGCGGGCTCGTTCGGAGAGTCGGGAAAGTGTTGCGTCTCCATCGCGAAGCCGGCGCGGTGGCGGTACACGACGCCGTGCTTTCCCCGCAACGTGCCGTCGAGGAAGTTGCCCGAGTAGAACTGCAGTCCCGGCTCCGTGGTGAGGATCTCCATCACCCGACCGCTCCGGGGCTCGTATACGCGAGCTGCAAGGGTCGGATCGCCTGCCGTCGTCTCCGTACCGCCCTTGCCACCCTTGTTCAGCACGAAGTTGTGATCGTAGCCTCGACCGTAGCGCAGCTGTTCGTCGTTCTGACCGACGCGCGCGCCGATAGCCATGGGCGTGCGAAAATCGAACGGCGTGCCCTGGACGCTTCGGAGCTCGCCCGTCGGGATCAGCGTCGAGTCCACGGGCGTGAACCGGTCGGCGTTCAGCACGACCACGTGCCCCAGGATGTCGCCCGTCCCGTCGCTCCCCAGGTTGAAGTAGCTGTGCTGCGTGAGGTTGACAGGCGTCGCGCGGTCGGTCGTGGCTTCGTAGTCGAAGATCAGCTCGTTACTCTCCGTGAGGGTGTAGGTGACCTGCGCCCGCAGCGTCCCTGGGTACCCCTCCTCGCCGTCGGGACTCGTGTACCGGAAGACCAGACCCGTGGAGTCGCCGCGCTCGAACCGGGTGGCAGCCCACACCACTTTGTCGAAACCCCTGACACCCCCATGTAGATGATTGACACCGTTGTTGCGGGCGAGGGTATAGGTCTGGCCATCGAGCGTGAACCGGCCTCCCGCGATGCGATTGCCGTAGCGGCCGATGATGGCGCCGAAATAGGGCGATCCCCGCTCGTAGTCGCCGAGGGAATCGAAGCCCAACACCACGTCGGCGACTCGGCCCGTCCGGTCCGGCACCTTCAGGGACAGGATAATGCCGCCGTAGTCGATGACGCGAAGCTCCATCCCGTGCGCGTTCTTGAGCGTGTAGAGACTCACGGCCTCACCCCGATTAGTGGTGCCGAACGGGTGCCCTTTCTCTCCTCCGCCACCCCCGCAGGCAGCGCTCAACGTCACCACCGCGCACCACGTTGCGGTTCTGGCATCGAACGTGCGACGCATGCTCGAGTCTCCACGGCGGTATAGTTTATCCGCGTCCACATGGCCATGAGTCGTGCCCGCTGGTTCTCCGCGCTTGCGGGGCTTGCCCTTTCCGGCCCGCGTCCCGTTCGACCCGCCATTCCACTGCCGGAGCACCCTCGACCCGACTTCCAACGAGCGGACTGGCAGAGTCTCAACGGGCCGTGGCAATTCCAGCTCGACGCCGCCGACGCGGGCGAGGTCAAGGGCTGGTTCCGGACGGGGCCGCCCGCTGCTCGAACGATCGTCGTGCCGTTCCCCTGGGGAAGCCCGCTCTCGGGCGTGCCCGACAGCGCCGACATGGGCTGGTACGCCCGGACGATCGAGGTGCCGGCCCGCTGGTTGAGCGCGAAGCGCCGGGTGTTTCTGGTGATCGGCGCCGCGGATTGGCGCACCACCGCGTGGCTCGACGGCCGCGAGCTCGGCACGCACGACGGCGGCTACATCCCGTTCGAGTTCGAGCTGACGCCGTACGTCAACGGAGGCGGGCGTCACCGGCTCGTGCTGCGGATCGACGACGCGCCGCGCGCGTTCAAGCTGGAGGGAAAACAGGGGTACGGCAACGCGCGCGGTATCTGGCAGACACCCTACCTCGAAGCCCGCGGAGTAGTGCCGCTCCGCACGCTGCACTTCGTCCCGGACATCGACGGGAAACGCGTCGTCGTGACCGCGCGGTTGCTCGAGCGAGCGCCGCGTCCGTTGACGCTGACCCTGCGCTTCACGAACGCGCCGCTTCCCCCAGTCAACCAGCCGATCACCCAGGGTGCGAACGCGATCACGTTCGACGTGCCGATCCCGCACGCCCACCTCTGGTCGCCCGACGATCCCTTCCTGTACGAGGTCGAGGCCACCGTGGGCGACGATCGGGTGCGGAGCTATTTCGGGATGCGGAAGATCTCGGTGATCGACCTGCCCGGCACCAACTACCGCTACGTCGCCCTCAACAACCAGCCGGTGTATCTCCAGCTGACGCTCGACCAGGCCTTCCACCCGCAGGGGTTCTACGCCTACCCGAGCGACTCGTTCGTTCGCGACGAGATCCTGCGTGCCAAGGGGATCGGCCTGACCGGGCTGCGCGAGCACGTCAAGATCGAGTCGCCCCGCAAGCTCTACTGGGCCGACCGGCTGGGGATGTTGATCATGGCCGACGTGCCGAACTCGTGGGGCGAGCCCGATTCGGCGATGCGTCGGGAGGCGGAATCCGCGCTGCACGGCATGATCGAGCGCGACTTCAATCACCCCGCCATCGTCGCGTGGGTGCTCTTCAACGAGACGTGGGGGCTGCTCACCAAAGAGGGTCAGAAGGAGGTCTATCGACCGGAGACGCGAGGCTGGGTGGCGTCGCTGTATCGCCAGACGAAGGCCCTGGACCCGACGCGCCTCGTGGAAGACAACTCGCCCTGCTGCGGTCGCGGGCACACCGAGACCGACATCAACTCGTGGCATTCCTACCTCCCGGGGTGGGCGTGGGAGGAGCACGACCGGATCGTGAGCGACAGCACGTACCCGGACTCCCCGTGGAATTTCGAGCCCGGGTACAGGCAGGGATTGCAGCCGAATATCAACAGCGAGTTCGGAAATGTCTGGGGCTACGAGGGAAGCACCGGCGATGTCGACTGGAGCTGGGACTACCATCGTGCGGTGAACGCGTTCCGGAGCCACCCGAAGATCGCGGGTTGGCTCTACACCGAGCTGCACGACGTGATCAACGAGTGGAACGGCTACTGGCGCTACGATCGCTCCCCGAAGGAGACGGGGCTCGGCGAGCTGGTAGAAGGGATGTCGCTTCGAGACCTGCACGCCCCGGTGTACGTCGCCGTTGGCGAGGAGCTGAGCCAAACCGTCTCGCCCGGGACGAAGGTCTCGGTTCCCCTGTACGCCTCTTTCCTCACATCCGGTACAGCCTTCGGCGACACTCTCACCCTGCGCGCGCAAGCCTACGGCTGGAACAGCCTCGGCCGCCGGCGCACGTACTTCGAAACCACGCGCCGTGTGCCGTATCGTCCGTGGATGACCGCACCGCTGGAGCCGCTCTCCGTGACCATGCCCGACGAGCCCGCCGTCGTCGTCCTGGCCGTGCGACTCGAGGACGCGAGGAATGCCGTGCTCGATCGCAACTTCTGCACGTTCGTGGTCGATGGCGAGCCGCCGCAGGAGGTGACGCTCGAGGACGGGCGTCATGCGCGGCTGCTGCGGATCGACGCCGCCCACTTCGATACGGCCGCCTGGTCGCTCAAGCAGTGGAGCGTGTTGGACGGCCTCAAAGTGAACGGGGCGGGTTCGGGATTCTTCCAGTACCGTGTGTCGTGGCCTCCCGGACTCAACCCCGCGGACGTCGACAGCGCGGCCCTGATCGCCGAGGTGTCCTCCAAACAGCTCTACGCCAAGGACCGCGCGGATGCGGGCCGTGCGGCGGGCGACTACATGCTCGGACAGGGCACTCACGACCCGAGTCTCAACCCGAATGCCTATCCCATGACCGATGAGCGGCGCTTCCCGAGTGCCGTGACGGTTCGCGTGAACGGCGTGATCGCGGGACGCGATCGGCTCGACAACGATCCGGCCGACGACCGCGGCATCCTGTCGTGGCATTTTCAGCGGCGAGACGGGCGCCTGCGCGAAGCGGGCTCGTATGGCACGCTGCTCCGCGTGACGCTGCCCCGGGCGGCGCTCGACGAGGCGGCAGCGGCGGGCCAGCTGGTGATCCGCTTCGAGGTCGACTCCGCTCTGTCGGGAGGGGGGGGGCTGGCCATTTACGGTCGGCACTTCGGTCGCTATCCGCTCGATCCGACGGTGGTGCTCGTATCCAAGCCGTGACCCGTCATTGCAGCTCGAGCACCACGATCGACTTAGCCGGTAGCTCGAGCGTGAGCCGTTGCCCCGCGAGTCGCGCCCCCGTGAACGCCTGAGGCCGTACGGCGTCCGGCTGCTCGAACGTGTTGTGCGCGTTCATGGCCTCTGCCGTGAGCACCCGCCCCGACACGCGCGACACTTGCGTCCCCCGCAGCTCTGCGCTTACCGAGCGGGCCCGGATCGGGTCGAGGTTGGTCAGGGTCACGTGGATCCGGCCCTCCTTGTCCAGTGACGCGGAGCCGCTCACGGCGGGAATCGACCGGCCTTCGAGCTCGTAGGGGCCTCCCACGAGCGTCAGCGGGAGCAACCTCGCGTCCTGGTGCACACTATACATCTCGAACACGTGGTACGTAGGCGTGAGGATCATGCGATCGCCCTGCGTCAGGATCATCGCCTGGAGGACGTTGATGGTCTGTGCGATGTTGGCTCCCCGCACGCGGTCGGCGTGGCGGTTGAAGATGTCGAGCGACACCGCGGCAACGAGCGCGTCCCGTAGCGTGTTCTGCTGGTACAGGAACGCCGGATTCGTGGCTGGCTCGACGTCGTGCCACAGGCCCCATTCGCCGACGATCAGCGCTACGCGCTTCTGCGGGTCGTAACGGTCCATTATGCCTGAGTGCCGGGTGATGAGCTCCTCCACGTGCAACGCTTTCTCGAGCGCGAGGAACCACTCCCGCTCCGTGAAATCCGTGGCCGAGCCCTTCTTGGCCCAGGTGCCCACCACCGTGTAGTAGTGCAGATCGAGCGCGTCGATCATCCGGCCCGCGTCGCGCATCACGATTTCCGTCCAGCGGTAGTCCTCCGAGGCGGGCCCCGTGGCGATCCGGAAGGGTCGCGTCTGGCCGTACGCGGGCAGGAAGGTGACGAAGCGCTTATAGACGTCGGCATAGTACTCGGGCGTCATGTTCCCGCCGCAGCCCCAGCTTTCGTTCCCGACGCCCCACAATCGCACGCCCCAGGGGCGCGGCCGCCCGTTGCGGCGCCGCAGATCGGCCATCGGACTCACGCCGTCGAAGTTCACGTACTCCCACCACTGCGCCATTTCCTGGGGCGTGCCGCTCCCGACGTTCCCGACGATGAATGGCGCGGCGCCGATCCGGTCGACCAGCTCGAGGTACTCGTGCGTGCCGAAGCTGTTGTCCTCGGTGACGCCGCCCCACGTCGAGTTGACGATCTTGGGGCGCTGCGGCCGTGGACCGACGCCGTCCTTCCAGTGATACGTGTCGGCAAAGCAGCCGCCCGGCCACCGGAGATTCGGTACCTTGATCCGCCGCAGCGCGGCGATCACGTCGGCACGCAGGTGCCACTGCTTGTCCGCGCCCTTGACCCAAAAGCCGTCGTAGATGTCGCGCCCCAGATGCTCGGCGAACTGACCGTAGATGTGGCGGCTGATCGTGTCGCGCGCCGAGTCGGTGTGGACCACCAGTCTGACCGAGTCCACCGAGTCGCGGCCCGCCACGTGAGTCGTTGGGAGAGCACGTTCCTGCGCGACGAGCGGCACTAGGAGGCACAACACCCACGCCCGGTGCATCGCCTCTCCCTCCCCCTCAGTGAGCGAGCGGGTCGGGACGCAACTGGAACTTCAGCACTTTGCTGGTGGTGCCCTTGCCCCCTTCCATGTGGAACGGCGCTCGTGTACTCACCGTGGCCCAGAGCTCCCGCCCCTTCCAACCGGCTCCCGCGTCGTCGATCCGACCGTCGAGCCATTTCGTGTAGAATCCCAGGGGATACGGCACGCGCAGCACGACCCACTTCCCTTCCACGAGCGCCAGCAGGCCTTCGGCAGCGTTGCCCGTGTTGATCGGCACGTTCTTTCCCAGCCCCAACACGCCGAACTGATCGACCCAGGTGTAGTAGCTCGCCCCGGCGCTCCCAGGGTCAGTCACGCCCTGAAGCTGGGGCAGCGGCTCCGCATAGAACGTCCACCCTTCCGGGCAGTGCTGTCCGGTCGCCGTCGGCCCGTTCAGCGGCCCCTTGCACTTGCGGCGGTCGAAGCTCGCGAGGTGGCCGCTCGCGAGCGCGGTCCAGTAGACGCCGTTGCGATCGACGTCGCCACCGCGTGGCGAAAACCCGGCGACCGGCTTGCCCGACTTGTCGAGCGGCAACTCGTACAGCTCAGCCAGTGCGGTCTGCGGCGGGTTGCGCCCGGGCACCAGGCGGACGACGGCGCCTGGGAAGCCGAGGATCGTCCCCCAAACCGAGCCGTCCGGCGCAGGCGCGACGGCGTACAAGCCGCCCGGGATGCGCTTGTCCTTCGAGGGATCGACGGGCTGGTCGGGCTCGACGTAATCGTCGCGCCGCCCGTTCCCGTTCGTGTCGAGGATGAGCGCGGTCCACCCCTGCGACCGCTCCTCGTCTCCGGTCTCGTCGAACAACCTCGTATTGAGCCAGCCAACCACCGGGCCGCCGCCCGACGTCCAGAGGGTGCGGTTCGAGTCCTCGGCGAACATCAGGTGGTGAGTGCTGAAACACGTACTGATGTGAGTGAGCTTCTGCGTCTTGGGATCGTAGACCGCGAGGTGGCGACCGGCCCGCGTGAGAGGAAACAGCTTCGCCGACGGATGCGTCGAGCCCGCCTTGCAGAAGTCCGGATTGTCCGGCGGGCGGACGGTCGCGGTGAGCCACATGCGCCCGCGCTCGTCGAACATCGGGTTGTGCACGTTCGCCTTGCTCGTCCAGATCAACTCGTCGCCCCAGTAGGGTGACGGTTGCGGCATCCCCGTTCCCGCGGCGGGCTGCGTGTTGG
This sequence comes from Gemmatimonadota bacterium, assembly GCA_003222035.1. Classification (GTDB taxonomy): domain Bacteria; phylum Gemmatimonadota; class Gemmatimonadetes; order Gemmatimonadales; family GWC2-71-9; genus AG41. The sequence goes on along the minus strand of QHUS01000059.1, from coordinate 15,305 downwards.
GATCGCGCACTGTCAACGGTACCCGGCTCGCCATGTTGCGCAGCGGGTCGAGCACGGGCAGGTAGTCGGCGGAGAGCTCGAGCGAGCCGTAGATCGCTCCGTTGGCGTTGAGGGTCGGATTGCGTCGGTCGGTCGACACCTCGTCGTGGAGATAGGCTTTCGGGTCGGCCCAGTCCCACTCGGTGATGACCACGTTGCGCTCAATGCCTTGCGGCCGCGGCGGAGCGGGCGGGTTCTCTCCGGCCGCGATGCGGTCGGTCCAGTCGGCGAACATCGCGAGCGCGCGGTCCCGGCCGAGCTGGTTCACGGTGGCGAGCATGGCGCCGCCGGCCTGTCCCGACTGGATGCGCCGATCCCAGGCCGCCACAGAGCTCGCGAACGTGCCGAGCGCGGCGGGAATCTCCCGCGTTCCCCGGCTCCCCACCTGATGACAAGCCCAGCACCCCCCCGATTTGAGGATCCTGAGCCACTCGGCCTGGCTGCTCACGTTGGGCGCCACTTCGTTCCCATCGGCGCCGTGCGCCCTGAACTCGCTCGTGTCCGGTACGTGAATCAGTGAGAACCAGTAGCCCGCGGGGTAGTACTCGGCCGCCGCGCGAGGCGTCGGCGCCGCCACCGCGGTCAGGTTCAAGGTCTTCCCCGGCTGTCCCGGCACTTTGGGAGAGTCGATCAGCCCGTAGCCGCGCACCCACACGGCGTAGCTCGCCTTCGGCAGGTCGGGCAGGAGATAGCGCCCGCGATTGTCGGTGACCACGATGCGGACGAACTTCGCGGGCAGGTCGCGCGTCTCCGCGATCACCCAGACGCCCGCTTCGGGGCCGTTCGGGCCCGTCACGACTCCGCCGATATCGTCGGCGTCGATCGGGACCGCCTGGCCAGCGAGCGGGCGGCCGCCGAGACACATCGCCAGGAGACACGCTGTGGTCAGACGCATGTGTGGTATCGCTCCGTTACGAGCGGAAGGAACCTCGGTATAATACCCTCACTTGCGCACGTGCAGGGATCGTGCCTCTCGCGGGAGTGATTCTATGATCAGTTCGGTAGGGCGAGCCGCCCTTGCCATCCTTTTGGCCTGCGTGGCGAGCGGGCGGGCCCAGACCCAGGCAGCAGGCACCGTAGACCCGCCCAACACGTTGACCGACGCCGCGCGGACCGCCGGCTGGCGCCTCCTGTTCGACGGCCACACGTTCAAGGGGTGGCGCGGCCTCGGGCTTGACAGCGTGCCGACGGCGCACTGGAAGGTCGTGGACGGCACCATCATGAAGATCGCGAGCGGCAACGTCCCGAAGCTGGCGGACGGGCAGCCCGCTCAGGGCGGCGACTTGATGACCGTAGACACGTTCGGCGACTTCGAGCTGAGCTGGGAGTGGAAAGTGACGCCCGGCGCGAACAGCGGCGTGAAGTACAACGTGTCCGAGGAGCTCTCCATGTCGCAGGCGCCGAACCGAGCGGCGCTCGGCTTCGAGTATCAGGTACTGGACGACGATCGCCACGTCGACGGCAAGCTGCCGAATCACCGTGCCGGCGGGCTGTATGACCTCATCGCGCCGAACGCGCAGAAGCGTCTCCGGCCGGTGGGTCAGTGGAACGAAGCGCGCGTCGTGTTTCGGGGCAATCACGGTGAGCACTGGCTCAACGGGACGAGGATCGTCGAGTTCGACCTCGGCACGCCGCGCCTCGATTCCCTGCTTGCGCAGAGCAAGTTCCGCTCGATCGCGGGCTTCGCCACCCGCCGCAAGGGGCACATCGTGCTGCAGGACCACGGCGACGAGGTCTACTTCCGCAACATCAAAGTGAAGGAGCCTTAGTCATGAAACGCCGCAAGTTCCTGAGGACGGTATCGGCCACCGGGCTCGGAATCGCGGGTGCACCGCGCCTCCCGTCGTGGCTCCGCTCACCGGCCGAGACGGTCGTGGTCGCGGTGATGGGCCTGAACAACCGCGGCAGCGTCCTCGGGCGCGCCTTCGCCCGCGCGGCGAACGCCACCGTCGCCTACGTCTGCGACGTGGATTCCCAGGTCCTCTCGAAGGGCGTCACGGCCGTCGCGGGTGCGCAGACCAAGCCACCCAAGGGGCTGCGCGATTTTCGCAAGGCGCTCGACGACAAGGATGTCGACGCGCTCGTGATCGCCGCCCCCGATCACTGGCACACGCCCGCGGCGCTCCTGGCGATGCGCGCCGGGAAGCACGTCTACCTGGAGAAGCCGTGCGGGCATAACCCCCGCGAGGGCGAGCTGCTGGTGGATGGGCAGCGCAAGTACCGGCGAGTGGTACAGATGGGGACTCAGCAGCGCTCGGCGCCGAAGTCGATCGAGCTGATGCAGGCGATCGCGGAGGGCATCATTGGACGACCCTACCTGGCGCGTGCCTGGTACGCCAACACGCGCGCCGGCATCGGCCGTGGACAACCGGCGCCCGTCCCCACGTACCTGGACTACGATCTATGGCAGGGGCCGGCGCCGCGCACACCGTACCACGATAACGTCATCCATTACAACTGGCACTGGTTTCACCGCTGGGGAACCGGCGAGATCTGCAACAACGGAACGCACGAGATCGACGTGGCCCGCTGGGCGCTGCGCGTCGATTATCCGACGCGTGTCACGTCCACGGGCGGTCGCTACCACTTTCAGGACGACTGGGAGTTCCCCGACACGCAGGAAGCCTGCTTCGAGTTCGCGGGGGGAAAGACCATTATCTGGCAGGGCCAGAGCTGCAACGGCCTGACCACGTTCGGCCGCGGCCGCGGGACCGCCATTCTCGGGACGGAGGGCAGCGCCGTGGTGGACCGCGACGGCTACACCGTCTACGATCCGAAGGGCAAGGCCGTGAAGCAATCGCTCGCTGCCAAGTCCGGCGACGGGCTCGATACCGGCTCCGACGACGCCATGACGGGCCTGCACATCGACAACTTCGTGGACGCGATCCGCACGGGAAGCGCGCTGCGCCAGCCGATCGAGGAGGGAGCGAAGAGCGTGCTGTTGTGCCACCTCGGCAACATCGCCCAGACTACGGGACGCGCGCTGCGCACGGACCCCTCGTCGGGCCACATTCTCGACGACGCCGAGGCAATGCGGCTGTGGCAACGCGAGTACGAGCCGGGCTGGACGCCAGTCGTGTAAATGGTCCTCCACGAAGACCGGTTCTTCGATCCCGATCCGGCGGTGCGGCGCGTCGCGCGTGAGCTGTACGAGGAAACCCGCCGGCTCCCGATCGTCTCGCCGCACGGCCACGTGGATCCCCGCATCCTGGCCACCAACGAGCCGTTCGCCGAGCCGGCGGCGCTCATCGTCCAGCCGGACCACTACATCCTCCGCATGCTGTACAGCCGGGGCATCCCGCTCGAGCGGCTGCTCCAGGGCGAGCCTCGGGCGGTGTGGCGACTCTTTGCGGAGCAGTATTTCCTGTTCCGCGGCACACCGACCGGCGCTTGGCTCGATCACGAGCTGCACGAGGTCCTCGGCGTCAGCGCCCCGCTCTCCGCGGAGACCGCCGAGCGTAGTTACGACGAGATCATGGAGCGACTGGCGGGGCCGGACTTCCGGCCGCGCGCCCTGTTCGAGCGGTTCGACATCGAGGTGCTGGCCACTACCGATGCCGCGAGCGACCCGCTCCGCCATCACTGTGCGATCAAGGAATCCAGGTGGAAGGGCCGCGTGATACCCTGCTTTCGTCCCGACGCGGTGTTCAAGATCGCGGCGCCCGGGTGGGCGCAGGAGCTCGAGAAGCTCGGGCGGGAGCACGGTGCTCCGCTCGTGGACTACGCCGAGTTCCTGCGCGCCCTCGAGGACCGGCGTACGTTTTTCAAGCAGATGGGTGCCACGGCGACGGACCACGCCGTCCTGGAGCCGTACACGACCTGGCTCTCGCCCGACGAAGCCGACACCCTGTTCCAGCTGGCACGCCAGGGCAAGGCCGGCCCGGCGGACGAGCGCCGGTTCGAGGCCCACCTTCTGATGGAGATGGCGCGGCTGTCATTGCGAGACGGGCTCGTCATGCAGATCCACGCCGGCGCGTTTCGGAACCACAACCAGCCGCTGTTCGAGCGGTTCGGTGCCGACCGGGGTGGCGACATTCCCGTCGCCACGGAGTTCACGCGGAATCTGCGCTCGTTGCTCAACGCGTTTGGCAACGACCCCCGCCTGACACTGGTGCTGTTCACGCTCGACGAGTCCACCTACAGCCGGGAGCTGGCACCCCTCGCGGGGCACTACCCGGCCGTGCGGCTGGGGCCGCCCTGGTGGTTCCATGATTCGATCGAGGGGATGACGCGGTTTCGCGAGCAGACCACCGAGACGGCCGGCATCTACAAGACGGCCGGGTTCAACGACGACACGCGGGCCTTCTGCTCCATCCCCGCGCGACACGACCTGGCGCGCCGGGTGGACGCGAACTACCTGGCTCGCCTCACAGCACGCCACATCGTGTCCAAGGACGATGCCCGCCGCATCGCCCGGGCGCTCGCGTACGAGCTGGCGAAGGAGACGTACAAGCTTTGACCAGACTCGCATGGATCGACTATGTGGTCATGCTACTTTACTTCGCGTTCGTGCTCGGCATCGGGGCGACGTTACGACGCTATGTGCACACCAGCGAGGATTTCTTTCTCTCCGGCCGGTCGATCCCCGCGTGGGTGACCGGGCTGGCATTCATATCGGCCAACCTGGGCGCTCAGGAGGTGATCGGGATGGGAGCGTCGGGCGCGAAGTATGGCATCGCTACGAGCCACTTCTACTGGGTCGGCGCCATCCCGGCCATGATCTTCCTCGGCCTGTTCATGATGCCGTTCTACTACGGGTCCCGGGCCCGTTCGGTCCCCGAGTACCTGCGCCTCCGCTTCGACGAGAAGACCCGTGCGGTCAACGCCGTGTCGTTCGCCGTGATGACCGTATTCTCGTCGGGCATCTCGCTCTACGCCATGGGGAAGCTTCTCAACCTGCTGCTCGGCTGGAGCTTCGACGCGAGCATCCTGGTCGCGGCGTGCGTGGTCCTCGTGTACATCTTCCTGGGCGGCCTCACGAGTGCGATCTACAACGAGGTGCTGCAGTTCTTCCTGATCGTGCTCGGGTTCGCACCCCTGGTGCTCCTGGGCCTTCGGGCCGTCGGCGGCTGGCCCGGGCTGTCGGCCCGGCTCGCGGAGCACGCTACTGCCCGCGGGTTCGCGGCCGGCGCTTACACCCGCAGCTGGGCCTTCATGGGTCACGCCGCGGCCAATCCCGTGGGAGTCGAGTGGTTCGGACTCGTGATGGGCCTGGGCTTCGTCCTGTCGTTCGGATACTGGTGCACGGACTTTCTCGTGGTGCAGCGTGCCATGGCCGCGAACTCCATGACCGCGGCCCGCCGCACGCCGCTCATCGCGGCGGTTCCCAAGATGCTGTTTCCGTTCCTCGTGATCGTGCCGGGCATGCTCGCGCTCGTCGTGAGCCCCACGAGCGGCGTGAGGAACGCAGGACCCGCGGCCGCTGCAACAATCACCTCCACAACCGCCACCAACCTCCCCCAACCTCCCCCGACCTCCGCGCCCGCGTCGGGAGTCGTGCCCCCTAAGCTCGACCGACGCACGGGAGCACCGCTGCATGACGCTGCCGGCCGGGTCGTGCTCGACTACGATCTCGCTACGCCGATGCTGCTCGTGACCTTCTTCCCGGCGGGGCTGCTCGGGCTCGGGCTGACGGCGCTGCTGGCGTCGTTTATGTCGGGGATGGCGGGGAATGTGACGGCGTTCAACACGGTGTGGACTTACGACCTGTACCAGAGCTACCTGCGGCGTGCCGCGCCCGACTCGCACTACCTCGCCATGGGTCGCTATGCGACGATCGTCGGCGTCGTGATTTCCATCGCGGCCGCCTATGTGGCGGCATCGTTCAACAACATCATGGATTTTCTGCAACTCGTGTTCGCGTTCGTAAACGCTCCGCTCTTCGCCACCTTCGCGCTCGGTATGTTCTGGAAGCGTGCCACCGGGCACGGCGCCTTCGCCGGACTGCTCGCCGGTACCCTCGCCGCCGCCGCCCATCACGGCCTGTCCCTGCCCGTCGGTGCGACGGTCGGTGTGAAGGGTGGCTATCTGGGATCGTTGACGACGTACCCGAGCGAGCTGGCGCAGACCTTCTGGACCGCCATCGTCGCCTGGACGGCCTGCTTCGTGGTGACAATCCTGGTCTCGCTCGTGACGCGTCCGCGCGCGCCGGACGACCTGCCCGGGCTCGTGTGGGGACTGACGCCCAAGCCGACTGACCCGACCCTACGCTGGTATCAGCGTCCGGCGGCCCTGGCGGTCCTGGTGCTTGCGTTTACACTCGCCCTCAACCTGGTCTTTTTCTAACGTGACACTCGACATTCGACTGCCGCTCGGCGCGTTCTTTGCCCTGCTGGGCGCGCTGCTCACGGCGTACGGCGCGGCCACGCTCGGCGAGCCCGCGACCGCTCCGACGGGCGTGCCTATCGACCTCGTGTGGGGCGCCGTCTTGCTTGCGTTCGGCTTCGGCTTGTTGGCGCTGGTCCGTCGGGGGCGCTGATCAGTACGTCGGCCAGTTGTCGACCCAGGCGTTCGAGTAGCCCACCAGCTGGGCCATTTTGGCCATTGCCCTGGTGACGTTACACGAGTTGTACTGGAAGACCTTGGTTCCGTTGCCCACCGACGCCGGCGGCAGCGACTGCCCCAACTCCACGTTCAGTCCGCTGACGACGGCGCCTTCGACCGTGTTGTTTCCGTTCGAGGTGAGATTGCCGCCGGCCAGGATGATGCCGTTCCACATGTTGCTGCCGTTTATCGTCAAGCTACCCGTGACGATCAGCGTGCCCTGCCCCGCACCGGGGAGCGTCCAGTCGCCGACCAGCTTGATGACCGGCCAGTAGTTGGGATTGCTGAAGTCGGGCCAGTTGCCCGGGGGAATCGTGATGTCCGGCTGGACGGCGCCCTTGTTGACGACCGCGTCCCAGTCGATCCCGGTGGCCGCCGCCGCCTGCTGTGGCGTGCCCAGATCGAGGATGGGCGGCTTACCCCTGACCGGCCCCGTCTGCCCGCTGTATCCCGGGACGGTCGGCACGGCGACACCGGCCACCGTGTCTGCCTGCCCGCACCCGTCGTCGCCGGTGAGCGTGCCCGCGTTGCCGTTCTTCCGGAGGCCGCTCAGGCTGGTCCAGCCCGCGAGGACCTTCACGCTAGTCGCCTGCCACACCGCAAACTGAGCGACGGTCCGCTCCGCCTGCGGCGTGCCGGTCAGGGCTTTGACGGTGCTCACGCCATGCGACCGGACGACATAGCCGTAGCGCCGGGCTGCGGCGTCCACGCGCATCTGGGTCAACACCACATCGGCGTAGCCGCCTCGCAGCGCGATCCGGGTCGACTCGCTCGGAGCCGGCGGCGCCGCGGCGAATCCGAACGAGTCGCGCTTCGCCAGAAACAGCTCCAGGCCCGTCTCGGCGAGCGTAAAGGCGTCGAGCGCGGCTTCGTCATTGGCGTGAACCCGGCGCTCGCTGCTCAGCCCGGCGAACCCCGCCGCCAGAAGAATCGCCAGCACCACGACCACGAGCAGTACCATCGGGAGCACGACGCCGCGCTCGGAGTGCGTTCCTCTCATGGCGGCATCCGTCACTTGAGCTGGTTATTGAAGAACACCGCCGTGACGGCCTGCGCCCGCCTCGGCGCCGTGGTCGCCTCCGGAGCGCGATCGCTCTCGCTCATGAGATCGAGCTCGAGGCCGCGGATGTTCGTCACGGGGTTGGGGACCGCGTCCTGCGCGGTGTCGCTCCCCACCACGAAGAACCGGAACCGCGCGGTAGAGTCGAAGGGCGCCACCAGCTCGTCGGCCTGCCCCGTCCCCATGACGGTGCGCCACAAGGCCGTCCGCCCGGGCAGCGCCGCCGACGGCTGGAACGCGTACGTCATCCGCTGGATCAAGAACACCGGCGTCCCCACCGCCGTGAGCGGAGGAACGCTCGCGGGCAGCGGGGGCTGCAGGGTCGCGACGCGTCCCCGCGGCAGCACCGTGACATTCGCCGCGGTGCAGAATGCGGGCATCCCAGGCGTGACCAGCGAGGCCCCTGCCTCGACGTACGTCACGGTTCCCACCGAGTCGCGCCACGCGTACCCGGAAAACGAGGCCGTCGCAAAGAGGGTCGAATCCACGGGCCAGAGGGAGAGGGTCATCTGGGTCGGCGTGTTCGCGCACACAGTGCCAATGGCGTACGGTACCCGCAACGTCACTTGCTTCGCCGTCGCAGCGACCACCCCCCCCGTCGCTTCGACCATGCGCAGGTCGGACAGCGCAGCGTTGATCGCCGCGCGCGCCACGAACCGCGCGCGGCGCAGTTGGGCTTCCAGGTCGTAGAACCGGGCCTGGGAGAGGAACAGACGGCTGAGGGCCGCGCCGATGATCCCCAGCACCACCAGCCCGACGAGCAGCTCGACGAGCGTGAACCCGCGGCGCGTGCTCATGGCTTGTTGAACGGGTTGTTCCCGGGCTTGCTCCGCTGCAGGACCATCGTGTCGGGCCTGATGACCGGATTCAGTGGGGTAACGACGATGGTCACACGCCGCAGCTTGGGCGACAGACTGTCGACCGTAACCTTCCGCGAATACGGAAGCGGCGGTTTATTCACGGTGATCGTCCCGGCTTTGGCTTTGAGAGAATCGAATGGGAGGGCGGCGAACTGATTCACCTGCTGGGCGAGCACCCCGTCTCGCGCCGCCCCGGCCGACAGGCCGTAGAATCGTCGCGCCAGCGCGAAGTTCAGCTGCGCCACTCCCGCCAGCACGAGTCCCAACAGCACGATCGCGACCATGATCTCGAGGAGCGTGAACCCCGCGTCGGCGCGTTTCACGGGACTCTCACCCACCCGGCCCGCGACATTGTGACCCGGCGGGAATAGCCCCCCGCCCACAACGTCACGGTCAGCGCACTGGACGCGAAGCCATTGGGAAAGAGATCGACCGGAGAAGCCGACAGGGTGACCGAATCCAGCTGGTAGGCGTCACCGAGTCCGAGCGAGCGCGTCGTCAGGACCGTTCCGCTCGCTCGTTCGCTCACCCTGATCGACTGTCGGTCCAAGCCGACCGCCAGACGCAGCGGCTTGCGCTCCCGCGCCGCGGCACTGAGGGCCTGCGACAAGTCCTGCGCGACGACGGTAGCGGCCTGGTTGACACGGGCATGGGTGCTGATGCGCGATACGGTGGGGAACGTCATGGCCGTGATCAGACCAAAGAGCGCGATCACTATCAGGAGCTCGAGGAGAGTAAAGCCGCCGCTGATGTGCCGCATTGTGCAATCATTGTTGCACAATACAGAGGAAGATGTGACACGTGCCCCGCAGAGCCCGGTCAGTTGCCAAAGCTGGCGTGCAGACCATCCCCGCCCTACACTACTTGCGCATGGCGCTCATCGACTCCAATCACCAGCGCGCCGCGATCCTCCTGCTGCTCCTCGGCGCGGCGCTCGTCATCGCGCTCTCCCCCTACGGCACTGGCCTCATCGGCATCCCGGTCCTCTACGCCGTCTTCGCACCGGTGCACGAGTGGCTCGGCATGCGCATGCGACCCCAGCTGGCGGCGACGCTCGTGGTGGCGCTCGCCCTCTTCCTCATTGTCGTGCCCGGCGTGTCGTTCGCGGGCCTGATCGTGGGCCAGGCGCAGGAGATCGCCGGCGGGGTGATTCGAAACCCGCTCCTCGGTCGCCTGCGGGAGCTGAAGCTCGGCGGTGTCGACCTCGGACCGCGGCTCGCCGATCTCGGGGCCCAAGTGGTCGGGTGGCTCGGCTCGTCCGCATTCGGGTTGGTGGGCACCGCGACGCGGGTGGTCCTCAACCTCACGATTTCCTTATTCGGCCTGTTTTACCTGCTGCTACGGCCGCAGGAGACGTGGGACGCGGTGCGGCCGTACATCCCCTTTTCGGCGAAGAACACGGAAAAGCTGCGGCAGCGGTTCCGCGACGTGACGAGCGCCACGATCATCGGCACCGGCCTGACCGCGGCCGTTCAGGGCTTGTTGGTCGGGCTCGGATTCTGGCTCACGGGTCTGCCGAACGCGGTGTTCTGGGGCGTCGTGACGATGGTGTTCGCCATTCTGCCGGTGGTCGGGAGCGGCCTGGTGTGGGCGCCGGGAGCGCTCGCCCTCATCCTGAGCGGGCGCTCGGGCCCGGGGCTGTTGCTCCTCTTGTGGGGGGCGGTGGTGGTGGGCAACGTGGACTACGTGATTCGGCCCAGGATCTTCAAACGCTGGGCCAATATCCATCCCCTGGTCACGTTACTGGGCGCACTCGCGGGGGTCCCGTACTTCGGCATCCTCGGGTTGCTGATCGGGCCGCTGGCGCTTTCGTACTTCTTCGAGCTCGTCAAGATGTACGGGGAGGAGTACCTCGGCTAGACGCACAGACGCACAGCGTGAACCGGTAAGAGTCGCCAGGATACCCGCTCTCTCCTTCCTGTTTACCGCTGTGCGTCGGTGCGTCCAGTCGTGGCGGGTTCTATCTGGTGCCACGCCAAGCTCTTCTCTAAAGCGATGAGATCCAGCGGATCGACCGTGATCTCACCGTACGCGCCGAACCAGTGCAGATGCGACCGCGTGACCCGTCCGGACGACCCCACGAGACCGATCAGCTGACCCCGTTCGACCGTGTCGCCTGGAACGACCAGCGTGTGGCTCAGATGGAAGTAGCCGGTTACGAGGCCTGCGCCGTGGTCGATGAACACGGTCGTGCCGCTGTAATAGAAATCCGCGACGAAGGCCACGATGCCGCGGTTCGTCGAGCGGACCGGCGCGCCCCGCTCGGCGCCGAAGTCCACGCCGTAGTGACGGCTGCGCACGACACCGTTGAACACCCGCGGCACGCCGAAGCCGCTGGTCACCGCGCCCGTGCTGGGCCGCACGAACGGCGCCTCCCACAGGCGCGGCGTCTCGTGGGCCCGCTGGCGGATTTCCTTTATGATGTCGCTCTCGATCCGGATGCGTTCGGCCAGCGAATCCGGCGGCCTGGCAAACTCCGGCGCGACCCGCAGCCGCTCGCGGCGCGCCACGCGCGGTCGCACGCGGATCGCCGCGAGGACCGTATCGGTCGCGTCCCCGCCTCCCACCCATTCGGACACGACGCGCGCCACGACGACGCTGTCACCCGCGCCGAGTGGCACCGCGCCCAGGGCCCGAAACCCGTCCGCGACGCGCTCGAAGTGGAGTGACTCGCCTGCGAGCTCTCCCCGAATCGCGCTGACGCTGTCCGCGGCGCCGTCAGGGTGGACCGCAAGGACCACGAGCGAGCCCGCGCGAGGCGTCGTGGGGGTCCAGGTGAGCCGGACGGTTCCGGAGTTGGCCGGCGGCGGAGGCGCGCCCGCCGTGAGGATCGCCGTCAGGGCGACGAGACACAGGAACCGAGGTTGCATGGCGCAGCATACCCTGCCCCGCTGTCCGTGATCCCCCCCTCTCCCCGCTCTCCCCCCTCCCGGGAGTCGCGCCTCCATCGCCACGCGATTGTAGTCTGTGACGAGCGCGTCGTTCGCCGCGACGCGCTTGAGCTCCAGTCCCTGGGCAACGGTGCCCACCGCGAGCGCGCGGGTGGCCGCGGCGGCGCCGAACGCCCGGGCGCCTTCTTCCCACCAGAATGAGTGCAGCAGGGCCATCGCGTGCTCGAAGCCGGACTGCGCGGCGGGATTATTGCAGGAGATGGGGAAGACGACGCGACCGAGGGTGCTCCTGCGCCCGTCCGGGAACGACGAAAACCGTCGCCAGCGCGACGGACATTCGGAGCCCGCGTTTCATCACCATGACGTCAATCTGCGTGTAGCGTTCGCGCGACGCCAACCGGGCCCGGGACACCGGAAACCTCCGCCCCTGGGGAAGTGTAGCTACGAACAGCTTCGTACATGAGAAGACCGATGCCGAAGCAGATGCTGCGACAGCCGAAACCGCCGCGCCCCACGAACGCGGAGTTCCAGATCCTCCGCGTGCTGTGGCAGCGCGGGCCGAGCACCGTGCGCGACGTGCACGACGCGCTGGACCGCACGAAGCCCGTCGGCTACACGACCGTGCTCAAGCTGCTGCAGATCATGATCGAGAAGAGCTTGGTGAGGCGAGACGCATCGACACGCTCCCACGTGTACGCAGCGACGGCATCGGAGGCAGCGACCCGACGCCAGATGGTGACGGATCTGGCCAAGCGCGCCTTCGGGGGCTCCACCGTGAGACTCGTGCTCCACGCGCTGGCGGCGACGCCGGCCACCGCGCCGGAGCTCGATCAGATCCGCAAGCTGCTCGACGAGAAAAAGAAGGGAGAACCGTAATGACCATGACACTCGCGCTGGGCTGGGCCCTGGTGGACTCGCTGTGGCAGGACGCCCTCGCCGCGGCGGGGCTCGCGGCCCTGTTCGCTCTCATCCCCGTGCGGGCGGCCCGCATCCGCTACGCGCTCGCCACGGTGACGCTCCTCTTGATGCTCGCCTTTCCCCTCGCGACCGCCGTGCGCTTGACGCACGAGCCTCCGTGGACCTTGGAATACGAGACGGCCACGGCCGTCGCACCTTCACCCGCGGCCACGAACGGCGCCAGCGGCCCTGTTGCCGGCGCCGCCGCCGCACCCGTGGCCGAGCGCATCCGGGCGTCGCTCGAGCCGATGCTGCCCTGGGTCGTGCTCCTCTGGTTCGGCGGCGTGGTGACGCTGTCCCTCCGCCTCGCCTCGGGCTGGCTGGTGACGCGCCGGCTCCGCAGCGTCGGCACGGACCCGGTCCCGGATGCCTGCCTCGAGGCGGTGTCGCGCCTGGCGCAGCGGCTGGAAGTCAGCCGGCCGGTGCGCGCGCTGCAGTCGGCCGTGGTGCAGGTTCCGGCAGTTGTCGGGTGGCTGCGGCCGGTCATTCTCCTGCCGGCGAGCGCGCTGACCGGACTCACCCCGCTCCAGCTCGACGCGCTGCTCGCCCACGAGCTCGCCCACGTTCGGCGGTACGACTACGTCGTCAACCTCGTCCAGTCGGTGATCGAGACCCTGTTGTTCTATCATCCGGCGGTATGGTGGGTTTCGCGCTCGGTCCGTGAGGAGCGCGAGCACTGCTGCGACGACCTGGCGGTGCGCGTGTGCGGCGACGCGCACTTCTACGCCACGGCGCTGCTCGGCATGGAGCGGCTGCGGGTCGCGACGCCGGCGTTCGCCATGGCGGCCGCCGGCGGCTCGCTCATGGCGCGCGTCCGCCGGCTCGTGGCCCCCGCGCAAACGGAATTCCCCCGCTGGACGGCGGGGGTCGTGGCCGTGAGTCTCGCGCTGGGAGGCGGTGCCCACCTCGCCACCGGCGCCGTCGCGCAAGGCAACAGCCCCGCACACACGGCACCCTACGCAATCGCGCGCGTCGAGGCCATAGCGGATCCCGAAGCGCGCGAGGAGGTCGTGAAGCGCATCGGGCGCGCGGGCGACGCCCGGGCGCTCGCGACGCTGGTCGCGATCGCGCGCACCGACCCCCAAGAGGACGTCCAACGCAAGGCGGTCGAGGCCATGGGCAAGCTCAACGACGGCGCGGGCATCGAGGCCGTTATGGACATCGCGCGTACGCACCCCAACGGCGAGATCCGTCGCCGGGCGGTCAAGACCATAGGGGAGGTCGTTCCCCCGAGGGCGGCCGTCGGCGTGCTGGACGCGATCGCGAACCGCGACAGCGACCATGCCGTCCAGCAGAAAGCCGCCGAGGAGCTTGGTCGCCTGCGCAGCACGCAGACCCTGCCGTCCCTGGCCCGCTTGGCCCGCACCCACCCCAACGTGGACGTGCGTGAAGAGGCGGTGGAGCAGTACAGCAAACGCGCTGTACCGGAGTCCGCTCTGGTGTTGCTGAAAGAGCGGCTCGCGAACGACCCGGCCGACAATGTCCAGACGGAGGCGATCGAGCGTCTCGCCGAGCTACCGGACGGCCTTGGAATCCCGACGCTCAAGGCAGCGGCCCGTGCCCACCCCAACGCCAAGGTGCGCGCGGAGGCTCAACGCCGCTTACACTAGGAATCTCGGCGGTGGGCTTCATCGAGCAGCTTGCGGATCTGATCCAGCTCCTCCGGCGTGGCCGGCCGGGTGGAGAGAGCACGCAGGATGAGCTCGAGCGCCGCGCCGTTCAACCGAAGGGCCGGCGCCTCGGCGCGCGCGACCGGGTCGGGGCGCGCCGCGAGCGTGGCCAGCCGCGTCGCCTCGGTCAGGAGCGCGTGCGCGCGGTCCAGCCAGTTCTTCTTGCGGCGCTCCACCACGTAGACCTTGCTGGCCAGTCGGAGAAGCGCGGCCGCCCGGTGCCAGTCGAGGACACGCTCGTCGAGCAGGCCCGTCGTGCCGGCCAGGAGCGCCTCCTCCGCCCGCGCCGCCTCCGCGGCCAGAGGCGCATGGTCCAACCCGTACCGCCAGGCGGTGGCCAAAAACATGCCCGCGTCGAGCTCCAGCGGCCCTCGCCCGAAACGCTCCCAGTCGATCACGCCCACTCCATCTCCCTGGTCGAGAATATGACGGGCGTAAAACGTCCCGTGAACGAGGCGCCGCGAGCCGTTCTTGGGCAGCGTCTGCGTCAGTATTCGGGCCAGCCGCTTCGCGGCGCTTCCGAGCCCGCGGTCCGCGGCGTCGAGCTGAACCACTTCCTTGCCGGCGTTGTAGACCATGTGAGCGGCACCCAGGGGCAGCCCGACCTTGACCGGCAGCGCCGCGGCGCACCGCAGCCAGCACGCGGCCAGCTCTCCGGCGCGCTCGCCCCGCCGGGCTTTGAGGAGCTCCTGCGCCGTCGGGCCCTCGAGCCACCCGATGGCCAGGACTTGTAGCGAGCGGTCTCGAGCGAGGAGCGGCGGCACCCGGACCGGCTCCTCGCCCACTAGGCCGACCGCGGCGAGGGCCTCGTACAGCTCCGCCTCGGGCTCGGGGTCTTCTGCATACAGCTTGAGTGCGAAGTGCCGGTCTCCGGCCCGGACCTCGAACGTGGCGCGCAACCCGGGCGTGTAGCCGCGCAGCGTGAGCTCGACCGGACCGTCGTCGAGTCCCAGCGCGGGGATCGCCGCGGCCAGGCCTGACGCTCGAATCGCTGCGAGCGCGGGCAGCGCGGCGTCGTCAGGAAGCTCGGTCGTGGCCTTCACGGAGCAACGCGCGGATCTGGTCGAGCTCCTCTCGTGTGGCCGGCCTCGTCGAGAGCGCTTGCAGCACCAGCTCGAGCGCGGGACCCCTGAACCGGACCGCCGCGCGCTGGCGCGGGGTCATCGTCTCAGGCTCGGCCGCGGTCTCGGCCAGCCGAGTGGCCTCACCCAGCAGCGCGTGCGCCCGCTCCCGCCAATCGCCACGCCCGGCGGTCGGCAGACGCTCCGTGAGCTGCAGCAGCGCG
>QHUS01000039.1:40582-41501 GCA_003222035.1 Gemmatimonadota bacterium | reverse complement strand
CCCGACCTCGCGCACGTCGATTTCGGCGAGATCGGCGGCCTGGATTTCCTTGAGGAGGACTTCTTTGAGCTCGCCGGGACGAAGGATCGAATCAGTGGCCATGGAGATACCGGTTGGAGATTGTGAAAATTATCACAAGAACGCGGGACGCGGAAGTCGGAACGCGGAACAGCCGCACGGGCGTCGGCCCGCCTGTTCCGCCTTCCGCGTTTCGCGTTCCGCGCTTGTCACACTCTCGACCTCGTCCTTCCTCTAATGAATCGTTGCAACACCCCGCGCGGCCCCACTGCCCGCAGCTCATGCGGCGTCGTTCCCGCCACGCGGCGCGCGGCTCCGGCGAGGTGGCTCGGCGAGGCGTAGCCGAGGATCCGGACGACCGACCGCACGGTATACCCGGGATTGCCCAGCAAGTCGGCCGCCCACGCCGTACGGGCCAGATCGATCACCCGCTTCAGGTTGGGCGCTCCGCCGGCGGCGAACTCACGCGACAGATACTCCCGAGTCACCCGTAGAGCTGCGGCGACCTGGCGCGTCTGGGTGGGCACGTCGGCGCGGCGCAGCACTTCGTCCCAGGCCGCGAGCTGCAGTCGATCGGTGAGCCGGAGGAGCCGCGGCGCGTCGGCGAGGGCTTCGCGCCGCGCCACCTGGGCGGTGCGCGCAGCGATCCACTCGCCGGCCACCGCGTTGTCCACGCCTTCGATGAGCAGCCCGGCAAATCCGGCCTCGTGACACGCGGCGAGCAGCGGGCCGTCGTCGGGCCGGAGGGCGGACAGAACGAACATGGGGATGCGTGGGAAGCGCGCGGGCAGCGCCAGAGCGTGGGCCGGCGCGGCCTTCACGTCCAGTACGACCGCGTCCACCAGTCGCTGATACAGCATGCGCTCGACGGCCGCGAAACTGCGACACAGCCGAACGCTTC
>QHUS01000039.1:0-40535 GCA_003222035.1 Gemmatimonadota bacterium | reverse complement strand
GGGGGAACAGGAGGGGTGGGAGCGAGAGCCCGGACCATCGCCGCGGCCTGCTCGAGGACGGCGCGGGCGTTGTCGTAGGAGATCGTGCGACTCGCGGCCTCCGTCGCGTACCACGCGCAGTCGGTGATGCCTTCCTCCGTCTGGGGCACGCAGTCGCCCTGCTTCGACTCGAACAGGAAAAAGTGGCAGAACTTGTGGATCGTCTTGCCACGGAATCGAAAGTACCAGTCGATTACCCGGATCGGCCCGTGCACGACGAGATCCTGGAGCCCGGTCTCCTCTGCCACCTCCCGCTGCGCCGCGTCAGCCGGAGGCTCGCCGGCTTTCAGGTGGCCCTTGGGGAAGCCCCAGTTGCGATAGGAGTCGCGGATCAGGAGAAAGCGTGGCTCGACGCCGGATGAGTTGCGGCGGAACACGACGCCGCCCGCAGAGGTCTCGCGCTGAGCGCGGCGTTGCTTCCGCTTCATAACGAACGCGGAACGCGGAACGCGGAACGCGGAACAGATGGACCGACGTTCGCGCTGATGTTCCGCGTTCCCACTTCCGACTTCCGCGTTGGTCTAGAATACACTGAAGGAGAAGTATTTCCGCGGGTTCGCCTGGATGTCGGACAGGAGTTGCCGGAGCTGGATCATGGTGAGCGTGGTTTCACGGTACAACGTCGAGTCCGACACGAGGAGGCCCAGCGTACCGCTGCGATTCGCGATGCGCGACATCACGCTGTCCGCCGAGACCAGCACGCGCACGAAGCTTTCCTGGTTCTTGTGGGCGGCGTCGAGCAGATCGCGAACGTCCTGCGACGCCGCGCGCATGTTCGCGCTCGCTTCCGCCGAGTTGTTGAGAATGGAGGCTAACTGGCCCTGATTGGTCGCGGTGTCCACGCGGCCGAGCGTGGCCTGCACCTGCGTCGCCGCCTTGGCGAGAACGTCGGAGCCCTGACGCAGGTTGGTCCCCACCGACCCGATCACGTCGGCCTGTTCGTTCGTGACCTGAACCAGCCGGTCCGCGATGCGACCGAAATCCTTGATCGAGCGACGGAGCTCGTTCACCGCCTCGGAGTCGAAGGCGGTCTGGATGCGGCTCGACACGGTCGCGATGTCGGTCGCAATGCGGCTCGCCTGGGCGGTGAGCTGGCCGATGTCGGGGAGGGTGGCGCCGGGCCACGTTCGGCCACCCGCGGCCTGGGCTTCCGCGATCGCCTGCCTGATGTTGGGATCGTTGGGGAGCTGTTCGAGGGGCACGAGTGACGCCGCCCATTCACCGAACAGGGACGCCGACGCGGCGATCACGGCAGGCCTGGGGGGCGGCTGGGTGCCGGCGTAGATCTTGAGGTCGGCCTCGACCCAGTTCCCGCTGGCGAGCCGGATACCCTCCACCCGGCCGACGCGCACGCCGCGCAGCACCACCGGATCGCCCACGCCTAAGCCCCCCACGGTGCGGAAGCGGGCGGTGTAGACCGCCTCCGTTCGGCCGAGGTGCGCGCCCGACAGCCACAGGGCGCCGGCGACGACGACGACGAAGGCCGCGATCACCACCACGCCGACCGCGAACTCGTTCTCGCGCTTCACGCAGGGCGCCCCTCGATGAACTGCCGGACCACGGGATCCTCCGTCTGCTGGATCTGCTCCACCGTGCCTACCTGCCGTACCTTTCCCTCGTACAACATGGCGATGCGATCGCCGACGGTATAGGCGCTCCGCATGTCATGCGTCACCACCAGGCCGGTCACGCCGAGGTGCTGGCGGGTCCGCACCATGAGCTGATCGATCACGGCCGAGGTCACCGGGTCGAGCCCGGTCGTGGGCTCGTCGTACAGCAGATAGCGAGGCCGCAAGGCGATGGCGCGAGCGATGCCGACGCGCTTGCGCATGCCGCCCGACAGCTCCGCCGGGTACTTCGCTTCCGCACCCGTCAGGTCCACGACCGCCAGCGCCTCGCCCACACGCTCGGTGATCTCGTCGTCCGAGAGGTCGCGCCGCCGGAGCCCCAGCGCCACGTTGTCGAACACGGTCATCGAGTCGAACAGCGCGGCGAACTGGAACACGAACCCGATGTCGCGTCGCAGCCCCATCAGGGCGTCGCGCTCGAGGGCCGACACCGCGCGGCCGTCTACGATGACGTCCCCGGCATCGGGCTGCAACAAGCCCACGACGTGCTTCAACGCCACGCTCTTGCCCGTGCCCGAATAGCCGATGATGACGACGGTCTCCCCATCCGGCACGGTGAGCGTGAAGCCGGTGAGTACGGCCTTTGAACCGAAGCTCTTGCGGAGGTCCTGGAATTGGATCACCGCAGCAACACCAGCGCCCAGAACGCGTCGAGCACCAGCAGCAGCACGGCCGAATAGACTACCGCGCGCGTCGTGCTGAGGCCCACTCCCTCGGCGCCGCCGCGCGTGCCGAGTCCCACCACACATCCGACGAGCGTGATGGTGAACCCGAAGGTGGCGCTCTTGAAGAGGCCGAACCAGGTATCCTTGAACCGGTAGAACAGCTTGAGGCCCTTGATGAATTCCTGGGTCGAGAGGTCGAGCAGCACCAGGCTCGCGATCCATCCCGTGACGATCCCCGTCAGGATCGCCAGGGAGACGATGACGGGAAACATGGCCGTGCCGGCGAGGACGCGAGGCAGGACCAGGAAGCTCTGCGGGTCGTAGGCGAGCGTCTCGAGCGCGTCCACCTGCTCGGTGACCTTCATGGTGCCGAGCTCGGCCGCCATGCTCGCGCCGACGCGTCCCGCCAGCGCTAGCCCGGCGAGAACGGGGCCCAGCTCGAGCATCATCGTCTTGCCGACGAGGGTACCCACGAAATAGAGCGGGACCGTGTTGCGGAACGTGTAGGACGCCTGGAGCGCCAGCACGACGCCGGTGAAGGCGGCGATGAAGAGCGCCACCGGAAGGGAGTCGACGCCGACGCGTCGCAGCTGGATCACCGTGAGCCGCCCCCATACGGCGACGTCGGGAACGGCGCGGGCCAGGTCCCCCATGAAATGGCCGAAGCGGCCGACGGCCCGGATGCCGGCTACGGCTCTTCGGCCGACCGATTCGATCACGGGGCTAACTTAACGTTGCATGTTACACGTTGCACGTTCCACCACGGTGCCGACAACGAAGAAGGCCGGCGGTTCGCGCCGGCCCTCGTGCAACATGTAACGTGGAACGTGTAACGCCTTACGCAGCAAAGCTCGCGAGAGCCTTCCCCACGTCGCCATCGCGCAGCCGCTTCAACGCCCGGTCCCGCAACTGCCGCACCCGCTCACGCGTCACGCCGAGCATACCGCCGATTTCCTCGAGGGTGTGCTCCCGGCCGCCATCCAGGCCGAAGTACAGCCGCAACACCTTGGCGTCGCGCCGCTGCAACGTGTTGAGCGCCTGCTCAATCTCGTCCGACAGGAACCGATCCATCGCCTGATCTTCCGTGTCGGGCAGATCTTCGGCGATGAACCGCTCGATCAACGAGCGGTCGCCGTCGGGATCGAGCGGGGCATCGAGCCGCACGTCGCCCGTGTTGAGCGCGGCGAGCGACTGCACCACCTCGAGCGACAGCTTGGTGGCGTCGGAGATCTCCTCGGGCGTGGGCTCGCGCCGCAACGTCTGCCGCAGGAACTCGGCCGTCCGCACGATGCGCGACAGATCGGCCGTGCGGTTCAACGGCACCCGCACGGTGCGGCCCTGGCGGGCCAGCGCCGCGAGGATCGCCTGCCGGATCCACCACACCGCATAGGAGATGAACTTCACGCCCTGGTCCGGGTCGAACTTCCGGGCGGCGGTGAGCAGCCCGACGTTCCCCTCGCCGATCAGGTCGGTGAGCGGCAGCCCACGGTTCTGGTACTTCTTGGCGACCGAGATCACGAACCGCAGGTTGCGCTTCACGAGCTCCTGCATCGACTCCTGATCGCCGGCGCGAACCTTGCGAGCGAGCGCGATCTCCTCCTTCTGCGTGAGGAGCGGCGTCTTCGACACCTCGTGCAGATACTGATCGAGGATGTCGCGCTCGTGCTCGTGCGTCGCCAGGCCGGACAGCAGACCCCGCCGCCGCCCGCGCTTCTTGGCGGGCTTCGCCTTAGGCTCGGCGGTCGCGACCGCGCTTGCCGGCGCGGGCCGCGCCGCCTCGCGGGGCTTCGCCCTGGCGGGGGAGATGGTCTTCTTCCGTCGGATGTGCTTTGCCATGACTATCGTCCCGGATCACCGTTTGATACCGGATACAGGTCGAAAAGTTCGCGTGAGGGCGTAAAAACGCTTGACACCGCTACAACGTCCCGATAAGATGCCGTGTTCCCGCCGGAACGCGTTTTGCGGAGCCCATAACAACGGGGGCCCAATATAACGGGGGCGTAGCTCAGTTGGGAGAGCGCGTGAATGGCATTCACGAGGTCAGGGGTTCGATCCCCCTCGCCTCCATCGGAAAGCAGGACGGGAAGGTTAGGGAGGTTGGGGGAGGCTGGGGGAGGGTCGGGGAGATTAGGCGGGATGGTGGGCGGGCCCACTGAGCGGTTAAATTGCAGCGCACGCGCGGGAATAGCTCAGTTGGTAGAGCACAACCTTGCCAAGGTTGGGGTCGCGGGTTCGAGTCCCGTTTCCCGCTCTGGGGACGGAAAAGACGAATAACCGACGCGGGGTGGAGCAGTCTGGTAGCTCGCCGGGCTCATAACCCGGAGGTCGTGGGTTCAAATCCCACCCCCGCTACTTGAAACGCGGAACGCGGAATGCGGAACAGGCGTCACACATTCCCCTGTTCCGCGTTCCCACTTCCGCGTTCCGCGTTCTACACGGGCGGTTAGCTCAGTTGGTTAGAGCGCCACGTTGACATCGTGGAGGTCACTAGTTCGAGTCTAGTACCGCCCATCGCGCCCATAGCTCAACTGGATAGAGCGCTTGACTACGGATCAAGAGGCTGGGGGTTCGAGTCCTCCTGGGCGCACTCGGGGCGTAGCGCAGCCCGGTTAGCGCGCCTGGTTCGGGACCAGGAGGTCGGTGGTTCAAATCCACTCGCCCCGACTGATTCAAAGGCAGGTGCCAGGTGCCGGGTGCTAGGTGCCAGGGAGAGCGATGGCGCTGCCCTGACACCCGGCACCTAACACCCAGCACCTGCAGTTCGCGCCAGTAGCTCAGCTGGATAGAGCGTCGGCCTCCGGAGCCGAAGGTCCCGCGTTCGAATCGCGGCTGGCGCATTCCCTACGGCTTGGGCAGCCACTTCCCCAGCACGCCACCGATGAAGTCTGCGCCCGCCTCCCCTTCTTGAGCCCGACCAGGGCACGCACGCCCTGCCCGACCGCGCGGAATCCCAGCGTATCGATGGAACTCATGAGCCGCGCTCCGGTGTTCAAAGCGATTTCAGGAACTCGATGATCGCCTGCTGCTCGCCCGCGCTGAGTCGGAGAAACCGATCGGTGACGGCCTTTGCCTCCCCGCGATGCCGCACGACTGCGTCCCGCAGCGTCAGCGACGCCGCGTCGTGCATCAGGCGAGGTCGCAACCGCACGCCCCACAGCGGGGCCGTCCGCATCTTGTACTGCGTGTTGCCGTATTCGGTACGAGAAAAGTTTCTCCACGTGACCTGCATGGCCCGCCTTCCGTAGTGCTCCTGCAGCGTCATGACGATGCCGTCGCCGGTGCCCACATTGTGCAGCAGGAAGTCCCCGAAAGGATGAAATGTCTTCGCGCCGAGCGCGGGCGGGACCGTATCCGTGCCGCCATTGATCACCGTGCCGGCCGGGGCGGTGACGAGGGTGCGCACATGGCAGATCGCGCATCCGATCGACTCGAACAGGCCGGAGCCGCGGACCGCCCGGGGAGACTTGGCGAGAATGGTGTCGCGCCCCGGCGCCTTGGTGGCGCGCATGAACCGGGCGAAGCGAGCTAGGCATCGCCCGAGAACGACAACAGGCTGGCGTGCTGGTTCTTCCAGCCGAAGCGTCCGACCCGCGTCGCGCCGGGCGCCTCCACGATCGGGACCCGGAGGGCCTGGCCGCAGATCTTGCCGTTGGTGCGGCGACATTGCGCGCGGCCGATCCGCTCGAGGGTCGTATCGTCCACGGCTTCGACGAATCCGTCGCCCAGCAGGTTGAGCGAGATCCGGGTCGTGCGGATCCTCTCCCCGTCCGGGACCCGCTCCTGAATCTCGGAGTCCGGGAACTGCGCATTCGGGCAGATCGCGCGGTCGTTCACGAGGGTCCGGTCGTTGACCACCGTCGTGCCGCGGCCGATCGGGATGTCGGGATTCACGAATCGACCCCCGGGACCGTTGTGTCCTACCCGCAGCTCCGTGACCTGGCTGGGACCGCCGGAAACGGGGTGCTGGTGGCACTCGCGGCACGATTGCGCGTTGTAGAGCGGACCCAAACCGTCGGCGATTTGCTCGACGTCGTCAAACGCCGCCAAATCCTCTCGATGTGTCGCGTCGGTCACGACGCCGTTGCTCAGGTTGTCGAAGCCCGTTGCGGCGTTGGGGCCGCCCGGATCGACCGGAGGTTTCGATGGCGGCGTGGGTGGGCGCTGGCGACACGCGCCGCAGAGCGCCACGAGCAAGGCGAGACACGTCACGCGAAGGGAGCGGGAAGCGAATGCCATAAGAACGCTCCTGCGACGAAGGAATCAATAGAAATGGAAAGCCCGATCGCCGGTCCGCGCCGCGGTCGGGCTGTGATGCGTCAGCGCGGCACCGCGCCAGTCGCGAAGCTCAGGGCGCGCTGTACTCGGGCTGAGGCTCGAACTCGAACACGCCGCTGCACCGCGCGCAGCGCATCCGCTCCGGCGGCGTGCCCAGGGCTACACGCTGGGCGCAGTTGGGGCAGACGGCGTAGCGCTCCGCCGAGATCACCGTCCACTTGTCCGGGCGGGTGGTGACGATATCGAGGTAGACTTGGGGCAAGATCACCGACTCGTGCCGCACGACGACGACCGCCTCGTCCGCCCCGAGGCTCAGCACGGGATACCACGCCCCGCGGCGCAAGCGGCACCGCCGCATATCATCGCGCAGGCGCGCCCACCGTCCTGCGGCCAGTCTGTCGAGACGCTCCAGCATTGCCCCTACCTCCGTTAGGGTATCGCGCCGCGTGCGCTGCGCACACGCAACAGGATTGTGCGAGGCGGTGCGGATGCTGTCAAGGCGAATTGGCTGGCAGGCTTGTCGCTGCGGCGACACTACGCGGTCGGGCCCGACCGGCGTGCACTAGAACGCGAGACTCACGCCCACGCGCGCGACGGTCTCCTGGATCGGCGCGTCGACGTCCCCGGTGCCGCCGGGGTTCGTCCTCCGGTCGATTCGCTGAAAGGTGTACGCGGCAGTCCCGTGCACGCGGCCCGCCAGCCGCAGGTCGAGGCCAAGCCCCAGATCGAGCGAGAACGAGGCGTGACCACCGCCTGAGAACTGCGGCGCGGCGAGGTAGTTCGCGCGGAACAGGACGGTCGCGCCCGGCCCCAGCTCGTGAAACGACCGCGCGCCCACGCGCACCGCCCCCATGGACTGCCCATCGAGCTCGGGATCGGCACTGCGGTGGGCGAGGCCGACCTCGACGCTCGCGTAACTGGCGAGGTCATACCCGACCCAGGCGTCCACCTCCGTAGAGGTGAAGCCCGCCGTGGCCGTACTCCCCGATGTCGGATCGAGCTGCACCCGCACCACCGTCCCCTCTGCGGAGAACCTCCCGTACCGTCCGGCGACCACGCCGCCGAACCCGGTCCCCTGATAGCTGAGACCGGACGCGGTTTCGTCATAGCTCGCGAGCGCGACCTGTGGTCCGATACTCAGCGTGGCCGTTTGCGCCGCGGCGACCTGCGTGGCGGCCACGAGCAGCACGACGCCGACGCCCTTCGCTCTCACCGGGTCCCCCCGGTACCGGGCTTTGGCAGCGGGACCAGGGTGATCTGGACCTGCTGGCGCCGGGTCACGTTCTCCTTCGCGATATCCTGGTTACGGCGCGCGATC
This sequence comes from Gemmatimonadota bacterium, assembly GCA_003222035.1. Lineage (GTDB taxonomy): Bacteria > Gemmatimonadota > Gemmatimonadetes > Gemmatimonadales > GWC2-71-9 > AG41. Next base: position 32,610 of record QHUS01000039.1, on the reverse strand, counting down.
TGGTCACGCAACAGCCGGTTGTACAGGATGTTCGCCGCGGCCGGCCGGGGTGCGGGCTTGCGCAACGTCATCACCAGCCCGGTGACCAGTGTCGCGCCCCCCACGACGGCGAGCTCACGCTTGGAACTCGAGCCGAGGGTCGAGCTCTCGAGCCCCACCGTCCCCACGAGCGCGCCGCCCGTATAAAGGAAAGCGAGCCCCAAGGGACGCCAGCTCTGCGGTGGGACTTCCGTCTCGGGGAGGTACTGGTAGCCAGGCAGGCTCATGAGGAACGGGAGCGTGTCAACGGTCCCGTGACTCACGCGCACGGGCTGCGATGCTGAGAACGTGTTCTGCCCCAGCCGCGCGTCGACGACCACCGTGTACGACCCCGCCGGCACCGGATCGCCGTTGGGCATGCGAGCGGGCCAACTCAGGTTCACCTGACCGCTCCACGCGCCGGAATCGACCAGGAAGCTTCCGGCGCCGGAGCCTCCGATCGCCCGCGTGACTACGCGCGCCGGCTGCGTTACCGTGAACCGGATCGACACGGCACCTCGTCCACCCACGAAGCTGCTGCTGTCCACCCGGAGCTGGCGTACTAAGAGCACCTGACGCAGCGCCACGTCGAATGCGCTGTATGCCTTGGGTGAGACCCGGTTGGGATCGAGCTGTCGCTCGGGGTCGAGCAGAACGACCTGCTTGAAGGCGTCGACTGCCTTGAGGATCGAGTCCAGGGCGGCGTAGGAGAATCCCAGCAGCTCGTACGCTCGCGCGCGCTCGACGCCCGTCAGCCGCTCGCGCAGCGCTCCCTGCGCGAGCGACAGCACCTGGCGGTACTCGAGGTTGTCGTAGGCCTGCTGCGCGCGTCGCAACGTCGCGTTCTGAACACCCTGCGCGTCCGCGACCGCCGGCATCGCAAGGGCCGCGAGCACCGCGAGGGCGTCGAGACGGCGGCTCGGGCGGCTCACTCGGGAAGCAGCGTGTAGCGCTTGCGAACCGTGTTGCTCCCGTCCACCTGCACCATTTCGGCCACTGTCTTGAACCCGGCGTGCTCGATCCGGATCGTGTGACGGCCGGGCGTGACGGGGTACTCGACCACCGGGGTCTGCCCGGCGTCGACGCCGTCGATGTACACCTGACCGAAAGGGTCGGACGCGATCGTGAGAAAGCCTCGCACCTCCGCCGCGGGCGTTGCCTGGCGCGGCTTGGCCCGCTCCGTGCGCCGGTTCGACTGCGCGGTCGCCTGGACCGGGACACGCACGGTATCCTGAATCCGAACCGTATCGACCGATGGAGCAGCGGGCCTCACGGAGGGAACCGCTCCCTGCTCCCCGCTCCGTTCGGGCCTCAACAGGACGTATCCCCCAAAACCTGCGGCGAGGACCACGAGCCCGATTACAACGGGAGCTCGAGACCGCCGTGCCGGCCGCACTTTCGCCCCAGACATGGGAGCGGTGGGCGGGGGGGGAGGGGCGGGCGGAGGCCTCCCGGTGATCTCCGTGGGCGCGTCGGCGGTGGTTTTGAGACGTGACCGAGAGGGAGACGCGGCGCGGCCCTTGGTGGGTGACGCCACGGGCTGCTCGGGCCAGACGCCGGTCGCGAAGTCCTCCATCGAGGGGAAGCGCAGCTCCGGCTCCTTGGAGAGGGACCGTGCGATGGCGGCGCTGAGGGAGCCGGGAGTGCCCGGCCGCTTGGTGTTCACCAGCGGCGGCTCCTCGTAGATGTGCTTGTAGATGATCGTGTGGACCGAGTCGCCGCCGAAGGGCAGCTCGCCGGTGAGCATACGATAGCCGACCACGCCGAGGGAGTACTGGTCGGCGCGGCCGTCCACCGGCGCGCCTTTACCCTGCTCCGGCGCCATGTAGTGCGGCGTGCCGATGATCATCCCGGTGGCCGTGAAGCCCGTCGCTGCCTGGAGCGCCTTGGAAATCCCGAAATCGGTGAGCATCACCCGGCCATCGTGGTCGAACATGATGTTCGCGGGCTTCACATCCCGGTGCACCACGCCCCGCTGGTGCGCATGACCCAGGGCGCATGCCGCCTCCCAGAGGATGCGCTGGATGTCGGGCACGGACAGGGGCTGGTGCTTCTCGAGCACGTCCTCGAGCGAGCTCCCCGAGATGTATTTCATCACGAAGTAGTTGAGGCCACCCTCGCTCTCGACCCGGTAGATGGGGATGATGTTCGGATGGTCGAGCTTGGCCGCCGTCTTGGCTTCTTGCTGGAAGCGACGGACGAGCTGTTCGTCCTGCGCGACGTCGGGCGGCAGCACCTTGATCGCGACTGCGCGCTCCAGCGTGAGATCGTGCGCCAGGAACACGGCCCCCATCCCGCCCTTCCCGAGGAGGCGCTCGATGCGGTACTTGCCCTCGAGCACGCGCCGCAGGCGCTCCTGCACCACGTCGCTGCTGCTCGTGCTGGTCGGCCCGTCCCCGCCCGAGACATCCGCCCCGCACGACAGACAGAATCGGCTGTTCTCCGGGATCGGCGTGTGGCAACGGAAGCACTCGAGCACGCCGTTGGTCATTGGGGGTGCCGTTCTTCGAAGCGCCGGGCGGTCGCCTCCAGCGCCGTGCGACGACGCTCAGCGGCCTGAACCTCAGCGGGGCTCACCGGCGTGGGAGGGGCCGGAAACGAGGCGCAGTTGCCGATGCAGATGGCGTAGGGCGTCGGCACGCCCGCGAAATCCACGACGACGGCGTAGTAGTCACCGGCCGCCAGGGCGATCGGGAAACCGAACGTCGTGTCGATGGTCGAGCCAGCGTGGGCGTACGCGCCCAGCGAGTCGGGTGGATTTCCCGCGCCGTTGTCGTGCAGCAGATAGACGTCGATGTCGCTCGAGTCCTGTAACGCCACGGCCGGCAGGGCCGCGGTGCGAATACGAACGGGCTGCGCGGCCGGCAGATGAAACTTGATCCAGTCGACGTCGTGCGGGTTGTCGATCGTGAGGGTCGCCTGGAACGGGAGCGCCTCGGTGACCTGCGCGCCCGGCGCGTCGCAGTAGTCGTCTTCCTCGTGAGCGTCCTTGACGATGCGCGCGTCGAAGCGATTGCTCGTCAGGTAACCTTCCACGACCGTCAATCCGTACCGCCCCGGCTGGGAATACAGGGCGATCGCATCGAGGCTCCCTGCCGGCTGGCCAGCCAGGGCAATGACGGTCGAGTCGCCCACGGCCTCCTTGGGGGAGAACTTTTTCCCTCGACAATTGTGCGAGCCCGGGCCGACGGTCCACGAGCTCGGCCCGTCGACTGCGTTGCTCACGAAGCCGGCGAACGTGCCCTTCACCTCGGACCCACTGATGATCACCGTGAGGTCCCGCGGATTCGTTTGCCCGAGGCGATACCAATCGACGCCGAGCACCGAGTCGCGCGGCAGGACCTCGAAGGCGAGCGCGGGATTGGTGAAGAGAACGGCGGCGAATGCCGTTCCCGGAAACGGGCGCGGCCCGTCCAGATTGAGCATCGCGGGCGTGACGTCGTCAGGTTCGTACAGGTCGCGCTGGATCACGCGAACGGTGTCGTTCGAAAACCCGAAGACCCCGTTGCCGATGTAGAAGAGCGAGTCACGGTGGGCCGGCGGTGGGACCCAGTAGGTGCTGTAGGCGTATCCGGTTGCGTCCCGACCACGCGCAACGGGGTTGGGAACGAGCACCGCGGACGCAAGGCTCGCCTGGAAGATCGAGTCGACGCCGACACCGTAGACGGTGATGGTCTCGCCGAACCGTACCGTCTGCGGGCGGATGCTGTCGATCTCGAGGGGCGCCGAAACTCGCACCGTGTCGGCCCCGACGACGGCCCGCTCGTCGAAGTTGGCGGCGGCGACGGTAATCACGACGGTCCCGGACTTGACACCGGTGATGCGCCCGTGTGCGTCGACGGCGGCGACACTCGGGTCGCTGCTCGACCAGAGGAATACGACATTGGGAATCGGCTGCGAGTCTGCCGGCCCCCGGATCTGCCACGCCTGCGCTGTGGCAATGGTGTCGGTGCCGCGGAGCAGGATGCGAACCGGCGTGAGGCTCACATGGACCGACGCATCGTGCTCGGTGGGATACACGCACATCGTGATGGTTGCAGAACTGAACAGCATCGCCAAGACGGCGCCGCGACCGACCCGCATGTGCAAGTGTCCAGCCGAGTTGGGCCCAATCTATAACAGCCCGTCCAGCCGGTCCACGATGGCGCCGATCACAATCGCCCGCGGCGCTTCAGCTCGAGGTACTGCGCCACCACGCCTTCGGCCGCCCGTGCGGGCGGGACATCGAGCACCAGCACACCGCTGCGCCGCATGTGCCCGAGCGCTTCGTCGCGGGCACGGAGCAGCTCTTCCGCCGCCGCTTTACGGAAGGCGTCGGACGCCGTGGCGGGTCGGAGTGTCGCGACCTGGTTGAGCTCAGGGTTCTGGAGCGTGACCGCGAGCGGGAGATGGCGCGGCCGAAGCGAGGCGACGTTCGCCACGAGGGCGTCCGATGCAAACCGGTCGATGACATCCGTGAACAGCACCGTGAGCGCGCGCTTGCGGTTGCGCGCCGCCAGGTAACGGAAGGCGCCCGGATAGTCCGGTTCCACGAGTTTGGGTTGCACCTGGGCCAACACGTCGAGCACGCGTCTCAGCGCCAGGCGGCCGCGCTGCGGGACCACGTAATGTTGCACCCCGTCGGCGAACGCCATCACGCCGACATTGTCGTCGTGCTGTACGGCGGTGTAGGCCAGCTCGAGCCCGGCTTGCACCACATGCTCCAGTCGCGACACGCCCGCCGCTTCCGCGGTGAGGAGCCGTCCGAGATCCAGCAACAGCATGACGTGCTGCCGGCGCTCCGCCTCGTACTGGCGCGTGATGACCTTGCCGCGCCGCGCGGTCGCCTTCCAGTCGATGTGCCGGAGATCGTCCCCCGGCACCCACTCGCGCAGCGATTCGAACAACCGGCCTTCGCCCAGGCGGCGCAGGGGCGCCCTCCCCTGCTCATGGCGTCGCTGCGCTCGTGCAACGGACGCGCGCAGCCGCACCGTCACGAGCGGTGGGTACACCGCGACGTCCCATGGCAGCGCGATCGCTCCGCGGCGGCGGCCCAGCCCGAGCGGCCCCGCTGAGTCCACCGCGAACCCGACTGGCCCCCCGCCGCCCAGCTCGCGGCCGCGGCGCAGCGGCCGCACGGTGACCGTCTCGCGCGCTTCGCCGTGCGGCGGTACGATGAGCGAGCGCCGCGGCTGGATCCCCCCGAGCAGGTTGGGACGCACCTCACGCACCAGCAGCCGCGCCCGTCGAGCACTCGAGTTCATCCACCGGTACGACACATCTCCTCCCCGCCCCACCGAGAATGCCGGCGGTGCATCGCGGACGACCCGGAGCCCCGCCCGAACCGTCCCCTTCCCAACGTCGGCGAGTCGCACGGCCAGCGCGGCGTCGAGCCAAACCAGCGCGACGAGGGCCACATCGACCGCCAGCATGACGTCCAATGCCCACGGGAACCGAAGGCCGAGCAGGCCAAGCCCGGAGACCGCGGCGCCGGCCCCCAGCGCGCGCCGGGTCCACAGGACTCCGGCACGTGCGGCGACGAGGTACCACGCCATGCAGAAGCCGGCCACCGCGGCTCCAAGCCCGAGCACCTGAACGAGCGTCACGCGGTGGGAACGTCGGTCTTATCGAGGATTGCCTTCAGCGCGACATCCGCGGTGACGCCCTCGAGTTCGAGCTCCGGTGCGACGCTCACGCGGTGACGCAGCACCGCCGGAGCGAGCCGCTTCACGTCGTCGGGAATCACGTAGTCGCGTCCGTCGAGGAGCGCGGCAGCGCGGGCGGCCTTGAGGAGGGACACGCCGGCTCGCGGGCTCCCGCCCAGGGTGAGGGACGCCGCGACTCGCGTGGCGCGGACGATGCCCGTGATGTACGCGGTGATCTGGGGCTCGACTCGCACCGCCTCGACCGCGGCCCGCAGACGCTCGAGACCGGCTGCGTCCGTCATGCGGGTGACCCCGTACGTCCCGGGGCGATCCGCTTCGAACCCGGCCACCGTGCGCGTCAGGATCCCCTCCTCGTGCATCGCGTCGGGGTACCCCACGGTCACCTTCGTCATGAACCGATCGAGCTCGGCTTCGGGTAGGGGGTAAGTCCCCTCGAACTCTACGGGATTCTGGGTCGCAAACACGGTGAAGGTCGCCGAGAGTGGGTGACCGGTGCCGTCTACGGTGATCGTGCGCTCCTGCATCGCCTCCAGCAGCGCAGCCTGGGTCTTGGCCGGCGCGCGGTTGATCTCGTCCGCCAGCACGAGGTCAGCGAAAATCGGACCGGGCCGGAATGCGAATTCCCGGGTCCCCGTCAAGAGGGACACCCCGGTGATGTCGGCGGGCATCAGGTCGGGCGTGAACTGGATGCGCTGGAACTTGACGTCGAGCGCGAGCGCCAGGGTTCGAACGAGCAGGGTCTTGGCCGTCCCTGGCACCCCTTCGAGCAGGACGTGGCCACGGGCGAGCAGGCACACCAGCGCTTCACGGGTCGCTGCCTGTTGGCCCAGCACAACGGCGTCGAGCGCGTCTAGGATCCGGCGCGCGTCGTCGGCGGGCGAAGCTCCTCCCACACATCCTCCATGGCTTGGGCGGCCGCGAGCGCGCGCTCCGGGCCGCCGGGTTGAGTTTCGGCTTGTTGCAGGCGGCGCACGGCGTCCCGCGCCCGCACTGTGGGCAACGCCAGCTCGAGCGTGCTGAGCCACGCCTGTTGTTCGTCCGGCCGCAGCACGCCCGCCCGACCGAGGCGGCGCCGCAACCCGGCGACGATGAGGGCGACCGTCGTATCCACTCCACCCGCGCCCTCGAGGCTCGCCGCCAGCGCCTCGACGTGCTCCAGCGGGGAGCGCCGCCGCCGGTCGATGACCGCCTGCGCCGGGCCGAAGCGCACAGCCGCCATGGCGACGGCGACGAGACCCACGCCCATCAGTTGCAGCAGCGCCCAGCCGGCCGGGCTGTTTGCCAGCCAGTCGCGCACGGCGCCCTCGAGGGAGCCGCCCCGTCCGAACCCTTGATGGTACTCGTCCCAGGTCACCCGCCCCCGCTCCCCCCGCGGCGGCGTCAGGAGCGGCACCGCGAAATACGGCACGTTCGTGTCGCGCCACGCCCGGTTGCGGAAGTATCCGGGGTCCGCCGCTAGCGTGATCACGCCGCCGCCGTGGTAGCGCAGCCGGACAACCACAGGCTTGCCGCGCTCGGTCTCGAGCAGGGTATCCTGCGACGCCAACTCGAGGCGGCCGCATCCCGTCTCGGTATCCAAATCGGGGCGGAGCCGGCGTCGCCTGGCTTTGCGTTGTGTCGCGGACGTAGTGTCGACCAGCCGAAGCTCCACGGTGACGGCAGGAAGGTGGTACGCCGGAAGGGGCTGCTGCACGGACAGGCTGTCGCCCGTGGATGCCTCGAAGGTCGATTGTATCGTGTCCCAACCGGTGCAGCGGGTGATTCCCCCTCCATCTCCCGCGGCCAGGACCGCGCCTCCGGACCGGACATATTGAACGACCTGCTCCAACTCGGCCGGCGTCAGCTCGTCCGGCGGATCGAGGACGACGAGGAGGGCCGGGGCCTGCTGGTGGGCGCGATTGAGATCGTAGAGCGGGGTGCGGCGCCGCTCGAGGGGGCGCCCCAGTCGCAGCAGCACCTCGTAGACGGCCTTGGCGCCATCGGGGCCAGCGAGAAATGCCGACGGCGGGCCCCCTTCGCCTCCTTCCGTCGTGTTCCGGAGCCCGGCCACGATCGCCACGCTGACGACCGCGACGAAGAGCGCCACCAGCGCGACCTCAGGCCGGCGCCACATGCTCGCTCAACCGCTGAGCCGCGGTGCCGAAGTCGTCGTACGCGCGGGCGTCGCACGGTTCACCACCGAACACGTGGCGATACAATTGGTCCACCAGACCGCCGAGCGAGAGCCGCGTACCGGCGTCAAGGCGCGCTTCGCCGACATACTCGAACGGCGTTTTGGATGGGTGCACTTGCACGACGTGGGCACGCTCCAATTGGAGGAGCAGCGCCATGAAGCGGTATGCCAACGCTTCGCTGAAGCGCCCGGCGTTGGCGAGCTCGTCGGCGCGCGCGAGGTAGGCGCGGGCGTCCTCGAGCCGCATACCGGTGGGCGCCGCTCGAGCCGACACCGGCCGGACCGTCGCTCGGTAGATTCGCCACGCCACGTACCCGAAGTGGGCGACGATCGCCAGCAGCGCCACGATGGCGCCCCAGAAGACCGCGCGCGCCATCACGGGGTGGCCAGCATCGAGCGACGCGAGGGCGGACTGCAACCACCGCCACCACGTCGTCAGCCATCGCAGCAGGGGCCCAGGTTCACCCCATTGATATTCCGGGCGCGCGAAGACTGCGCGGACGGCGTGCCGCACCGAGTCCGCGGGCACGGCCTGATCGAGGGCGACGAGCCACGGATTCACGGCTGCCTCGGTCGCGGCGGTGGGCTCACCCGGCGCTGAGTTGTTGGCTCAGCAGCTCCAAATCGAATGCTTCCCGGCGCACCCGGAGGTCGTAGTACATCAGCGTGAACACGCAGGGCAGCACCGGCGTGAGAATGACGGGCAGGATCGCGGCGACGACGAGCAGGAACGCCGACCACGTGGAGCTTGCGCCCGCGCGTTAGATCCCAGGATCGGCCGAAGGCGTCGAAGCTCGAGCGCAGCGGCTCGAGCACCACCACCTGCGTCGTGGCACCGTAGCCGCACGACACGTAAACCGCGAACCATCCGACGGCGACGAGGAGGGCGACTCCGACCATCCCGCCAAGCGCGCCGCCCTTGGCGAGTACCGGAATGCTGATCGCCGCCACGGCGCCGAGCAGCATCACAATGAGACCAAGGAGGATCACCTTCCCCCACCCGACCAGGAACAGCGGCCACACCTTCTGCAGGCCCAGCGCCAGGGCCTCTCCCACGCTCGACGCGCGACCGAGGTAGAAGTCGGAGATCACGCGGATGACGCCTGCCGTGAGCAACAGGCCGGCAAAGTATTGGAGGAGGCCCGAGCAAAGGGCGAGGCCGATGTGCTGCTGCGGACCCGACAGCTGAACGTAGATCGACAGTGCAACGGGCAGCCACAACGAGATGATGCCGAGTGCCAGAAAGGTCATGAAGTGACGGCGATAGATAGTGAGGGCGCCGTCGAGGACTTCCCCGACACCCATCGGTCTGAGATCGGCCATCGCCACTCGCTCCCCCGGAGAGATACGCATAAGATGAGGACGTGGCTCCGCCCACGCGAGTCCCAGGCATCCCCGCTCCTCCCGACCTGCGCCAGCAGCACGGCGTGGAAACGCCGGAGCACGTCGAGGTCCGGTTCGAGCTCGCGGGGCTGGGCTCACGCGCGGCCGCGGCGATCGCGGACCTGGCGCTGATCTCGGCGATTCTCATCCCGCTCAACATCGGGACCGAGATGCTGGGGCTGGAGAGCATGCTGGGACGCTGGGCGAGCGCGCTGATCTACCTGCTGATGGGCTTCGCGCTGATCGGCTACTACGTCTTGTTTGAGGGGCTGAACGGGGGCCGCACGCCGGGCAAGATCCTGCTCGGGCTGCGGGTGGTGATGGACACCGGGCGCCCGATCACTCTGACGGCGGCCGCGCTGCGCAACCTCATCCGGGGTCCCGAATACGCATCCTTGCTCCTCCCCGCCGTGCTGACAATGGTGCTCCACCGCGGCAACAAGCGGCTCGGTGACCTCGCTGCGGGCACGATCGTGGTCCGTGATCACCCGACCGAATGGAAGCTCGCCCCCGTCCGGACCGACGAGGAAGCGGTGGAGGTCGGTCCGCCGGAGCTTTCCGAGGCGGAGTTTCGGCTACTGGACCGGCTTCTCGCCCGCCTCAGCGACCTCGCTCCCGAAGTCCAGATACGGATGACGGTCGAGCTCGCCCAGCGATTCGAGACCCGGGTGCCGCGGCGCACCACCGATCCCGAGGAGTACCTCGTGGCGCTCTACGAGGACGAGCGCCGCAAGCGCCGCAGTCGCTTTGCGACCCGAGCCGCGAGCGGCGCGGGACGTACCACGGTGACCGCCGAGCGCTTCGTCGCACGCAAGCAGGAGGCGTGGGAGGGTTTTCGTCGCGTCGCGAGCCGAATCGAGCGCGCGGGGCTAAGGGCGTTGGCCGCGGCGGAAATCCCAGGCTTCGCAGCCCGCTACCGTGAAATCACGGCGGATCTGGCAAGGGCGCGGACCTACGGCGTGAGCCCGGAAGTGGTGGCATACCTGGAGCGTCTGGTCGCGGCGGGGCACAACGCTCTCTACCGCGCTCCCGCCGCACGCCGTCTCGCCGTGCCGCGCTACGTGCTGGGCGCCTTCCCGGCGGCGGTGGTCGAATCGTGGCGGTACGTGCTGGTAGCGTTCCTGCTGTTCGTCGTCCCCGCCGCCGTCGGGTACGCCATCCTCCGCGAGCAGCCCGATCTGGCCCAGGAGATCGCGCCGCCCGTCATGCTCAGCCGCGCCGAACAGGCCGCCGAGCGGCAGGCCCATGGCATCGGCTACGCCCAGGCCGAGAACGAAGAGCGACCGGTGCTCGCCTCGTGGATCATTACGAACAACGTCATGGTGTGCTTGAGCGCGTTCGCCGGCGGCTTGCTCGCGGGGCTCCTGACCGTCGTGTCACTCGTGTACAACGGTCTTCTGCTCGGCGTCGGGTTCGGCGTGTTCGCGAACTACCGAGCGGCGGGTTACCTGGCGACGTTCATCGCCGGGCACGGGGTGCTCGAGCTCACCGCCATCTTCATCTCCGGCGGCGCAGGCTTTCGTCTCGCTAGGGCGCTGATCGCGCCCGGAGACCTTACCCGCCGCGACGCCCTCGTGGTGCAAGGCGTCGTCGCCGTGCGGATGATCGGCGCGGTGGTGTGCCTGCTCGCCGTCGCCGGCTCGATCGAGGGCCTGCTATCGGCGAGCGATGCCGCACCCGCTCTCAAGTACGCGGTCAGCGCCGCGTCGGCGATTCTCCTGGCCAGCTATTTCGCGAGCGGATGGGCGTATCTCAAGCGTAATCCGTATTCCGACATTCGTCGGCCGTAGAACGGATAACGCCCCTCGAATCGGGCGCCACCACAGGGCGGGGGGACAGTACCGCGGCCGGTGGGGCCGGCTCACCGATTCAGCTATCCAGCGCTTCGAGGATGCCGCGCATTTTCCGCGACAGCGCTTCGATCTGCTTCAGACTGGCCACCGTCTCCGGGTCATACTTCTCCTGTGCCAGCAGGAGGAGCTGGGTTTCCGCAAGAATCGCAGCGAGGGGGTTCGAGAGATCGTGTCGGAGTTTCCTGAGCGAGTCCGCGTTACCCATCTACAACAGCGAGCGGTACAAGTCGCGCAGATGGTGGTCCCGCAGATCCCGCACCGCCTGCCAGAGGTCCGGCTCCGACGTGGCGCAGAAGATCTCGGCCGTGGAGCGCTCGGCCTCGGTGTCCGGGGCCCCGAACAGAACCCGTCCCCGAAAGATCCCGTCCTCGGAGCGGCGTACCTGGAGGCGAATGGCGATGAGTTGTCCGTCGAATCGGATGGGGGGGAGATCGTGGACGACCGCTTCGTTCGAATCAGATGCGTTGTAGCGTGCCGGTTGTTGTCCAGGCATGCGCACCGCTAGGGCTGGTTTATGCAAAGATATAAGGGTCGCCCACTTACGCAATACTTCGAAAGCCGGGAAGCGGGACGGGGGACGAGCCCCCACTCTTCCCTCGTCCCGCGTCCCCCTTGCCTCAGATCTTGAACGGCACCGGCGCGAACGTAATCACGAACAGGACGAGCGCCACCCATGCGAGCACACGCCGGGATCGCGGCAGCGGCCGTTGTGCATCGAGCACCGGTGGATGGCCGAGGCGGCCACGCGACAGGACGAGCACGAGCAGTCCCCAGTACAGCCATCCCCGCCAGAACCAGCCGAGTATGACGACGAGAACCCAGAAGCCGAGTGCAATGCGCTGCTGCCAGCGGGGAAGCGCGGCATACAGGATGTGCCCGCCGTCGAGCTGGGAAATGGGGAGCAGGTTCAGCATCGTGACGAACATACCGAGCCAACCCGCGAACGCGACCGGGTGGACGAGCAATGCCGATGCGGTGCCGTGGGTCAGGAACCGGAGCAGCGCTGTGACGAGCGAACCGCCGAGGACAGCGGTGTCATGGTCGATACCCACCAACAGGCCCGTCGACGGTCCGTGCCCCGGGAGAGGGTGACTGAGGATGAGGCCGATCGCGAGGACGGGCAGCGCCACCAGGAAGCCGGCGATGGGACCCGCCACGCCCACGTCGAACAGCTGCCGGCGGTCGGAAAGCATGGTGCGGAGCCGGATAAACGCGCCCATGGTTCCGATGAACGACGGCACGAGCGGCACGGGAATGAAGTACGGAGGCGACACGTCGAGGTTGTAGCGACGCGCGGTGAGATAGTGCCCCAGCTCGTGGCACGTGAGAATCGTGAGCAGTGGCAGTGAGAAGGTGAGCCCTGTCGTCCACGCGCGCACGAAATGGCGGGGGAGCGTGTCCGAGCCCGTGAACAGACCCAGAACGCTGTCGTAGGCGATCGCACCGCTGAGGACGGCCCCCGCGACGGTTGTGGTCAGCAGGGTCGCGAGGAACAGCGTTACGTGTACCCCCCAGCGCTCCCGGCGCCGCCCCAACGGCCGCGTGAGGACGAGGTGACGCCCGTCGGGCTCATCCGACCAGTAGTAGCTTCCGGGCCACACGTCGAGCGCCTCCGCCAGGGCCGGCGAGGGCTGGGCGTGGTCCGGATGTACAAGCGCGTCAATGACTTCCCGGTCCGGGAGCTGGGACGTGCGCCAAGCGAGCAAGAATGCCGTCAGATCCATCGCGTGCCCTTGACTCGCGGCCTGGGGAATCCTACTATAGCTCGTTCGCACCTCTTCGAACTCCCTGATTCCAATCTCGACGCGTTCACTCCGCACCCCGGGGTTTCGCCCGCCGTAGACCTACGGAGCAACGACACACGTGGATATCGCTGAACTGAAGAGAAAATCCGTCGCGGAACTGCACGCGATGGCCGAGACCCTGAACATCACCAACTACTCAGGGCTCCGCAAGCAGGACCTGATCTTTCGCATCGAGCAATCGCTCCTCGACTCGGACACCGTGCTGCGCGGGGAGGGGGTGCTCGAGATCCTCCCGGAAGGCTACGGATTCCTGCGCAGTCCCGACTGGAATTACCTGTACGGGCCCGACGACATCTACGTGTCCCCCAGCCAGATCAAGCGGTTCGATCTGCGCACCGGCGACACGATCATGGGCCAGGTGCGGCCGCCCAAGGAAGGGGAGCGGTACCTCGCCTTGCTGAAGGTCGAGGTGGTGAACGGCGATGAGCCCGAGAAGGCGAAGCACCGCGTCGCGTTCGACAACCTGCGGCCCCGCTACCCCGAGCGGCGTATCAAGCTCGAGCGCAAAGACGGCGACCTGTCGATGCGGGTGATGGACATCTTGAGCCCCATCGGCATGGGTCAGCGCGGCCTCATCGTGTCGCCGCCCAAGGCCGGAAAGACGATCCTGCTCCAGAAGTTGGCCAACTCCGTCATCGAGAACCACCCCGAGGTCTACCTCATCGTGCTGCTGATCGACGAGCGGCCCGAGGAGGTCACCGACATGGAGGAGAACGTCAAGGGCACGAACGTCGAAGTGATCTCCTCGACGTTCGACGAGCCCGCGGACCGCCACGTGCAGGTGGCGGACATGGTGATCGAGAAAGCCAAGCGGCTGGTGGAGCACGGCAAGGATGTGGTGATCCTGCTCGACTCCATCACGCGCCTGGGGCGTGCTCACAACGTGGTCGTGCCGCACTCGGGCAAGATCCTCTCGGGCGGTGTGGACGCGAACGCCCTGCAGAAACCGAAACGATTCTTCGGCGCCGCCCGCAACATCGAGGGCGGCGGCTCGCTCACCATTCTCGCAACGGCGCTGATCGACACCGGCTCCCGGATGGACGAGGTGATCTTCGAGGAGTTCAAGGGTACCGGGAACATGGAAGTGATCCTCGACCGGCGGATCGCCGAGCGCCGCACGTTCCCGGCGATCGACGTCCAGCGCTCCGGCACCCGGAAAGAGGAGATCCTGCTCTCCAAGGAAGAGCTCAACAAGGTGTATCTGCTCCGCAACTTCCTCGCCGACATGCCACCGGTCGAGGCGATCGAGTTCCTGCTCGAGCGGCTCAAGCGGACCAAGACGAACAACGAGTTCTTCGCGACCATGGCGCAGGGGTGACGGGCGGCCGCGACGCGGGCCGGTTGCTCGGCGTCGACTGGGGCGAGCGCCGCATCGGCCTCGCCCTGTCCGATGAGACCCGCACGCTGGCTCAACCCCTCACCACCCTCACCCGACGCCTCGGCAAACGCTTCCCGATGCGCGAGCTTCTCGTGCTGCTCGAGCAGCACGCCGTGACCGGCGTCGTCGTCGGTCTGCCCCTCGACCAGGAGGGCCGCGAAGGCGATGCGGCGACCGCGGTACGGATCCTCGCCGCCGATATCGTGCGGCGCTGGGGACGGCCTGTGGAGCTCTGGGACGAGCGCCTCACGACGTCCCGGGCGCTGCAGGCCGTGCGCGAAATGGGCGGGTCGACCAGAGGACGCAAGGGCGACGTGGACGCGCTCGCGGCCGCTCTGTTGCTGCAACACTACCTCGACGCCAAGCGGGGGTCGGCCACGTGAGAACGCGGAAGTCGAAACGCGGAACGCGGAACAAGCGCGCGACCTCCCCTGCTCTGTTCCGCGTTCCCACTTCCGCATTCCGCGTTCTGCTGGCCCTCTCGTTCGGCGCTTGTGGCGGCTCCGATGGTCCCCGTGTCACCGTCACCATCCCGGCCGGCTCCACCCTCGACGCCGCCATCGACTCCCTCGCCGCCAACCACGTGATCGACCATCCTGGCACGTTCCGGTTGTATGCCAAGGTCCGCGGTCTCACGCACTCGCTCAAGAGCGGGGTGTACCTGCTGCACCAGGACGAGTCCTGGTCCGACGTCGTGGCGGCACTGGAGCGCGGGCGCGGGGTCGAGCAGCGCTTCATCGTGCGGGAAGGCCTGCGACTGGTCGAAGTGGCAGACCTCGCTCAGGCCCAGCTGAAAATTCCGCGCGACTCCTTTATCGACGCCGCCGAAGATTCCGCGTTGCTCGCCAACCTCGGGCTCCCGGATCAGGCGAGCACCGCCGAAGGATACTTGTTTCCCACGACCTACCTGCTGCCGCTACGGATCGGGGCGCGGGAGCTGGTGCGGGTGATGGCGCATCAGTTCATTACGCAATGGAGTCCCGAGTGGCAGGCCCGGCTCGACACGTTGCGTATGTCGCGTCATCAGCTGGTGACGCTGGCGTCGATCGTCGAGGCCGAGGTCCGCTACGACCCGGACCGGCCCTTCATTTCAGCGGTGTATCACAACCGGCTCCGACGCGGCATGCGCCTCGAGGCCGACCCGACGGTGAGCTACGCGCATGGGCGACGCCTGAAACGGGTGTGGGAGAAGAACCTCGCCGTGCGGTCCGCCTACAATACCTACCTCCACACGGGGCTCCCGCCGGGGCCCATCAGCCAACCAGGGCGTGCGAGCCTGCTGGCGGCCCTGTACCCGGCCGACGTGCCGTTCCTCTACTTCGTGGCGCAACCGGACGGCAAGCACGTCTTCTCGGCCACCTACAACGAGCACCTCGCGGCGATCGCGCGCATCAAGCAAGCGCGGCGCGCAGCGCGCGCGCCGCGGCCCCCGGGTCGGTAGCGGTCCACACCGCCCCGATTACAGCCACACCGGCGGCGCCGGCGCTCATCAAGGACGCCGCATTGCCCGCCGTCACGCCCCCAATCCCAATGACTGGGACGCCGTCCGGGGCGAGCCGTGCGAGGCGCGCAAACCCGCCGGCGCCGAGTGGCGGCCCCGCATCCGCCTTGTTCGCCGTGGCAAAGCACGGCCCGACGCTCCAGTAATCCGCCGGCCACCCCCGTGCGCGTTCGGCCTCGACGTCTGAACCCACCGAGACCCCGAGCAGAAAGCCGGGCGGCACCTGGGGCCGCAGCCGGTCGAGGGGCGGGTCCTCCTGACCGAGGTGCGCCCCCGCCGCCCCGGCCGCGAGCGCCACGTCCACCCGATCGTTCACGATCACGGGGACCGCCAGGGCGCTCACGAGGGCGTGGGAGAGCGCCAAGAGCTCGCGTGGCGGCGCGTCCTTCAGACGCACCTGGATGATCGTGGCCCCTTTCCCCCCTGCAACAGCACGGCGGCACGCCTCGACCGGATCACGCCCCTTGAGAAGGCGTGCATCCGTGATCACCATCAAGCGCAACTGAGATTCGGGTGCCATGAGCAAAACCCTGCGTGGACTGCGCGGCGCCACGACCGCCGCGGCCAATACCAGCCAGGCGATCCTGGACGCGACGGCGGAGCTGCTGCGCGCGCTCCAGGAAGCGAACGCCTTCCAGCCCGAGGACGTCGAAAGCGCCATCTTCACGTCGTCGCCGGATCTCACCGCCGAGTACCCGGCGCGCGCCGCGCGCCTACTCGGGTGGACCGATGTACCACTGCTGGGCACCGCGGAAGTCGCGGTCCCCGACGGCTTGCCGCGCTGCATCCGCTTGCTGCTGCACTTCTACACGACCAAGCCGCAACGCGAGCTGAAACATATGTATCTCCGCGACGCGGCCAAACTGCGACCGGATCGTGGCGGTCCGCGAAGGGCGCCGCGCGCTGGCAAACGGGGCATCCCTGGATCTATCGCACGGACCTGTACGACGAGCCGCGCGATGCGCCCGGCGTCGTGACCGTCACCGACCGGCGCGGGCGCCACCTGGGGCAGGCTCTCCATTCACCAAAGTCGGAGATCCGGCTGCGCCTGCTCACCGCCGGGCGGGAGCCCGTGGACGCCGCATGGTGGCGCGACCACATCGCCGCCGCCGCGCGGCGGCGCGCGGACATTTCCGCTACTGCGTACCGGGTGGTGCACGGGGAGGGGGATGGCCTGCCGTCCCTCGTCGTGGACCGGTACGGGCCGTACGTGGTCGCGCAACTCCTGTCCGCCGGCCTCGAGCAGCGGCGGGAGGACGTGCTGCACGGCATCGACGCCGCTCTCGCACCCGAGGGAATCCTGCTGCGGAACGATACGGCCGTGCGACGCCATGAAGGGTTGCCGCTCGAAATAGTCCCTGCCCGGGGCACGGTGCCCGATTCGGTCGCGGTCGAGGAGTCGGGCGTACGGTACCTCGCCGCGCCCCGGACAGGCCAGAAGACTGGAGCCTTTCTCGACCAGCGCGAGAATCGGATCCTGGTGGGCGCCCACACCGGCGCAGGCCGCGCTCTCGACCTGTTCACGTACCACGGCTCCTTCGCCCTTCACCTCGCGCGGCGCGCCGCGGAAGTCGTGGCGGTGGATTCGAGCGGCGACGCGCTCGCCCGCGGCCGCGAAAATGCGGCGCTCAACGGCCTGACGAACATCGCCTGGCGCGAAGCCAACGCGTTCGATCTGCTGCGCGAGCTGGAGCGCCGACGCGAGACGTTCGATACCGTGGTGCTCGATCCACCGGCGTTCGCCAAGTCGAAGGAAAGCGTCGTTCGGGCGCTCGCCGGCTATAAGGAGATCAATCTCCGGGCGATGCGCTTGATCGCCCCGGGCGGAATTCTGTTCACGTGCTCGTGTTCCTATCATGTCGGCCGGGGGCTGTTCATGGACATGCTGGGCGACGCCGCCCGCGACGCCCGGCGCCGCCTCGAGCTGCTCGCGATCACCGGGGCCGGGCGCGACCACCCGGAGCTGCTCAGCGTCCCCGAGACCGGCTATTTGAAAGGCGCCCTGCTCCGGGCCGTTGACTAAACCGGTGTCCCTTACAACCTTGCATCCTGTCCATGCCGGCGTCCGCCCAGGTTCGCCGAGTGTTCATCGGCCTCCTCGTCGCCAACCTGGCGGTCGTGGGGGTCAAGGTCGCCGTGGGGCTCGCGTCCGGATCGCTCGCGGTCCTCGGCGGCGCAGTGGACTCTTGCGTGGATGCGTTGAACAACGTGCTCGCGTTGATCGTCGTTCGCGTGGCCGCCAAGGAGCCCGACGAGGATCACCCCTACGGCCATGGGAAGTTCGAGACGCTCGGCGCACTGGCGATCGTGGGCTTCTTGTCGATCACGTGCTTCGAGCTGGTACGGGAGGCGGTCAATCACCTGGTGAGCGGTGCCCATCGCGTCGACGTCAGCGACTCGCAGCTCACGCTCCTGCTGCTCATCCTGGGCGCGAACGTGGTGATCAGCTGGTACGAACGCCGCCGCGGCACCGAGCTCGGCAGCGAGCTGCTCGTCGCCGACGCGGCCCATACGCGCGCCGACGCGCTCATCACCGTGGCCGTGATCGCGGGCATCCTGCTCACGCGCCGCGGCTGGTGGTGGATCGATTCCGCAGTGGCGATCGTCGTCGCGCTGGCGATCGTCTTCGTGGCGTATCGGATCCTCGGGCGCACGGTGCCGGTGCTGGTCGATCAGCGCGCGATCCCCACCAGCGAGATCGAACAGACGGCGCAAGCGGTGCCGGGCGTGCAGAACGTTTACGGCATCCGCTCGCGCGGCCCATCCGACCTGCGCTACGCGGAGGTCACCATTGCGGTAGACGGGCAGGCGAACGTCGCGTCCGCGCACGCGATCGCCGACCAGGTCGAGGAGCGGTTGAAGCGCGACCTGCGGCTGCACGAGGTCACGGTGCACGTGGAGCCATGCTGAGTCTTTCCGGCGAGCCGCACTCCCCCACCACACGGCGTCCCCCGCGCTCACTCAAGCAGGAGTACCACGAGTTCCTGCTGCAGCGGATCGAGGAGTACAAGAACACCCTGGGCCGCGAGGAGCTGCTCGAGATCGGCGACGAGGCGGTGCGCGAGCTGGAGGCGAGCGCGGCAGGACAGTACCTGCTCACCGAGGTGCTGCTGCTCGAACACGTGGACCGCATCATCGCGAGACGCCTGCGCCTGCCGTCGTTCCCGCGGTGGCGTCAGAAGCACCGCGCGCTGCGCGCCGCGCAGCGGGCTCCGACCCATTGGGGGCTCGATCCGGATAACGCGCTCGTGGCGGCCGTGCGCCGGCTCGAGCCCGGCGACCTGGCCGTGGTCGTCGGTGCCACCGCGCTGCCATCGGCCCTGTTTGTAGCCGCGCACGACGCCGAAGTGTTTCTGGTCGATCACGATCTGGCAGCCATCGAAGGTGCCGAAAGCCGGGCCGTCACCGAGCAACTCGCCGGACGCTTCCAAGCCCTGGTTGTGACGTTCGGCGGCTGGTTCCCCGATGTGACGCCGAGTCTCGTGGTCATCGACCCGGCCGCACTCGGGCCAGCGCGCACGCGCGACCGCCGCGAGCTGCTCGCGCAGCTGCAGGCGCGCACCCGCCCCGGCGGCGTGCACGTCATCCTCCCGAGTCCCAGCGCCACGGAGGTCATTCCGCTCGCGCCGGAGGCGCTGCAAGCGCAGTACGGCGGGTGGGAAATCGTCCGACGCCGCCGCACCAAGGCGGGTGCCGGCTTCACCGCCACGAAGCCCGAGCGTCAGCTCGACACGGCCATACACGTGTCGGAGTGACCCCAGCCCCACCCTGCCATTCCCGTTACCTGTTGTCGGATAAGGCGTTGCCGGATGAGGCGTGCGGCAAGGGTTTTGCCCGGCGACGCAGTATCCGACAACCGGGAACGCCCTTTCCATGACCAGTCTCCCTTTGGTCCTCGACGACCACGAGCCGATCGGTATCATCATGCGGGCCGGCAGACAAATCCTCCGCCCGGCGAAGATCTGGGCGTACTGCTGGTTCCCCAACGAAGCAGAGACATCGGACGAGGATTGACGTTGCAGACGGGCCGGCCGCGAGCCGGCCTTCTTGTTTCGTCGCACTAGGTTAGCCGCAGCTCCGGTTGCCGCTCCCCCGCGGCGAGCCTAATCTTCAAGGGCATGCCGACCCTGACCATCAACGGCCGGTCCATCACCGCCGATAGCGACCAGACAATCCTCGACGCGGCGCGCGCCGCCGGTATCGCCGACATCCCGACCCTCTGCTGGTATCCAAAGCTCACGATCGTGGGCAATTGCCGGATCTGCCTGGTCTCGGTGGAGGGTCAATCGAAGCTGCTTCCCGCCTGCGCCACCAAGGTCGCGGACGGGATGGTGGTCCAAAGCGAATCGCACGCGGCGGTCGAAAACCGCAAGGGTGTGCTGCGGCTCCTGCTCGAGCGCTACCCGGGCGAGCACCTGCTAAACGGCGGCCGGGCCCGGCCGCGCAACGAGTTCGAAGAGTACGTGGTGCGCTACGGGGTCGCTCCCCGCCCCGTCGCGGCGCGTGACCTGGTGCTCCGCCACGGTGACGAGCGCCCGGGCGACCCCATGATCCGTCACGACATGAGCACCTGTATCCTGTGCACGCGCTGCGTGCGGGCGTGCGAGGACATACAGGTGGTCGGCGTGCTCGACGTCGGCCAGCGCGGCGAGCATACGGAGATCATTGTCGGCGCGGACGGTGACCCGGACAAGGCCGGGTGCACGTGGTGCGGGGAGTGCGTGCGGGTTTGCCCGACGGGGGCGATCTTCGAGGTGATGCCGCGGCAGCGGTTCGCGCCCGAGAAGATCCTCCACCCCGACAAGAAAGTCCGTTCCGTCTGCCCGTACTGTGGCGTGGGGTGCCAGGTGGACCTGCACGTCACCGCCGACCAGGTCGTTCGCGTCACCTCTCCGGACATCGAGCTCAACACGCCGAACCAGGGCTCCACCTGCGTGAAGGGCCGCTTCGGCTACGACTTCCCCCAGCACCGCGATCGACTGAAGCGGCCGCTGATCCGCAAGGGCTGGGAACGGGAGGGAGGGCGCTGGGTCTGGCGCGGACGGACGGGCCCGAACCGCCG
Source organism: Gemmatimonadota bacterium (assembly GCA_003222035.1). Taxonomy (GTDB): domain Bacteria; phylum Gemmatimonadota; class Gemmatimonadetes; order Gemmatimonadales; family GWC2-71-9; genus AG41. The sequence goes on along the minus strand of QHUS01000039.1, from coordinate 11,792 downwards.
CGCCGGGCCGTGGCGGACGGTGGAGGGAGAGGGCCAGACTCCGAAGCCTGCGGGTCCCCCCCGAGCGGTAGGCAAGTCGGTGCGCGACCTGTCCCTGCTGGAACGCGTCGACCTCGACATCCGCGACCGCGTGGCCACGCCGCCATCGTGGTACGAGCCGTTCCGCGAGGCGACGTGGGATGAAGCGCTGGAGCTCACCGCCCAGGAGTTGCTGCGGCTCAAGCGCGAGCGCGGCGGCGATTCCCTCGCCTGCTTCTCCTCGGCGAAGTGCTCCAACGAGGAGAACTATCTCATGATGCGGATGTTCCGCGGCGCGCTCGGCACCAACAACATCGACCACTGCACGCGGTTGTGCCACTCGACGTCGGTGGCGGCGATGCAGCGAGCGCTGAACACTTCGGCGGCGTCGGGCTCGATGCGCGAGGTGGAGCACGCCGCCGACGTCATCTTCATCGCCGGCGCAAACACGACCGAGTCGGAGTTGGCGACCCGCGCGGACATCCATCTGCAGATGCAACCCGGCACGGACGTCGCCCTGTTCAACGCGATGCTGCACCACATCATCGCGGATGGCCTGGAGGACAAGGGGTTCATCGCCGAGCGGATGCACCAGTTCGACGCGGTGCGCCGGTCGGTGCAGGCCATGACGCCCGAGATCGCGGCGAAGATCACCGGCGTGCCGGCGGACAAGATCCGCTGGGCGGCGGAGCTCTACGCCGGCGGACCGAATACCAGCACGCTCTGGGCGATGGGACTCACCCAGCACGCCAACGGCACGGATCTCGTGACGTCGCTCCTGAACCTGATGCTCGCCTGCGGCATGATCGGGCGCTGGGGCGCCGCGATGATGCCGGTGCGCGGGCAGAACAACGTGCAGGGCGCGTCGGACGTCGGTGCGATTCCGTTCGTGTATACGGATTACCGGCCGGTCAAAGACCCGCACGTCCGCGCGGAATACGCGGCCGCGTGGGGCCTGCCCGCCGAGTCCCTCTCCCTGAAGGAGGGGCTCATGGTGACCGAGATCGTGAAGGAAGAGAGCGGCGTTCGGGGCATGTACATCATGGGCGAGAACCCGATCATCTCGGACCCCGACCTAGCGCACGCCGAACACTGGTTCCAGGAGCTCGAGTTCCTCGCGGTCCACGACCTGTTCCTCACCGAGACCGCGCGCTACGCCGACGTCGTGCTGCCGGGCTCGAGCTTCGCCGAGAAGACGGGCACCTTCGTCAACACGGAGCGCCGCATCCAGCTCGCCCACCGGGCCGCGCCCACGCCGGGGCAAGCCCGCGGCGACCTCGACATCCTGATCGACCTCTCCAACCGCCTTGGTCTCAAGACGCCCTTCACGACTGCCGAAGCGGTCATGACGGAAATCGCGCAGATCACGCCTTCGTGGCGCGGCGTGACCTACCAGCGGCTCGAGGGTGCGGGGCTGCAGTACCCCGTACCCACCCGTGACTCACCTGGAACGTCGTTCCTGTTCGACGACCGATTCCCGACGCGCGATGGCAAGGGCGTGTTCGTCCCCGTCGAGTACGCTCCGCCGGTCGAGCTTCCCGACGCTGCGTATCCGTTCGTGATGAACACCGGGAGGCAGCTATATCACTGGCACACGGGGACCATGACCCGGCGCGCCTCCGGGCTCGATCAGCGCGAGCCGACGCCGATCGTGGAGATCCATCCCGAGGACGCGCGCGAGCTCGGTCTGCAGGACGGCGACCCGGTGCGCCTCACCTCGCGGCGCAACTCGATGGTGAGCTCGTGCCGCATCTCCGAGCGCGTGGCGCGGGGCCAGGTGTTTGTGCCGTTCCACTTCCGCGAGGCGGCGGCGAACCTGCTCACGAACCCGGTGCTCGATCCGTACGCGAAGATGGCGGAGCTGAAGTGCTGCGCGGTGCGACTCGAAGCGGTGGAAGCTCCGGCGACGGTGAAATAGATGTCGGGTGCCAGGTGTCGGGTGTCAGGTGGTGCCGTCCCCGACACCTGACACCTGACACCCGACACCTGTAGATTCACAGCCCCATGGATCTCGGTCTCGCGGGCCGCGTGGCCCTGGTGTGCGGCAGCACCAGGGGGCTGGGGCGCGCGGTGGCCAAGGCCCTGGCGCACGAAGGGGCGCGCGTGGCGGTGAATGGCCGTCACGAAGACGCGGCCGAGCGGGCGGCGCAGCAGCTCTCGTCCGAGACGGGGCAACAGGTGATGGCGTTCGTGGCGGATGTGGGCGAGCGCGGGGAGGCCGAGGGCCTGGTCGAGCGCGTGCACCACGAGATGGGTCGGGTCGACGTGCTGTTCTGCAACGCCAGCGGTCCCCCGGCCGCGCCCTTCGCTCATCAGAGCGCCGACGCCTTCCAGCGGGCTGTGGAGCTGAATCTGCTCTCCACCGTGCACCTGTCGCGCAGCGCCGTGCCGATCATGCGTAAGCTCCAGTGGGGGCGGATCATCTGTCTCGCCTCCGTGGCCGCGAAGCAACCCCTGCCGGGGCTCATCCTCTCCACCACGGCGCGCGCTGGAGTGCTCGGATTCGCCAAGGCCCTGGCCGACGAGGTGGCGCCGGAAGGAATCACCGTGAACGTCGTGTGCCCGGGTTTCATCGAGACGGAGCGCATCACGGAGCTCACGGAGACGCGCGCCAAGCGCGAGCACCGCGCCTCGCAGGAGGTGATGCGCGAGATGATCGCGGAGATCCCGCTCGGTCGCATGGGGCGCACCGACGAGCTGGCGGCGGTCGTCGCGTTCCTGGCGTCGGAGCGGGCCAGCTATATTACCGGCGCCGTGCTGCAGGTGGACGGTGGATTCACGCGATCCATTTTCTGACACATCTCGCATCTCGCATCCCGCATCCCGAGTTTTCATGCAAGCGATCGTCAAAGAGCGGCGCGCCCCTGGCCTGAAGGTCGCGACGGTGCCGAAGCCGTCGCCCGGCCCCGCCGACGTGCTGATCGCGGTGCGGCACGCCGGGGTGTGCGGCACCGACGTCCACATTGCCGATTGGGACGCATGGGCGGAAAGCCGCATCCGTCCACCCGTGGTCGTGGGGCACGAGTTCGCGGGCGAGATCGTGGCGGTCGGCGACGGCGTGTCGGGCCTCAAGCCCGGCCAGCTCGTGACGGCCGAAGGTCACATCGTGTGCGGCCACTGCCTGCAGTGCCGCACCGGCAACGGCCACATCTGCAAGAACACCCGCATCATCGGCGTGGACCGCGACGGGGCGTTCGCCGAGTACATCGTCATGCCCGCAACCAACGTGCTGCCGCTCGACGGCATTCCCACGACCATCGGCGCCGTCATGGATCCGATGGGCAATGCGTTCCATACGGTGCTGACGGCGGACATTCCCGGCAGCACGGTGTTCGTCGTGGGGTGTGGTCCCATCGGCTGCTTTGCGGTGGGGATCGCGCGCGCCGCGGGCGCCGCGAAAGTGATCGCGTCCGACGTGAACGCCACGCGGCTCGCGCTCGCCCGGCGCATGGGCGCGCACGTCACGATCGACGCCGGACGGGACGACGTAGTGCAAGCGGTATTGGCCGAGACCGGTGGTGAAGGAGCCGACGTCGTGTGCGAGATGTCGGGCGTCCCGTCGGCCCTGCACCAGGCCTTCGCGGCCGTGCGGCTGGGCGGGCGGGTGCAACTGCTCGGCATCCCCAAAGGACAGGTACCGATCGACTTCGCGACCGAGATCATCTTCAAGGGCATCACTGTTTACGGCGTGATCGGCCGCAAGATGTACGACACGTGGCACCAGATGCGGCGCTACCTCACCGCCGGCCTGCTCGATCCACGGCCCGTGCTTACCCACCAGTTCCCGCTCGCCAAGATCGACGAGGCCCTCGCGGCCATCCGCTCCGGCGATGCGGGCAAGATCATCCTGGAGCTCCCATGAGCTTCGCCGCCCGGCTCGAGACCGAGCTCGAGCAGTTCAAGCAGGACGGGGTCTACAAGCGCCTCAACTACCTGGAGGCGCCACAAGCCGCACGCACGAGGATGGAGGGCCGCGGTGAGGTCGTGATCCTGTCGTCCAACAACTACCTCGGTCTCTGCAACGAGCCGGAAGTCGTGGCGGCCGGCAAGCGTGCCCTCGACCGCTACGGGGCAGGGACGGGGTCGGTGCGGTTCATCTGCGGCACCTTCGCGGTCCACCGGGAGCTCGAGCAGGCCCTGGCCCGGTTTGTCGGCTGTGAGTCGTCACTCACATACGTCAGCTGCTGGAACGCCAACGAGGGACTCGCGCCCACGCTGCTGGGCGAGCAGGACATCGTGATCTCGGACCAGCTGAATCACGCCTCGATCATTGATTCGATCCGCCTCGCGAAGGCCATCACGAAGTGTCAGACGGCCGTATATCGGCATTCGGACATGGCTGACCTCGAAGACAAGCTCCGTGCTGCGAGGGATGCCCGTCTCAAGCTCGTCCTCACCGACGGCGTGTTTTCGATGGAAGGCGATATTGCCAAGCTGCCCGACATCGTGGCACTCGCTCGGAAATACGACGCAATCGTGGCGATGGACGACTCGCACGGGACGGGCGTGCTCGGCCGCACGGGCCGCGGGACGGCGGAGCATTACGGCATGCTGGGTGATGCGGACATCATCACGTCGACTCTGGGCAAGGCGCTCGGCGGCGCAGCGGGTGGCTTCACGGCTGGGGCCGCTCCGCTCGCCGACTACCTGACCCAGCGCTCCCGCCCGCAGCTGTTCTCGAACGCCCTGCCGCCGACCGTGGCAGCGAGCGCCCTTGCCGCCGTCCGCTGCGTCGAGCGCCAGCCCGAGCGGGTGACCCGACTCCACGACAACGCCCGCTACTTCCGCGAGCAGCTGCTTGCGTTGGGCTTCAAACCGCTTCCGGGGGAAACGCCGATCGTTCCCGTCATCCTGGGTGAGACCGCCAAGGCGATCGAGATGAGCGCGCTGCTGCTCGACGAGGGAATCTTCGTGACTGGCTTCGGCTATCCTGTGGTTCCGCAAGGGTATGCGCGAATCCGCTGCCAGCTCTCGGCGGCCCACACAAGGGAGGACCTGGACCTTGCTCTCTCTGCCTTCAAGCGGGTTGGTGCCAGGCTTGGGCTGATTTAAAACTCATGTGACCCGTGAAGGTGTGTGCGAGCGCTCACGAAAATTGGTTGCACTTTTTGGTGGATCGCACGTTCCGACGGAAACTCCTATGTTGGGGGGCGCCCGGTCTAACACACTCAAGGAGCCCTCCTATGCGGACCCTCACGGTCATCGCAGTGCTGCTGACCGGCGCGGCGCCATCCCTCCGGGCGCAACATGGCGGCCAGCTCGAGTTCGGCGGATTCGGCAGCTACACGCGGTATGACAAAGACTTCCAGCTCGCCAACCAGTTCGGTGCCGGAGCGCGGCTCGGCTACTTTTTCGGCGATCATTTCAGTCTCGAAGTCGACGCGAATGCGGCCCAGCCCCTTTCAACGACCAGCGGCATTGGGAAGTCCACAGCCGTATTCGGAAGCGCGAGCTTGGTCATCAGCGGTGGCAGCGCGTACATCTTGGGCGGTTATTCCCGGCTCCACTTCGGCCCGCCGACACCATACGCCTCCGAACTGAATGCGATCCACGGCGGGCTCGGCGAGCGGATCTTCTTCGTCGAAAACCGGGTGGCCCTCCGACTGGAAGCGCGAGCGTACTACCGTGGGCCCGGTGCCGGCCAAACTAACCCTCCTTGGATAGGGCACTTCACCGCCATGGCGGGCCTCTCGTTCCTTTTGGGCCCTGCGAGCCAGAGGGGTCATACGCCGTAGCTCGAACCGCCCCCAAGGGACGGTGCCAGACTCGTGGAGGCCCGTGAGTTTTCGGGATATATTCGGGGATACCTTCAAGTACTTTCAAGGCTTAGACACTTAAAGCAAAGGGGTATCGCGTTTTCCGGACGAATTCCCTATTTTGTGGGTCGCTTTCTGACCCCGAGGAATCGTCCCATGCGGGTAGTCACGGTCAGTGCCCTGTTACTGACGGTTGGGGCCGCGACGCTCGAAGCGCAGCACCAATTCCAGTTCGAGGTCGGCGGGTTCGCCACCTATACCCGGTTTGATCAGGCCTTCAACCTCGACAACCAGGTCGGGGGCGGCGGCAGACTCGGGTTCTGGATCACGGACGCGGTCGCGCTCGAGGCCGATGGGCTGTATCAGCGGCCCAAGGCGAAGGGTGGCGGGTCGGACTTCCCGGTGTGGTTCGCGGGCGGCAGCATCGTACTGAGCTTCGGCTCGCAGAAGAGCTTCTACATACTCGGCGGGTACTCGGCGCTGGACTTCAACAGTAGCGGTGCCGGGGGGTTCCGGGACGGCGCCGTGCACGGCGCCATCGGCGACCGGATCTACATCAGCGATCGGGCTGCCCTGCGCCTCGAGGCAGGGGCGTACTACTCTCCCAACACCCAATTCCCAGGTGCGACATGGGCTGGCCAGGTCGTCGGATCGGCCGGGCTGTCGGTCTTCCTTGGCCCGAAACACAAGCAATCGATCTATCCCGAGGTCCCCAAGGAGAAGCGGGACTCGACCCTCGCGGCGGGAGGGCAGGCGCCGCCGCCACAACCCCAGGGGGGAGGGGGGGGGGGCGGGCCCAGTTACGAGCAACGGGCCGCCGACTGGCAGCATAAGTGGTACTGGGGCGCACAGGCCGGCGTCATCGCGCTCCGCACCAACTCAGACCCCTACGCCTTCGAGCCGACGTTCGGTGGTCATTGGCTCATCACGAAGAAGAAGACCGCGTTGTATGCCGCCTTTGAGCAATCGTTCTTCCTCTCGCCCCGGCACGTAACAGTCGTCGAGCCGACCGGTGCGGTCCCGGCTCAGCCAAACGTACAGTTCAACGACCTGCGTCGCCTCATGGTGGGAGTGCTCGCGTTTCCGGCGCAGCTCCGAGTGGAGCCGTTCGGCGGCATAGGGTTCGCCCTCATGGAGGCGTTGAACGTACAGACGACCTGCGCGAGCTGCACCAGTAACGCCCAGGTCGTGCAGCTCGAGGACGAGGCCTCCAGTTTCGCTACGAAGGCCTTTTTCTGGTGGATGGGGGGCGTCGACATCAAGCAAGGCCGGCTGGCCATCTACGGTCACTACATCGTGACGTCGTCGGCGGCCAACTTCCTCGTCCAGGGGACCACACACACCTTCCAGGGCGGGATCCGCTACTCGTTCGGGAGCTCCAGGGAAGGCGTCACTGATCGGCAGTAAGCACGCGTAGGAAGTTCTCGCCCAGGATTTTCGCGACGTCGCCGCTCGAGTAGCCCCGGGCCTCCAAGGCCCGGACGAAGTCGGGCAGCGACGTCACGTCTTTCATGGGTCGCGGCAGCACGCTGATCCCGTCGAAGTCGCTACCCAGCCCCACGTGGTCGATTCCCATCACCTGCACTGCGTGGTCGATGTGGTCCAACAGTCGGTCGATCGTGGGCACATCGAGGCTTTCGGCACGTTCCCCGACCAGCTTGTCCACCTCGAATGCCGACTCCCCCGGCCTCCCACGGTACCGGGCGCGGATCGCATCGGTCTCGGGTTTGAGCCGATGGCGCAGAGCCTCGTACTCATGTCGGAAGTGTTCATCGAGGAAGACGGGATAGAAGTTGATCCCGACCACGCCGCCGTTCTTCGCGATCGCTCGGAGCTGGTCATCCGACAGGTTTCGAGGGTGGTGCGCCAGCGCCCGGCAGGACGAGTGTGAGGCAATCACAGGCCGCGTTGTGGTGGCGAGGACGTCCCAGAAGGTCGCATCCGACACGTGTGAGACGTCCACCAGCATGCCGAGCTCGTTCATGCGTCGCACCACCCGGCGACCGAAGGCCGTCAGTCCTCCCTGCCGCGCGGGGTCGGTGGACGAGCCAGCCCAGTCGTTGCCGTTATTCCAGGTGAGCGTCATGTCCCCCGCGCGGCAGCGGCGCGAACCTCATCCGCCGTGGTGGCGAGCTCCACCAGGGGATTCGTGTCCGCGAGCGCGCGCACCGCCCCAATCAGGTCCAATGCTCGACGAAACGCTCCGCCGTTTGCCGCGGCGTAGCGCGCGTCCACCCAGATCGAGAAGAACGCGGCCGTGAGCCCTCCCTCCTGCATGCGCGGCACGTCGATATGACCGTCGGGGAGGCGGCTGGACACGTCGGTTCGCATGTCGAGCATGCGCTGCGGCGTATCGATGTGGCCGTCCACGATGATGGGCTGTTGGAGCAAGAGCAGGAGTCCTAGCGGGAGACCCATGGCGAGCCCTTGACCACGAACCGGAGCGGCCACGCGACCGCGCGGGTGATGCCGATGCGCGGTGTCACAATGATGGCGCCATGCTGTCGGGCGTGGTTTCGCAGGATACGAAGCTGGCCACGGGTGAGCGGCTCGCCGTCGTTCCGTCCGGTGATGCCGAGAGCTTGACACAGCTTGGCGGGACCGGAGCACAGCGCGCGATCGGGCACGCCCGCTCCGCCCCGGCGGCGCCGCATGATCGCGAGCCCCTCGAGCGGCTCGAGCGCGCGGATCAACACGGCGGCGGGAAAGCCCTCGCGCTCCGTGACGGCGTTGAGACACCAGTGGATCCCGTACGTGAAGTACACATACGCGGTCCCGGGAGGGGCGAACATGCTCTCGTTACGGGCCGTGCGCCGCGCGCGGTAGCCATGGGAAGCGGGGTCTTCCGGACCCAGGTAGGCCTCCGTTTCGACAATGCGGCCCGCCGTTCGGCGACCGCCGACCTCGCTCAGCAGAACGTGCCCCAAAAGCCTACGCGCGACCTCGGGAGTCGGTCGCGCGTAGAACGACGGCGGCAACGCAGCGGCTCTCACGTCCCGCCAGTGAGCCCGCGCTTCACCTTGGACCAGAACGACTCGCCTGCGGTTCCGCCGTCCCCCTGGTCGGCCTCGCGCGCCGGCGCTGCTGGGGGCGGTGGCGGGAGTGCCCTGGATCCCGCCGGTGGCTCGAGGTCTCCGGCTACGCGCGGCTCACGATTCTCGCGGTGCTCGGTGCGGTCCCGTTCTCCTCCCCCTCCCCCTCCCCCTCCACCTCGCGCTCCGCGACCCCGACCGCCGCGTCCGCGACCGCCTCGACGACCCCGGCCGCTCCGCTCGGCGTGCTCTCCACGCTCCGACCGATCGCCGAGGTCCGAGCGCTCGCCGACCCCGACCTCCCCGCTCGCGCCGCTCCTCCACCCCCGGGGACGCCGTCTCGGTGCCAGTTGGCTCCGGCGCGGCGACGGGAGGCTTGGGCGGCAGCAGCTCAATTCGCGGCTTGAAGTTTGGATCCACCTCGACGACCCCGATCCTCGGGATCTCGGGGGGCGCGACGCGCGGCCCGCGCGACCCGCGCCGGAACCGCGCGCCGCGCGAGGGGATTCCGGCTTGCGGTGCGGGGACAGACGCGGGCCGCATCGAAGGCGGAGCGGACGACTCGGGCATCGGCGGATCGTTCGCCTCGTCGGCGTCGGTCACGGCCGCCGGCTCGGGGCTGCCGCGGACCTTCACGGTGTAGGCGCCATCATCCTCTTTGGCAAGGTCGATCAACTCGCGGTCGTGCGCCTGGCGCAGGAGCTTCTGAACCTGGGCGGGCTCCACCGGCTCGTCGTCGCCCTTGATCTCGGCCATGGCCTCACCCAGTTCCTCCGCGCTCACCGGGCGGGACTCTCCGCCCAGCCGGCCGATCGCCTGCTTGATCAGGCCGAACGCGCCGTCGAGCGAGAACCCACTACGGGCGGCCGATGCAGCGGGCGTCTCTTGAGCCTCGCGTTCTTGTCCGCCGCGAGCGCGACGCCCTCCCCGACTGCGGCCCTCGCTCTGCTCGCGTGGCCGAACGGACACTTCGTGGCCCGCGGGCTGGGCCGCGGCGCCGGGAACGCCCGGTCCGAGGGCAATCTCGTACTGCCCGTTGTCGAGCTTGGTGAGGTGAATGAGACCCTTGTGCGCCACCTCCAACACGAACTTCGAGAAGCGCGAGAACCCGACGTCCTTCTCGTCGAACGTGGGATCGATCTCCTGCATCACCTGCTTGAGCCGGTCTGACCGCATTACGTCGTTATGCGCGGTCATCTGCTTCACCGCCTCGACCACGAGCTCCCACGGATCATGACGCTCGTGCGTGACGTCGCTCTCCTTCGTGAACCCCGCGAGCTCGTTGTACGAGTAGTACTCGTCGCAGTTCTGGATCAGCAGGTCGCTCGAGGACTCGCGGATCCCTACGCCGATCACGTACTTCCCGTATTCCTTGAGCTTGAGGACGAGGGCGGAGAAGTCCGAGTCCCCGGACAACAGGATGAATGTGCCGATCTCCGGCCGCGTGAAGACCAGCTCCAGCGCGTCGATGGCGAGGCGAATGTCGGTCGCGTTCTTCTTGTTCGACCACCGCGACCTTGCCGCGGATGATGTCTGATTGCAGCAGCCGCTTGAGCTCCGTCTGCAAGTCCGACCGAATCGCCATCGTCACGTTGTCGAAGTCGATCAGCAGCGCCGCGTTGGGCGCGTGGGGCGGCGGTTCCTTGTGCTGTCGTGGGAGGTAGGCATGCGGTGGTTGTGTCATGTAGTTATGTCCTGCTCCTCGTGCCCGCGCCGCGCACGCCCGCGCTGCCGCGCCGACGGGCGGCACGGCGCGCGGGGAGCCTCGCGGCGGGGACGGAAATCGGTTAGGCGCCCGAGCCCGGGCGCCTCAGGGGAGGCGACTGGTGTGTGTCGCAGGGTCGTTGTGTGCGTCGCGGTCAGAGTCGTGCGCGGCGGTCATGGTCGAGGGAGGTCGCCGGTCCCACCACGGCGCGCCTGCTGCAAGCCCCGGATCCACCGGGACTGCGAGGCGCTGCCGGATTGACCTGACGCCGGCCCTAAAGTGCCGCGCTATCAGTGCCTTGAAAATAAACAACTTGCGTTGAAAGAGATAGGCCGGAAGCTGGGCACTGTGGCCCCCCAATCTGTGTAACGTCTTGCCTGCTAAGGGCATTCGTGTGATGGGATGAGCATGAGCGCCGGGAGCGGGAGCCCCGCGTCGCTGATCGCCGAAGCACGGGCCGGCGGCCCGGAGGCGCTCGCCGCGCTCTACCTCGAGCACGGAGCAGCGCTGTTCCGGCTCGCCTATCGGCTCGTCGGCGCCCGCGAGGATGCGGAAGACGTGGTGCACGATGTGTTCGTCGGGCTCCCGGAGGCCCTGCAGCGCTACGAGGAGCGCGGGAGTTTCGCCGGGTGGCTGAAGCGTGTGACCGCCCGAGTCGCCTTGATGAGACTGCGCAGCGGCAAACGACGGCGCGAGGTGGCGCTCGACGGCGCAGCCGGGCAAGCCGAACCGTCTGCGACAGCGGAGCGTGACGGGCTCCAGGCAGCCGTGAATAGGCTGCCGGATCATCTGCGCGCAGTGCTCGTCCTGAAGGAGATCGAAGGCTATGCACACGCCGAGATCGCCGAGTTGCTTGGGATCAGTGAGGGAGCATCACGGGTCAGGCTCACACGAGCATTGAAACGACTGCGCAACGAGTTGGAGAGCGGACAATGACCTGGCAAGATGAGCTTCGCAAGATTCCCGCCCCCGAGCCGTCGGAGGATCTCTTGAAGCGGATTCTCGCGAGCCGTGCGGCGGGGGTGCGGGTGGCGCTGCCGGCCGGCGGCAGGCCATCGCGAATGTTTCGTTACGCGGCAGCGGCAGTGGTCGTGGGCATCGTGGCTACAGTTGCTGTCGTCGGATCCCACCGGCCAGCCGAGTATACCGGCAATGCTCGTTGGGAAGCGGACGTGGGGCTCGTCCCCTCCGACCTCTTCGCGCAAGAACCGGAAGGCCGTCTCGTGAAGGGGAGTTATCCGGCCGTTGAGGACCTTGAGGCGGCCCGTTTGACGCCCGGAA
>QHUS01000126.1 GCA_003222035.1 Gemmatimonadota bacterium | reverse complement strand
ATCGTGGAGGAGCTGACGGGCGGGCGCCTCAAGATCCAGGTGTTCGCGGGCGGTGAGCTGATGCCTGCCACCGGGGTCTTCGATGCTTGCCTGCAGGGCACGGTGGAAGCGTTCAACGGGGCCGCCTACTACTGGGCGGGCAAGGAGACCGCGCTGCAATGGTTCACGTCCGTGCCCTTCGGCCTCAACACGCAGGGCTACATGGCGTGGTACCAGCAGGGCGACGGGCTCAAGCTGTGGGAAGAGGCCTACGCGCCATTCGGCGTTGTGCCGCGGCCCGGGCAGTCGACCAATCCCCAGATGGGCGGGTGGTTCCGGAAGAAGATCAACACCATCGACGATGTGAAGGGTCTCAAGATCCGTATTCCTGGCCTCGCGGGCAAGGTGTACGCCAAGGCGGGCGCGGCGGTGGTGCTCCTGCCACCGGGCGAGATCTACACGGCTCTCGAGCGCGGCACGATCGACGCCGCCGAGTTCATCGGGCCGCACGACGACCTCAAGCTGGGCTTCCAGAACGCGGCTCGCTACTACTATTACCCGGGCTGGCACGAGGCCACATCGATCGCGGAGTTCAGCTTCAGCAAGAAAGCCTACGACGGCCTGCCGGCCGAGTACCGGCGCGCGCTCGACTATGCCGCGTCCGTGATCCTCGGCGCCTCCGACGCGGAGTACTTCGTCAAGAACTCGGCCGGGCTCCAGCGTCTCAACACGGAGTTCAAGACCAAGGTGGAGCTGATCAGGTTCCCCGACGCCGTGCTCGACGGTGCGCGGAAGGTCTCCGCCCAGGTCATGCAGGAGGAAGCCGAGAAGAGCGCCATGGCCAAGAAGGTGGCGACTGCGTATGCGAAGTTCCTCAACGCCACCTCGGAGTGGTCCAAGGTCGAGGGCGCGTACTACAGCACGTTGAGCAGCTGATCCACGTCGCTCTGGCGGAACTCATCGACGGCCGACCTCTCGGGTCGGCCGTCGCGCATTGAGGGAGGATCCGTGATGCGTGAGCTGGCCCGGAGAATCGATCGCTTCCAGGAACGGTTCGGTTGCGGCGTGTCGTGGCTGTCGCTGGCCATGGTCCTCGTCGTCTTCGGCGACGTCATCTCCCGCTACGCGTTCCGGACCACGTCCGGAGGCGTGCAGGAGCTCGAGTGGTACCTCTTCGGCACTCTCTACCTGCTCGCGGCAGGCTACACGCTCCTCCACGACGAGCACGTCCGCGTCGACATCATGTACTCGAAGCTCACGCCGCGGCGCAAGGCGTGGCTCGATTTCGTCCTGTTCTGGGTGTTCTTCTTCCCCTCCTGCCTGATGGTCATCTACACGGCCTGGCCCTTCGTGCGGACCGCGTGGTCGGTGTGGGAGGGTTCGCCCGATCCCGGCGGGCTCCCGCTCCGCTGGCTGCTCAAATCGATGATCATCGCGGGCTTCGTTCTCCTGGTGGTCCAGGGCATCTCGCAGACCATCAAGTCGTTCTACACGGCGATGGGCTGGGAGACGCGATGAGCGCTCTGCCGCTCGACCAGGTTCTCGCCGCCTTCATGTTCGCGGGGATGATCGCGTTCCTCTTCCTCGGCTTTCCCGTCGCCTTCAGCCTTACCTTCACCGGGCTTCTGTTCGGCGGGCTTGGCGTCGCCTTCGGCTTTATACGGGCCGACTTCATGAACATCCTGCCCATACGGATCTGGGGCACGATGACGAACTTCACCCTCCTGGCCGTGCCCCTCTTCGTCTTCATGGGCGTCGCCCTCGAGAAGTCGGGCATCGCCGAGGAGCTGCTCGAGACGATGGCCCTGCTCTTCGGGCATCTCCGCGGCGGCATCGCCATCTCGGTGGTGGTCGTTGGAGCCATTCTCGCGGCGTCGACGGGCATCGTGGGGGCGAGCGTCATTACGATGGGAATGATCTCGCTCCCCACCATGCTTCGTCGTGGCTACGACAAGGAGCTCATCTGCGGGACGATCTGCGCCGCCGGCACCCTCGGGCAGATCATCCCGCCCAGCATCATCCTCATCCTGATGGGCGACATCATGGGCGTATCAGTCGGGGATCTCTACATCGGCGCCGTCGTGCCGGGCCTCGTCCTGGTCGTCCTCTACATCGTCTACCTTGCCGTCATCTCGTGGTGGAAGCCCCAGCTCGCTCCCGCGATCGACGCCGCCGAGATCGCCGCCTTCCGGGCGGACGCGGCGAAGCGCGTGGGCCTCGCCCTCTTGCCCGCCTTCGTGCTGATCGTGGGAGTGTTGGGGTCGATCTTCGTCGGCGTCGCCTCACCGACGGAGGCGGCGTCGGTCGGCGCCGCGGGCGGACTCATCCTGACCATGTCATCATCCTGGTGGGCGCCAACTGCTTCGGCCTCGTGTTCCGCGGCCTGAACGGTGATCACCTCGTGCAGGACTTCCTGAAGGGCCTTCCGTTCGGTTCCTACGGGGTGCTGGCCTTCGTCATGTTCGTCATCTTCCTCCTCGGCTTCTTCATCGACTACTACGAGATCTGCTTCATCCACGTGCCGATCCTGGTGCCCGTGCTCGTGGACCATTTCGGCTTCGATCCATTGTGGCTCGCCATCGCCATCAGCGTGAACCTCCAGACGTCGTTCCTCACGCCGCCGTTCGGTTTCTCGCTCTTCTTCCTGCGCGGAGTCGCCCCGCCGGAGGTGAGGACGATCGACATCTACCGCGGCGTGGTCCCGTTCGTCACGCTGCAGCTGATCGGCCTCGTCCTGACCATTGCCTTCCCGATTCTGGTCTTCGGGCTCGTCCGCTTCTTCCGGACCTGACCGAGCGCTCGCGAGGAGGACAGAAACATGCTGCGCGACCACGGACGTTTCCCGTACTCGGCGATCGTGAATCGACCGGACTGGAGCTGGCCGGACGGCCGGCGCCTGGCCGTGTACATCGCGCTGAACCTGGAGCACTTCGCCTACGGGGAAGGGCTCGGTCTTTCCTATTCACCGGGCATCGCCCATCCCAACACCTACAACTGGGCCTGGCGGGAGTACGGGAACCGCGTGGGAGTCTGGCGCCTCATCGAGCTGTTCGACCGACTGGAGCTGCCCGTCTCGCTGCTGCTCAACTCCGAGGTCTATGATCACTGCCCGGAGGTGGTGGCGGCGTTCCGGAAGCGCGGTGACGAGGTGCTCGGGCACGGGCGCACCAACTCCGAGCACCAGAACGACTTCGACGAGACTGCGGAGGCGGCGCTCATCCGCGACGTCACGGAGGCGATCACGCGCTTCGAGGGGCGGGCCCCGCGCGGCTGGCTGAGCCCGGGCGTGAATCCGAGCGCGGTGACGCCCGATCTCCTGCAAGAAGCGGGGTACACCTATGTGCTCGACTGGCCGATGGACGACCAGCCGGTGTGGATCAAGACGCGACGAGGCCGCATCCTGAGCCTTCCGTATCCGCAAGAGGTGAACGACATCCCGATGATCGCGATCCACCACGGAACGGCGCCCGCGTTCGCTCAGATGATCGTGGACAACTTCGACGAGATGCTGGAGCACTCCCGGAGCCAGGCCCTGGTGTTCGGCATCGCGCTGCATGCTTTCCTCGTCGGCCAGCCCTTCCGCTTGCGCCATCTGCGCCGAGCGTTCGAGCACGTGGTGAGCCACCGCCGAGGAATCTGGCTCGCCACCTCCGGCGCGATCGCTCGGAGCTTCGCCGAGCACGTCCCAGCCACGACCTGACACGGGAGAGGTGGACTCATGGCGCATGATCTCGTGATTCGCGGGGGGTTGATCGCGACCGCCACCGACAGCTTCGTCGCCGACGTCGGCATCCGGAACGGGCTCATCGCGAGCTTCGGCGAGCACCTGGATCCAGGAACGGCCGAGGTCGACGCCCGCGGGCTTCACGTGCTGCCCGGCGGCGTGGACGTGCACACGCATCTCGATCTCGACCTCGGCGGCGCGCGAACCGCGGACGATTTCGAGTCCGGCACCGCGGCGGCCGCGTGCGGCGGCATCACAACCATCTGCGACTACGCGTGGCAGGGGAAGGGCCAGAGCCTTGCCGACACGATCGCCGCGTGGTCGGTCAAGGCGCGCGGCCGCGCCCACGTGGACTACGGATTCCACATCATTCTGTCCGACGTGACCGACGAGCGGATCGCCGAAATCCCCGCTATCGTCGGCGCGGGCTATCCGAGTTTCAAGGTCTTCACGATCCGCGAGTTCGGTATCGGGGACGAGGCGCTCCTTCGCGTGCTGCGGGCGGCGCGCCGGGCGGGCGCGATCGTGAACGTCCACTGCGAGAACAGCGAGATGCTCGACCTCGCCGAGAAGGACATGATCGCCGCCGGGCGCCTCGATCCGCGCTTCTACGCCGAGAGCCGGCCCGCGCGCGCCGAAGCGGAGGCGACGCGACGGGTCATCGACTACGCCGAGCACGTCGACGCCGAGGTCTACATCGTTCACATGTCCTGCGAGGGTGCGGTGGACGCCGTGCGCGCCGCCCGCAAGCGCGGCGTGCGGGTGTGGGGCGAGACGCGCCCGATCTATCTCGGGCTCACGAGCGAGCGCTACGACCCGGGTGGCCTCGAGGCGGCGAAGGTGATCGGCGCGCCGCCGCTCCGGGCGCTGCCCGATCAGGCCGCGCTGTGGGACGCGCTGCGGGCGGGCGATCTCCAGACCATCGGCAGCGACAACACCTCGTGGACGGTGGACCAGAAGGCCGAGGGCATCCGGGATTTCCGGCGCGTTCCCTACGGCGTGCCGGGGCTCGAGACCGAGATGCGCGTCATCTACTCCGAAGGCGTGTCGCGGGGGCGCATCTCGCTTCAGACCTTCGTCGCCGCTTTCGCCACGAATCCGGCGAAGATCTTCGGCCTCTACCCGCGCAAGGGCACCATCGCGGTGGGGAGCGACGCCGATCTCGTCCTCTTCGATCCACGCAAGACGGAGGTGATCGACGAGCGGACGCTCCACTCGCGCGCCGGCTACGACCCCTTCCATGCCTTCAAGGTCAGTGGCGTTCCCGTGCTGACCGTCTCACGAGGGGACATCATCGCCCGGAACGGTAAGCTCCTGAGCCAGCCGGGGCGTGGCGAGCATCTCCTGCGCGAGCGGCGGCGGTGAGAAGACGAGCGTCAGGAGAAGAGGCGAACCTCGTGATCATGCTAGAGTCACACCTTGATCGATGGGAGGGCACTGGTGGGCCGCACGAACATCGTTCTCGATGATGGCCTCATCAAACGTGCCATGCAGGTGAGCGGCGCGAAGACCAAGCGCGAGGCAGTGGACCGCGCCTTGCGGGAGATGGTCGCCCGCGACTCGTATCGAGCGCTCCGGAAGCTCAAGGGCAAGATGCCCTGGGACGGTGACATCGACGCCCGGCGGCGCACTGTGGGGACG
>QHUS01000037.1 GCA_003222035.1 Gemmatimonadota bacterium | reverse complement strand
CTGGAAGTTGTCCGCCTGCGACATCACGCGACACGTCGTCGTCGCCCGCGCCTGCAGCACGGCCTGCTGCTCGGCCGGCATGAACGGTCCCGTCACCATGACCGCGTGCAGCTCGGGGACCTCGGCCCGCAGCCGCTCCACCGCCCCCTGCACGGCTTCCAGCACGGGATACCCGTCGCTGCCGCTGCCCACGGTCGCCACGATCAACGGGCCCTGGGTCGGCAAGCCGAGCTCCTGGCGCAGCCTGTCCGGCTCGAGTGCCGGTGGCTCGCGGACGACGTACCCGCAGTAGTGCAGCTTGGGCTGCACCGCGGCCGGGATGTCGTAGGCGTCCGCCACGTCGTACAGCGCTGGCGAGCC
The DNA here is from genome assembly GCA_003222035.1 of Gemmatimonadota bacterium. Classification (GTDB taxonomy): domain Bacteria; phylum Gemmatimonadota; class Gemmatimonadetes; order Gemmatimonadales; family GWC2-71-9; genus AG41. The sequence continues at coordinate 10,543 of QHUS01000037.1, read as the reverse complement.
GTACACGGCGATGCCGTCGTACAAGTGCTCCAAGGCGTCGTACACTCCCAGCTCACGCCACTGCCCCTGAATCCGACCGACGTCGTCCATGATGTCGCGCAGGCCGAACACGAACTTCGTGCCGGGGCACTGCGCCTTGAGGGCATACAGGCCGTCGCGAAACTCACCCTTGGCGCCGAGCGGCTCGTGATCGACCAGGACCAGGTCCGGGGCCAATCCCAGGGCGGCGGCGCGCAGGATCTGACCGCGGATGGTCCGGAAGCGTTGCTTGGCCGCCTCCTCCTCGGCCGGGGACCGCTGCACGCCCTCCGCCGTCAGGAGCGTGGGCAACTTGATGTAGTCGCACCGCTCGGGGAGGGTGAAATTGGCGGCGACGGGCGACTTGGTCGCGATGTAGGCGACGAAGGTGGGATAGGCCGCGAGCACGCGCCGCGCGATGGCCAGCGTTCGGGTGATGTGGCCCAGCCCCTGGTGATCCTGCGCGTACAGCAGGACGGTCGGTGTGTGTGGCGCCCCGGATCGCGTCACGGCAGCCCCACCTCCGCAGCCGCCGAGGCGGACAGCACGCCGGACTCGACCGCCTCCGTCGTGACGCCCAGCACGTCGGCCACGAGGCCGGGGATGCGGGTGAGACCCCCCAGGTCGACCCGGCTGCGGCTGGACGGCGGCGCACCCAGATCGCGCGCCAGCCAGGCGGTCAGCGCCGTGGAGGTAAGGGCCTCGGGGCGCAGCACGTCGACGAGACCCATTTCCTGGAGGCGCTGCGCCCGGATCCACTGCTCGGGCTCGGGATGCACCCGTGGCACGATGAGCGCGTGTTTCTCGAAGGAGAGGATCTCGCAGATGGTGTTATACCCGCCCATCGCAACAATGCGGTCTGCGCGCTCGACGAGCGGGGTGGGGTCAGAGACGAAGTCGAGCACGCGGAACCCCGGCCGTCGTCCCCCATCCGTACGCATGCGGTCGCGCTTCTCGCCCGGCATCAACGGCCCGGTCACGAGCAGGCCCGTCATGTCGGCCGGCAGGTCCGATTGCAGAAACGCTTCGGCCAATGCGGCGCCGTCGTGACCGCCGCCCACGAGGCAGAGCGCCAGCCTGCCCGGGGGCAGGTCCGCGAGCAGCGTCGCGGCTTGGGCGGCGAACGCGAGGCGGGGCCGCTGATCGAGGTATCCCGTGTAGCGCGCCCGCTCAAGGACGTGATCGGGAAGCTGGTACTCCCGCAGCGGGTCGTAGACCGCCGGATCCCCGTAGATCCAGACGGCGTCGTAGTAGTCCCGGATGGCGTCCATGTTCTCGCGATCCGCCCACGTCCGCTGCACGGTCTCCGGGTCGTACAACACTTCGCGCACGCCCAGCACGCAGCGGGTCCGGCCTCGCTGGCGCAGGCGCTGCAACGTGCCGCTGAGCTCGTGCGCGACGCCCAGCGGTAAGTGATCCACGATGAGGACGTCCGGCTCGAAGACCTCCATGGCGCTGCTCAGTACGCGCGACCGCATCTCGATGACGTCGCGGTCCGAGACATCGATCAGGAAGCGGGGATTGTAGGACCCGTCGGGCTCACGGCGGAGCGCCGGCAGGGTCACGAAGTCCACCCCGGGGGGCATGGGAAGGGCGCCCGCCTGCCACGCCTCCGCCATCATGACGATCGCGGGCTGGAGCGCGGACGCGCGCAGGGCCTGGGCGATCGACGCGTTGCGGCGAATGTGACCGAATCCCACCATGCCCTGCGAGTACATGGCGACGCGGGGTGGAGCGGCCTCGCGGGGGATCCGGGGCCGGCGCCGGTCGTGGCGCGCCTCGGCGCGGATCCTGATCTCGTCCACAAGCCGCTGGATCCGATCGAGCTCCTGTCGCGTGGCCGGCGTCGTGGACAGCGCATGGAGCACCAGATCGAGCGTCGACCCCCGAAACGCCTGGTGCCCCGCGACCGAGCGTGTGGCCAGCGAGTCGGCCGCTACGATCGGCTCCCCCCGCATCGCCCGGTCGGCCGCCGTGGCGATGTACGCCGCCAGGCGCTCGCACGCGTCCGGAACGCCCTTGAACGCGGGGAAGCTCGACATGTCGACAACGTAGGTGGAGCCGCCGCTCTCGACGATGGTCACGCTGAAGAGGTCGATGCCGAACGCCGCGCCGCAGCACCGCGCCAGGCTCTCCAGCGCGGCAGAGAGCGGGAACGGGGCAGTGTCCCTGTCGTCGTACGGTCGGGCGGGCCGAACCCGCAGCACGCCGAACCGCTCGTTCCCGATCGAATAGATCTTCTGGTCGACGGGCCGGTCCGGCTGGTGATACCGTTGCGCGAGCAGCGGCTCCGTCATGGGGCCCAGCGCCGCGAGCTCAGCGGCGTTGGTGACGATATGCTTCGAGCGCTTGCCCGTGCGACGCGGCGCCTTGAGGATGAGCGGACCGCCGTCGAGCGCCGGCAGCAGCTGGCTGGCGTCGGAGGCGACGAAGGTGTCCGGAACGAGGACGCCGGCGGCGCGCAGCATCCGGAGCGTCACGATCCGGTCGCGCAGCAACGCGGAGATCGGATAGGGATTGAGGAGCGCGGCACCGGCCTCGTGTAGGTCCGCCGCCACACTCATGGCAAGGTCGGTACGGTTCCGCAGGACATACAGATCGTAATCGAGACGTACGCGGGCGACGTCGATGAGGTCATCGCCCAGCCGCAGTGCTTTCGCTGTAACGCCGCGCTGCTCGAGCAGCCGCGCAAGCTGCGGCATGGTACGCTCATCGGTGAACGATCGACCCATCAGGAGTCCAATCCGCACAGCCCCCCCCCCGTGTTGGAGCGCCTCAGAACCGAAACAGGTAGCTCAGCTTCACGAACACCTGCCGCCCGACCGACACGGTCGGCGCTCCGGTGCGGTACAGCGTCGGCGGGTTGCCCTGCATGGCGAGGTTCTCGTAGCCGTCGCGATACCCCACGTACGCGGCCGTGCCCGGGTTCACGAGGCAGGTGAGCAGCAGGTCCACGGCCCAATGGCGCTCGGGGTCGACGCGCGACAGCGTCGAGTCTCGATCCACGGTCGAGTAGTCGACGATGACGCGCAGGGACAACGCACGACTGAACTGGTAGTTGACCTTTTCCCGTACGATCCCTTCGGTGAACACGCGCGCCCCCGTGAGCGCCGTGAGCCGACTGTAGAGGTAGGTGTGATCCCACCGCAGCCGCGCGGAAGGCCGGAAGGTCAGTAGGAGCTCCGCTTCGCCCGCGTTCGCTCGGAACGGGTCGGCGCCGGACGGTGGTTTGTGGTTCACATCCGTCCCCTGCTTCCACGTGGCCGCCCAGGCGAGCCACTTCAGCCATTGGCTCTCGAAGGCGAGCTTGGTCGCGTAGATGTCGAAGGGGATGTCCTTGAACAGCTCGAACGCGCTTTCGTAGGCTAGCTGGAACTTGGTTTCGCCCACGAGTTTCACCTCCCACGACGCCTTCAGCGACCGATCGAGCAGCGCACCGCCGCGGTCCCACGTAAACGCCGTCGTGAACGTGGGACCGATCTTCACGACCGGGCCGTCCGGCCGCTTGACGATCTCCAGCTGCTGCTCCACCTCCCGCACGCCGATCCGCGGCACGTAGCCGAGTGGGGCGTCGAAGGTGGAGCCCACGTCGGTGTACGTCGCCGAGTAATCCAGGTTGCGCCCGTCGCGCAGCAGCTCGGCGAACAGACCCGCCCCCGACGCCGCGACATCACCCGAGTCCCTCGAGTGCGTGCTGATCAGCTGGCTGGTGAAGATCCACGTCTTGCTGAGGGCGAGACGGGCGTCCGCTGACGCCACCCGATTCGCTGCCGCGCCGAGCTGCCGGTCGCTCACGAACAGGCCGATCGCGGACTCCCGCCCGATCCCCCGCTCGACCCGTACGACGCCGACCCCGGCGCGCGGCTCCCGCGCGAGGCCCGAGCCCACGAACTCCTCCGGCGCGCGGTCGTTGATGCCGATCGCCCCGACCGCCCAGCGGCCCGCCTTGCTCGTCAGCCGCAGCCCGGCGCCGGGATCGCTCACGCGGCGTGAGAAGAACAGGTTCACCGGCGTCTGGAAATAGCCCGCGTTCTCAATGAAAAAGGGGCGCTTCTCGGGGTAGAAGACTTCGAACCGCTCGTTGATCGTCACTTGCGGCTCGTCCGATTCCACCTGGCTGAAGTCCGGGTTGACGGTGCCGTCCAGTGTGAGCGCATCCTTGACGACGGCCTTGACGTCGATCCCGACGCGGCGGTCGCTCGCCTGTCGGAACGCCGGCTGTTCGGTGTCGAGGAAGCGGGCACCAGTGTACGCGCCGTAGGGGATCGCCTGCAGGTTGCGCCCCGGAGAGATCTCGCGCAGCCCCTCGAGGGTGCCAAACTGCGGGACGAAGCCCGCGAGGCGCTTGGTCACGAGCGGCCAGGAGGCCTCCTCGTTGGTGCGGCGGATGTAGCGAACGAGCGCGATACCCCAGGTCTGAGTCGGTGTGCTCGGGAACCGCAGGCTGCGGAACGGAATCGCGATCCGCACGACGTAGCCGTTCGGGGTCAGCCGGCCGTCCGAGTCCCATACGGCGTCGAAGCTGTAGTCGTCATCCTGTCCTTCGGTCACGATCCCGTCGAGCTGGACGCCGTTGGGATTCGCTTGAAACAGGTATGCGCGCTTGCGGTCGTGGAACGTGTCGAGGTACAGGGCGACGCCGTCGTCCACGGTGATCTCTTCCCGCCGCGTCAGGCCGGCGCGGATTTTCGCCGGGTCGTCCTGACAGACGAAGACCACGTAGAGGTTGGCGTCGTCGTAGCTGAGATACGCCGTGGTGGGAGCGCTCACCGGCACCCCGTCACCCGGCTCGCGCTGCCGAAAGTCGGACGTCACCGCGGCGCCGGGGGCCGGACGCTCCCCGAGGAAATCGTCGAGCCGCGGCGGCTCCGGGACACGCTGCACGATGATGCTCGTGGCAGCGGGCGTGGCGGCCGCGGGCGTGGCGGCCGCGGTCGTGCCCGATGCGCGGTTCCCGCCCGGCGCCTGCGCGCTGAGCGGCGTCAGGCCGAGCAGCAGGGCGCTCGGCCCGACGATGCCAATGATCGTCGGCCGTGACACGTCCCCCCCCCTCCTTGGTGACGACTCGGCGGTCACTCGCCAGAGCGTGCCCACAGGCGGCAAGTGCCGTGCCACCTGTGCAGCGTGTGCACCGTCACTGCGCGACCGGTCACGGCGCGACCGGTGATCACGGACGTCACCGGACGGCGCGCGTGTCGCACGACCAGCGGTGGCAGCAATGCAACGCACGCCCGGTGACGTGTTGCGGTCTCTCACCGTAGCAACCGGCGATACCGGCGCTGCAGCGGCGCGCCAGCCACGCTCACGTGGTACTATTGAGGAATCCCAATGCGGCTTTCCCTCCGGTTCATCATCCCGCTGCTCCTGGCGGTGGGCGCGATCGCGTACGCCGTCGTGCCGCTCGTGGACGAGCTCACCCTGCGGTGGTTCATGCGCGACCTGGACATCCGCGCGACCCTGATCGCGAACACCGTGCAGGATCCGCTCCAGGACCTGGTGCGCACGCGAAATCGGGCGCGGATCCTCCAGCTCTTTTCGCGCATCACGCGGGACGAGCGCCTGTTCGCAATCGCCTTCTGCCCGGCGAGCGCGGAGCCCCCGATCGCGAGGCCGACGCTGCCGCCCGAGGTCGCGTGCACCAACCTGGAGCGGTTCTCGGGCTCATCGGTGGAGAGCCACCTGCTCAACAGTGCGCAGGGGCCGGTGCTCGTCTCGGTCCGCCCGCTGGACGTCGAGGGCACGGCGCTCGGGGACCTCGTGCTGGTGCACGACATGAGCTTCGTGGCGCGCCGCAGCGAGGAGACGCGGAAATACCTCTTCTTCTTCTTTGTCGGCCTGGGCGCGACGATCGCGCTCATCACCGTCGCGATCGCGCAGCTGAGCTGGCGGGGCTGGGTCCAGGGCCTGCAGGCCTTGCTGCGGGGCGAGGGACTGTGGCGTCCCTCGGACCGGCCGGACGCGCCGGAGCTGCGACCGATCGCCGGCGACTTGCGCGCCCTGATCCGCGATCTCGAGGCCGAGCACCGGTCGCGGGACGAGGAACAGCTGAACTGGACGCCCGAGACATTGCGCGGCATCCTGCGCGCCGACTTGCCCGGACACGAAGTGATGGTCGTGTCGAATCGCGAGCCTTACATCCATATCCGCCGGAACGAGGTGATCGCGCTGTGGCGGCCGGCGAGCGGCCTCGTGACGGCCATGGAGCCGATCATGCGCGCGTGCTCCGGCACGTGGATCGCGCACGGCGGCGGCTCCGCGGACCGGGAGGTGGTCGACGAACACGACCGCCTGGGCGTGCCCCCGGAGCGCCCCGCCTATCAGCTGCGGCGCGTCTGGCTCAGCCCGGAGGAAGAAGCGGGGTACTATTACGGCTTCTCGAACGAGGGGATTTGGCCGCTCTGCCACATCGCGCACGTGCGCCCGATCTTCCGCTCGTCCGACTGGGAGCAGTACGTCGCGGTGAACCGAACATTCGCGTCCGCCGTGGTCGAAGAGGCCAAGTCGCCCGACCCGATCGTGCTGGTCCAGGACTACCACTTCGCGCTGTTGCCGAGAATGATCCAGGAAGCGCTGCCCACCGCGACGATCGTCGCGTTCTGGCACATTCCCTGGCCCAACCCGGAGGCGTTCGGGATCTGCCCCTGGCGGGAGGAGCTGCTCGACGGGCTCCTCGGCTCGACCATTCTCGGCTTCCACACGCGGTTTCATTGCAACAACTTCGTCGACACGGTCGATCGCCTGCTCGAAGCCCGGGTGGACCGGGAGATGTTCACGGTCTCCTATCGGGGCAAGCTCACGGCGGTCAAGCGCTACCCGATCTCGATCGAGTGGCCGCCGTCGCCCAGTCTGGTCGAGAAGCCGGTCGAGCAGTGCCGGACGGCCGTACGGAACCGCCACGGTCTTCCGGCGGACCACGCGGTCGGCGTCGGCGTCGATCGCCTCGACTACACGAAAGGCATCGAGGAACGCCTCCGCGCCGTGGAGCGTCTCCTGGAACGGCAGCCGGAATGGGTGGGCCGGTTCACGTTCATTCAGATCGCGGCGCCAACGCGGGCCCGCATCGAGCAATATCAGGAGTACGAATCGCGGGTGCGCGCGATGGCCGCGCGAATCAACGATCGCTATGCTGGTGCACCCCAGCCGCCGATCGTGCTACTCGTGGAACACCACCAACCGCTCGACATCTACGAGTACTACCGGGCCGCCGAGGTGTGCATGGTCACCAGCCTGCACGATGGGATGAACCTCGTGGCCAAGGAGTTCGTCTCGTCGCGCGACGACGAGCGCGGCGTCCTGATCCTCAGCCAGTTCACGGGGGCGGCGCGCGAGCTGCCCGAGGCGGTCATCGTCAACCCGTACGACACGGATCAGACCGCGGCGGCGCTCCACATGGCCCTGTGCATGCCGGCGGGCGAACAGCGCGCGCGGCTGCGGCTGATGCGCGGGCTGATTCAGGAGTTCAACGTGTACCGGTGGGCGGGGCGCATGCTGATCGATGCGGCGAGCATGCGGCGTCGCGGTCGCCTGCTGGACCGCGCGGCGACGCCGGAGCGCCTGTCACGCCGCCCCTCTTCCGGGGCCCGCGAGGGAGCCCGCGGCAAATGATGCGGGCATCGCTTCCGCCGCCACAGCCGGACTGGGCCTACTTCTTCGACATCGACGGGACGCTCGTCGATCTCGCCGATCTGCCGACGGGCACGCGCCCCGATTCCGTGTTCCAGCGGCTCATCGAGGCTTCGTATCGCTCCGCGGGTGGGGCGGTGGCTCTGATCAGCGGCCGGTCGATCGCCGATATCGATCGGATGTTTCCAGGACGCCCCTTCCCCGCCGCCGGCCAGCACGGCATGGAGCGGCGCGACGCCACCGGGCGGGTGTCGCGTCACGCGTTCCCGTCCCACGAGCTCGACGGCGTGCGCCGGCGCCTCGCCGATGCGGTCGCCCGCCACCCCGGGCTGTTCCTCGAGGACAAAGGCCTCTCCCTGGCCGTCCACTATCGCCGGGCGCCGCGCCTGGCGGCATACGTCCACCGCCTGGTCCACAAGCTGGTGACGCCCCTGGGGACGCGGTATTGCGTCCTCCCGGGCAAGCGCATCCTCGAGGTGAAGCCCGCGGGGAAGGACAAAGGCGTGGCCGTGCAGGAGTTCATGCAGGAGGCCCCGTTCCGCGGGCGTACGCCCGTTTTCGTCGGCGACGACGTCACCGACGAATTCGGCTTCAAGACGGTCAATCGCCTGGACGGTCATTCGATCAAGGTGGGACCGGGTCGCACGGTGGCCCGCTGGCGCCTCGGCGACGTCGAGGCGGTGCGCGCCTGGTTGGAGCAGGGTTTCGCGGCGGTCGCGGGATGACCACCCTCGATCTCGGCCTGGTCGGGAACGGCACGATTGGCGCCCTGATCAATCCCGGCGGCGAGATCGTGTGGGCCTGCTTCCCCCGCTTCGACGGCGATCCCGCGTTCTGTTCCCTGCTCCGAGAACGCACCCGCGACGAGGATTTCGGCTTTCTGTCGGTCGAGCTGATCGATTACGTCCGCGACGAGCAGGAGTACCTCGTCAATACGTCGATCCTGGTAACCCGCCTGTACGACCGGAGCGGCGGCTGCGTCGCCATCACGGACTTCGCGCCACGGTTCCGCCATCACGGACGGATGTTCTGTCCCATGATGCTGGTGCGACAGATCAGACGCGTCGCCGGGAATCCGCGCGTCCGGATCCGGGTGCGCCCGGCTCACGACTACGGCCGCCGGCGCGCCACTATCACCTGGGGCTCGAACCACATTCGATACGCCGGTGGGGAGGTCGTCTTACGCCTGACGACGGACGCCGCAGTCACGGCGATCACGGAGGAGAACCCGTTCTTCCTCGAGGATATGGTGACCCTGATCCTCGGACCGGACGAGACGGTCGAAGGCGCGGTCGGCGATTTGGGGAGCCGCTTCCTCGAAGACACCGCCGGCTACTGGCGGGACTGGGTGCGCTCGCTCGGCATCCCGTTCGAGTGGCAGGATGCGGTGATCCGAGCGGCCATCACACTCGAGCTCAACGTGTTCGAGGATAGCGGCGCGGTGGTCGCGGCCATGACGACCTCGATCCCCGAGGCTCCGGCCAGCACGCGCAACTGGGACTATCGCTACTGCTGGCTGCGCGATGCGTACTTCGTCGTGAACGCCCTCAACCGGCTCGGCGCCACCCGGACGATGGAGCGCTACCTGAGCTACGTCGTGAACATCGCGGCCGCCGCCCCCGACGGCGGGCGCCTGCAGCCGGTGTATGGATTGACCGGGCGGGCCGTGGCGGAGGAACGAGCGGTCGAGTCGTTACCCGGCTATCGCGGCATCGGCCCGGTGCGAGTCGGCAATCAGGCATACAGCCAGGTCCAGCACGACGTGTACGGAGCCGCCATTCTGACGGCCACCCACGTGTTCTTCGACCGGCGCCTGGTGCGGCGGGGAGATGGGGGTGACGAGGTGCTGTTCCGTCGCCTGGAGGCGTTGGGGGAGCAGGCGGCGAAGCTATACGACCAGCCGGACGCGGGACTCTGGGAGCTCCGCGGCAAGCCGCGCGTGCACACGTTCTCGAGCGTGATGTGCTGGGCGGGCTGCGACCGGTTGGCCCGGATCGCGGCGCACCTCGGCCTCGTCCAGCGCGCGGAGTACTGGACCGCGCACGCCAGGCGTATCCACCAATTCGTTTCGGAGCGCTGCTGGAATCCTACGAAAAACAGCTTCGTGGCGACCGCCCACGGCGACGCGCTCGATGCGAGCCTGCTGCGGCTGGGCGAGCTGGGGTTCCTGTCCGAGGACGATCCGCGGTTCGCCGGAACGGTCGCCGCGATCGAACGGGAGCTGCGGCGGGGCGATTTCGTGTTCCGGTACGTGGAAGCCGACGATTTCGGGCCCCCCGAGAACGCCTTTCTGGTCTGCACCTTCTGGTACATCAACGCGCTCGCGGCCCTGGGCCGGCGCGACGAGGCTCGCGCCCTGTTCGAGAACGTGCTCGCGTGTCGCAATCGCCACGGCCTGCTCGCCGAGCACATCGATCCCCGGACGCGGGAGCAGTGGGGCAACTTCGTCCAGACCTACAGCATGGTCGGACTCATCGCCTCGGCGGTTCGGCTGTCAGTCCGGTGGGATCAGGCGTTCTAGCGCCAGCACCACCCCGTTGGTCCACCCGAAACCGTCCTGCGTGGGATATTCGCCACCCCCTGCCCGACGGTTCACGTCTACCACGTCGTACTTCTCCATCATCCGGCCCGTCTCGCGATAGGTGCGCCGGTTCAGGGCGAGCCAGCGATCGCGCGCGGCATTGGCCAGGTCCGCCCGGTTGTAGCGCCGCACGCCCTCGATCGTGAGCCATTCCAGGGGCGGCCAGCCGTTGGGAGCGTCCCATTGCTGCCCCGAGGCGATGAGCGTCGTGACGAACCCGCCGGGCTTCAGGAAGTCGCGCTCGAGCCGGGCGGCGACGGCGCGACCCTGCTCAGGGGTGGCGAGCCCGAAGTAGAGCGGCGCCGCGGCGGCGAGCGTGGG
>QHUS01000116.1 GCA_003222035.1 Gemmatimonadota bacterium | reverse complement strand
CCATGCGCGGCGTGCTGCGCGCCTGCGATTTGCCCCACGCGCGGCAGGGCCGTCGCGTGCGCGTCGCGGGCATGGTCATCACCCGCCAGCGCCCCGGCACCGCCAAGGGCTTCGTGTTTCTGACCCTCGAGGACGAGACCGGCATCGCCAACATCATCGTCCGCCCCGATCTGTTCGCGCGCGACCGCCTCGTCATCGTCGAAGAGCCGTTCCTGGTCGTCGAGGGGGTGGTTCAGAACCAGGAGGGCGTCACGTCGGTTCGGGCCGACCAGGTGCAGGGGATGCGTGGCGTGGACGTCGCCTTCGACGCCCACGACTTTTACTGATTCGTAAGACCATCAATATCAACGGATTAGGTCGTTAGACCTTGTGGAAGTCTAACTGCTGAGGTACTATATAAGACTCGATAAGACTGAAATACTATGCACAGACGCCACGAGTCTGCCGGCTTTACGCTCATCGAGCTGATGATTACGGTCGGAACGATCGCGATCATCGCGGCAATCGCTCTGCCCAACGTCCTCCGCGCGCGGATCGCAGCGAACGAGGCATCGGCATTGGCGTCGCTGCGCGTCATTCACACAGCCGAATCGACCTTTGCGTCGGAATGCGGCGGAACCGGGTACGCCCAGCGACTTGCCGACCTCATCCGGCCGCCAGCCGGCTCGTCGCATGCCTTCATCAGCCCCGATCTCGCGACCGACCCTTCGATCAAGAGCGGCTACGTGATTCTTCTTCAGGAAGAGAACGCACCCGACGCCCACGACATTCTGGCGGCGGGCGCGTCGTGCAACGCTTCCGCCCTGGCAACCGTGTCCTCCTACTGGTCGGGCGCGGTCGCCGTTCACCTCGGCATCACCGGCCAGCGCGCATTCGCCATCGACCGCAGCGGCACCCTTTACCAGAGCACGGCCGGCGCCGCCATCGCCAATCCGATCCCCGCGGGCACGCAGCGAGTACAGTAGCGGCGGACCTATGTGTCCGCCGGAGTAGAGGACCTATGTGTCCGCCGGTGCCAGCCACGGGCCGACACGCAGGTCGGCCCCTACGCGATATTCGAGGCCTTGCTTGTCACGATGGATCGTCGGTGCTGACGACGCCGGCGTCAGGCTCGACAAGTTCCTCGCCGCCGCCGCTCGCCTTGGCTCGCGGCCGCGTGCGGCGATCGCGATCGAGCGGGGCAAGGTGTTCGTCAACGGCATCGAAGTCGCCAGGAAGGCGGCGTCGCTGCGTCTCGCCGCCGGCGACGTCGTCCGCGTCTGGATGGATCGCCCGGGCAGCGCAAGACGACGGCACGCGCTCGGCGAGTCGCACGATCTCCACATCCTCTTCGAGGACGATGCGCTCGTCGTGCTGAACAAGCCGGCGGGACTGCTTGCCGTGCCTCTGCCGCGCCAGGGCGATGCGCCTTCGGCGTACCAGGAGCTCGCGCGCTACCTGCGGGCCCGCCGCGTCGCGCGCCCGTTCGTCGTCCACCGAATCGACCGCGACACCTCGGGCCTCGTCGTCTTTGCCAAGCGCGCCGATGTGCAGGAGCGGCTGAAAGGACAGTTCAAGCGCCACGAAGCAGAGCGAGTGTACCGCGCGGTCGTCTACGGGCACCCCGATCCGCCCGAGGGCACCTGGCGCGACTACCTCGTGTGGGACCACCAGGCGCTGATTCAGAAGGAAACGCATCCGCGCGATCCGCGCGGCACCGAGGCGGTCAGCCAGTACCGCGTCGTCGAGCGGCTGCGCGGCGCATCGCTCGTCGAAGTACGGCTGGTCACGGGCAAGCGCAACCAGATCCGGCTCCAGGCTCGGCTCCGCGGACACACGCTCGTCGGCGAGCAGCGCTACGTGTACGGCCCGGCGGAGCTGAGGTCGATCGCATTTCCGCGCCAGGCGCTGCACGCGTACCGGCTCTCGTTTCGGCATCCAGTCGGCGGGTCGGCGATGACCTTCGAGGCACCGCTGCCGGCCGATCTCACCGAATTGATTGCCCGCCTCAGCCGGCGATCTCGCTGACGGCGAACGTGCGCTGCTCGGTGAGCGTGACGCGGAACAACTGATCGAAGCCCTCGCCGAGCGTGGGCGCCTCGAGCCGCTTGGCGACCGTGAAAATCGCGACGTTTGGCACCTTCTGCCGGCCGGTCCGCTCTGCGTTGCGCGCCACGGCCTGACGCGTTGTCACGTCGAAGAAATAGCCGATCACGCGCGCGCCGTGTGCCCGCGCGATTGTCATGATCGCGGCGCGGTCGGCGATCGTCGGGTTCGTGTTGTCGACGACGAGCGACGCGCCTTCGGCAAGGATCTCGGCCATCAGCCGGCGCTGCCGCGCTTCGCGGCCGGCCGCGTTGGGCGACAGATCCTTGCTGACGTGGCGATGCGTCGCCGCAAAATGCCGTTGGTAGAACGTCGTTTTCCCGGCGGCCGGCAGCCCGACGAGAATCACACATTCGCTCACGCGAGTGCCGCCGCCGGTGATGCGCCTGTTACACGGCGGCGACCGGCATCTGCATCTCGAGCGGCAGCACCATGTCCATCAGCGACGCGCCGCCGTCGGCGTAGATGGTCTGGCCGGTAATCCACCCCGCTTCGTCCGTGCACAAGAGGCTCACGACATTGCCGATGTCGGCGGGCGTCCCAAGCCGCCCCATCGGCGTCCACCCCTGCTGGTGCCAGCGCCGCGCCATGTCCTGCGCCGCCTCGGGAAGGCTGTTGAGGACGCTGTCCTCGGTAAGCCCGGGGCTGATGGCGTTCACCGTGATGCCGCGCTTTGCAAGCGCCACGGCGAAATAGCGGCACGCCGACTCCATGGCCGCCTTCGCCGATCCCATCGCGACCCACGACTGCCAGCTTCCCGTGCGGCTTCCCGGCGCGAAGGTGATCGCAATCACGCGGCCGGCGCCCGGCATGAGCGTCGTCGCCTGTCTGACGCCGACGAGGAATGCGGCGGCCTGAGAATCGAGCGCGGCCTGCCATTTCGCCGTTTCGATATCCATCGGCGGCTGGTAGAACTCGGGGAGCTCGGGCCGCGCGTTGCTGACGAAG
>QHUS01000115.1 GCA_003222035.1 Gemmatimonadota bacterium | reverse complement strand
CGGCGCGCTTAGGGGCGGGGGGGGCCGGGGGGGCCGGGGGGACCGGGGGGAGGCTCGAGTGCGAGGGCAACGAGATCGCAGACTTCGTCGACGAGCGCCCGCAGCGCGTCGCCCGAGGCTTGCCTCGCTGCGACGCGCAGCTCCTGGGCCCGCTGCAGGGCGCGATCACCGCGGTACAACAGGCTACGGACGTCTACTGCTCCGGCGTCGCCCCCGGGTGAGGAGGGCGCGGGTGCGACCGGTCGAGCGGTGTCGCGCGATGGCGCGGCCGGCCCGCGATCGGCCCCAGCCAGGAGCTCCGTGAGCGACGCTGGCTCGATCACGCCTCCGCCGGACAGCCGCTCGTAGGAGGCCCACGAGCCGACGAGATCGGGTGTCTCCGGCGTAGCCTCGGCGGTGGCTCGCGCAGCGGGGCGGGGTGCGGAGGGGGGCGGGGGCGGCGGGGGCGGCGGGGCGGCTGTCGGACGTGCCGCGGCGGGCGCACGCGATGGCACCGGCGGCGCTGGGGCGGGGGCGGGGGCGGGAGAGGGAGGAGGGGCGCCCGGCCGTATCGCGCGAATCGCAGCGGTGAGGCCGTCGAGCTCAGCGGCCAGCGCTTCCTCGTCCGCCGGGGGTCCACCTGAGCGGGCGAGCAAGTCTCCTGCGCGACGGAGCTCCGCCGCGAAGGCGGCGGCGCTGCTCACCGCGATGCCCGACGCCACGGCTTCTCGCGCGGCCAGGGCGAACTCGGCGACGCGGTCGGCGAGCGCTCCACCGCCGGCGCTCGAGAGCGCGCGAAACGTGGTGGCGAGCGTGTGGGCGCGCAGCTCGCGCTGCGTGGCGGACGGCGCGCGCTCGAGCGAGTCCGCCGCCTGCCGCAGGTGCTCGCCGTGACTCACCAGCTCCAGCCGGCCGAGCGTCGACGGTCGCGCCGCCGGCACGCCGCGCGATACGATGTGCGGCCCCGAGTCGTTGTAGTACAACGACCCGATCGAGACGGCGTCCGGCTCGCTCTCCATGAATCGGACGAGCAGACCGGCGAACTGGCGGAAGTCCGCCCCCTCCGGGTCGGGCCGGCCCCGCTCGGCCACCTCACGCGCCGCGCGGGCGATCGCCGCCGCCGCCGTCTGGAACAGGTCCGCCACACTGGCCGGCGGCGCGAGACCGGAGCGCGACGGCGTGCTGATGGCGCGCTCAATTCCTTCGAGCAGGTCGGGGAGGGGCGGGAGGTCGGCGAGAGCGGCGAGGCCGCGCAACGGCTGCAGTGTGCGCAGGACGTGCTGGAGCGGATCCTGCGCTCCGGGGTTGATGCGCAACGCCTGGGCGGCGCGATCGAGCGCGCTCGCGATGGCCGCGCCCTCGCGCGCCACGAACGCCCGCGCCCCCGCATCGAGCCCCAACGCCTCGGCCGCGCGGACCTGCGCCGATGGCCGCCCCGCGAGCTGCTCCAGCTCCTGCGCCAGGGCCTCGGCTTTCGCCGTGTGGGCGTCGGTCCAGCTGCCCGCCTGCCGCACGAAGATCTTCAGGTCGTCCACGCTGCGCACGGCCAACTGTCTCGTCTGGGCATCCCACGTCCGCCGCCCTTCGCGCACCGCGCGCCACAGCGTCTCCAGCCCCGCGGCGACCCGGGCAATCGCCTGCTGGTTCGCCATGAGCGCGCTGCCCCGCAACGCCCGCGCGAGCCGCACAATCTCGTCGCCGCTGGAGCCGTCATCCTTGACCAGCAGGCCGTCGAGCCGCTCGAGATACTCCCCCGCTTCGAGCGCGAAGAAGTCGGACATGCCGAGGGGCTTCTGGGGCGGGGTCATGAGGCTCCCAAGCTAATGAATTCCCTTGCTTCGTCCACCAGCTTTCGCATCCGCCGCACCGCCTCTTCCATCCCCAGGAAGATCGCGTTGCTGACGATCGCGTGCCCGATATTCAGCTCTTCGAGCTCGGGGATGGCGGCCACCGGCTGGACATTGGCGTACGTCAAGCCATGCCCGGCGTGCACCGCGAGCCCGCGCGCGCGGGCGTGCGCGGCCGCGCGCCGCAACGCGCGGAGCGCGGCGTCGCTCGTGCGCCACGTGTGGGCGTAGCGGCCGGTATGGAGCTCGACCGCTGGGACGCCGAGGGCCGCCGCGCGATCGATGGTGCGGAGGTCGGGGTCGATGAAGAGACTCACGCGCACGCCCGCGTTGGTCAGCTGCTCGATGGCGCCCCGGATCTTGCGACTCGCGCCCCCCCTCCCCCTCGCTCCACCAAGCGCGAGGCCGCCTTCGGTCGTGATCTCCTGGCGTCGTTCGGGGACGAGGGTGGCTTGATACGGCTTGAGGCGTCGAGCGATCTGTACGATCTCGGATGCGGCGCCGAGCTCGAGATTCAACACGGTGCGCACGGCCGCCCGGAGCGCGCGAACGTCGGCGTCCTGGATGTGCCGGCGATCCTCCCGCAGGTGGACGGTGATGCCGTCGGCGCCGGCGCGCTCGGCCGCGGCCGCGGCGGCGACGGGATCCGGCTCGTCGGTGCGACGTGCCTCGCGCACCGTCGCGACGTGATCAATGTTGACGTAGAGCCGCATGGCCTCTTACCTTCGGTTCACTCCGCACACACTCGAGGAAGCGCTCGTGAGACCACGACTGACCGTGCTCGTCGCGTTGGGCACCCTCGCGTGCGGCGGGGGGCCGGGCCCGGGCAAGCCGGTCCCGCAATCGCCGCAGGAG
This sequence comes from Gemmatimonadota bacterium, assembly GCA_003222035.1. Classification (GTDB taxonomy): domain Bacteria; phylum Gemmatimonadota; class Gemmatimonadetes; order Gemmatimonadales; family GWC2-71-9; genus AG41. The sequence goes on along the minus strand of QHUS01000115.1, from coordinate 454 downwards.
ACCCTGGCGCAGTTCATGTCGGCCGTGAAAGCGAATGACCTGTCGCGCATGGGCACGCTGTGGGGCTCGGATCGCGGACCCGCCGCGGATTGGATGAAGGGCAATGAGCTGAAGGAGCGCCTCACGGTCATTCAGAAGTATCTCGCCCACGCGGGCTATCGCGTGGTCGAGGGACCGCTCCGGGAGCCCGGTCACGACGACACCCAGACCTTCCGCGTCGAAGTCCAGCGAGTCACCGCCTGCACATTCGTGGCTCCCATGGATCTCGTCCGCACAAAGGGCGGCGGCTGGGTCGTGAACGACGTGCATCTGGGGAGCCTCCCGACGCCGGGCGGGACGTGCCGCAAGTGAGCCCGGGGAACGTTTCGATCCGGTCGCGTGTTAGCTACTCTGTCAGCTCCAGCAGGATGCCGGTCGTCGCCTTCGGATGCACGAACGCGATACGGCGGCCCCC
>QHUS01000114.1 GCA_003222035.1 Gemmatimonadota bacterium | reverse complement strand
TCACCAGTTCCACATTGCGCTGCCCCACCGTGGTGAAAACCGTTGCGCCCAGGTGACGGGCCAACTGGATGGCCACGCTGCCGACGCCCCCGCTGCCCGCGTGAATCAACACGCGTTGGTTGGCGCGCAGCTTCCCAATCTCGACCAAGGCCTGCCATGCCGTTAGCGCGACCAGCGGAAGTGAGGCAGCTTCTTCAAAGGTCACGTTGGTGGGTTTGAGAGCCGCGGCGCCTTCGCGGACCGCGGCAAATTCCGCAAACGCTCCAATGCGGTCCTTGTCCAGGCGCGCGTAGACGGCATCGCCTTTCTTGAAGCGCGTCACCTGCGCGCCCACGTCGGCAACCACGCCTGAGAGGTCATTGCCCAGCACCAGCGGGAACTGATACTTCAACAGCATCTTCAACTTTCCATCGCGCGTCTTGACGTCCAGTGGATTCACGCTGGCGGCGTGTACTCGAACTAACAAATCCAGAGGGCCCATGAGGGGGACGGCGATTTCCGCCACGTTGACGCGGTCATTGCTCCCGTAGCGGTCGATGAACGCGGCCTTCATGGAGCGCGTAGTTTCGTGCGCTTAAGCTGCGGCGCGCTGAACAAAGATTCATTCCTTAATCTACGCGCGCCGGCAGCTTCAAGCGCTTGTTAGGCAACGCTCCCGGTGGCCTCTCATTCCTACACCTGCGTGGTTCACGGGACGCAAACCTCTCCCCTATACTGGACAGACCCAGCCAGCGTTGCGAGGTTCAGTTGACCGTGGGTGTGGAGGAGGCCTGTCGCTCCGTCATACGCACCCGTTCCGCCGATCACGTCCAGGCGCGAATTGGGTCGGCCCACGGCTGGATCCTGATCTGGGAGAAGCAGGATCTCATCGGACGTCCTGATCGTCCCGGTGCTCCTCGTAATGGTGTGATGGGCCAGCATGTGGATTACACCGCTGCCCCGCTGCTGGACATCGAAGTACTCGGCGCTAAATCCGCCGGAGAGGTCCCCCTCCAGCGTGCCGGCGCCGACGGCAGTCGTCTGGCTTGTGAACTGAAATGTCGTAAAAACAAACGCCCCACTCACGTGCTCGCAGACCGGTGGTGCCCCGAGCTGCTGAGCCGTGGCAGCCACGTTACCGACATTCGCAGGTGCCGCAATCTGAGGCTCGGCGCACGCGACGAGGAACGAAGCGACCGGCACGAATCCGAGTGAAAAAATCCTTTGGCGCATACGACCTCCCGCGTCGGTAGAAATACGTGTCGCACGAATGTACCGGGATATCGGTATGGCTCGGTCAGCTGTGGCAGCCCAGTCAACGAGGAGCTGCCTTCCCCGCATCGACCGGCTTGAGATCGAACTTTCCCTTGCCTTCGACGAAGAACACACAGTCCGAGGCCTGATCGCAGCTCGTGGTGTGGCGATAGTCCCCACCCGGCTGCAGGAAATAGGACCCCGGTCCCAGCCGGAATTCGGGCTTTCCTTCCGGGGCTTGAATGTAGGTCCCCGACAGGATTACGACCTTCATGTCGTAGGTGTGCGTGTGGAGTGGAGCTGCGAATCCCGCCGGCAACTTGAAAAGCGCGCCAAACGCGCCGGTCGCATGGTTACCCCACAGATCCGCAACCTTGACTCCCGGGGCACCGGGGTCGAGATCGGTCCATTTCACGTCGCTGGCCGGCATGACGACGAGTCGGCTTGCCGCTGGTGGCGAAGCGTGCTTGGCTGTCGCCTCTCCGGATGCCTGCGCCAAAACCGTCGTCGGCACCGCGAGCGTCATCCCCAGCATCAACGCATCCCTTGCCCTCATTGAGCCCTCCTTGCCTAGATTCTGGCCGATGATCGCCGCGGTCGTCACCGCCTAACGGATCGCGCTGAAGCTGCAGGCGACGTGCGCGCCGGCGCAAGGCTGTCGGACGACAGTCCGTGCCCGCCAGGGCACAACCACTCCGCTTCCCCTAGAACGATCAGCGCCCGCCAGCTTCAAGCGCATGTTTAGTCCGCGCACTCTCGGTTTCCCGATCGGCGCTCTCCGGCTGGGCTATGCGAGCTGTATTTCGGAGGGGACCTCTGGATTCATCAAGGAGGCACCGCCATCCGCGTAAACTACCTGTCCCGTGATCCAGGCGGATTGTTCCGAACAAAAGAGCGCCACAACATCTCCGACGTCTGCGGGGGTTCCTAGACGCCCCATGGGTGTCCAACCGCGGACATGCCAATTCCTGATGAGATCTTGGGCCTGCTGTGGCAGCGTGTTTAAGACGCTGTCCTCAATCCATCCGGGGCTGATGGCATTGACGGTGATACCGCGTTTGGCCAATGCCACCGCGAAATACCGAACAAGCGACTCCAAGGCCGCCTTGGCTGAACCCATGCCTACCCACGGTTGCAGGCCACCGGTACGGCTCCCCTGCGCGTAGGTGATGGCGAGGACTCTCCCGCCGTTACGCATGAGGCGAGCTGCCTCCCGAACGCCCACGAGGAACGCCTTCGCCTGCGAGTTGAACGCCGTGTCCCACTGCTCCAGCGTGATTTCCAATGGTGGCTGGAAAAAAGCTGGTATCTCAGGCCGCGCGTTGCTCACGAAAACATCAAGCTTACCAAACTGCCCTTGGACGTCCTCGAACAAGCGGGTGATCTGTTCTGGGCGGGAGACATC
>QHUS01000113.1 GCA_003222035.1 Gemmatimonadota bacterium | reverse complement strand
GTTCGGCTACGAAGAAGCGCGGCGCTCGCGGGACGATGCGCGTGCGGCGGGACAGATCGCCGGGATCGGGGTGGCCACCTACATCGAGCCGAACACGTACGGCTCGGAGTTCTACAAGTCGGCCGGCATCGCCGGATCGGGCCACGACGCCGCGATCGTCCGGATCGAGCCGAGCGGCGCAGTCTCGGCGCAAATCGGCGTCGTCAGCCAGGGGCAGGGGCACCTGACGACGGTCGCCCAGGCGCTGGCCGACGCGCTGGCGGTTCCGATCGAGAAGGTGCGCGTCCAGTCCGGCGATACGGCCGCCGCCCCGTACGGCATGGGCACGCGGGGCAGCCGGGGCGGCGTGGTGAGCGCGGGGGCGGCGCTCGGGGCGGCGCGCATCGTGAGGCAGAAGCTTTTGCGGATCGCGGCGTATCTCCTGGAGGCGCCGCTCGACGACCTGGAGCTGGTCGACGGGGCCGTTCGCGTGCGCGGCACGCCCGCGTCGAGCCTGACGATCGCCCAGCTCGCCCAGAAGGCGTACTTCGCGCCGACGGAGCTGCCGCCGGGGATGGAGCCCGGGCTCGAGGCGACGCACGCGTTCGATCCGCCGGCGTTGACCTTCTCGAGCGGCACTCACATCTGTCGGGTCGAGATCGACCCGGAGACGGGCGCCCTGACGATCCCGCGCTACACGATCGTCGAGGATTGCGGGCGCATGCTGAACCCGCGGGTCGTCGAGGGCCAGCTTCACGGCGCCACGGCGCAGGGGCTCGGCGGCGCGCTCCTGGAAGAGGTCGTCTACGGCGCGGACGGGCAGAACCTGAGCGCCACGCTGCTCGACTACGCGATGCCGACGGCCGCGCTGATGCCGCCGTTCGAGGTCGAGCACATCGAGCGGCCGGATCCGAACACACCGCTCGGCATGAAGGGCATGGCCGAGGGCGGTGTGATGGGCGCCTCGGCGGCGATCTCGAACGCCGTGGCCGACGCGCTGGCGCCGCTTGGCGCCGCCGCCGGCCGCCAGCCGTTCACGGCGCGACGGCTCGCGGACGCGCTCCGCGGGGCGAGGCGCTGACGTGGACGCTACCGATATCTGCTTCACCCCCGCCGTGGAGCTCGCGGAGCTGATCCGCCGTCGGGTGCTCTCGCCTGTCGAGGTGACGCGCGCCGTGCTGGAGCGCATCGAGCGGCTGAACCCGCGCCTGGGGGCTTACGTTCTTGTTCACGCCGAACGAGCTCTCGGCGAGGCGCGCGCGGCGGAGCGGGCCGTCATGGCCGGCCAGCGGCTCAGCCCGCTTCACGGCGTTCCCATCTCGATCAAGGACAACCTCTGGACGGCGCGCGAGCGTACGACGTACGGCTCGCGGCTGATGGCGGAGTTCGTCGCGCCGGAGGACACCCCGAGCGTGGCGGGGCTGCGGGCGGCCGGCGCCATCTTCGTCGGCCGGACCAACCTTCCGGAGTTCGCCTGGCGCGGCTCGACCGACAATCCGTTGTTCGGCGAGTCGCGCAATCCCTGGGATCTGACGCGCACGCCGGGCGGATCGACCGGCGGCGGAGCGGCGGCCGTCGCGGCCGGGCTGGCGCCGCTGACGCTCGGCTCGGATGGGGCCGGCTCGATCCGCATCCCCGCGAGCTTCTGCGGCCTCGTGGGCCTCAAGCCGACCTTCGGGCGAGTGCCGATGTACCCGGCCGCCGGAGGTAACGAGCTGGTCGCCCACGTCTGTCCGCTCGCGCGCACCGTTCGCGACGCGGCCCTCATGATGAACGCGATCGCCCGTCACGATCGGCGTGATGCGTTCGCGCTACCGGACGACGGCGTGGACTACCTGAGGAAGTGCAGCGAATCCCTGCCCGTCGTGCGGGGCAATGCACCGGTGCGGAGCGGCTATGGGCCGGTGCGCATCGCCTGGTCGCCCGACCTCGGCTACGCGCCCGTCGAGCCCGAGACGCGGGAGATCGCGGAGGCCGCGGCGCGTGCCTTCTCCGAGCTCGGTCTGACCGTCGAGGAAGCCAGCCCGGACCTGGGCGACCCCAGCGTGATCCTGAAAGCGCTCTATGGCGGCGCCCAGGCCGGCGCGCACGCGGCGCGCTCGCCGGAGCAGAAGGCCCAGATGGATCCGGAGCTGGTGCGGTACGCCGAAGCGTCCGCCGGTCTGAGCGTGGTGGAATATCTCCGCGCGGTCGCTGCACGCCAGGCGCTGACGGACGCGCTCAGGCGATTCTTCGAGCGCTACGACCTGCTCCTCACGCCTACGCTGTCCCTGCCGGCTTTCCCGCTCGGCATCGTCGGCCCCAGCGAGGTGGCCGGCCGCGAGGTGACGCACCTGGGGTGGACGCTCTGCTATCCGTTCAACTACAGCGGCCAGCCGGCCGTCTCCGTCCCGGCCGGCTGGACGGCAAGCGGCCTGCCCGTGGGGCTACAGATCGTCGGCCGGCGCCTGGAGGACGCGCTGGTGCTGCGCGCGGCGGCGGCATTCGAAGCGCTGCGGCCGTGGGCCGATCGGCGGCCGCCCGAGCCGCAGTGACTACCGCGCGGCCGGCGGATGGATCCGCGTGGCGAAGTCGACCGCCACGACGACGAGGTCTCTGAAGGCGCGCGCGCCGAACAGCGTCCCGTAGCTTCTCCGGATCTCGACCGCTTCCGTTCTCAGGAGCTGAAAGATCTCATCGGTGGGCTGCCTCGACACCCTCACCAGGGCGTCGGTGAGCGCCACCAGCACCTGCCGCGGACTGTTCCGGTGGATGTAGGGGTCGGTCCCGCTCAGATCGCTCAGCGACTTCTGCATACGGTGGGCGCGCGCCTCCAGGAGGAACCACTGGTGATCGGGCCGCGAGCGCGCGATGGCGACCGCCAGGCCGGCCTCGAAGGGCATGTTGAACCGCGGCGCGCCGCGGGAGAGCTGCACCCGGCTGAGGTCGTGGAACGAGTAGCGGCACGCCGAGATCAGCTCGAGGATGCGGTTGAGCCGCCTCGTGGGCCCCGGCAGCTTCGGCGTGAGCGCCGCCTCATGGCCGTCTGCTTCTTGGCGCCGCCCTTGTGGAAGCGGGCCAGGGCCTCGGTGACCATCGCCCGGAGCTCGCGGTAGCGCTTGACCGGAACGCCGAGGATGCGAGCCGTCGCGGCGGGCGTGGGGTACGGCGTCGTGATCACCGCGCGCGGTTGCGAGGACATGGCTCCACTTTACGCAGCCGCGG
>QHUS01000112.1 GCA_003222035.1 Gemmatimonadota bacterium | reverse complement strand
GGCTTTCTCGCCCTCCGCCCCCTCATGCCCGGCGGCTTTCAGGTCCGCGGCCACCTGCTCGATGCCCCGCGCCAGCGAGTCGGTGCGGTCGCCGAGCGCGCGCTGCCGCGCCGCGCCGGTACTGTCGGGCCGGGGCGCGTCCTCGCGGTTCCACTCCGCCTGCCGGCGTTGCAGGTCCTTGGCATCCGCCGCGAGCGACGTGAGGGCGCCCTCGATTGCCGCGCGGCGGAACAGCTCCTCGCTCCGCTCGAGCTCCGCTTTGAGCTGCTGCTGCGCCTCGGCGAGGCGCTCGAGGGCCCGGCGCGTAGCCTCCGGGTCGAGCCGCGATAGGGCGTCTTGCAGCTCCCGTAACCTCGCGGCGAGCTCCGGCGTCACCGCGCGTTGCAGCAGATCCTGCACCTCGCGCAGGCGCGCCTGGAACGCGGTGTCGCCCAAGCCGGCCGCTTGAGCCGCGCGCGTGATCTCTTCCACTGCGCGCGAGAGCTCCTGGACCCGCTGTTGCAGCGCTTCCTGCTCGCGCGCCACGCCCTGCGCTCGCTCGGTCGCCTGGAAGGGCAGCGCTCCCGCTGCGTCCCGCCCACCGTCCGAAGGCCGGCGCGTGCCGGAAGCGTCGCGGGAGCGTTCCTGCGCGAGGTCGCGGGTGCGTGCTCCCAGGTCACCTTGCGCACCGGCGAGCGAGTCCGCGGCAGCGGCGACGTCCTGCGAGGCCGTGCGGGTCGCCGCTCGCAGCTCCTCGAGGCTCGGCAGCCGCAGGGCCAGCTCCCGGCTTCGGCCGACGTGCGTCGCGGGCGCCGGGAAGTTGTCCCACGCTTCGACGCGAAGCCGCAGCGTGTCGCCCGGCAACAGACCACGCTGGGTCGCGTCGAGATCCCCCTGCACGATGGTCCGCTCTCCCGCACCGGACACATCGAGCGTTTCACGCACCGCGGCCCCGACCTTCCCCGTCTGGCTCACGCGCCAGCTCACAACCTCGAGCCGCGTGAGGCCATGATCGTCGCGCGCATCGATCACGAGTGGCTGGCGGAGAGACAAAGGAAGCGTCGTGTCCCGCCCCGGGATCGGGACGGTGACCACGGGCGCGGAGTCGGGCACCACGCGGAGCCGCAGCTCGGGCGACTCTCCCTCCAGCGGCGTCGCGTCGGCGGTGGTGAGCGCGAGCCGCCACACACCAGACGCGGTCGGGGCGAGCCGCCCCGAGAACCGCGTGCCGTCCACGCTCAGCACTGCTCCCCGCTCCGCACCCGGCCGGTGCCACGTCGCCGCCGCGAGCGGCACGCTGGCCGCGCCGCTCGTGAGAATCACGGTGCCCTCGGGGATGGCGAGTGTGTCCGTGCCGGGCACCAGCGGCTCGTCGGGGCGCCCGAGGTATTCGGGGTAGCGGGCGGTGAGCTCGAGGCCGGCGACGAAGGCGGGCAACGCGACCGTGACGCGCCGCTCCACACTGCGCCGGCCCCCGCTCGCGGCGCGCAGATAGAGATCGGCTTCGAGCGGGCCGAGCCACTGTGTAACGCGCCCGGTGGCGTCGAGGGTCACCGACGTCGGCCGCCAGGGCTCGCCGGGGCCCCGCGTCCAGAGGATGGCCCGCGTCGCCGCCGGCACCTCGACAACCACGCGGACGCTGTCGCCCCGGCGCACCGTCGCGCGGTCCACGAAGAGCCGCACCGGCGCGCGGGCGTCGGCGATGGCGCGCAGCGGATGCCAGAACGCGGCCGCGCGCCCCGCCGCCGGTGCCGAGGCGACGAACAGGGCGGCCCCAAGCCCCGCGACTGCGACACCGGTGGCCACCGACCTCCGCGTGCCCCGGGCCAACAGTCGGCTGACCGCCGGCGCTGCCCCCGCGACCACCGCCGCCGCGCGGGCGTCGGCGAGGGCCAAGAGCTCCCGGCTCGCTCCCGCGGTCGCCCCAGGGCTCAAGAGACCCACGACGCTTCCCGCGCGCGTCTGGGCCGTCGACTCGACCAGGCGTCCCACCACCGGGGGCCCGGCGCGCCGCCCCGCCCGCGACGCCAGCGCGGCGGCGACGACGACGATACCGCCGATCAGCACCCAGGCGGCCACGATAGGTGCGACCTGCGGCGCCAGAGACAACCCCGCTCCGGCAATGGCCAGCGCGACGCCCGCGCTCGTGAGCAGAACCGCTCCCGCGCGGGCGCGCGCGTGCACGCGCCCCAGCCGCCGCAACAGCAGCGCCGTGTCGGTCACCGGGTCGAGCTCACGGCGTAGGTAAACAGGTTCACGCCCATCCGCAGGGCCGCCTCATGGAGCTCCGGAGGATCGTGATGGACCTCGGGGTCCTCCCAACCGTCGCCAAGGTCCGTCTGATAGGAATAGTATACGACCAACCGGTTCCCCAAAAATATACCGAAACCCTGGGCGGGGAGCCCGTCGTGCTCGTGGATCTTGGGGATGCCCTTCGGGAAGTCGTAAACCAAGTGATAGATGGGGTGGCTCAACGGCACTTCAACGAGGGGGTGGTCGGGAAACACCCGCGCGATTTCGCGGCGGAACGACTTGTCCATCCCGTAGTCGTCGTCGGCATGCAGAAACCCGCCCTGCTCGAGCCAGCGCCGGAGCACCTTCACTTCCTCGTCCGAGAACCGCACGTTGCCGTGCCCGGTCATGAAGAGGTAAGGGACGTCCCACAGCTCGGGGCCGGTGAGGGTGACGACGCGCTCGCGTTCCGCCACGGTCAGCTTGGTGCGCTTCCGATGGTCAGCGACGCAAAACGCGGAACGCGGAGGGCGGAAGGCGGAACAGACACACGAGCGTTCGCCCGCGCGGTTCCGCGTTCCGCGTTCCCCGTTCCGCGTTTCGGCGACCGGTCGGCGACGGGCAACCACAGGATCCACAGGACGACCGCCAGGGCTTTCACAGCTCGTTCACCAACCGATACGCCGTATTTCTCGTGATTCCCGTTTCCGCGACCAGCTGGTCGGCCACGTCGCGACGTGTCATCCCTTGCGCCAGCAGCGCGCGGGCGCGGATCGCGGGGTCGGGCGAGTCGGCGCGCTCCGCACGCGCGGGCTTGCCGGTGCCCGCCACGATGACCGTCACCTCGCCGCGAGCCGGCGCCTCGGCGTAGTAACCCGCCAGCTCTGCCAGGGTCCCGGCGCGGGTCTCCTCGAACAGCTTGGTCAGCTCGCGCGCCACCACGGCTCGTCGCTCCGCGCCGCAGGCCGTGGCCAGATCTTCGAGCAGGTCCGCGACGCGCGGCGGCGCTTCGAACAACACCACGGTCCACTCGCTCCGGGCGACGGTCTCGAGCAGTCGCCGGCGCTCGGCACCCTTGCGCGGCGGAAAGCCGAGGAAGAGGTAGCGATCGGCGCCGAGCCCCGAGACGGCGAGCGCGGCCGCGACCGCGGTGGGGCCGGGAACGGTGACCACGGGGACGTCGCGCTCGCGCGCCGCGGCGACGAGGACGGCGCCCGGATCGCTCACTGCCGGCGTCCCCGCGTCGGTCACGAGCGCGACGTCCTTGCCGCTCCCCAGGAGGTCCAGGATGCGGCGCAACGCCGCATCGCTCGAATGCGCGTGGAAGCTGATGAGCTCGGCGCGCGAGCCGACGTGGGCGAGGAGCGGTTTGGTGTGGCGGGTGTCTTCGGCGGCGACGGCGGCCGCGCGGATCAGCGTGGCGGCCGCGCGCGGCGACAGGTCGTCGAGGTTGCCGAGCGGGGTGGCGACGACGTACAGGGTCCCGGCCATCTCACCACGTGACCGGCCAGGGCAGGCGCCCGTAGTACCCGGCCGACTGCAGGACGTAGCGGTGCTCGCGTGTGGCCTCGCGCAGGATCTTGGGCGCCGTCCCCGGCATCAGGACCTCGACGCCCTCGAGCAGCTGGAGCGACCAATCGGTGAGCGCGCTGGCGAGCTCTTCCGGCTGCACGACCGAGTCGGGGATCTCGTTCCCGCGCGGCGCCGAGAGAATCGTGATCGCCTTGTGCGCATCCACGACGCCCGCGCTCACCTTCTGGGCGCGGCGCTTCGCCTCTCCCGGGAGCTCCTTCTCTATCTCATCGACGATGCGCCAGTAGAGCTCGCGATACGTGTTGATCAATGCGTTGGGCGCCTGTTGCGGCAGGTCCGCGACATACGGAAACACGGCGGCGGTGAGCACGGGGGGCTGCCCGTCCGGGCCGGCGAGGAACTGCGACTCCAGGAACTTCGGGATGGCCGTCACGTCCGTCTTGTCGCAGAAATAGCCGCTGTGATAGCGGCCACTGTCGAAGCGCACGTACGAGACGTGCGCATTGGACGTCAGCTCCAGGATGCCGCTCGTCTTGTCCCGCGCGAACGTCGCGAAGAACGTGCCCGGGTTCGACGCATCGACGGTCTTCATTTCGACGGGCGCGGCGCACGACTGGTACATCCACGCGAGCTGCTCCATCGGCGCGGCCGCATACGCGAGCTCCCCGCGCTCCACTTCGGCGCGCATGCGCTTCAGCGCCTCCGTGATCGTGATGACCTGCCGCCCGCCGGTGTGAAGCGAAGCGGCGTTCATCGCCTCGCCCTTGCGGAAGAACAGCAGCACGCACTCGTCCGGCAGGTACGCCGTGATGTAGCCGTCGATGCGGCCGTCGCGGTCGCGCTTGCCGAACGCCAGCAGGCCGTCGAGATGAATGAACGCCAGCCGCGTCCGATGAATCAGCCGGGACACCTGCGGGAACACCAGATCCGCGAGGCGCACCGGCGAATTCATCAGGCGAGCGGTGCTCGCGCGCATTGGCGTCCTCCGGAGAGGATGCTACGACAAATGCTGCT
>QHUS01000058.1 GCA_003222035.1 Gemmatimonadota bacterium | reverse complement strand
GCTTATCGCGCCCGAGAGTTCACATCGACGGCGCGGTTTGGCACCTCGATGTCGGCTTGTCACATCCTGGGGCTGGAGAAGGTCCCAAGGGTCCGGCTGTTCGCCGGTTAAAGTGGCACATGAGCTGGGTTCAGAACGTCGTGAGACAGTTCGGTCTGTATCCGGTGCGGGCGGTGGAGTGTTGAGGGATGTCGTCCGTAGTACGAGAGGACCCGGACGAAGCGACCTCTCGTGTCCCGGCTGTCCTGCCAAGGGCAACGCCGGTTAGCGATGTCGCGCGGGGATAACCGCTGAATGCATCTAAGTGGGAAACCCTCCCCAAGATGAACACTCCCGAGCCGCAAGGCTCCTGAAGGGCCCTGGGAGACTACCAGGTTGATAGGCGGCAGGTGCAAGGCGCGCGAGCGCTTCAGCCGAGCCGTACTAATTGCCCGTGAGGCTTGATCTCTTCTCTCTCGAGGTGAGCCTCGGCATCACACACCTGCTCGTCAGGTTTCGGGTGCTAGGTGTCAGGTGTCAGGTTTTTTCCCCTGACACCTGGCCCCTGACACCAGACACCTCGAATTCTGCTGGCGACTAGCGCGACAGGGCCACACCCGTTCCCATCCCGAACACGGTCGTTAAGCCTGTCAGCGCCGATGGTACTGCGACTGCGAGGTCGTGGGAGAGTAGGCCGCCGCCAGCTTCATTGCCCCAATGTCCAATGTTGAACGATCACGTTCGATGTGATCGTTGAGCATTGGACATTCTTCGTTTGTACCTCACCCCGCATATCCAGCGCAGTGAACCCGGCAGGGTCAGTGTGACCAATAGCCTGTGAACGCCCTACTGAAAGACGTCCGCGACAATCCGCTGCTCTGGCTGCTGGTCTTCGTGCCCGTAGTGTTTGTCGCCGAGAAGCTCAAGCCTGGTGCGCACACGCTGCTCTTTGTGCTATCCGTGCTGGCCATCGTGCCCCTGGCCGCGTTGTTGAGTCGCGCCACGGAATCCGTCGCGGCCAAGACCGGCGACGCAGTGGGGGGCTTGCTGAACGCTACCTTGGGCAACCTGACCGAATTGGTCATCGCGCTGACGGCGTTGCGCGCCGGGCAATACATGCTCGTGAAAGCGTCCCTCGCCGGCGCCATTGTCACCAACACCCTGTTCATGTTGGGTACATCGTTTCTGCTCGGTGGGCTCAAGCACCACGTGCAGGAATACAACCGGGTCAGCGCCCGCCTGCAAGCGGGTCTGCTCTTCCTGGCCACCGTGGCGCTGCTCGTGCCTTCGGCGATCTCGGAAGCCGATGCGGCAGGCGTGGCGTTCACCAACAAGCTGAGCCTGGGATTGGCGATCCTCCTGATCGTCGCCTACGGGCTGGGCATGCTGTTCTCTCTCAAGACGCACCGGGAGCTGTTTGCCAGCGCGGGGCACGGTGAGGACGGCGAGGCACCGTGGCCCATCGGTCTGGCCCTGGCCACGCTGGCTGGCGTCACGGTGCTGGTGGCGCTGGTGAGCGAGATCTTCGTCGAGTCGGTGCAGAAGGCGGCGGAAGCGTTTGGGATGACCCCGGCCTTCGTGGGATTCATCGTCGTGGCACTGGTCGGAGGCGCGGCGGAAATGGCCTCGGCGTTTTCGGGTGCGCGCAAGAACCGGCTGGACTTGAGCGTGGGGATCGCCCTCGGCAGCGCGTCGCAAATCGCGCTCTTCGTGGCGCCGGTGCTGGTGCTCGTGAGCTATGTGATCGGACCGGCGCCGATGGATCTGCAATTCTGGCCCGGCGCTGTGGTGATGGTGCTCATCGCCACCCTCACTGCGTCGCTAGTGACGAACAGCGGGCGCTCCGCCTGGTTCGTCGGGGTGCTGGTGCTGATGGTCTACCTGATCTTTGCCATGACGCTCTACCTGCTCCCGCCCCGAGTGCCATGAGAGCGCCGCTCATCCCAGCATCGCGGCAACCCGCCACATCCTCCAGGCGCGTGCTCGAACCGGGCGAGCGCATCGCGGAGGTGCTGTTTGGCCTGATCATGGTGCTCAGCTTCACCGGCTCGCTCAGTGTGGCCGAGGCCGGGCGCGATGATGTGCGGCTGATGCTGATCGGTGCGCTCGGGTGCAATATCGCCTGGGGCATCATCGACGGCATCCTCTATCTCATGGATTGCCTGAGCGAACGGGGACGCGACATTCGCGCGTTGCGGGCCGCGCGCACTGCCGCAGCCCCTGAGGAGGCGCACCGTGTCATTGCCGAGGCGCTGCCGCCCGTGGTGGCGGCCACGCTTGGTCCCGCGGAGTATGAGACGGTCCGCAAGAAACTGCTGTTGTTGCCTGAGCCGCCGTCGCGCCCCTGGTTGTCCAAGACCGACTGGCTGGGCGGACTCGCGGTGTTCTTCTGGGTGTTCGTCACGACGTTCCCAGTGGCGATCCCGTTCATCTTCATGAGCGACGTGGCGCGGGCCATGCGCGTGTCGAACGTCATCGCGGTAGTGCTGCTGGTTATCACCGGCTACGCGTTTGGGCGTATCACGAACTATCACCCGTGGCTGACCGGCCTGGCGATGGTCGTGCTCGGCGGCGCGTTGGTCGCCGCGACCATCGCGCTAGGAGGCTGACATAAACGATTCGGTGTCTTCCGACCGCGCGAGGAGCTCTGCAATGCAGCGAATCACTGGCGTCGCTACCAATCAACTGTCCGGGCTGCTGCCGGTGCTCGTGGCGGGAGCCTGCTTCGTGATCGTGGTAGCGGGCCTCAAGGCGGCGGCACCGATCGTCAACCTGGTGCTGCTCGGGCTGCTCGTGGCGCAGACCCTGAGTCCCCTTCCCATGTGGTTGATGAAGAAGGGGCTGAAGCCCGGCCTCAGCGTGCTCGTGTCGATCCTGGTCGTGCTCGCCGGGGGAGGCCTGCTCGTCGCGTTGTTCAGCCTTTCGACCGCGCGGCTGGTGGACAACTTGCCCGCCTATCAGTCGGGGCTCTTGGCGCTGCGGGACCGCGCGTTCGGTTTTCTCACCACCCGTGGCATCGACGTCTCCAAAGTCTCGTTCCTCCAGCCCCTGGACCCTGATCGCCTCCTGGCCGCCGCGCGCGTCTTCCTGGGGGGGCTCGCCTCGGCCCTGGGCACGTCGATCCTCGTCCTCTTGATCGCGGCAGTGGTCGTCTACGAGATCACCGCGGTCCGCGCGCTCCACGCGCGCGGCGAGCGGCCGGGGACGCTGGCAGCCCGATTCGACGAGGTCACCGGCCAGTCGCGCCAGTATATCGCGCTGACCGGTCTGGCCGGTCTGATCCAGGCGGGGTTCAACCTCGTCATTCTGCTCGTGGCGGGCGTGGACGCGCCCCTCACCTGGGCCGTACTGTTCTTCTTCCTGAATTTCATTCCAGGCGTCGGCTTCTTCGTCGCCCTCGTTCCTCCCGCCCTGCTCGCGTTGCTCGAGCATGGCTGGCAACGGGCGGTGGTCGTGATCCTGGGATGGTGGGTCGTCAACCTGATCGGCGACAACGTCATCAAGCCCCGCTTCTTCGTGAAGGGGCTCGATCTCTCGTTCACCACCCTCGTCTTCGCGGTGGTATTCTGGAGCTGGGTGCTGGGCCCGGCGGGGGCGATCCTCGCCGTGCCGCTGGCGCTGTCGTTGAAGCGCACGGCCGAGTTGATGCCGGGCGCTACTGGCTCATAGCCTTGAACACGCCGCCCCGGTCCCGATCGAAATGGTACACCTTCGCGACTTCGATGCGACGGGCCAGGAAACTGCAGGCGAAGATGGCGGCGGCCGTCCCGAGGAACGGACCGACCCAGTAGATCCACCAGCCGTCATAATTCTGCGAGACAATAGCTGGGCCGAGGCTGCGAGCGGGATTGGTGCTCGTGCCGGAAATGGCTGCTTCCAGCGGGACCATGATGGCGTACAAGAACGGTATCATGAACGGGGTGAACCGACGCAGCCGGCGAATGGCGAGAAACACGCACAGGCTCGCGACCAGGCCGAACGTCGTGGCGACCTCGCCGACGAGCACGGCCCAGGTCGGATAGCCTGCACCGGGGAGGCTGGCGCCAAAACTGATGCTCCGGCCCATGTCGCCCCAGGCGAGCAACGGAATGGAGCCCAGCGCCGCGCCGCCCAGCTGGGCCACGACGTAGCCGAACGCCGGTCGGGGCTTGAGTTTCCCCATCAGCAGGAATCCCAGCGTCACGGCCGGATTGATGTGCGCCCCGCTAAACTCCCCGACCGGAGAAAGCGCAATCGCCGCCCCGATCGCTCCAAACAGGAAGCCGCTGATCGACCTTCGCATGGCGAGGTTCGGGACGAGGGACGCGATTGAACTGCCGGCGCCGAACATCAGGATCACGAGCGAGAGGCCGCCGACGAGCAGCGCGGCCGTGCCGATCATCTCCGAGAGGAAGATCTGCCACGGCAATCGGGGTGCCGCCGGAACGGTCGGTCGCGCCTCGAGGGCGCGGGATTCTCCGCTCGTCATCCGAACCTCAATGCGGAGGCGTCTATTCCGCCACCAGCGACGCGTGGCGGTCGGGAATCGCCTTGCCGCCCGACCTCCGTCGTGGCGGGACGGCGGATGCGCCCGGCGTCTTGAGTTCGAAGACGTGGTATTGCCAGGGCTCCAAGTCCACGTAGAGCCCCCGCGAGTTCAGGTCGTCGCCCTCGCGCTCGTAGGACGTACCGCCCAGCAGCTCGTTCAGCAGCCAGTGGTGCCCGGCGAGATCCGCAAACGGCAGTCGCAGATACGCGTGGCTCTGATTCGGGGCGTAGTTCACGGCCACTAGCAAGCGCTCTCCGCCGGACCCTTGCCACGCAAACGCCACCAAGCACTCCGAGGTCCAGTTGCCCTCCCAGGCGGGCGACGCGTCGATCAGCTGCCACTGACCGCTCCGCAGCAGCGGACGACGGAGGACGGCGAGCAGTCGTTGATAGAACTGGCTCAGGGTCTGGTCCACCGCCTCGTCCGGGGCCCGGCGCAGATGGGGGGAGATCCGCTTTTTCCGCCCTTCGAATTGTCCCTGATGGAAGAACCGGAGCCCTGGTGACAGGTAGGTGATGACCGCCGCCGCCTCGTGCACCTCCCGCGTGAACGTGGCGGCAGCGCGTGGCTCGTCGTGGTTCTCGAGAAACCGGGCCAGCCTGTTTTGATAGTCGAGTCCCGCCCGGAAATGGTCCCGGACCGGACCGGCCTGTCCCTCCACCAAGCGATCGTAGAGACGCTTGTCGTAGGCGTAATCGAATCCCTGCTGCTGCATGGTCCATTCGAGGTCCCAGTAGACCTCGGCCATGAAACAAAAGTCCGCGACGCGCTCGCGCACGCACCCAATGGCGTTCGGCCAGAATGGCTGAGTCCGCATCCCCCACGTCCGCTCGAAGACGTCCGGGAGCACCAGCATCGCCATGTCGCACCGGACCCCGTCGCACTGGCCGGCGATCTTGAGCAGCTGCTCGATCATCGCGTCCTGCGTGGCGGGGTTGCCGTAGTTGAGCTGGAGCGTGTCCGACCACCCGGGGAAAAACGGGTCCCGGCCATGGGCGAGCAGGAGATCTCCCCCGGGGCGTTTGACCCAGACGTAGTTCTTGGGGGCTCGGGTCAGGTCCAGTTCGGTACCGTGGACATAGTACTCGGGGTGCGTCTCGACCCAGGGATGATCGATGGCCGTGTGATTCGGCACGAAGTCGAGCATCAGCCGGAGGCGACGCTGCCGCAGGCGCCCGCGCAGCTCGGCCAGCGCCTGGTCGCCTCCCAGGCCGGGATCGACGGTGTAGCCGGTGATCGCGAACCCGGAGCCGGCGATGTCGTCGTCGGTCAAGTCGGGCAGGGTGTCCAGGAATTCCCTGCGCCACTCCGGGTTGGTGCGCGACATCTGCCGCCCGGCCGGGCCGGTTTGCCAGACGCTCAGCAGCCACACCCAGTCGAACCCCAGGTCGGCCACCCGGTCGAGCGCGCTGTCGGGGATGTCGGCCAGGGTGGCCGCGCGCCCGAGGGCGCGCGACACTTCGCTCAGCCAGACCCGGGTATTGATCTGGTAGAGGGAGGGATACAGCGGGTCGCGCATCTCAGCCGCTGCGCACCCGGGAGACGCGCCGGGTCTTGCCGCTCCCGGCCGGCTTCACGACCTCGTGCGCGGCGGCCGCCTTGCCCAGCTCGAGTGCCTGCTCGGGCGTGGTCGTCGCGAACAGATGCATGACTCGGGCGACGGCGCCGGTCCAACCAGTCTGATGGCTGGCGCCGACCCCGAGTCCGGAGTCGCCGTGGAAGTACTCGTAGAAGAGGAGCAGGTCCCGCCAGTACGGGTCCTCTTGGAACGTCTTCGCGTCGCCGTACACGGGACGCCGACCCCGTTTGTCACGCACGAAGATGCTCGCGAGCCGCTGGCCGAGCTCCTCGGCCACCTGGTAGAGGGTCATCTCCCGGCCGGAGCCGGTGGGACACTCGATCTTGAAATCGTCTCCGTAATACAGGTAGTACTGGAGCAGGGCCCGGATAATGAGGGCGTTGACCGGCATCCAGATTGGTCCCCGCCAGTTCGAGTTCCCGCCGAACATGCCGCTGTCGGACTCGCCCGGCAGGTAGGAGACCCGGTACTCCTGGCCCCCAACCTGGAATACGAAGGGGTGGTCGGCGTGGTAGCGCGATATCGACCGGATGCCGTAGGGACTGAGGAACTCCTTCTCGTCCAGCATCCGTGCCAACACGCGGCGGAGCTTGGCTTCGTTCAGCGGCGAGCTCATCTGCCGACCTGCCACACCCGGCTTGACCGGGTCATGGATGAACGCGGTCAGCTCCGGCCGAGCCAGGAGGAACTGACGCAGCCGATTCACCAGCTCAGGGACCTTACGCTTGAGCTCGCCTTCGAAGACCGTGACGGCACAGAGGGGAAGCAACCCGACCATCGAGCGAACCTTCAGGCGCTGAGCCTTCCCGTCCGGCAGCCGGAGCACGTCGTAGAAGAACCCGTCCTCCTCGTCCCACATCCCGGTGCCCCCACCGGCATTCAGCATGGAGGAAGTGATCCACAGCACATGCTCGATGAACTTCTCAACCAGGTCCGCATACACCGGTCGTGTGAGCGCCAGCTCCACGGCGATCTCGAGCATGTTCTGGCAGAACAGCGCCATCCAAGCGGTTCCATCCGCTTGGTCCAGGTATCCGCCGGTCGGCAGCGGCGCGCTGCGATCGAACACCCCGATGTTGTCCAATCCCAGGAAGCCGCCCTCGAAGACGTTGGTCCCTGTGCGGTCCTTGCGATTCACCCACCACGTGAAGTTGAGCAGCAGCTTCTGGAACGAGCGCTCCAGCCAGTCGAGGTCACCCGTTCCGCGCCGGGCTTTCTCCAGGCGGTAGGTAAAGATCGTGGCCCAGGCGTGCACCGGTGGATTGACGTCGCCGAAGTTCCATTCGTAGGCGGGCAACTGACCGCTCGGGTGCAGGTACTGGGACCGCACCATCAGGTCGAGCTGCTGTTTGCCGAAGTCCACATCGACCATGGTCAGCGGGAGGCAGTGGAAGGCGAGGTCCCACGCCGCGTACCACGGGTATTCCCATTTGTCCGGCATCGAGATGACGTCAGCGTTGTACATGTGATGCCAGTGCTCGTTCCGAGGGGCGTGCTTTCCGCCCTTATACAAGCTGACGCCGCGCTCCTTGAGCCAGCGCTCGACGTCGTAGTAGTAGAACTGCTTGGACCAGAGCATGCCCGCGAGTGCCTGCCGCATCACGTTGGCCGCGTCGGAGCCGACCGAGGCCGGGAGGATACTCCCGTAGAATTCGTCCGCCTCCTTCCGCCGGCTGGCCAGCACGGCTTCGAACGCGCTTCCGAACGCGCCATTCGATTTCCCCTCTAACCGGCCCGATCCAGCCGGCGCGACGTCACTCAGTCGCAGCCGCACGGTAGCCGACTTACCCGCGTCTACCATCAGATTGTAGTGCACCGCCGCCTTCGTACCCGTGTGGTCCGGGTTCACGGCCGCCGCAACGCCGTGGACGAGGTAGTTGTGGATCGCATCCTTGACGTACGGCGTCCGGTTGGCGGTGTGGACCAGACGCTCGGTGTTGGTCTCGTTTTCCGTGAACAGCAACTCGGCGTTCCCCTCCGCGGAGAGGAACCGTTCGCCCAGCTCCGGATGAGAGGCTGCGATGACACCGGGTGCGACCTGGCGCAGCGTGGGCCGGGCCGCATTCTCCCCCCACGACCACGTGTTGCGGAACCAGAGCGTCGGGACGAGGTGGAGTGCCGCGGCCTCGGCTCCGCGGTTGGAGGCGGTGATCTGGATGAGAATGTCGTCCGGGCCGGCCTTCGCGTATTCGACGAACACGTCGAAGTAGCGATTCTTATCGAACACGCCGGTATCGAGCAGCTCGTACTCCGGCTCGCCGCGTCCCCGTGCTCGGTTCGTTCGGACCAGGTCGTCGTAGGGGTAGGCGGCGTGAGGGTACTTGTAGAGGTACTTCATGTAGGAGTGGGTCGGCGTCGAGTCGAGATAGAAATAGTACTCCTTGACGTCCTCGCCGTGGTTCCCTTCGCTGTTGGTGAGGCCGAACAGCCGCTCCTTGAGGATCGGGTCATGGCCGTTCCAGAAGGCCAGCGCGAAGCAGAGCAGCTGCCGGTCGTCCGAGATCCCGGCGAGCCCATCTTCACCCCAGCGATACGCCCGCGAGCGTGCATGGTCGTGGCTGAAGTAGTTCCACGCGTCCCCCGACTCGCTGTAGTCCTCGCGCACCGTGCCCCACTGGCGCTCGCTCAGATAGGGTCCCCACTTCTTCCAGGGGGTCTTTTGCTCTCGTGCCTCCTCGAGGCGAACCTGTTCCGCGTTCATAACTCCTCCTTCAGACAGCCTTCGTTTTCGTCTTCGCCGCCGCTTCCATCGAGCGGAAGAAGAACAGATAGATCGGCGCGCTCGCCAGCAGCACAGTGAACGAGGCCACCACGGTTTTGGGCTCGCCTCCCAGCACGGCCCCGAGACAGTAGGCGACCGCGGCGAAGGCGACCCACATGAACGCGAGCACGGCACGCCGTCCGAGTTGGTGGTCGTACACGACCTTCACGACCGCCACCGCCGCGTAGACGTAGGGCACAACGACGAGGATCACCGCGAGGTCGATCAGGCGGTTGAACTGCTTGGCAATCGTGGGCGACATGGTGGCGAAGAGCATGATCGTCATCAGCATTCCGACAATGACGAGCCCGCGCCCGGGCACGCCGTGGCGATTGAGGCGCGCGAACGCCTTGGGGAACATCCCGTCGTCCGCCGCCGCCTTGGCGCTCTGACCCACGAGCAGCATCCATCCGCCGAGCGACCCGACCGACTTGAGGATCGCGCACACCGCGATGACGATCATGCCCACGGTACCCACGGCGAGGCGCGCCGCCTCGGCGAACGGCGCGTGGGCGGTCTGCAGCTCGGCGTTCGGGATGATGCCCATGATGACGGTCGAGCTCAGGATGTAGATGACCGCCGAGATGGCGAGGCCGATGAGCGTCGCCAGTGGGATGTTGCGCTTCGGATTCTCGATCACACCCGCCGAGACGGCCGCGCTCTCCACGCCCATGAAGGCCCACAGCGCGATCGAGGCCGCGCGCCCGATGGCGTGGCCGGAGGAGCCGCCGCTGACGTTCCACGACGCGAGGAACGTCCCCCGGTCGAACCAGAACCAACCGAAGAACGCGATCGCGAGGATCGGGATCAGGGCGAGGCTCATGGTCCAGGTCTCGAGGGCGCCGACGACGCGGGGCCCCATGATGTTGGCGAACGTGAGGAGCCAGATCACCCCGGTGGCCGCGAACACGCTCGCGGTCGGGTTGGTGAGCTGCGGGATGAGCTCCGCCAGGTATCCCACGGCCGCCACCGCGACCGCGATATTGCCGATCCAGTTGCCGAACCAGTAGACGTAGTTGGTCTGGAACCCGGCGTACGGGCCGAGGAAGTCCCGCGCGTAGGCGTAGGGCCCGCCTTCCTTGGGATCGAGCTCGCCGAGCTTCGCAAAGGCGAGGCCAAGGGCCACCGCGCCGGCGGTGGCGATCAGCCACCCGAAGATCGCGATGCCACCCACGGCCGCCATGGTCGATGGGAGGAGAAAGAGGCCGGTGCCGATCATGTTGCCGGCCACGAGCATCGTGCCCTGGACCAGCGACATCTTCCGGCCCGGATCGCTCACGCGCCCCTCGAGTGGCAATCACATGACGCCGATCGCGTCACGTCTTGCCCGTCGCGCCTGCCTTCAGACACTGCACGTGGTACACGCCGTCCCGGTTCTCGACACCGTGTGTATCGTGCCCGAACCCGAGGAACCGGCGGTCCCACGACGCCAGCGCTTGCAGGTAGCTGAGATATGGCCCGTCGGCGGGGCCGGTCGCCTCGCCCGGCATCAGCATCGGGATGCCCGGCGGATAGGGAACAACGCTCGTGGCGAGCACGCGATTGGCCAGCTTGTCGAGCGGGACGTGCTCGATCTGATCCTTCACCAGATGCTGGTAGGCGGCGTTCGGCGTCATGACGATCGTGGGGAGTGTCGAGAACGCCTCGGAGAGCCAATGCGTTTGTCGGGTCTCCTTGAGCATGGCGAACATCTGGTCGGCAAGATCGCGCAGCCCGATGGCGCCGTAGACGCTGGGATACCCGCTGGCGAGCTCCGGCAGCACCTCCGCCAGAGGACTGTTGGTGTCGTAGTCGCGCTTGAAGTCGAGCAGCGCGTTGAGCAGCGTTCCCCACTTCCCCTTCGTGATACCGATCGAGAAGAGCAGCAGGATCGTGAAGTCCGTGGTCTTCTCGACCTCCACGCCGCGGCGGTGGAGGTAGGCGGTCACCAGCGTCGCCGGGATGCCGCGCTTGTCCAGGCCACCCTCGGTGGCCACTCCGGGCGTCAGGATCGACACCTTGATGGGGTCGAGCATGCAGTACCCATCCTCGATGTTCCCGAACCCGTGCCAGGTGTCACCGGGATGCAGCACCCAGGCGTCGGGCTCGCGGATGAGGAAGTCCGGCGGCGCATCCGCGAACGCGACTTCCTTGCCGCCTTTGCCATGCTTGACCTTGTCCGCGTTCCAGGTGTCGAAGAACCAATCCTTCTTCTCCGCGAACTCGCGGTGCACGCGGCTCATGGTCTGCCGGAACGCCACCGCTTCCTGAATGGACTCGGCGGTGATCGCGATGCCCCCGGGGCCGTCCATCATCGCCGCCGTCACGTCGTTCGAGACAATGATCGGGTAGAACGGCGACGTGGAAGCCTGCATCATGTACGACTCGTTGAACCGCGCGTGGGGAATGGGGCTGCGCCCGTCCCGGATGTGCAGCAACGACGCTTGCGACAGCGCCGCGAGGAGCTTGTGCGTCGAGTGGGTCGCGAAGACCGTGGGCCCCTTGTGGTCCTTGGGGTCGCCGTACATGGCGTGGCGGTCCCGGTACAGCGGATTGAAGCGGGCGTAGGCGTACCACGCTTCATCGAAGTGGATCCGGTCCACGCTCGGGTCGAGCAGCTCCGCCACGCGCCGTGCGTTGTAGCACAGCCCATCGTAGGTGGAGTTCGTGATGATCGAATGGACGGGCCGCGTCTCGATCCCTTTCGTGACGAGGGGGTTCGCCTTGATCGCCGCCTTGATCGCCTCCGGCGTAAGCCGCTCGGGAAGGATGGGACCAATGATGCCGTAGCGGTTGCGCACCGGGACCAGGTAGGTCGGGATGCCTCCGGTCATCACCAGACTGTGCTCGATGGACTTGTGACAGTTGCGGTCGCACAGGGCGATCTGGTCGCGCGCCACGGCGGCCATGAAGATCACCCGGTTCGACATCGAGGTGCCGTTGGTGACCGAATAGGTCCGATGCGCCCCGAACACGCGCGCCGCGTATTTCTCGTGCGCACCCATCGGTCCGCTGTGGTCGAGCAGTGAGCCCAGGGCACCCACACTGATGGAGAGGTCCGACCGGAGCAGGTTCTCGCCGAAATAGTCGAAGAACATTCGGCCCACGGGCGACTTGAGGAACGCCGTTCCGCCGGTGTGGCCGGGCGTGTGCCAGGAATACTCGTACTCCTGGCTGAACTTCATGACCGCCGCGGCCAGCGGCGGCATCATCACCTCGAGGTAGCGGCGGATGGACGCGACCACCCGTCCCCCGACGAACGCCGCGGTATCCTCGAGCGTCCAGACGTACTCGTCCACCATCTCCATCACGTCGATCGGGATCGACGATGCCGCGCCCCGCTCCGCCATCAGGAAGATGGGAACCTTGTCGTTGCGGGAGCGGACGAACTCGAGCAGCGCGCGCGCCTTCTCGTGATCGTGCTCGCCGTTCGATCCCAATGTCCAGTCCAGCAGCAAGGCGTGGATGGCCGAGTCCGATACGACGACGGACATGCCGTCCTCGGCGGACGCGGCCTCCACCACGTCGATCGCGCGGCCCTGCAGCTCCTGCACGAGGGCCCGCGCCGCATGCCCTTCGGCGGTCGGCGTCGGGAGCTCATCGTCCACCATGAGCGCCCGCATGCGGATGCGCTTGATGCTTCGCTCGATCATTTCACCATCTCCTCACTCGCCGTCACTCCGGCCGCGTGTTCCACCGGTAGAAGTTCTCGACTTCCGCAGTCGGCTCCCCGAACCACTGGACGTACAAGGCGCGCCCCTCCGGCGTGGGGTAGAGCCCGCTGAGCGTGCGCCCCACGAGGTTGTCAAAAGTCTCGTCGCCCCGGGGGAGCGGTAACGCGAACGCCTCGTAGGTGAAGTACCGGTCCAAGACCGCCAGCTCCTTCCCCTTCGGATTGTGGGCGATGGCATCGAGCAGGATGGCGCGGTCTCCGAAGAACACGCTGGACCGGCGCTGGAGCACTTCCGCAATGCCATCCTCGTACGTCGTCACCGGTGTCATCTTCGTGGCGAGCTTGAACTGGTTCAGCTTCCCGGCCAACCACGTCTCGGCCGTCGTGCCCTTGATGACAGAAAATGTTTGGGCCTGAAGCAGCTGGCCCGCCGACGCTCGCCAGGTCGGGCTGGACGGGGGTTTCTGGTTCAGGATTTCCGTCAGACGGTCGGGAGCGTCCTTGCGCAACAACGCGCCGATGCCTCCCGGGAAGACGGGTAACGAGAACGCGACTTCCTCCCTCCGGCTCCAGGTATCGGTGTCGGCTCCACAGAACGCGTCGACCTTGCCGGTGCGGACGGCAGCGAACCGATCAGCGGCGCCGAGCGGGACCCATTCGACGTTCAACGTCGGCAGTCCCAACTGGGCTTTCACCGCGTCCGCCACCTTCTGGCACAGCGCGACCGAGAATCCCGCGGCGTTTCCGGACGGGTCCCGGAACGAAAACGGCCGCGCGTCGGGTTGATAGCCGAACCGGATCCGGCCACCCTGCTTGATCCGCGCGAGGGTGCTGGACGTGGGCGCCGCAGCCTGTTGGGCGGGTGCCGGCAACGCGATCGCGAGGCAGGCGATCGCGCAGGCCGTGCTCCTGATGCGTTGCATGACTGCTCTCCTTTCCACGGTTGCGGTCGTCCCTCAGGCTCGGACCGGCTGCCCGGCCGGGGCCGAGACACCCGGGCGTGTGGTGCCTGCCTTTTGGACGAAGCGGTACGCGATGAACCCCCAGATGATGTAGGTGAGCGAGGCGACCAGCATGCCTCCCATCACCGCTTCGAACCCCGAGGCAAAGAGCGCGTACGTGCTGTAGAGCATCGCGATCAGCGCGACCGCCATGTTGCGCCGATAGGTGCTCAGCGGGGCATTGTTCATCTTCATCATCACCCCGAGAGCGGACAGCGCAATGATGTAGGGGATCACGTTGGTGACGACCGCCAGGTTGACGAGCTTGCTGAACTGCTTGCTCAGGCTGGGCGAGATCGTGGACAACGCGAGCACTGTCTGGACCACGCCCAGCACGAGCATACCGGCGAGGGGGGCGCCCATCGCGTTCACTTTCGCGAAGAGCTTCGGGAACATGCGCTCTTCCGCGGCGGCCTTGCCCGTCTGGGCGATCGTGAACTGCCAGCCGAGCAGGGAGCCAAGACACGCGAGGACGGCGAGCACCATGATGATGCGCCCGACGGTCGGATTGAACATGTGTTCATAGGCGGTGCCGAACGGACCGGTGGACTTGGCCAGCACGTCGTTCGGCACGATCCCCTGGATCACCGTGGTCGACAGGATGTAGATGACGCCGGCGCCCAGCGTGCCGAACAGGCAGGCGAGGGGCACGTCGCGTTTCGGATTCTCGACCGCATCCGAGTTTTGCGCCGCCGACTCCATGCCGAGGAAGGCCCAGAGCGTGAGCGAGATGCTCGAGCCGATCCCTTGACCCAGGCTGAGCCCCTGGGGATTCCACGCCGCCGAGAACGTGGCGCCGCTGAACCAGAACCATCCGATGATCGAGAGCAGGCCGACCGGGAGGATGACTCCCCAGACCGTGATGGCACCGATCCGTCCGGTGACGGAAGGGCCGCCGAAGTTGGCCACGGTCGTGAGCCAGAGCAGCGCGATCACCCCGGTGCAGGTGGCGATCGGCGCCGAGGCGAGCCACGGAAAGAACGTGGCCAGGTAGCCCACCGCGGAGATCGCGATCGCGACGTTCCCGATCGCGAGGGAGAGGAAGTACAGGAAGAAGACGAGGAAGTACCCGTCTTTGCCGTAGGCGTCCTCGGCGTAGGCCGACATGCCCCCCGGGCGCTGATTGAAAAGCCCGGCCTGTGCGAAGCCGTACGCGATCGCCATCGAGCCTACCGCCGTCACGCCCCACGAGAGCAGCGAAATCGCCCCGACCTGGGCCATGTTCGTCGGGAGCATGATGATCCCAGAGCCCATCATGTTCACGGCCACGATGAACGTCAGCTGGACGAGAGACATCTTCTTAGGTGTTGCCACGGTCTCCTCCCTTGGAGGACTGCTTTCTGCTAGTGCTTCACACAGTAGATGTGGTAGACCCCGTCCCGTTCCTCAGTGCCTTCCACTTCCTTGGCGAACCCGGGGAACCGCTCACCCCACTCCTGGACCGCGCGCAGATAGGTGAGCCAGGGACCATCCGCGGGGCCCACGTTCTCGCCCGGCATCACGATGGGAATGCCCGGAGGGTAGGGGATGACGCCGACGCCGACGACGCGATTCGCCATTTTGTCGAGGGGGACTTTCTCGGCCTCGCCGGCCATCAGGCGCTGGAAGGCGCGCCGCGGCGTCATGACCGGTGTGGGGAGCATCGCATAGGCTTGGGCCTGCCAGTATCCCTGCCGGCCTTCCTTCATATATGCCCACATCTCGTCGCCCAGGTCCTTGAGACCCATCCCCGCGTAGCGCTCGGGGGCGGCGGCCGCGACGCCGGGCACTACGTCGGTGAGCGGCGCGTTGCGGTCGTAATCCGTCTTGAAGGCGAGCAGCGTGTTGAGCAGCGTCCCCCACTTTCCCTTGGTGATGCCCACGGAGAAGAGGAACAACACCATGTGGTCGGTGGTGCGCGACGGCACGATCCCGTGCCGGCCGAGGTAGGCGGTGACGATGTCGGCGGGGATGCCGTCGGTGGCGAACTCCCCGTCCTGCTTCATGCCCGGACAGACGATGCCGAACTTGATCGGGTCGAGCATGCACCAGTTGTCGGGGATCTCATCGAAGCCGTGCCACGTCTCGCCCGGATGCAGGACCCAGCATGCGGGTTCCCTGGCGAGCAGCTCGGCCGGCGCCTCGTGGAAGGGAATGCGCTTGCCCGTCTTCGGATCCTTGACCTCGGTCGCGTTCCACGGCGCGAAGAACCAGTCCTTCTTCGACAGGAACTCCTGGTAGACACGGGCCACGGCCAACCGACACGCAACCGCCTCCTCAATTACGTCCTGGGTGAGGGTCTGCCCACCCGGGCCGTCCATCATGGCGGCGGCTACTTCGTTCGATGCGATCAGGGCGTAGAGCGGCGACGTGCTCGCTTGCGCGCAATAGGCCTCGTTGAAGCGGCCGTGGTCGATCGCCCCGCGGCCGTCCCGGATGTGGATGTAGGACGTCTGGGACAACGCGGCGAGCAGCTTGTGAGTCGAGTGCGTCGCGAACACCGTCGGACCGTCCTTCGGGTGGTCGCCGGGATTGCCGCGCATCGCGTGGCGGTCGCGGTACATCGGATTGAAGCGCGCGTACGCGTACCACGCCTCGTCGAAATGGATGCGGTCCACGCTGTTCGCGAGGCGCTCCTGCGCATCCGCGGCGTGGTAACACATCCCATCGTAGGTGCAGTTCGTCACCACCGCGTAGACCGGGCGCTTTGCGGAGGCGCCCTTCGCGAGCGGGTTCTGCGCGATGCTTTCGGCGATGGCCTTCGGCTCGAGCCGCTCCGGCGGGATCGGCCCGATGATGCCGTAGCGGTTGCGCGTGGGACGCAGGAAGACGGGAATACCCCCGCTGATGGCCAGGCCCTGCTCGATGGACTTGTGGCAATTGCGATCGCACAGCGCGATCTCGCCATCGCCCACGCAGGCCGTCATGATCGCCCGGTTCGAGCCCGACGTGCCGTTCAGGACCGAGTAGGAGCGGTGCGCGCCGAAGACCCGGGCCGCGTAGCGCTCGCTCGCGCCGATCGGTCCCAGGTGGCCGAGCAGGGAGCCCAGCGCCGCGCGCTCGATCCCCATGTCCGTGCGGAACAGGTTCTCGCCGTAGTAATCGAAGAACGCGCGCCCGATGGGCGACCTGAGAAACGCGACGCCGCCCTGGTGGCCGGGGGCGGCCCACGAGTACTCCCGATCGCGGTCGTAGCGCGCGAGCGCGGCGGCGAACGGCGGCAGCAGGCCCTGGATGTAGCGCTCGATCGCCGCCGAGGCCCGCCCGCCGATGAAAGCCGCGGTGTCCTCGAGGATCCAGACGAACTCGTCGGCCAGCGTGGCGATCTCGATCGTCACCGTCCCCGCGACCCGGCGGTCCGCCATCAGGAAGATCGGAATCTTGGCGTTGCGCTCGCGCACGGTGCGCAGCAAGTCGGTCGCCGTCGCGTGCGTGCGCTGATCGTCCTTGCCGAGGGTCCAGTTGATGAACAGGCAGTGGAGGGCCGCGTCGGAGACCACGTTGGCCAGGCCGTCCTCGAAGGACAGGGCTTCGACCACCTCGATCCCCCGGCCGCGCAGCTCGGCGGCGAGCGTCCGCACGGCGCGGCCGCCGGCGGTGGTCGCGACCGCGAGCTCGTCGTCCACGATCAGCACCCGCCGGGTCAACGGGCGCGCGGTGCCGACGATCACGGGCGATCGCCCGGCCGGTGGCTAGTACGAATACGAGACATAGACCATCCCGTAAGTGAAGCTCGAGGTTCGGCCATAACCCTCTTCGGCCGCTTGTTTCGGATCGGCGAGCGCCAGGACGAAGCTCGCGGTGAAGTTCCCGTTGATCTTCCAATCGCAGTACCCATCGAGCTCCGTCGCGAGCTTGCTGGACGTCACACCGGGCCCAAACGTGGCCGGCTGATCGAGGCGGAAATCATAGAAGATCAGACCGGCGCCCACCGATTCGCTGGGCGTCGCGTGCACGCGGATCTGGTTGGAGATGAGGTTCGAGTTGGAGAGGAAGTACTCCCCGCCGATCTCGCCCTGCCACCAGGTGCCCCAGTCGTAAAACCCCGGGAGCAGCATGTCGAACGACTCATCGGCCGTCGTGTTCGGGTCATCGCCCTGGAAGACCGCGTACCGGTAAGACAGCTTGGGCTTCCATTTCACCTTGGAGAGCTCGTAGGCAGCGAGGACGTTCCAGGCGTTCGATTTTCTCAGGTCGCCGTTGTCCTCGCGCGCGTATTCTGCCTCGAAGGAGAGGTCGGGTAGCTTGCGTAGCGGCGCGGTATAGGCCCGCAGGTTGTAGACGTTCATGCCATCGCGCGCGGGCAGCTGCACCGGCGCTCCAGAGGTGTCAGCGATGAAGTGGAGATAGCTCGCCCCGAGGGTCGTCGCCTTGCCGATCGTCCGCTCGTAGTTCAAGCCCCAGACCTTGGTGTTCGTTGCGGCCTCCGGGACTTCGTCCCGGTCCAGGTAGAAGGCCTCGACCGTGTTGTCCTTGTAATGGAAGCGGCCGACTCCGGCGAACGCCCACGCCTTGCGGGCATTGCTCCAGAAGCCGCCGCGGCTGCCACCTTCGCCTCCCCCATCCCAGAGCAGCAGGCCGCGACCGATCTTGTACTGGGAGCGGCCCAGCGTGAATTCGAGCGCGTTCTCTCCCATGGACAGCAGCTTGCCGGAGCGCCAGCCGAGGTACAGGTCCTCGACCTTGAAGGATGACGCTTCCGAGCCCACGAGCGGCGGCGGGGTGGAGTACGTCCGCTCGCCGACCCCGCTGAACTTTCCGAAGAACTCGCCCTTCTTGGTGTGGAGTGTGCCGGAGATGGCGGGCTTCACGTAGCTCTCGAACCAATTGTCGCTCAAGTCGCCGGAGGGATCCGGCCTGACGTCCGTATAGAGGGAGTGATTGAAGCCGAACGCGCCGAGGCCGGCGTCGAAATTGAACGTCCATTCGACCTTCTTCGGCAGACCCGTCGGTCGTTCTTCCTTTTCCTTCTGCTGGGCCCTTGCCTGACCGGCGATAGCCACGAGAATGAGCCCAATGAGAGTGCCCCGGAACCGCATCGTAGACTCCCGTGTCTCTGAGGAAGGACGGCGCCAAGGCAAGTCTGCGGGCCCCCCCCTCCGCGGCAGTATTGGACCTTGGTTCTATTCCATCTCCTTGCGCCACAAGGCACATTCGCTTCTGTATCCATTCTCCGATCCCGAACGGGGAGCGCCTGCCATGGCCGTGATGCTCCGAGCTACCAGCGTCGGCTGCGCGGTGACGCTACTCGCGGCGGCGTGTCGCAGCGATCGCGCCAAGGCCGCGCCCAGCGTCGTCGACGTGGTCGTCGCTCCGGTGCAGGTGCGCGACGTGCCGATCGTCCAGGAGTGGGCCGCCCAGACCTTCGGCGCCAACGACGTCGAGGTCCGCGCCCGCGTGAAAGGGTTCCTGACGCAGAAGGCGTATAAGGAAGGAGCGCCGGTGCGGCGCGGCGCGCTCCTGTTCCAGATCGATCCGCAGGAATACCAGGCGGCGGCCGCGCAGGCCCGCGCCACAGTGGCCGCGGCCCAAGCGGGGCTCTCCAAGGCCAACACCGACGTCGCCCGCCTGCGGCCGCTCGCCGAGCGCAACGCCGTCAGTCGCCAGGATCTCGATCACGCGGTTGCCGCACAGCAGGCCGCGCAGGGGCAAGTGGACGCCGCGCAGGCCGCCCTCCGCACCGCGCAGCTCGACCTCGGTTATACCAAGGTCACGAGCCCTATCGACGGGCTGGCCGGCGTGTCCCAGGCGGACGTGGGATCGCTGGTCGGCAGCCCTGGTCCCACGTTGCTGACGACCGTGTCGCAGGTGGACACGATCAAGGTCAAGTTCAGAATATCCGAGCAGGAGTACCTCACGCTGGTGCGGGCGCTCGGTGATTCGGTTCGCACCACGAGGCCCCGCGGCGAAGCACGGCTCGAGCTGGTGTTGGCCGACGGCTCGGTCTATGGCAGCAAGGGGCGAGTCGTCACCGTGGATCGCAGCGTCGATCCGACCACCGGGACGCTCGGGATCGAAGCGCTGTTTCCCAATCCCACCGGTCTGCTGCGCCCCGGCCAGTTCGGGCGCGTGCGGGCGCCCGTCACGACGCGCGCCAACGCCATCATCGTGCCCCAGCGAGCCGTGCGCGAGATGCAAGGAACGTTCAGCGTCGGCGTGCTCAAGCCCGACAGCACGATCGAGGTCCGCCCCGTCAAGGCCGGGGCCCGGGTGGGAAGTGAGTGGGTGGTGGACTCGGGGCTCGTGGCCGGCGCGGTGATCGTCGTCGAGGGCATGCAAAAGGTTCGGCCCGGCGTCAAAGTCCGGGCGTCGTCCCCGGGCGCCGTGTCCGACACCTCCACCCGGCAGTGAGCCATGGCTGATTTCTTCATCCGACGACCGACGGTCGCCATCGTGATTGCGATCGTGACCGTTTTGCTCGGCTTGGCCACGCTGGTGAAGCTCCCCATCGAGCAGTACCCGAGCCTCGCGCCGCCCACCATCCGCGTCGAGACGACCTATCCCGGTGCTTCGGCCGAGGTCGTGGAGCAGTCGGTGGCGACGCCGATCGAGCAGCAGGTGAACGGCGTCGACAACATGATCTACATGAAGTCGCTCAACACGAGCGACGGTCGCATGCTGCTCGACGTGTCGTTCGAGGTCGA
Organism: Gemmatimonadota bacterium; assembly: GCA_003222035.1. Taxonomy (GTDB): domain Bacteria; phylum Gemmatimonadota; class Gemmatimonadetes; order Gemmatimonadales; family GWC2-71-9; genus AG41. The sequence goes on along the minus strand of QHUS01000058.1, from coordinate 53,962 downwards.
GATGAACCGCGACATGGCCAACGTCCTGACCCAGAACCGGGTCTCGCAGGCCCAGGCGCGGCTGCCGCAGGAAGCGGTCCAGCAGGGTGTGACCGTCAAGAAAATCAACCCCAGCATTTTGAACGTGATTTCGCTGTACTCGCCGAACGGCACATACGACGCCCAATTCCTCAACAACTACGCGATGATCAACGTCCGCGATGCGATCCTGCGCGTCCCGGGCGTGGCGCAGGTCGATCTGTACGGCGGCGCGGAATACGGCATGCGCGTCTGGCTGCGGCCCGACCGGCTGGCGACGCTCGGGCTCACGGCGTCGGACGTCATCTCCGCGATCAAGGAGCAGAACCTGCAGGCGCCCGCCGGCAAGGTCGGGGATGAGCCCGCTCCCCCCGGACAGGAGTTCACTTATACGGTGCGCGCGCCCGGCCGGCTGGTGACTGCCGAGGAGTTCGACAACATCATCGTGCGCCAGACCCCGGGCGGGGGGATTGTGCGCATCCGCGACGTCGGACGTACTCAGCTGGGAAGCGAGAACTACCGCTCGTTCGGGAGGTTGGACGGAAGGCCCGCGGGCGTGCTCGCCGTGTACCTCCTCCCGGGCGCAAATCAGCTCAAGTCTGCCGAGGGGATCTACCACACGCTGGACCAGCTGAAGCAGTTCTTCCCCGCGGATATGGACTACAAGATCACCTATGACACGACGCCGGCGGTCGAGGCCTCGATCGAGTCGATTCTCCACACCCTGGTCGAGGCGTTCGTTCTGGTTACGATCGTCGTCTTCATCTTCCTGCAGAGCGTCCGCGCCACGTTCATTCCTCTGTTGACGGTGCCGGTGTCGCTGGTCGGGACGTTCATCTTCTTCCCGTTGCTGGGCTTCTCACTCAACACGCTTACGATGTTCGGTCTCGTGCTCGCCATCGGCATCGTGGTGGACGACGCCATCGTGGTCGTCGAAGCCGTCATGCATCACATCGAGCACGGCAAGACGCCGCAAGAGGCGACGGTCCAAGCCATGAAGGAGGTCTCCGGGCCGGTGGTCGCCATCGCGCTGATCCTGTCCGCGGTGTTCGTACCAGTGGCCCTCCTGGGCGGGCTCACCGGCCGCCTCTACCAGCAGTTTGCGCTCACGATTGCCATCGCGGTGCTGCTGTCGGCCTTCAGCGCGCTGTCGCTCTCGCCGGCGTTGTCGGCCATGATTCTCAAGGCGGGGCATGGGCCGCCCAAGGGGCCGCTCGGGGCGTTCTTCCGCGGGTTCAACAACCTGTTCGAGCGCGTGACGGGCGGGTACGTCAACTGGTCACGACTCTTCGTGCGCCGCGCGATCCTTGCGCTCGCGGTGATCGGCGTCTCAGGTGTTCTGACCGGCGCGCTGGCGAAGGCGTTGCCGGGCGGCTTCGTGCCGGATGAGGATCAGGGCATCTTCATGATCAACGTCCAGCTGCCGCTCGGCTCGTCGCTCCAGCGCACCGACAAGGTGCTCCGGCAGATCGAAGAGATTCTCGCGAAGACCGAGGGCGTCGAGGCCTGCAACGCGATCGGCGGGCTGGGCATGCTGACCAATAGCTTCAGCCCCGAGTTCGGCTCGTTCTTCTGTCGGCTCAAGCCATGGGGGGAGCGGAAGGGCAAGGCGCTACACGTCGCGGGCATTCAGCGCACGGTGGGGGCCGCCTTGGCGGAGCTCCCCGGCGCTGTCGCGTTTCCCTTCATGCCGCCCACGATCTCCGGCTTCGGCGCCGCGGGCGGCTTCAACTTCCTGCTGCAGGATCGCAGCGGCACGCTGACGGTCGAGGACCTGGGCCGGCAGACTCAGGCGTTCCTGACCGAGGCCCGAAAGCGCCCCGAGTTGGCAAACCTCTTCACCTCGTTCAACCCGACGACGCCCCAGATCGCCGTCGCCCTCGATCGGGAGAAGGCGCGTGAGCTCGGCGTGCCCATCAACGAGGTGTTCCAGGGCCTCTCGGCGTTCATGGGCGGCGCGTACGTCAACGATTTCAACCGGTTCGGCCGCCTGTACCGGGTCTACGTCCAGGCGGAGCCCGAGTTCCGAACGCGCCCCGAGAACATCGGGCAGCTCTACGTGCGGAGCAAATCCACCAACGGCATGGTGCCGCTCTCCACGCTGCTCCACGTCACGCCGTCGTCGGGGACCGAGATCACGACGCGGTTCAACCTGTTTCGCTCGGTCGAGATCTCCGGTGTGCCAGCGCCGGGCTACAGCTCGCAGCAGGCGACGAACGCGCTTGAAGCCGTGGCGCATGCCGTGCTGCCGCATGAGATGGGGTTCGCCTATTCCGGGATGTCGTATCAGGAAAAGGTGGCGCCCCCCGCCGCCCCCACGTTTATCCTCGCCGTCGTGTTCGTGTTCCTGCTGCTCGCGGCCCAGTACGAGAGCTGGCGCCTCCCCTGGGCCGTGCTGCTCGAGACCCCGCTCGTCGCCCTGGGCGCGTTCCTCGGCGCGTGGCTCCTGCGGTTCGACAACAACGTCTACGTGCAGGTCGGTCTCATCATGCTGATCGGCCTGGCGGCGAAGAACGCGATTCTGATCGTCGAGTTCGCGAAGGCGAAACGCGAGGAGGGGTCGAGCGTCGAGGACGCGGCCCTCGAAGCGGCCAAGGTGCGGTTCCGCCCGATCCTCATGACTGCCTTTGCATTCATCCTGGGGTGCGTGCCGCTCATGCGCGCGAGCGGATCCGGCGCCGCGTCCCAGAACGTGATGGGCACGGCGGTCGTGTTCGGGATGCTGATCGCGACCGTCGTCGGCATCTTCATCGTCCCCGGTCTGTACGCCTGGACCGAGCGCTGGAGTCTCGGCAAGAAAAAGCCCCAGAAAGGGGCGGAAAAGGCGGCGGAGCCGGCGCCGGCTCCTGCGCCGGCTCTCGCCGCGAAAGCATCGGCAGGGGACTGATGACCGTCGGCCGCTGGCTGGGGTGGGCCGTGCTGGCGTCGGTCGCCGCGGCTTGCGCGGTCGGCCCGAACTACGTGCCGCCGCCCATCGCCGTGCCCGAGCACTGGCGCGATACGACAATCTCCACCCAGGACTCGTCCTACGCCAACCTGGTCTGGTGGAAGGTGCTGGGCGACTCCACCCTGCAAGAGCTCGTCCGCATCGCCCTGCGGGAGAACCGCGATCTGCGCGTCGCCCTGGCGCGCGTGAATGAAGCCCGGGCCAAGCTCGGAATCCAGCGACTCGAGTTCCTGCCGCAGATCGACGTCAGCGGCACGGCGGGGAGGGTGAAGGTGAGCGACTCGCTCCTGGGCCTGCGCACCGGCACGTACGGGTTCTTCGAGCTCGGCGCGAGCGTCAGCTGGGAGCTCGACTTGTGGGGTCGCCTGCGGCGACTCAACGAGTCCGCCAAGGCCAGCCTGCTGGCGACCGAGTACGCCCGCCGTGGAGTCATCGTCACGGTGGTCGGCGACGTCGCGCGCGCATATCTCGAGCTGCGCGATCTCGACCAGCAAACGGTCATCGCGCAGTCGACGGTCGAGACCCGGCGGCAGTCCCTGGAGCTCGCGCGCGCGCGCTTCCAGGGCGGGCTCACGTCGGAGCTCGACGTGCGTCAAGGCGAGTCGGAGCTGGCGCGCTCCGAGGGGCGCGTTGCCAACATTCGCCTGCAAGCGAGCCAGAAGGAGCACGAGCTCAACGTCCTGCTGGCGCGCATGCCCGGCACGGTGCCGCGCGGCGCCGCGCTCATCAACCAGACGTTCCGCACGCAGGTTCCACCGGGCTTGCCGTCCACGCTGTTGCAGCGTCGCCCCGATATCCGCCAGGCCGAGGAGGAGCTGAAGTCGGCCAACGCGATGATCGGCGCAGCGATCGCGGCACGGTTCCCGACGATCTCGCTCACGGGCGCGGGAGGCACGCGCACCGACGCCGTTGAGAACCTGTTCAAGGTGGGGACCGGCTTCTGGCACCTGGCGACGAATGTCCTGCTCCCGATCATCAACGCCGGCCGGAGCGGCAAGCAAGTCCAGCTCGAGCGTGCCCGCACCGAAGTCGCCGTGGCAAGCTACGACAACGTGGTCCTGAACGCGTTCCGCGAAGTGGAAGACGGGCTGGTCGCGCTGCAGCAGCTCCAGATCGAGGTCGGGGCCGCGGTGCGTCAGGTGGCCGCCGCGCGACGCGCGGTTGCTCTGGCGGGCGACCGCTACCAGGGCGGGGTCGACAGCTACACGACGCTGCTCGACGCGCAGCGCGTGCTCGCCGATGCCGAGCTGGGGGAATCGGGCTTGCAGCGGCAGCAACGCGTCGCCGTGGTGCAGTTGTACCGGGCGCTGGGCGGCGGCTGGGACCCCGTGACCGATTCGCTGGCGATCCCGCATCCGGCTCGGTAGGCCAGCCGCATTTCGCAGTCCGCACTCCGCATTATCTTGCCCCGACCTTTCACTGGCCCAACAGATGGATTGGCTCACGTCGCCCGAAGCCTGGATCGCGCTCGTCACCCTCACCGTGCTCGAGATCGTCCTCGGCATCGACAACATCGTCTTCATCTCGATCCTCGCGGGGAAGCTGCCTGCCGGCGATCAACAGCGCGCGCGCCGCCTCGGGCTCACCCTCGCGATGTTCACGCGCATCCTGCTGCTCCTGTCCATCACCTGGGTCATGCGGCTCACCGCGCCGCTCTTCACCCTCGTCGGGCGGGACTTCTCCGGCCGCGATTTGATCCTCTTCGTAGGCGGGCTCTTCCTCCTCTGGAAGAGCACGCGCGAGATCCACGACAGCCTCGAGGGCCCGGAGCGAGAGGGCGCGCGCCAGGGCAAGGGGGTCGCCGGCTTCGGCGGCGTCCTCGTCCAGATCGCCCTGCTCGATATCGTGTTCTCGCTCGATTCGGTGATTACGGCGGTGGGCATGGCGCGCCACCTGGGCGTCATGATCGCGGCGATCGTCGCGGCGGTGGGCGTGATGCTCCTCGCGGCCGGCGCGATCAGCCGCTTCGTGCACCGCCATCCGACAGTGAAGATGCTCGCCCTCTCGTTTCTGCTGCTCATCGGCGTGACCCTCGTCGCCGAGGGCCTCGGCCAGCACGTGTCCAAAGGCTACGTTTACTTCGCGATGGGATTCTCCCTCTTGGTCGAGATCCTGAACCAGCGCGCCGCCCGACGCGGCGCGCCCGTCCGCTTGAAGGAGGCGCTCCCGGCATGACGCGCTGCGGCGTCGTGGTCCTGGCCGGCCGGCCGAACGTCGGGAAATCCACGCTCCTCAACGCGCTCGTCGGGGAGCACCTCGCGATCGTGTCGCCCAAGCCCCAGTCTACACGCCTGCCCGTGGTCGGCCTGCTCACCAGCGGCGACGCGCAGTTCATCTTCACCGACTCGCCCGGGCTGCTCGAGCCGGAGTACCAGCTGCACGAGGTGATGCGCGCGGCCGCCGTGCGGGCCATCGACGACGCGGAGGTCATCGCGTACCTGCACCCGCTCGCAGAATTCCCCGCGCCGCCACTCGAGCAGGTTGCAAAGCTCAAACGGCCGCCGCGTGCTCCGGTCGTGACCGTCTACACGAAAGCCGATCTCGCACCGACCTCCACCGTCCTCCACCAACCTCCACCGTCCTCTACCGTCTTCGTCTCCGCGCTCACCGGCGCGGGCCTCGACATCCTCCTCGAGACATTGCGCGTCGCGCTCCCCGAAAGCCCCTTTCATTACAATCCCGACGAGCTCGCCACCCAGCCGATGCGCTTCTTTGCGGCCGAGTTCGTCCGCGAGGCCGCGTTCGAGCTGTTGCACGAGGAGCTGCCCTACAGCGTGGCGGTCGAGATCGACGAGTTTCGTGAGGAGCAGTCGCCCGTGTATATTCGAGCCGTCGTCTACGTCGAGCGCGCCAGTCAGAAGGGCATCGTCATCGGCGAGGGCGGTCGCACGATCAAGGCGCTCGGCCAGGCCGCCCGCGCGAAGATTGAAGCTCTGCTTGGAGGCCGCGTGTTCCTCGAGCTCCACGCCAAGGTCCTGCCCAAGTGGCGGCGCCAGCAATCCTCTCTCAAGCGCCTGGGGTACGCCCGATGAGCCTGGCGCCCGATCTCCTCGGCATCCTGGTCTGCCCTAAATGCAAGGGCTCGCTGGAGCACCGCACCGCACCGGCCGAGGCGCTTGTCTGCCACGCCTGCCGGCTGATCTATGCCGTCGAAGACGACATCCCCATCATGCTGATCGACGAGGCAAAACACTTCTAAACTTTGACATGCGGGCGGGCGGGTCCTAAGTTTAGGCGCGCTCGAACCTTACGCGAGGAGGCAGGTGCGCGGCACGCGCCCGACGATACTCTTCTTCTCGCCGGCGGGTCGTACGATACCCGACTTCCTGACACGCTGGGTCGATGGCAGGGGGCTCACGATCGTGCCGGTTCTCGACTCGGCGGACGTGGAGCAGCGCGTGCTCCGGTCGCTGCCCCAGCTCCTGGTGATCGATGCCGACGGCGGTCCCCAGGGCCTGGAGCTCTGCGGCCGCCTGAAGGGGGACTCCTACACGGCAATCGTTCCGCTGGCCGTGCTGACGAGCCGGCACACGACCGACCGGGTGCAGGAATGGTTCAACGCGGGTGCGGACGAGGTGATCAGCCCCCTGTTCGAGCCGGTGGAGCAGGCGAGCCGGCTCGACGGGCTCCTGACGCGGACTGCGCGGGACGTGGCGGTGAACCCGTCCACCCGCCTGCCCGGCACGACCGAGATCGAGCGCGAGATCCGGCGGCGGATGGAGAACGGCGAGCTGTTCGCCGTATGCTATGCCGACCTCGACCATTTCAAGGAGTTCAACGATCGCTACAGCTACAACGACGGCGATCGGGTCATCTACCTGGTGTCGCGCATTCTGCACGACGTCGTGAAGGGACTGCTGGGCAGTCGGGGGTTCGTCGGGCACATCGGCGGAGACGATTTCATCTTCATCATCCCATTCGATGCCATTCCAGACGCGTGCGGCGAGGTGCTCGAAGTGTTCGACACGCTGATACCGTATCAGTACAACGAACAGGACCGGCGGGCCGGCTATTACTTCGGTAAGGATCGGCGCGGCCAGCTGCACCGCGTGCCGCTGATGACGTTGTCGATCGGCATCGTCACGAACCAGCACCGCCGGTTTGCCCACCCCGCGCAAGTGAGTGAGCTCGCGACGGAGATGAAGAGCTACGCGAAGACACAGCCGGGATCGGTGTTCGTGGTCGATCGCCGGCACGATCCGGAGCTGGACGAGGATGGAGCGAGGGGGGGCGGGGAGGGGGGAGGGGGGCGCGCGAGATGAATGTGACCTGCCCGTCGTGCGAGACGGTGTATCGGGTGGACCCGGGCAAGGTTCCCCTCGGCGGCGTGCGTGCGCGTTGCGCCGTGTGCAGCGCGGTCTTCCCCGTGAATCCGAATGCGGGCGCCACGCCCCCCCCATCCCCCCTCTCCTCCCCGGTCGCCGTGCCTGCAGCTGCGCGGCCTGGAGCCCCGCCACCGCCTCCCGCCGCTCCGGGTCCACCTGCTCCGGCGCCCAAGGCCCCGGCGGCGCCGACCCCAGCGCCCATGCCGCCCCGGCCGCCCGCCATGCCACGCTTTTCGGCACCGATCGCGGCGCCCACCGCCATGCCGGCGCCTGGTGCCGCTCGCCAGCGGCCGCCAGCTCCGCTTTCTCCTCCATCGCCCCCCGCGGCCGCGGCGCCCACGCTGCGGCCCGCGACACCCGCGCAGCCCGCGCCGCCCGCGCCGCCCACCGCAGCGCCGCGTGCACCGGCCGCGCCGTCACCCGCTCCGAGCGCGCCGGCCGCAGTGACGGGTGCTCCCGGTCAGCGGATGGCCAGTCCATTGCGTCCGGTGAATCCGTTCATGGTCCAGGATCCGAAGCAGAAGGCGCGCCGGCTCGCGCGCGCTCTGGTTTCCGATCTGGTCGTGTACCACCCGGAAAAGCGCCAGCAGGGGCTGCGCGACGGCACGTTGCCGCAGCTGTTCAAGGACGAGATCGAAAAGAGCTGGCAGGAGTACGTGGAGCAGGTCGGCGCGGAGCTCGCCAAGACTACCACGTTCTGGGCCGAGGCCCTCAACGAGATCCTCGCCGGGGGCAACAAGGTCTTCTGAGTTATACTACAGGGTTCAGGAAACGAGACATGGGACTTTCCGACCGCTTCAAGGAATTCGAGCGTCGTCTGACGGACCTCGGGAGCTTCCTTTGACGTCGAGGGGAAGAGCCGGCGTTTGGCGGAGCTGGAGCGCACCATGGGGGACGCCGGGTTTTGGGCCGACGCCGAGCGGGCTCGGAAAGCCGTGGAGGAGGTAAAGCAGCTCAAACGCTGGGTCGACCCCTACCGTGCGCTCCAGAAGCGCGTGCGCGACGAGCTGGAGCTGGCCGAGCTGCACGAGGCCGAACCGGTGGCCGACGCGACGCTGGAGCAACTACAGCAGCAGAACCTCTCGGAATTCGAGTCGGAGATCGAGCAGCTGGAGCTGCAGCACATGTTGCAGGGTCCCGACGACGGACGGGACGCGCTGCTGACCATCCATTCCGGTGCCGGTGGCACGGAGTCCCAGGACTGGGCCGAAATGCTCATGCGCATGTACACGCGCTGGGCGGAGCGCCGCGGGTTCAAAGTCGAGGTGCTGGATCTGCTGCAGGGAGAAGAAGCCGGCATCAAGTCCGCCGAGATCCAGATCAGCGGGCAATACGCCTACGGGCTCCTCAAGGCGGAGAAGGGGGTTCACCGGCTGGTGCGAATCTCGCCGTTCGACGCGCAGTCGCGCCGCCATACCTCGTTCGCATCGGTGTTCGTCTATCCCGTGGTAGACGAGGACATCGAGATCGATATTCGCGACGACGATCTGCGGATCGATGTATACCGCGCCTCGGGGAAAGGCGGGCAGCACGTCAACAAGACGTCTTCCGCGGTCCGCATCACCCACCTGCCGACCGGCATCGTGGTGCAGTGTCAGAACGAGCGCAGCCAGTTCAAGAACAAGGCGACGGCGCTCAAGATGTTGAAGGCGCGGCTGTACAAGCGGGCGGTGGAGGAGCGCGAGGCGAAAAAGGCGGAAGTCGACAAGCAGAAGACCGACATCGCGTTCGGCAACCAAATCCGGTCCTATGTGTTCCAGCCGTATACCATGGTGAACGACCACCGCACGGAGTTGAAGGTGGCGGATGTGCAGAAAGTGATGGACGGCGACCTGGACCCGTTCATCGAGGCGTATCTCAAGCGCTTCGGGAGCAAGGTGGCGTGACCGGCTTCGTGGAGGCGGCGCGGCGCGAGAAGCTCGCGGAGCTCGTAAAGCGGGGCGTGACGCCGTTCGCCTACCGGTTCGATCGATCGGGCGCTGCGGCGGAGGCGCTCGCCGGGTTCCGCGAGAACGACGCCACCGTGCACCGTCTCGCTGGGCGGCTGATCCTGCTGCGTCCCATGGGGAAGACCACCTTCGGGCACCTCGAGGACCGCTCGGGGAAAATCCAGGTGTACTTCAAGATCGACAACCTGGGCGCGGAACAGTACGAGCTCGTGAAGCTCCTCGATCTGGGCGACGTGATCGGTGTCGAAGGCCCGTTGTTCCGCACCAAGACGGGCGAGCTCACGCTGCGCGTGGAGCGCGTCACGTTGCTCACCAAGTCACTGCGCCCGCTGCCCCTCGGCAAGGAGGATGCGGAGGGCAAGCGGCATGGTGACCTCGCGGATCCCGAGCTGCGGGCCCGGCAGCGCTACGCCCACTTGGCCGTGGATCCGGATGCGCGAGAGCGGTTCCAGCTGCGCGCGCGGGTCGTGACGTACGTGCGAAAGTTCTTCGACGGCCGCGGGTACGTCGAAGTCGAAACGCCGGTGCTGCAGCCGTTGTACGGGGGGGCCATGGCGCGGCCGTTCAAGACCCACTATGAGGCGCTCGACACGGACGTCTACCTGCGGATCGCCGACGAGCTGTATCTCAAGCGCTGCATCGTGGGCGGGCTCGAGAAAGTGTACGAAATCGGGCACGACTTCCGGAACGAGGGGATGTCGCGGTTCCACAACCCCGAGTTCACCATGGTGGAGTGGTACGAGGCGTTCGCCGATTACGAGGTCGTACTGCAGCTCACGGAAGAGCTGCTCGCGGGGATGGTGCACGAGCTGTTCGGTACGACGACGCTCGAGCGACACGGCGCGACGCTCGACTTCAAGCGGCCATTCGCGCGCAAGGACTACTACGCTCTGGTGAAGGAGACGGCCGGAATCGACCTGACCCGGGTCAGCGAGACCGAGCTGCGCGCCGCGCTCAAGCGCAAGGAGGTTCCCGAAGCCGACCAGCTGTCGGGTGCCAAGCTCGTGGACGAGGTGTTCAAGAACTACGTCGAGCCCACCCTGGTGCAGCCCACGTTCGTGCTTGACTACCCGGTGGCGCTGTCGCCGCTCGCCAAGCTCAAGCGGGGCGATCCCACGCGAGTGGAGCGCTGGGAGCTGTTCATCCACAAGCGGGAAGTGGCGAACGCGTTCAGCGAGCTGAATGATCCAGAGGAGCAGCGCCGGCGGTTCGAGCAGCAGGCCCGGCTGCGCGCCGCCGGGGACCAGGAAGCGCAACAGCTGGACGAGGATTTCGTCCGGGCCCTCGAGTACGGTATGCCGCCGACGGGCGGCGTCGGATTGGGCCTCGACCGCCTCATGATGATCCTGGCGGATCAATCCCATATTCGCGACGTCATCCTGTTCCCCATGCTGCGGCCCGAATGAACGGTCACGCCATCACACTCCTCCAGGGCCTGCTGGGCGTCGCCGCGCTCGTCGCCGTCGTCGTCGTGGCCACGAACTGGCCCTCGCCGCTCGATCTCTGGCTTACGCTGCGCTAGGTGACCGTGGGGGTCATGGCGCTCGTGGTGGTGCTCGGCGTGATGAACGGGCTCCAGGAGGACCTGCGAGACAAGATCCTGGTCGCGAATCCGCACGTCCGCGTGCTCACCTACGGTGAGGGACTGCGGCTCGACGACTGGCGGAACGTGGTGGGCGAGGTGCGGCGCACGGCGGGCGTTGCCGCGGCCGCACCGTTCGTGTTGACGCAGGGACTCATCTCCGCGGGACACGACTACGCCGAGGGGGTCGTCGTGTACGGCGTCGATCCCGATACCGGCAAACGCGCCGTCACGACCTTCGCGCGGCATTTCACCAAGGGTGATCTGACGTTCAAACCCACGCACGGGGACGTGGAGGGTGGGATCGCGCTCGGTGCGCGCCTCGCGTCCAAGCTCACCGCCTTCCCCGGCGACGTGGTGACACTGGTCGCGCCCGCGGGTGCCAAGTTCAACCCGAGTCTCGGCGCGTACGTACCCAAGTTCCATCGCTTCGAGGTCACCGGCATCTTCGACACCGGGATGTACGAGTACGACAACAGCTACGTGGCGCTCGACCGCCGGGTGGCGCAGCGGTTTGCCGGACTCGACACGGCAGTCACCGGAATCGAGGTCCGGCTCACCGACCCGGCGCAGGCGCGGCCCTTCGGCGTGGCCCTCGAGGGACGACTGGGCTATCCCTACCGCGCCCTCGACTGGCAGTCACAAAACGCCTCTCTCTTCTCGGCCCTGGAGCTCGAGAAACTCGCGATGGCGCTGGTGGTGTTCCTGATCTGCGTCGTGGCCGCGTTCAACGTGGTCGGTACGCTGACAATGGCCGTGCGCGACAAGACCCGGGAAATCGGCATCCTCCTCGCGATGGGACTGAAACAGGCGGCGATCCGCCGGATTTTCCTGGCGCAGGGCATCCTGGTCGGGCTGACGGGTACGGTGCTCGGCGTGGTGTTGGGGTTGATCGTCGGTACCATGGTGAATCGGGGTCACTGGATCGCGATCGATCCGTCGATCTACTTCATCGATCACCTGCCGGTGCACAGCCAGCCCCTCGACGTGCTCGTGGTGATCGTGGCGAGCCTGGTGGTGGCCACGTTGGCCCCGCTGTATCCGTCGTTGCAGGCGGCGCGGCTCGAGCCGGTGACCGCCATCCGCTACGAATGACCGCCCTGCTCGAAGCGCGCGGGATCCGCAAGGTGTTCGCCGGTGGCGATGGCCAGCCGCTCGAGGTGCTGCGCGCGGCCGAGCTCGAGGTGCGCCGCGGCGAGTTCGTGGCGATCGTGGGCGCGTCGGGCGCCGGGAAGAGCACGCTGCTCCACCTGCTCGGCGCCCTCGACCGGCCCACCGCGGGGGACGTGTGGCTCGACGGCTCCCGCTACGCCGACCTGGATGCCGCCGCCCTCGCCGAGCTGCGGAATCGTAAGTTAGGCTTTGTCTTTCAGTTCCATCATCTCTTGCGGGAATTCTCGGCGTTGGAGAACGTGATGATGCCTCTCTTGATCGGGGGGATGCGGCCGCGCCACGCCCGCTCGCGGGCTGAGGAGCTGCTTTCCCTCGTGGGGCTCGCCGGACGGATGGCGCACCGGCCCCCGGAGTTGTCCGGAGGGGAGCAGCAGCGCTGCGCCGTGGCGCGCGCCTTGGTGCACGACCCGAGTCTGGTACTCGCGGACGAGCCCTCGGGCAACCTCGACCACGCCAACGCAGACCGGCTGCACGAGGTGTTCTTTCGCCTGGCCCGGGAATACGAGACGGCGGTCGTGGTCGTCACCCACAATCGGCAGCTCGCCGGCCGCGCGGATCGGATCCTGATGCTCGAGGACGGTCGCCTGGCGGCGGTCGGCTCGGTGGACGCGATACCCTGATGCTGTGCGACAACTGCAAGGAGCGCGACGCGGTCATCAATCTGACCCAGGTAGAGCACGACTCGAAAGTCACGCTCCACCTGTGCGAGCAGTGCGCGCAGCTCAAGGGCGTCGAAACCGGCGCCGCGGTGCTGAAGACGCCGCTCGGCGGCTTCCTGCAGGGGATGATCGGGAAGGGCGGCAACGTGCTGCCCACGCCCGCCGACGGCCTGCGCTGCGCCGCGTGCGGCAGCACCCTCAAGGACTTTCGGGAATCGGGGCGGCTCGGGTGCGGGCAGTGCTACGATTCGTTCGCGCCGCACCTGCGCGACCTGCTGCGCCGCCTGCACGGCTCGAGCCAGCACGTGGGCGAGCGCTACGCCCCGCCCGGCGCCGAGGGCGCGGCCGATCCACGCATCCAGCTGCTGGATCTCAAGGAGCAGCTCCGTCGCGCGGTCGAGAACGAGAACTTCGAGCTCGCCGCCGAGCTGCGCGATCGCATCCGGGTCCTCGAATGATCGACCTCTCGCTGCTTCCCGATGGCGGGGTGGCCTGGCTCGACGCATCCGGGCCCAAGTCGGGTATCGTGCTGTCCACGCGGATCCGGCTCGCCCGCAATCTCGAAGGCTACGTCTTCGGCCAGCGGGCCAAGGACGCCGACCGGACCGCCGTGCTGACCCGCGTGGAGGAAGCGAGTGCGGCGAGCGACCTGCTGCGGGGCGCCGTGACGATCCGCCTGGACCAGTTGGAGCGGGTCGACCGCCAGCTGCTGCACGAGCGACACCTCGTCTCCAAGGAGCTGGCGGGCCTGGACCGCGAGGCGCGGCCGCGACCGGGCGCCGCCCTGGTGGTGCAGGGCTCGGTCGGGGTAATGGTCAACGAGGAAGACCACTTGCGATTGCACGGAATGCGCTCGGGATTCGCCCTGGAGGACGCCTACGCCGCGCTGGAGGGGCTCGACGCGGACCTCGGACACCTGCTGCCCTTCGCGTTTCACCGGGAATTTGGCTATCTTACCTCTTGTCCGACCAATGCCGGGACAGGGCTGCGGGCGAGCGTACTTATCCACTTGCCGGGTCTTGTCTTGACCAAGGAAGTCGGCAAGGTGTTGCAGGGACTTACCCAGGTGGGGCTCACCTTCCGTGGGTTGTACGGGGAGGGGAGTGAGGTGGTGGGGAACTTCTTTCAGTTGTCGAACCAGACGACCCTGGGCAAGTCAGAGGACGAGTTGCTCGACCATCTGGGGAAGATCGTCCGACAGGTGATCGAGTACGAAGAGCAGGCACGGGATGTGCTGTTAAGGACGGCGCCGGACGAAGTGGCGGACAAGACCTGGCGGGCATACGGACTGCTTAAGTACGCACGGAAGTTGACGTTCGAAGAGACGATGAACCTCTTAAGCGGTGTGCGGCTGGGCGTCGGACTGAATCTGATCCCCAGCTTGAGTGTATACACATTGAACAAGCTGCTGATTTACACCCAGCCAGCGCACCTGGCGGCACTCGAGGGACGCCAGATCGGTGATCCCGCGTTGCCGACGGTGCGCGCTGCGTATGTGCGTCGCGTTCTGGAAACCGAGGCGGCGTGAGGGCGGCGTGAGGGAGGAGGAGGCGGGGTAGATGAACGGGTACAACTTCACGGATCGGGTCCGCAAGGTCCTACAGATGGCGCGGGAGGAAGCCGCGCGGCTGCATCATGAGTACGTGGGGACCGAGCACATCCTGCTGGGACTGATCCGCGAAGGTGAAGGGGTCGCCGCCGCCGTGCTCACCAATCTGAACGTCGACCTGGAAGAGATCCAGCAGAAAATCGAAGAGACGGTGAAGAAGGGCAAAGCGGCGGCGGCCGCGGGCCCTGATTTGCCGTATACGTCGCGCGCCAAGAAAGTCCTCGAGCTCGCGATGAGCGAAGCGCGCGAGCTCAACCACTCGTACGTCGGCACCGAACACCTGCTGCTCGGGCTGTTGCGCGAGGAGAAGGGGATCGCGGCGCAGGTGCTCACCGACGCCGGCGTGAATCTCGAGCAGGCGCGCGCCGAGACGCTGCGCCTCCTGGGCAGCGAGATGCCCTCCGGCGGGCCGGCGCCGTCCGGCACCGGGGCGCAACCCGCCAGTCCCAAGACCGAGAAGAAATCGAAGACGCCGGCACTCGACCACTTCTGCCGCGACCTGACGCAGCTCGCGGCCGAGGGCCAGCTCGATCCCACCATCGGGCGCCAGAAGGAAATCGAGCGCGTGATGGAGATCCTGTCCCGCCGCAAGAAGAACAATCCGGTCTTGATCGGCGAGCCGGGGGTGGGCAAAACGGCGATCGTCGAGGGGCTGGCGCAGTTGATCGCGAGCGGGCAGTGCCCGGACGTGCTGAAGGACCACCGCGTGTTGTCGCTCGACATGGCGGCCGTGATCGCGGGCACGAAGTACCGGGGCCAATTCGAGGAGCGGCTCAAGGCGATCATCAACGAGATCGCGCAAAACCGGAACATCATTCTCTTCATCGATGAGCTGCACACGCTGGTCGGCGCGGGGGCCGCCGAGGGCGCCGTCGACGCGTCCAACATGCTCAAGCCGGCGCTGGCGCGCGGCGAGCTGCAGTGCGTGGGTGCCTCGACGCTGAACGAGTACCGTAAGTACATCGAGAAGGACGGCGCGCTGGAGCGTCGCTTCCAGACCGTGATCGTCGACCCGCCGACGGTGGACGAGACGATCGAGATCCTCAAGGGGCTCCGCAAGCGCTACGAGGAGCACCACCGGGTGATCATCCCGGACGAGACGCTGGACGCCGCGGCCAAGCTGTCGGAGCGGTACATCACCGACCGCTTCCTGCCCGACAAGGCGATCGACGTCATCGACGAGGCCGGCGCGCGCGCACGGCTGGCGACTCAGGTGCCGCCGCCCGAAGTCGCCGCCCTCAAGAGCAAGCTCGAGCACATCAACGGCGACAAGGAAAACGCGGTCCGCGACCAGAACTTCGAGCGCGCCGCCGCGCTGCGCGATCAGGAGCGCGAGCTGCAGGCCGAAATCCGCCGCAAGCACGAGGCGTGGGAGAAGGAGCGCCAGACGCACCGGCCCACGATCAACGAGGAAGGCGTCGCCTTCATCGTGTCGCGCTGGACCGGTATCCCGGTGACGCGGCTGCAGGAGGCCGAAACGGCGCGGTTGCTCCGCATGGAACAGGAGATGCATCAGACCGTCGTCGGCCAGGACGAGGCGATCGCGGTGATCTCGCGCGCCATCCGGCGCAGCCGGGCGGGGCTCAAGGATCCCAAGCGGCCGATCGGCTCATTCATCTTCTCCGGCCCGACCGGTGTGGGCAAGACGGAGCTGGCTCGCGCGCTCGCGCGCTTCCTGTTCGCCGACGCGAATTCGCTCATCCGCGTGGACATGTCGGAGTACATGGAGAAGTTCTCGGTGAGCCGCCTCATCGGCGCGCCCCCGGGCTACGTCGGCTACGAGGATTCCGGCACCCTGACCAAGTCGGTGCGGCGGAAACCCTACTCGGTCGTACTGCTCGACGAGATCGAGAAGGCGCATCCCGACGTGTTCAACATCCTGCTGCAGGTGCTCGACGAGGGACACCTCACTGACAACTACGGTCGCGTGATCGACTTCAAGAACACGGTGGTCATCATGACCTCCAACGTCGGCGCGCGCGACATGGTCAAGGGGAAGGCGCTGGGCTTCTCCCAGCCCGATACGCGGGCGACGTTCGAGAAGATGGCGGAGAAGGTCAAGGAGGAGATCAACAAGACCTTCAATCCCGAGTTCTTGAACCGGCTGGACGACGTCATTGTGTTCCACCCGCTCACGCGGGAACACATCGCGCAGATCGTGGTCATCCTCCTGCGGGAGGTGCAGAAGCGCCTCGGCGAGGAAGAGTTGACGCTCCGCTTGACGCCCGCGGGGTCGGACTTCCTCGTGGACCGCGGGTTCGACGAGCACTTTGGTGCGCGCCCGCTGAAGCGCGCGATACAGAAGTACGTCGAGGATCCGCTCTCCGAGAAGATCCTGGTCGGCGAGTTCGCGCGGGGCGACGAGATCGAGGTGGACGTGGCCCCCGACAAGGAACGGTTGGCGTTCCGCGCGCTCTCCGGCTCGAAGGCGTGATTCGCAAGCTTCCCGTCGTCATTTCGCTGGCTTCGGTCGTGGTCGCCCCGCGCGCCATGCGCGCGCAGGGGGAAGCCGCCGTGGCTCCCGATTCCATCGTCGTCCTGGGCTTGCGGCGCGTGGACCGCAAACAGGTGCTCGAGCAGAGCGGCCTGAGCCCCGGCCGCCCGCTCGGCTACCGCGACGTCCAACGCGCCATCCAGGCCCTCTACGGCACCGGTCAGTTCGCGGACGTGCGCGTGGCGCAGGACACGGGGCAGGGGCGCCAGCTCCTCGTGATCCGCGTGCACGAGCGCCCGATCCTCCTGAAGTGGGCGGTGCGCGGCGTGGACAAGGTGTCCGAAGGCAGCGTACGCGACAAGGCGCAGCTGGCGGAAGGCCGGCCGCTCGACCCCGCGGCCGTCGCCCGAGCCCGCGGCCGCATCGACTCGCTGTACCGGGCGCAGGGGTTCTACCTCGCGCAGGTGAAGGTCATCGACGTCTACGAGGACGACTCGGCCCGCGTCCGGGTCATCTTCGACATCGACGAAGGCCACCGGGTGGCCGTGTCGCGAGTGGAGCTCGCGGGGAACACGCATCTCCCGACCGCCGAGCTGGTGGACCAGATGAAGACCCGGCCCGAGGGGTTCTGGTGGTTCCGCTCGGGTGAGTACGACGACGAAAAAGTGCGGGAAGACCTGCAGGAGCGGCTCCCCAAGCACTACGGTGACCGCGGCTACGTGGATTTCCAGGTGCTCGACGACACGCTGGTCGTCAACGACACGACCGGCAAGGCGACGCTGCGCGTGCAGATGAGCGAAGGCGAGGCGTATCGCGTTGGCACCTTCGAGATCGTGGGCAACCGGCGCTTCTCCACGGAGGATCTGCAGCAGCTCTACCCGTTCAAGGGTGGTGACCACAGCGGGTTCCTCGGCCTGGGGGGAGCCGCGCAGGGGCCGGTCTACTTCAACCAGGCGCACTGGGACGACGCCACGCAGGGGCTCCGGACCCTCTACTACAATAACGGCTACATCTACGTCAACATCCGTTCCGAGGTCATCCGACGCCGGGGGGCCGACGGCCAGCCGGTGGTGGACCTGCGTTGGTCCATCAACGAAGGCCAGCCGGCCATCGTGAACAAGATCGAGATCGCGGGGAACGACGTGACCCACGAGCGCGTCATCCGCGAGGCGATCGTGCTACTCCCGGGCGACGTGTTCCGCCAGGACGCGCTCCTTCACTCGTACCAGAACATCTCGAACCTCGGCTTCTTCCAGCAGCCGCTGCCGTTTCCCGACACCCGTCCCGCCAACGATCAAGGCGACATCGACGTCATCTTTCGGGTGACGGAAAAGCACACCGGCAACATCAACTTCGGCGCCTCGGTCGGGCAGGGGACCGGCGTCGGCGGCTTCCTCGGGCTCGACGAGCCGAACCTGTTCGGGCAGGGGAAGAAGGGCCACTTCCAGTGGCAGTTCGGCAAGAACATCAGTGACTTTGCCATCACCTACACCGATCCCGCCATTCGAGAGTCTCGCATCTCGGGAACGCTCGACCTGCACAACAGCCGACTGCGGTACACGATTGCGGACCTCGGCACGGTGCACCGCCGCGGCGGCAGCCTCCAGCTCGGATTCCCGGTTTTCAACGACCGCTACACCCGACTGTTCGTTTCCTACGGGATCGACGAGCAGACATTCATCGGCGGGAGCATCACCACCGCCGCGCTGACCTGCCAGAACTGCGTCCGGTCGACCCTTGGAATGTCGCTGCTGCGCGATACGCGCATCGACCTACCGTTCCCGACCGCGGGCACCATGCATTCGATCGGCATTTCGCAATCGGGTGGCCCGCTCGGGGGCTCCGGTGATTTCCAGCGGCTCGACCTCGAAGGCCGGTGGTATGCCCCCGTCGGCCAGCTGGGCGGCTCGACCAACTCGGCACCTATCAAGTTGGTCATGGGCCTTTCGACGCGATCGGGGTTCGTGTTCGGATACTCCCCCTTCTTCGACCAGCTCTTCACGATGGGCGGCGTACAGTACGGCATTCCGCTGCGCGGCTATGACGAGTTTTCCATCACCCCGCACGGCTATGCTCCCGCGGCGTCCAATCAGGCGACCGCCGCGTCGTTCGGGCAGGCGTACCTGGCGATGACCGGTGAGTTCGGGGTGCGACTCTCGCAGATGTTCTACATGTCGGCGTTCATCGATGCCGGCAACGTGTGGGCGACTGCTGGTCAGTTCGACCCGACCCGGTTGTTCCGCGGCGCGGGTGTCGGCATGAGCATCATTTCGCCGCTGGGACCGATCGGCATCGACCTCGCATACGGCTTCGACCGTACGGATGCCTTCGGGAATCCCGATCCGGGGTTCAAGCTGCACTTCAAGCTGGGCAACTTCTTCTGATCGGCCGTTTTCTTTTCGGGGGGATCGTTATGGCGCGTGCGGCAACGGTGTTGGCGATGATCGGCCTTGCGGTGGCCCTACCGGCGGTGAGCCGGGCGCAGGCGAAAGCGCAGGCGCAGGCCGGGGGCGGGGGAGCCGGACAGCCGGCCCTCAAGATTGCGTTCATCAGCTCGCAGCAGATTCTCGAGCAAACGCCGGGCTATGCGGCGGCCGAGTCCACGTTCAAGAAGGAGTATCAGGGCTTTCAAGACGAAGCCCAGAAGCTCCGCCAGCAGTTCGACTCCGCCGTCCAGACGTTCGAGAAGCAGTCGATCGCGCTTTCATCGGCGGCCAAGGCGGCGAAGCAGAAGGAGCTCCAGCAGCTGCAGCAGCGCCTGGAGCAACGCTCGAACGAGCTGCAGGACAAGAGCCAGCAGCGTCAACGCGAGCTGATTCAGCCGATCCAGGCACGCGTCAACGCCGTCATTCAGGGACTGCGCGCCGAGGGCAACTACGCCTTGATCTTTGACGCCGACTCGCCCACGAACAACATCGTCGCCGCCGATCCGAGTCTCGACATCACACCCAGGGTCGTTGAGCGGCTGAAGCAGGCGAAGTAGGCGGGCCCCCTCCCCCCCCTCCCCCCTCCTCCCCTCTCCGCTCTTTCTCCGTGCGCGTTCGGCGCATCACTGCCCGCGAGATCGCAGCCCTCACCAACGGGCAGCTCGTCGGATCGCCGGACGTGGTCGCGTCGGGCGTCGCGCCGTTGGACCGGGCCGGTCCCGAGGATCTGTCGTTTCTTGCCGCGAGGCGCTATCTCCAGTATTTTCAACGCTCTAGCGCCGCGATCGTGCTCTGCAAGGCGGACCTCGTGCCGCCCGACTCGGCGGGGCCTGCCTGTCGCGTCGTCGTGCGCGACCCGCACGAGGCGCTGCTCGCCGTCGTCCCCGTGCTCTACCCGGAGCCGGCTTGGGAGCCGGGCGTGCATCGCACGGCGGTGATCGGACAGGGCGTCGTTTGGCAGGAGCCCGTTGCGATCGGACCGTACGCGGTGCTCGGCCGGGACGTCCGCCTCGGCCGCAACGTGCGGATTGCCGCGGGTGTGGTCCTGGGAGACGGCGTGCAGCTGGGGGACGACGTAGAGGTCATGCCCCACGTGGTGTGTTACAGCGGCACGATCGTGGGAAGCCGGGTGATCCTGCACGCGGGCGTGCGGCTGGGCGCGGATGGGTTCGGCTACATCCCGGGCAAGAACGGCGCGGCGCCACGGAAGATTCCTCAGGTGGGGCGCTGTATCATCGGGGACGACGTCGAGATCGGAGCCAATACGACCATTGACCGGGGCAGCGTGGACGACACGGTGATCGGCCCGGGCACGAAGATCGACAACCTCGTGCAGATCGGCCACAACTGCCGCATCGGCGCGCGCTGCCTCATCGCGGGGCAGGCGGGTATCGCGGGGAGCACGTACGTCGAGGACGACGTGTTTCTCGCGGGCCAGGCGGGTCTCGCCGACCACGTCACGATCGGGCGGGGCGCGCGCGTCACCGTGCAGGGAGGCGTGATCGGCGACATCGCCGCGGGGGCGACGGTGTCGGGGTATCCCGCCCGTGCCCACCGGGAGTTCCTGCGGGCCCAGGGCGCGTTGTATCGGCTCGCGCTCATCGTGGACGATCTCGAGGCGCTGGTGCGCCGGGCTGACGACGCTGAGCGCTAGGCGCGGCATCCGCACCACGGCGGTCGTCTCGGGGACGGGACTTCACACCGGTGCCCGCACCGAGGCGACCTTCCTGCCCGCGCCGGCGGGCCAGGGGGTCGTATTCCGGCGAGTGGACCTCGCCGGAAAGCCCCAGGTCCCGGCGCTCTTGTCCGAAGTGGAGGCAGTCGAGCGGCGCACGGCCATCGGCAAAGGAGAGTCCACGATCCATACCGTGGAGCACCTCCTGGCCGCGGTGGCGGCGCACGAGATCGACGACCTCACGGTCGAGCTGTCCGGACCGGAGCCGCCCATCCTCGACGGCAGCGTCCAGCCGTACTTCGAGGCGCTGACGCGTGCCGGTCCGACGGAGACGAGCGGCGAGGCGCTCGTCCTCGTGGTGCCTGCGCCGTTCACGGTGAGCGACGGCGACTCGAGCTACGTGGTGGCGCCCGCGAAGGAACTGCGACTCACGGTGACGATCGAGTGGCCGCATCCCCTGATCGGACGCCAGGCGGCGAGCTTCACGGTGACTCCCCAGGCGTTCGCGAAAGAGCTCGCCCCCGCGCGGACGTTCGGGTTCACGAGCGAGGTGGCGGCGCTCCAGGCCAAAGGGCTGATCAAGGGCGCGTCGAGCGCCAACGCGATCGTGCTGGACGAGCGCGGGCTGGCGAACGGCGGGGAGCTCCGGTGGCCCGACGAGTTCGTGCGTCACAAGGCCGCCGACATCCTCGGCGACCTCGCGCTCACCGGCGCGCGCGTGCGCGCCCACATCGTCGCGACGCGGCCGTCGCATGCCGGCAACATCGCCCTGGCGCGCGCTCTGGCGCGGGCGGCGCGGCGCGAGGGGCCGCCCAAGATGGACATCGGGCGGATCATGGAAGTCCTGCCGCACCGCTACCCGTTCCTGCTGGTGGACCGGATCATCGAGATCGAGGGGCAGCAGCGGATCGTCGGCATCAAGAACGTCACGATCAACGAGCCGTTCTTCCAGGGCCACTTCCCCGGCCATCCGATCATGCCCGGGGTGCTCATCATCGAGGCGATGGCGCAGGTGGGCGGGATGTTGCTGATGAGCTTCTTCGAGGGACAGAACGTCGAGGACAAGGTCGTGTACTTCATGTCGATGGACAACGTGAAGTTTCGCCGGCCGGTCATCCCGGGCGATCAGATCCGGTTCGAGCTCGAGATGGTCCAGTTCCGCGGCAAGACGTGCAAGATGAAGGGGGTCGGGTACGTGGACGGCCAGATGGTGGCGGAGGCAGAGATGATGGCGTCGGTGGTGGACCGGTGATCCACCGGACGGCCCTGGTCGATCCCACGGCTGCCGTCTCGAGCGACGTCACGATCGGCCCGTACGCGATCATCGGCCCGCGGGTCACCATCGGCGAGCGCTGTCACATCGCGGCCCACGCGGTGCTGGAGCGCAACGTCAAGCTCGGTACCGGCGTCCGCATCGGGTACGGCAGCGTGCTGGGCAACGACCCCCAGGATCTGAAGTACAAGGGAGAAGACACCTGGGTCGAAGTGGGCGATGCCACGGTGATCCGGGAGTACTGCACGATCAACCGCGGGACGCAGGCGACGGGAAAGACGTCCGTGGGGCAGCGCTGCTTCCTGATGTCGTACGTGCACCTCGCGCACGATTGTCACATCGCCAACGACGTGATCATCGCGAACGCCGTCCAGATGGCGGGACACGTGACGATCGAAGACCGCGCGATCATCTCGGGACTCGTGCCGATCCATCAGTTCGTGCGGATCGGGACCTTTTCGTTCGTCGGGGGTGGGTCGCGCGTGAACCAGGACGTGCCGCCCTATACCAAGGCTGTGGGCAATCCGGTCCACCTGTACGGGCTCAACTCCGTGGGCCTGCAGCGCGCCGGGTTCGCCCCCGACGTGAAGCTCGCGCTGAAGCGCGCCTACCGGCTGCTGTTCAATTCCGACATGACGGTGAGCCAGGGGATTGCCAAGGCCCGTGCCGAGCTGCCGCAGATACCCGAAGTAGAGAATTTTCTCAAGTTCATCGAAGGATCGCAGCGGGGAGTGTTGGTGTGAGCACGGCGCCGGTGCGGGTGGGGGTCATCGGCACCGGAGCGCTCGGGTTTCACCACGCGCGGCTGTTGCGGCGCATGCCGGGGATCACGTTCGCCGGCATCTACGACAACAACTCCGCGCGCGCCGCCGAGGTCGCGGCGCAGCTCGAGACGGTCGCACATCCGGCCCTCGCGCCGCTGCTCGATGGAGTGGACGCCGTGACCGTTGCGGTTCCCACGCCCGCACACGCCGAGGTCGGGACCGCGGTGCTTGAGCGTGGCATCGCGCTGCTCATGGAGAAGCCGCTCGCCGATACAGTCGTGGCGGCGGAGGATCTGGTGCGCCGCGCCACCGCGCGCGGCGTCGTGCTCCAGGTCGGCCACGTCGAGCGGTTCAACCGCGCCGTGCGGGCGGCGGCACCGTACCTGGACGAACCCCGGTTTCTGCAGATCGACCGGCTGGCGCCGTTCCAGCCGCGCGGCACCGACGTGGCCGTGATCCTCGATCTCATGATTCACGACCTCGATCTGGTTCTCGAGCTCGTGCGCTCGGACGTGGTGGACGTTCGGGCGACCGGGGTGCCGTTGCTCACGACGCACGTGGACATCGCCAACGCGCGGATCGAGTTCGCCAACGGCGCCATCGCGAACGTGACGGCCAGTCGCGTGTCGCGCGAGCGTACGCGGAAGCTCCGGATGTTTCAGCCGAACGGCTACTTCTCGCTCGACCTCGCGCAGGGCAGCGGCGACTACTACCGGCTCAAGGCCGGCTGGCAGAGTCTCGGCGCCACGTCGCTCGAGCAGATCGTGGAGCACGTGCGGCTCGACGCGCCGGAGGCGGAACCCTTGAAACTCGAGCTGGAAAGCTTCCTGCGCGCGGTGCGCGGGGAAGAAGAAGTCGTCGTGTCGGGTGCCGCCGGGGCGCATGCTCTGGCCCTCGCCTTTCGGATCGCCGACGCGGTCCAGGCCTCGCCCCTCGCAGCCGCGCGGCCGTGAGTGCCGTTCCAACTCTTCCCGGCAAGTCCGCGGCGCGTTTGGCGACTGCAGTTGGAACGGCGTGAGCCGCGCCCCGCGCATCTACATCTCGGCGGGCGAGCCGTCGGGGGACGCGCACGCCGCCGCCGTCGTGACCGCCTTGAAGCGCCGGGTCCCGGCCGTCACCGTCGAGGCGTTCGGCGGGCCCGAGCTGGCGGCGGCGGGTGCGGTGGTGCTGGACCGCATGGAGCGCTTCTCCGTGGTGGGATTCGTGGAAGCGCTGTGGAAGGTTCCTGCCCACCTGCGCTTGCTGGGGCGGGTGCGCGCCGCCTTCAAGGCCGGACGCTACGATCTCGCGATCCTCGTCGACTATCCCGGCTATCACCTGCGCGTGGCGGCGGAAGCCGCCGCTCTGGGCATTCCGGTCCTGTACTACATCGCGCCCCAGATGTGGGCCTGGGCGCCGGGCCGGGTGCGCAAATTGACCGCGGTGCGCCGGCTCGCCGTCATCCTCCCCTTCGAGGAGGCGTTCTTTCGCGACCACGGCGTGGCGGCCACGTTCGTCGGGCATCCGCTGAAAGATCGCCCGGCGCCGCCACCCCGTGCCGAGGCCAGGCGCATGCTCGGACTCGACAGCCAACGTCCGGTACTCGGACTGTTCCCGGGGAGTCGCGCCCTGGAGGTGAAGCGGCTCTGGCCCGCGTTCCGCGACGCGGCGACGCGAGTGCGTCAGGCGCGCCCCGACGTCCAAGTCGTCGCGGCGGGAACGCCGCACGCCCACTACCCCGACGCGGGCGCGATTCACCTGCACGTCGGGGATCCCCTGGCAGTATTCGCCGCCGCCGATGCCGGACTCTGCAAGTCGGGGACGACGACGCTGGAAGCCGCGCTCGCCGACGTTCCCATGGTCATCGCCTACCGGCTCAACCCGGTTTCCTTCGCCATCGCCATCCGGATGCTGCGGGTCCCCCACGTCGGCCTGGTGAACCTGATCGCCGAGCGCGACGTGAGTGCCGAGCTGCTGCAGGACGCGGTGACTCCCGGTGCGTTGGCCGACGCCGTGCTTCCGCTGCTCGACCCCGAGAGTGTCGCCGCCCGGCGCCAGCGGGAAGGGCTCGCCCTCGTGCGGCAGCGCTTAGGGTCGCCCGGCGCAGCCGACCGCGTCGCCGCCCTCGCGCTCGAGTTGTGCGCAGGAGGGGGGGGGGGGAGGGCAGCGTGAAACTCGGGCGCGCCGAGCCGTTCGTGGCGGCCGTCATCGCAGGTCTGGTGCGTCTGCTCGCGGCGACGTGGCGCTATCGGGTGCACGGGTGGGAGCACGTGGCGGCGGCGCGCGCGACCGGGCGACCGGTGATCTACGTCCTGTGGCACAGTCGGATCCTTCCGCTGCTGTATCATCGGCGTGACGAGGGCGTGGCGCTCCTCATCAGTCGTCATCGCGACGGCGGCTACCTCGCCGCTCTGTCGGAACGCTGGGGGTACCGGATCGTCCGCGGATCGTCACAACGCGGCGGGGACGTGGGCCTGCTGGGACTGGTGCGCTACCTGCGCCAGGGCGGGGAAGTCGCCCTCACGCCCGACGGCCCGCGCGGACCGGCTGAACGCATGAAGCCGGGCGCACTGGCCGCGGCACAACACGCCAACGCGCTGGTGATCGCCGCGGGCGCCCGCGCCGGATCCGCGTGGTGGATCCGGTCGTGGGATCGATTCTGCCTGCCGCGACCCTTCGCGCGTGTCGAGGTCGCCTACGGCGCCCCGTTCGGCGTCGGTGCCGGCAAGGAGACGCTGCGAGATGCGATGGCCCTGGCCGAGCGGGAATTGCAAGCCGTGACCTATGTGAAAGGGGAAGGGGGAGGGGGGAAGGGGGAAGGGTGAGTTGGGCGAGGGTCGTGCATTGGCTGTGGGGCCGCTCGGTCACTGCCCGGGTCGCGCGCCTGCCCCTGGTCCCGCTGGCGGGTGCGTACTGGGCCGTGATGAAGGTCCGAGCGGCTCGACCGCGTTCCCCCGCCCCCACGCGGCTCCCCCTTCCGACGATCGCGGTGGGCAATCTGTCGGTCGGCGGCACGGGGAAGACGCCCCTCGCGGCCTGGATCGCTGACTATTGTGCAGCGCGTGGGCGCATTCCGGGGATCCTGATGCGTGGCTACGGGAGCGACGAGCCGCTGGTGCACCGGCGGCTCGTGCCGCGCGCGGTGGTCGTGGCGAACCCGGATCGGGTGGCCGGAGCGGGAGCTGCACAGTCTCAAGGCGCCCAGGTGTTGATCCTCGACGACGCGTACCAGCTGCTCGGCGTGGCGCGCGACCTGAACGTGGTCGTGATCAGCGCGGAGAGCGCGGCCGGATCCCCCTGGCCGCTGCCGGCGGGGCCCTGGCGCGAACGCTGGGATGCTTTGGGTCGTGCCGACCTGATCGTGGTCACTCGCAAGACCGCCACGGCCGCCGTCGCGGGCGCGCTGGCCGACCGGTTGCGACGCAACGAGCACGCCGCGCTCTGCACCGCGTTCCTGTCCATCAGTCACCTCGAGGGGTTGCAATCGGGTACGCGCCACACGATCGAGGCGATCACCGGACGGCGTGTCGTGGCTGCCGCGGGGATCGCCGACCCGGAAGCGTTCGCGGGGCAGCTGCGGGGCGCCGGCGCGACCGTGCAACTCGTGGCGTATCAAGACCATCACGCCTATCGGCCGGCCGACCTGGACCGGCTCGTGCGGGCCGCCGCCGGTGGGGATTATGTTGTAGTCACCGAAAAGGACGCCGTGAAGCTCCGCGAGCAATGGCCCGGGAGTGCGCCCGAGCCTCTCGTTGCGGCGCTCGCCGTTCGCCTGGAGTGGAACGGCCGGGCGCTGGAACAGGCGGTGGACGCGGTGCTGCGAGCATCCTCACATTAGAGCGCCATGACCGACCCTGTCATCAAGCCCCCCCTCCCAAGCCATCACGGCATCCGGCCCGACAAGGAAACGTTCCTGGCGGAGGAGAACCCGTTCGAAGCCATGATGGAGCGCTTCGATCATGCCGCCCATCTCCTGAATCTCGATCCGGGCCTGTACAAGGTCCTCCGTAATCCGGAAAAGCAGATCATCGTGTCGGTTCCGGTGCTGCGTGATTCGGGCGAGCTGGAGGTGTACACGGGGTATCGCGTGCTCTACAACACGTCGCGCGGCCCCGCCAAAGGCGGCATCCGGTTCGATCTCAACGTGACCCTCGAGGAGGTCAAGGCGCTCGCCGCGTGGATGACGTGGAAATGCGCGCTCGTGAACATCCCGTTCGGAGGTTCGAAGGGCGGGGTCGTGTGCGATCCGACCACGATGTCCATGGGCGAGCTGGAGCGGGTTACCCGGCGCTACACGGCGAGCATCATCGAGACCCTTGGCCCGGACTCCGACGTGCCGGCCCCCGACGTGAATACCAACGAGCGGGTGATGGCGTGGATTATGGACACCTACTCCATGCACCACCGCCACACCGTGACCGCGGTCGTCACCGGCAAGCCCGTTGAGATGGGCGGCTCGTTGGGGCGGCGGGAGGCGACGGGACGGGGATGCATGTTCGTGACGCGGGAAGCGCTCGCCAAGCGTGGAATGAGCCTCAAAGGCGCGCGCGTCGCGGTCCAGGGATTCGGGAACGTGGGGTCCGTGGCGGCCGACGTGATGGCGAAAGAAGGGGCCGCCATCGTGGCCGTGTCTGACAAATCGGGCGCTGTCCACCACCCGTCGGGCCTCGACATCCCCGACCTGCTCAAGTGGGTCAAGGAGCACCGTCAGATCAACGGATATCCGAAGGCCGAGGCGTTCAGCAAGGATCAGCTCCTCACGGTGGACTGTGACGTGCTGGTGCCGGCCGCGACGGAGAACGTCATCACCCGCAAGAACGCACCCCAGATCAAGGCGAAGATCATCTGCGAAGGGGCGAACGGGCCTACCACCGCCGCGGCCGATGAGATCCTGGAGAAAAAGGGCGTCTTCGTCATCCCCGACATCCTCGCGAACGCGGGCGGCGTCACCGTGAGCTATTTCGAGTGGGTCCAGGACCGCGGTGGCTACTTCTGGGACGAAGACACCGTCAACCGGCGGCTCGAGACCATCATGACCCGTTCGTTCCACGAGGTCATGGCGCTCGTCGAGAAGCACAAGGTGAGCACCCGCATCGCGTGCTACATGCTGGCCGTGGATCGGGTGGCGGCGATGCATCGGCTGCGTGGGATGTATGCCTGATGCGCTACCGTGTCGTTGCGGTGGGCCGCGTGCGGGACGCGGCGCTCCGCGCGGCGTGTGACGGGTACCTCGAGAGGTTGCGACGCTACACGCGGGTCGAGGAGCGGGAAGTGAAGGACGAGGCGCGAATCCTCGAGGGGGTGCCCGAGGGCTCGCACCTCGTCGCGCTTTCGGAAGCGGGAGAACAGTGGACGTCCGGGCAGTTGGCCGAGTGGACGGCGCGGTGGGAGATGGACGGTCGGGATGTCGCGTTCGCGATCGGCGGCGCGGAGGCGCTGCCGGCCGCCGTGCTGCAGCACGCGGAGCGGGCGTGGAGTCTGTCCCGCCTCACGTTCCCACACGAGCTCGCGCGGGTCGTGGTGTACGAGCAGCTGTATCGCGCGTACACCATTCGCCGGGGGGAACCCTACCATCGCGGATCCTGAGCTGACGCCGGCCGACCGGACGGCGCTGCTCGAGTTCGCGCGGGCCACGCTGCAGGCGCACCTGTCCGGCCGGCCGCTTCCCCCGGTGTGCGCCGTTCCTGGGGCGGCGCTGCACCGCGGCGCCTTCGTCACGTTGCTGGAGCGGGGAGCGTTGCGTGGCTGCATCGGGCACGTCGCCGCCGACCAGACGCTCGGGCTCGTCGTACAGGAGATGACGATCGCGGCGGCGCGGGACGATCCGCGGTTTGCTCCCATCACGCTGGACGAGCTACCCGCTCTCACCCTCGAGATCTCGGTCCTGGCGGAGCCGACCCCGATCCCCGCGCCGGTCGACCCTGCGTGTATCGAGATCGGCCGCGACGGTCTCATCGTGCGGCGCGAGGGCGCTACGGCGTTGCTGCTCCCGCAGGTGGCGACCGAGTATCATTGGGGACCGGAAGCGTTCCTTGGGGCGACGGCGCGCAAGGCGGGTCTCGCGCCGGACGCGTGGCGGGAACCAGGGACCGAGGTATTCTCTTTTCAAGCAGACGTCTTCGGGGACGAGTGACGAGGGACGAGTGATTCCGCGCATCGTCGCGACTCCGATCGCACCGCTCACGTTGCCGCCGCCGCGACTCGCGCCGCGGCGCGTGGACCCCCGCGTGATCGCCGCCGCCTCGCCCGGGCCGGGTCGCGAGCGGCTGGCGGCGGGTGAGGTGCTCGTCGTCACGACCGGCCAGCAGCCAGGTCTCTTCACCGGTCCCCTCTACACGATCAACAAGGCGCTGTCGGCGATCGCCCTGGCACGGCGGCTCGAACGGGCGCGCCAGGTGCCCGTGATTCCCGTGTTCTGGGTCGCGGGCGACGACCACGACTTCGCGGAAGGCAACCACGCGTGGTTCTTGAACGCCGCGGGCGATGCCGAGCAGATCGTGTTGCGCGTGCGCGCCGCCGACGCGCCACTCGTTCCACTCGCTCGGGAGGTTGCTGGCCCCGAGATCGCCCCCGCGCTCGCCCGGCTCAGGGACGGCACGCCCGAGACCGAGTTCAAGGCGTCGGTGCTGGACTGGCTGGAGCGCTCGTACCGCCCGGAAGCCACGCTCGCCGATGCGTTCGCCGCGGCGTTGCACGCGCTGCTCGGACCCCGGGGGCTCGTCGTGCTGCGAGCGTACGACCCGAGCGCCAAGGCCGTGGCCGCACCGTGGGTGCTACAGGGCCTCGACCACACGCTCGCGGACGGCTACACGCCTGTGTTCATCGAGGCGAGTCAGGGGCGCGATCGCCTGCAGCGCGACGGCGAGCGGTTCGTGGCGCGCCGCAGCGGGGAGCGCTTCACGCGAGCCGAGCTGGAGCGCGTCGCGGCGACGGCACCCGAGCGCCTGTCGCCCAACGTGCTGTTGCGGCCGGTCATCGAGGCCGCTGTGCTGCCCACCATCGCGTACGCCGCGGGTCCGGCCGAGCTGGGCTATTTGCCGGAGGCGGCGCCGCTGTACGAAGCGTTGCGCGTGACGCGGCAGGCGGCGGTGCCCCGGTGGTCGGGTGTGATCGTCGAAGCACGGGTCGAGAAGCTGATGGAGCGTCATGGAATCGACCTCACGGCGTTCGACGGCAAGCCCGGTCAGCTCGAAGCCCGCCTCGTTCGACTCGAGCTCCCGCCGGAAGCCGTCGCGACGCTGGCCACCCTGCGCTCGAGTATCGAGGACCAGTACCGGCGCCTGTGGGAGTCAGTCGCGCAACTCGACCCCACGCTCGAGCGGACGGTCGAATCGGCGCGCAACGCCGCGCTCGCAGGGACACAGACGATCGAGAAGAAGCTCGTGGCGAGTCTCAAGCGTCTCGAGGGCGAAACGCTGGTGCGGCAGATCGCGCGAGCACGCGCGGCCGTCTATCCGGGAGGACAGCCGCAGGAGCGCGTGCTCACGCTCGCGTCGTTCCTTATCCGATATGGGCCCGCGCTCGTGGACGCGCTGGAGCAAGAGGTGGCGCGCTGGGCGGGCACTCCATAGAATCCGTTTCATGTGGGTCTTAGTCATCGTGCTGCTGGTCGCGCTGATGATCCCGATCACCGCGATCCTGCTCGATTCGCCGCTGGGGCGTTCGGTCGCGCGGCGGCTCGAAGGGCAGGGGGACGGAAGTGCGGCCGGGAGTGGGGTGGGCATTCGAAAGCTCGAGCAACGTGTGGAGGCGCTGGAAACGGACCTCGAGGACCTGAACCGCTCCATCAACGGGATGCGTGAGGAGCTGCAGTTCGTGCAGCGTCTGCTGGAAGACCCCGGCAAGAAGAAGCGTCCCTCCTGAGCGCGGGGAGGGGGGGCGGAGGTCGCCACGCGGCCCAGGTGGCCGCGGGCATTCTCCTGACCCGGGTGCTTGGATACGTGCGCGAACGGGTGTTCGCGCATTACTTCGGAAACGACACGATCCCGGCCGACGCGTTCCGCGCCGCGCTCCGCATTCCCAATACGCTGCGCAGCCTGCTCGGCGAGGGCACCCTCCTCGCCTCGTTCATTCCGGTCTACGCCGCGTTCAATGAGCGACAGGACAAGCGCGCCGCCCGCGCTCTGGCGGGGGCCGTGCTCGGGTTGCTGTTGCTCGCGTCGGGGACCGTCGCGCTGATCGGTATTGCCCTGGCGCCGGCGATCACCACCGTGATCGCCAAGGGCTTCGACGAGCCACGCCGCCAGCTCACCATCACGCTCGTGCGCATCCTGTTCCCCATGACGGGATTGATGGTGATCTCGGCGTGGTGCCTTGGCATTCTCAACACACACCGGCGGTTTTTCTTGCCGTACGCCGCGCCGGCGTTGTGGAACGTCGCGGGGATCGTGGCGATGCTCGCGGCCGGTTCGTGGTTCGTCAACCGCGCGCTCCCGCCCGACGTCCAGCTGCATCGCCTTTCGCTCGCCCTCGCCTGGGGCACGGTGGCGGGCAGCGTACTGCAGATCGCCGCACAGTTACCGTCGTGCTGGCGGCTGCTCCAGGGCATTCCCGTGCGATTCTCCGTAACTCCCGAAGGTGTACGGAGCGTCGTGGTCGCGTGGCTCCCCCTCCTGGTGGGAGCGGGTGTCGCCCAGCTCTCGGGTCTCATCGACACCCTGCTCGGCTCCTTCACCGGGCCGGGTGGCGTTTCGGCGCTCGGCTATGCTCAGCTGATCCAGGTCCTGCCCATCAGCCTGTTCGGGGTGTCGGTCACGGCAGTTGCCTTGCCGGAGCTGTCGCGTGACGCGATGGCCACGACGGGGCGAGGGCCCAACGAGCAGTTGCGGGCGCGGATCGCGGTCGGATTTCGCCGGATCGTGTTCTTCGTCGTGCCGTCCTCCATCGCGTGCATCGCGCTGAGCCGGGAGATCGTCGGCGCGCTGTACCAGACGGGCCGATTCACGGCCGACGCGACGGTCCTGGTCGCCAACGTGCTCGCGGCGTACGGCATCGGGCTCGTCGGCCAGGCGACCGTGAAGCTGTTCGCGTCGGGTTTTTACGCCCTCCGGGACACGCGCACGCCGGTGAAGATCGCGGCCTTTTCCCTCGTGGTCTCGACTGGCCTCGCCTGGCTGCTCATGCGCTGGCTCGGCACGCCGGGCATCGCGCTCGGATCGTCGCTCGGGGCCTTCTTGAACACCACCCTCCATCTGCGCGACCTGCGCCGCCGCATCGGCAGCGTGCTCCTGAGCGCCGACTGGCGGGCGTTCGGGATCGCGCTCGTCGCGGCGCTCCTGGCGGGGGCGGCGGCGGTGGGAATGGCGCGCGTCGCCCCCGGACTGGCCCCGGTGCCGCGAGGCGCGGTCGTCCTGGGTATCTTTGGGGTCGTCTACGCCGCGTCGACGCTGGCGCTCAAGCACCCCGATGCCGTCCGCACATGGCAATCCCTGACCACCTTTCGCGCAAACTAGAGGCCCTGCCCGACAGGCCCGGCGTCTACCTCTGGAAGGATGTCGGCGGTGGGATCCTGTACGTTGGGAAAGCCAAGAGCCTGCGCGCGCGGGTGCCGAGCTACTTCGGTCCGGACGGCGGCGCCACACCGGAGCGCGCCGCGCTCATCAGCCAGATCGCCGATCTCGAAACGATCATCGTTCCGAACGAGGCGCAGGCGCTGCTGCTCGAGAACAACCTCATCAAGGAGCACCGCCCGCGGTTCAACATCCGGCTCACCGACGACAAGAGCTATCCCCGAATCGCGGTGACCCTCGCGGAGCCCTTCCCGCGGGTGTTGGTGACGCGCCGCGTGACGATCCCCGGAGCCCGCTATTTCGGGCCCTACACGGACGTGGCGACGCTGCGCCAGACGCTGAAGATCATCCGCCGCATCTTCACCGTGCGCTCCTGTCACTGGGACCTGCCGACCGACGCTCCCGCGCGCCCCTGCCTCGACTACCACATCGAGCGGTGTCGCGCGCCCTGCGTCGGCCTGCAGAGTGAGGCCGACTACCGGCGCATGATCGACGACGTGGTCGTGTTCCTGGAGGGCAAGACTGTGGATGTGCGCGCCGGGCTGCGCGACCGTATGCAAGAGGCGGCGCGCCAGCTCGATTTCGAGCGCGCCGCACAGGTGCGGGATGCGTTGAAGTGGCTCGATCAGCTGGAGCAGCCGCAAGCGGTCGAGCTGGTGGCGGGGGGCGACGCGGACGCCGTGGGCATCGCTCGAGACGGCGATGACGTATGCGGCGTGGTCCTCCGGGTGCGCGCCGGCAAGCTCATTGCGCGCGACCACTGGTTCCTCGAGAACGCGCAGCACGAAACGGAGGGTGCGATTCTGTCCGCCTTCCTGGTGCGCTGCTATCTGCCCCTCGAGGTGCGCGCGCGCAGGGTGTTGCTGCCATTTGCGCCTGAGGACCTGCCATCGCTTACGGAGCTCGCTCCCGACGTGGACTGGCACATACCGCAGCGGGGCACGAGCGCGAAGCTCGCCGAGCTCGCGGATCAGAATGCCCGGCACCTGCTCGACAGCCTCAAGATCGAGAGCTTCGACATCGATGAGCGTGCCGCGGATCCGGTGTTCGCGCTGGGGCGGGACCTGGGTCTCGCGGTGGTGCCGCGATCGTTCGTGTGCATCGACATCTCGACCAACCAGGGGCGCGACACGGTGGGCTCGCTGGTCTGGTTCGAGGCAGGGCGCCCCAAAAAGGCGGAGTACCGGCGGTTTCGGATCCGCGGACCGGCCCAGGACGACTTCGCCGCGGTGCACGAGGTCGTGACGCGCTATCTGACACGACGGATCGCCGACGAGAAGGTGCTTCCGGACCTCATGGTCATCGATGGCGGCAAGGGGCAGCTCGGCGCGGCGCTCGATGCGGCGCGCGCCGCGGGCCGCGACCAGCTGCCGATCGTGAGCCTCGCGAAGCGAGAGGAAGAAGTGTACCTCCCGGGCCGCGGCGAGCCGCTCGTGCTGTCGCGACGCAGCCCGTCGCTCAAGCTGCTGCAACGGGCCCGCGACGAGGCGCACCGGTTCGCCATCAGCTACAGCCGCAACCGCCGCTCACGGCGCACTATTACATCGGAGCTGCTTGCGATCCCGGGAGTCGGGCCGAACCGCCGGCGCGCCCTGCTCGATCGATTCGGCTCACTCGCCGGCGTGAAGACGGCGACGCCGGCGGAGATCGCGGCGTTACGGGGGTTCTCGGCGCGGCTCGCGGAGCGCATCCTCGACCGGTTGCGGGCCGGTGCGTGAGGACGTGAATACGATCTCCTTACCCTGGTCATTGGAGTGCTCCGCCTGCGGCGCGACCCGCAGCGCGGACGGTCTGCCCGGCGTGTGCATCTGCGGTCAGCCGTTGCTCGTCCGCTACGGCGCCGCGCTCCCGGCCCCCGCGCTGAAGGAGCCGCTCAGGCAGCGTCCCTGGACAATGTGGCGCTACCGGGAGTGGCTGCCGCTCGCGGACGGTGAGGCGCCGGTGACCCTCGGCGAAGGCGGAACGCCCTTGCTGAGCGTGCCCCGCCTCGCGGCAAAGCACGGCTTCCGTGACCTGCGCGTGAAGGAGGAGGGATCGAATCCCACCGGCTCGTTCAAGGCGCGCGGGCTCGCCGCGGCCGTCACCCGCGCGGCGTACGGCGGAGCGCAGTCCCTCGTCGTGCCCACCGCCGGAAATGCAGGGGTCGCGCTCGCCGCGTACGCCACGCGCGCCGGCCTCCGCGCGCGTGTGTACGCGCCGGCGAGCACGCCGCCCCTCATCCTCGCCCAGATCCGCGGTTTCGGCGCGGAGCTCGTGTGCGTGGACGGCCACATCGGGGACTGCGGCAAGGCGGCCCGCGCGTACGCGACGGAGACCGGCGCGGTGGACGTGTCCACGCTGCGGGAGCCGTACCGCATCGAAGGGAAGAAAACGCTGGGCCTCGAGCTGGCGGAGCAGCTCGACTGGACGCTCCCCGACGCGATCGTGTATCCGACGGGTGGCGGAACGGGATTGATCGGCATGTGGAAGGCGTTCGCCGAGCTCAGGCAGGCGGGCTGGATCCCAGCGGCCGCGCGGCCACGGATGTACAGCGTGCAGGCCGCCGGATGCGCGCCGGTGGTCCGTGCCTTCGACGCCGGCGCCGACGCCTGCGCGCCATGGCCCGATCCCGCGACCATCGCGGCGGGGCTCCGCGTCCCCGCGCCGCTGGGAGATCGGCTGATGCTGCGGGCGTTGCGCGAGGGAGGGGGAGGGGGGGCGGTGGCAGTGACTGACGCGCAGCTCCAAGCCGCGGCGCGCGACCTGCAGCTGCTCGAAGGGATCGATGCCTGCCCGGAGGGCGGCGCGGCGCTCGCCGGAGCCATCGAGCTGAAGGCACGAGGCGCGCTAAAGCCGGACGACCGCGTGGTTGTCTTCAACACGGGAGCCGGGTGGCTCTATCGAGCCTAACCCATTTATATTCCGTCGCTTGGGGCACATGCAGATCGCGATCATCGACCCGGCAGCCGGCATCTCCGGCGACATGACGTTGGGGGCACTGCTCGCGCTCGGCGTTCCGCAGGCGTGGCTCGAAGGGCTACCCCGCCGGTTGGGGCTGGACGGCGTGGGAGTGGCGGTGCGGGACGCGGTTCGCTGCGGCGTGCGTTGTAAGCAGGTCGAGTTCACGATCCCGGAGCAGCCGCACGGCCGTCATGTCGGAGAGCTGGTACCGCTGGTCGAGCGGGCGCCTGTTTCAGCGTGGGTGAAAGAACGCGCCATCCAGGCGTTCCGGCTGGTGGGTGAGGCCGAGGGCCGGGTCCACGGCGTGCCGCCGGATCAGGTGCACCTGCACGAGGTCGGCGCGGTCGACGCCGTGCTCGACATCGTCGGTGCGATCGAGGGGTTCGAGCAGCTCGCCGTCGAGTCGATCTACGCGTGGCCCGTCGCAGTTGGGAACGGCTGGGTTGAGGCGGAGCACGGCCGGTTGCCCGTACCGGCTCCGGCGACGGCGATCCTGCTTGAAGGCCTCGAGGTCGCGACCGGCGGCCCGGTCGAAGGGGAGGCCACGACACCGACCGGCGCCGCCCTGGTGCGCGTGCTTGCCGCGGGCGCACCGCCCGCGCAGTGGCGCCTGGTGCGCGGTGGCTGGGGCGCGGGACAACGCAATCCGAGGCATTACCCCAACGCACTGCGCATCCTGGTCGCCGAGCAGGCGGCCGAGGCGGGCCGGGTGACGGTGCTGGCGACCGACGTGGACGACATGAGCCCGGAATATGTGGAGCCCCTGCGCCAGGCGCTCGTCGCCGCAGGGGCGCTCGACGTGCAGACATGGCCCGTCCAGATGAAAAAGGGCCGGTCCGGCTTTCGCGTGGAAGTGGTGGCACCCGAGGCGCTGGCGGAGATCGTGACGGCCGCGCTGTTCCGACACAGCACCACTGCCGGGGTCCGGCGCTGGGTGGCGGAGCGCGCGACACTGGCACGCCGTCAGGTGACCGTGCAGCTCACACCGGAGGTCGCGGTGCGGGTAAAGGTCCTCGAGCAGCCGGACGCCGAGGGTGTGCGGGTGAAGCCGGAGTACGATGATGTGCTGGCGGCGGCGCGGGCGTTGGGCCGGCCGCCGCTCGAGGTCGCTCGGGTCGCGCAGCGCGATGCCGAGGCGTTGGTCGCCAAAACCAAGGAGCGAGCATGACCGTCAGGCCGTCCTTCCGACTCCCGGCGTTTCTTCTGGCTGCCGCGCTGGTCCCCGTCGTGCTGCCGGCCCAGCAGATCTGGCTGCCCGCCGCGTGCGACATCAAGCCGAACAACCAGCAGGTGAACAGCGGGATGCAGTCGCTGAAGAGTGCCTTCAGCACCAAGTTCGCGGACCAACACACCAAAGATTTGAAGGATGCCGAACGCTCGCTCACGCAGGCCGTGACCACGGGGAATCAGCAGAAGAATCCTGCCGCATGGTATTACCTGGGGCGGTACTATCTCATGGCCGGTGACTTCGGGGGCGCGGACTCGGCGCTCAACAAGGCCCTGGCGCTCGCACCCACTTGCGCCAACGACATCGGTCTCTACCGGCGTCAGGCCTGGGTGCCGGTCTTCAACGGAGGCGTGCAGGCGTGGCAGGCCGGGAACACCGATTCAGCGATCGCCGCGTTCCGCCGCGCCAACCAGGTGTTTCAGGGCGAGCCGATGGGATTCATCTACCTCGCGAACCTCTTTGTGGGCCGTGAGGAGCCCGATTCGGCGCTCCGCAAGACGGACGCCGCCAAGTACCATGCGGACTCGCTGGTGTATGCGACCCGGATGGATTCGGCGGCAAAATACTTCCGGCTGGCGGTACCGGCGGCGTCCGAACCGAAGTATGCCAAGGATCGCCGGGACGCGTTCTTCAACGTGGGGCGCGTGTACCACGCGGCGCAAGAGTACGACAAGGCGAGGGCGGCCTATAAGGAGTATCTCGACTCGTTCCCCAACGACGTGCAGGCGATGGCGAACCTCGCCAGCGTGTTTCTGGAGCAGGGCAAGCGGGACTCGGCCATGGCGCTGTACGGCAGCATTCTCAAGCACGCCGACTCCGCCAGCTCCGAGGACCTGTTCGGCGCGGCCCAGGGCGTGCTCGCCGGGATTCCTACTGCACCGGACACGTCGGAGCTGAACGCCAGTTGCTCCAAAGCGCTGAAGAAGAAGACTCCGACGCTCACGGCGCGACAGATCTCGGCAAAGTGTCAACCAGCCGCCGCGGACACGATGCGCAAGTATCACGCGTTCGCCGACCCCCAGTATCGTCTGGTCGTGCAGACCTACGAGGCGGGACTCACCAAGAATCCCTACTACCGCGATGCACTCTATAACCTGACCGGCATCTCATACCTCATCGGTGATTCGAGCAAGGTTCTGCCGCTCGCACAGCGGTTGTACGCCGTCGATCCGATGAACCGTCTGTCGCTCGCCAAGATTGCCGGGGGGTGGCAGCTCGCGGGGAAAAAGGATTCGGCGCTGTACTACCTCACCGTGGCGGATTCGCTCTCGGTCGAAGTCACGGTCGGAAAATTCATCGTGAACGACCAGGGCGCCGGACTCGAAGGATTGGTCACGAACTTCCACACCAAGCCCTCACGGCCGATCAAGATCGTCTTCGAGTTCGTCGATGCGAAGGGCACCGTCCTCGACTCCGTGCCGCAGAACGTTCCGGCCGTGGATGGAGGTGCGAACGAGCCGTTCAAGCTGAAGACCGACCACACCGGGGTGACGGCCTGGCGGTATAAACGATCTTGAGCCCGGGGGCGGGGCGGCTACGAGCCTCCCTGCTCCTAATGCTGCCCGGTGACGGTCACGCTCTGTTCCAGCTCGATGTGGGCGGACGAGCCACCCACCTCCACCACAACAGGTCCGTTTTCGACCGTCCAGCGGTGGCCATCCGGATTCCAGTAGCGAAGCGCCTGCGTGGTGAGCGGGAAGGTGAGGGTGCGGGTCTCACCGCGCGCGAGCGTTACGCGGCGGAACCCCCGGAGGTCCCGTTTCGGGCGCGCGACTCCTGAGTGCGGGTAGCGGACGTACAACTGGACGACCTCGTCGCCGCTGCGGACGCCCGTGTTCGTAACGTCTACCGACACCGTCAGACGGGCGTCGCCCGCCAGCGTGTCGCTGCTGGTCCGCAGGCGAGCGTAGCGGAACGTCGTGTAGCTCAGCCCGTAGCCGAAGGGATACAGGGGAACGCCGTCGAAGAACCGATAGGTCCGTCCGGCCATGCCGTAGTCCTCGAACGGCGGCAGGTCGGTCACGTCCCGATAGAAGGTGACCGGAAGGCGGCCGCCGGGATTGTAGTCACCGAACAGGACGTCGGCGATCGCCGTGCCTCCCGCCTGACCGGGATACCACGCCTCCAGGATCGCCGGCACGTGCTCCTGCGCCCACGTGACCGCGACCGCGCTGCCGCTCATCAGCACGAGGACCGTGGGCTTGCCGAGTGCCACGATGCGTACGAGCAGGTGCTCCTGCGGCGCGGGCAGGTCGATCCGCGTCCGGTCACCGCCGGAGAACCCCTCGATCGCGACGCGCATCTCCTCGCCTTCCAGGCGAGCCGTGAGGCCGAGGCAGAGCACCACGACGTCGGCCTCCCGGGCTACCTGGACGGCCTCGGACTCGAGTGCCTCGGTCGGGGTTGCCCACAGCAGCTGCAGCTCCGCCTCACCATAGGATTCCTCGCCGTCCACGCGTAGCCGATAGCTGCGGCCGGCCTGCAGCTGCAGCGGCTCGCTCTGTGCGAAGCGCGGGTCCGGGAATTCCCCGTCGTGCGTCGGATAGATCGATTGCGTCACCAGGCTGTCGTCGAGATACAGCTGGAACTTGACCGTGCCGACCAGTGCGAGTCGGTAGGTGCCGGTGTGCGGCGGCCGCAGGGTGCCGGTCCAGCGAACGCCGAAGTCGTCGACATTCATGTCCGCACGCGGGGCCCCCTCGCCCCAATGGGCGTCGAGCGTGGAGTCCGTTCGGTTGAACAGCGGCGCCCCCTGCATCGCGCGGCTCGAGAAGAAGGCCGCGTCGAGTCCCCGCTGCCCCTTCGCCGTGGAGAGGACGGAGGCAGGGACGGGCGCGAGCACCGGAAAGCCGTCGGCCAGATCGGCCCCGAGCGCGTACAGGATGC
Source organism: Gemmatimonadota bacterium (assembly GCA_003222035.1). Taxonomy (GTDB): domain Bacteria; phylum Gemmatimonadota; class Gemmatimonadetes; order Gemmatimonadales; family GWC2-71-9; genus AG41. The sequence goes on along the minus strand of QHUS01000058.1, from coordinate 14,586 downwards.
GCGTCTTGGGCGACACGGCCGCGCGGATGCCACGGAGCGGCGTCACGGGATCGGCGGGGATGCCGTTGTAGTTGCCGAGCAGCATGCGCCACTGGTCGGCGTTCGGCCCGATCACCGCGATCGTCCGCAAGTCGCGTCGCAACGGCAGCAGGTTGCGGTTGTTCTTGAGCAGCACGATCGATTCGCGGGCCACCTGGAGCGCCAGCGCCTGGTGGGATGGCTGGTCGAGCACGCCGATCGGGATACGCGCCCAGCGCACCGAATCGGGCGGGTCGAACATGCCGAGGCGGAAGCGCGCCAGGAACAGGCGCGTGACCGCGCTGTCGATGGCCCGCTCGCTGATCAGGTTCTGGCGCACCGCGTCGAGCAGGCTCGTGTATTCGCGACCGCAGTCGAGGTCGGTTCCCGAGCGGACGGCCCGCGCCGCCGCCTCCGCAGCTGTCGTGACGACGCGATGTCGCTGGTAGATGTCGTCGATGGCGCCGCAATCCGATACCACGTAGCCGGGGAATCGCCACTCGCCGTGCAAGATGGTCCTGAGGAGCAGGTCGCTCGCACAGGCCGGCGCGCCGAACACCCGGTTGTATGCGCACATCAGGGAGTACGCGCCGCCCTCGCGAATCCCAGTCTCGAAGTGCGGCAGGTAGCTCTCCCGGAGGTCACGCTCGCTCACGACGGCGTCGAACTGGTGCCGCAGCGGCTCGGGACCCGAGTGCACGGCGAAGTGCTTGACGGTCGCAATGGTCTTCAAGTAGCGGGGATCGTCGCCCTGGAGCCCCCGGATGAACGGCACGGCCAGACGGCCCGTGAGGTACGGGTCCTCACCGTAGGTCTCCTGCCCGCGTCCCCATCGCGGGTCGCGGAACAGGTTGATGTTCGGCGACCAGATGGTGAGACCCTGATATCGTTGGTGCTCGCCCCGGCGCAGATAGTCGTGATGCTTGGCGCGGAACTCGTCGGAAATGACCGTGGCCATGCGAAACACCAGGCTGTCGTCCCAGGTCGCGGCGAAGCCGATCGCCTGCGGAAAGACCGTCGCGAGTCCCGATCGCGCCACGCCGTGGAGACCTTCGTTCCACCAGTTGTACTCAGGGATTCCAAGACGCTCGATCGCGGGCGCCCGGTCCATCATCTGGGAGATTTTCTCCTCGAGCGTCATGCGCTGCACGAGGGCCTCGGCCCGCCGCTCGAACGGCAGCGTCATGTCTTGCCAGGCAGGCGTCTGTGCCGCAGCGCTGCCGTAGAGCACTCCGCACACCAGTGTGACTCCCCCTACCCGCATTTGCACCATCCTTGCGCCCGCCGGGTTCGAGAGAGAAAATGATCTTATGAGCCAGTTTGGGAAGGCCTGGGCGGCACTCGTACTCGCAGGCGCGCTCCTCCCCGGCGCGGGCGCCGCCCAGGGCGATCCCTGGGCTGGGCCGGTGCGCGGCTCCTGGGTCCGCACAGGGACCGCCGCAGCGGGCGATGTCGTGCTCGCGTCCGGTGGTAGCGGCGCCGAGATCGTGGTCGGCACGGCTGAGAACCTGAACGTGCGCCAGGCCGCGATCTTCCTGGCCGGCGATATCGAAGCGATCAGCGGCTATCGGCCGCCCATCGTCGCCACCCCTACGGCCAAAATAGCGAGCATTCGGCTCGTCACGCTGGGGAACGGAACGGTGCCGGCCGCGATTGACGCATCCACGCTACGGGGCCAGTGGGAGTCCTACCGCGTCGTCACCGCGCCGGGCACCGTGTGGCTGGTGGGGTCGAACCCCCGGGGAACGGCGTTCGCCGCCTACACCCTGTCCGAGCGCCTGGGGGTCGATCCCCTCTACCTGTGGACCGGGTATGTGCCGGAGCACCGTGACCCGCTCGTCCTCAAGGCCACCCGCTTTGTGCAGGGACCGCCGACCTTCCGGTATCGTGGGTTCTTTCACGATGACGAAGACATCCTCCCGCGGCCATTCGACGCGCGCGGCTATCCACTCCAGACAGGGGACGTGCCGGTGGCGTGGTACCGGCGCTTCTTCGAGACCGCCCTCCGGCTGCGTATGAACATGGTGGCGCCGTACGTGCGCGTGCACCGCCGCTTCGAGGTGCAGCAGCTCGCGAGCGACTGGGGCCTGTACTATACGTCTCACCACTACGACATCCTGGTCTCCAATCCATTCGGCATGACGACCTTCAACCTCGCCGCGGAGCGGGGGGTGCGGCCCGACTATGACTGGTTCTCGAACCGGGAGGGTCTGCTCACCTTCTGGCGCGGCGGGGTGGAGGAGAACCACGACCTGGACGTGATCTGGCCCGTCGGGCTACGGAACACCTCGGACCGCCCGTACACGTGGCCGGAGGGGACGAGCGACGCCGACAAGGCGCGCGTCTTCCAGGAGGTGATCGGCCTGCAGACCGGCATGGTGCGCGCGGCGCTCCCGCCCGAGCGCACGCCGATCTTTCACTTCACGATGTACTCGGAGATGCTGGACCTCTACCGCCGCGATCCGGCGGCATTCGGGCTGCCGGACGATGTCATCATCGTCTGGCCGGACGACAACGACGGCCACATGCGCGGACTCCCGACCGATCTCGGCCGCTGGAAGCACGGCGTTTACTACCACCTGGCGTACCTCGGCGGGAACCTGAGCAAGCAGACCACGCACACCGTCGCCCCCGCGACGATCGCGGGCGAGTTCCAGCGAATCGTGCAGGCCCGGGCGACGGAATACATGCTTGTCAACGTCTCCGAGGTGCGCGACTACGTCATGGGTGCGCGCATGATTGCCGACATTACCTGGAACGCGCGGGCCGTGTACCAGTCACCCGATCCTGCGGGCCGCTTCCTCACGTGGTGGACTCAGGAATATTTTTCTCCCGCGGGCTCGGGAGCGCACGCGGCGTACGACCGCTACCATGCGTTGCTCGACACACCCGACAAGCTCTGGTACGCGTCGGAAGCGGTCCAGAATCTCATCGAACGCTTGTGGCGCCGCGCGAACGGCCAACCGTTCACGCCGTTCAGCGCCGACACCCTCGCGGTGCTCCAGGCGCGCATCGTCCGATTGGATAGTGCCCTGGCGGTCGAGGGGGAGGCCGAGGCCACGATGACCTCCGCACAGCAGCGGTTCTTCTCCGTGGACGTGGGGATCGGCTTACGGATCGACGAGCGCCAGACACGGGCCGCGCTGCAGCTCGCCGACGCGCTCCAGGCTCCGGACTCGGCCGCGAGGTGGCGGGTGACCCGCCAGGCCCTGCAGCCCCTAGAGCAGATGGAGAGCGACCTCGCGCGCGCGGAGTACCCGCCTTTCGAGCGTTGGTACCACGAGACGTGGATCCGGGCGGGGTTGCAGCGGAACAACCCGCACCGCGCCTACGCGGAGCTCCGCGCCTTCATCGCGAGCGACGGCCGCTCCCGGCTCGAGCCGCCGCCGGGCTTCGGCCGGCCCCCGACGGCGGCCGGAGCCAACCCGGCGGTTCGAACGCCCTGACGCCGTGCCTGCCGCGTCCGGCGGCCGTTGCGTCGTCGCTCTCGCTCTCGCCCTCACGTCGGCACTCCCGGCGTGCGGCGGGCCCCGAGCGCCCGCCTCCCTTCCGGAGCGGCACTGGGTGGGGACCTGGGCGGCGTCCCAGCAGCTCACCGAGCCGCGGAACATGCCTCCCGCGCCCGGGTTGGCGGGCAGCACGCTGCGCCAGGTGATCCACACATCGATCGGCGGCCGAACGCTGCGCGTACGCTTCGCGAACATCTTCGGTGGCGGCCCGTTAGCCATCACGTCGGCGCGCATCGCGCGATCCCGGGGGGGGGGGGCGCATGCCATCGACGTCGCGAGCGACCGCCGGCTCACCTTCGCCGGCGCCGACTCGGTGCACATCGCCCCCGGCGACCTGGCGATGTCGGATCCGCTCCAATTCGACGTGCCCCCGCTCGGCGACCTGGCGGTCACGATCGCGATCGGCGCGGCACCCGCCGAGATAACGGGGCATCCGGGCTCACGGACCACGTCGTACCTGCAGGCGGGAGCCTGGGCGTCGGCGGCGGACCTGCCGGCTGCGGCGACGACCGACCACTGGTATATCCTCGCGGGACTCGACGTCGTCGCCGAGGGCGCGGCGGTGGTCACCCTCGGTAACTCGATCACCGACGGCCGCGGCTCCGGGACGAACCGGAACGATCGCTGGCCCGATAACCTCGCCCGTCGTTTGCAGGCGGATCCGCGCACTAGTCGCGTCGCCGTGCTGAATGCCGGCATCGGTGGCAACGCGGTCCTGGCTGGTGGGCTCGGCCCGACGGCGCTTTCACGGCTGGACCGCGATGTGCTCGGCCAAATCGGAGCGCGGTGGGTCATCGTGCTCGAAGGGGTGAACGACATCGGTGGCGCCCGCGAGCCGGGAAGCGCTACCACGGTGGCACACAACCTGGTGGTTGCGTACCGTGAGATCGTCGACCGGGTGCATGCCCGGGGCATGCGCATCTACGGAGGGACCATCCCACCGTTCGGTGGCTCCCAGTACGACGGCGACGAGCGCGAGGCGGCGCGGCAGGCCGTCAACCGATGGATCCGGAGCAGTGGCGCCTTCGACGCGGTCATCGACTTCGACGCGACGCTCCGGGACCCCGAGCGGCCGTCGCGCCTCTTGCCTTCCACCGACACGGGGGACCACTTGCATCCCAATGAGGCGGGATACCGCTTGATGGCGGACGCCATCGACCTGACGCTGTTCATTTCGTGATGAGGGCCTTCGACTCGAGGGAGACAACGTGGCACGCTGGCTGACCGGCGTCCTGATCACGGCTCTCGTCCCGCGCCCAGCCGCGGGCGCACAGCAGCTGACGTTCACCCCGTACCACGCGAATGGCATCTACGCCGTCCACGAGCGCGTAGGTTGGCGCGTGGCGGTGACCGCAGGACAGGCTGCCGCCGGCCCGTACGCATACACGTTAAAGCGGGACGGGCTGGCCGTGATCGGCACGGGCACCCTCGACCTGTCGGCTGGACATGGGATCATCGAGACGTCGCTCGAGCAGCCGGGCATGCTGGTCGTGGAGGTGCGACCCCCGGCGGGCACGACGGGCTTCCATGGCGCAAGCAAGTCGGAGGTGGGCAGGGTGCTGCTCGGAGCGGCGGTCTCGCCGCGCCAGATCCGACCCTCGGGGCCACGGCCACGTGACTTCGATGCGTTCTGGAGCGCCGAGCTGCGCCGCCTGGACTCGGTTCCCGTCGATGCGGTGCTGAAGCCTGGCGAGAGCGATCGAGCCGACGTCGAATTCTTCACGCTCCGGATGAACAACGTGGGCGGCGCGCACGTGTACGGGCAGCTCGCTAGGCCGGCGGGGGCGGGGGCGGGGCCGGCGGCTGGGGGGCTCCCGGCGCTGCTCATTCTCCAGTGGGCGAATCCCCCCTACCCGCTGCAGCGGGAGTGGGTGACCGGCTATGCCGCCGCGGGCTGGCTCGTACTCAACGTGGAGCCGCACGATGTGCCCGCCGACATGCCACAGGCGTTTTACGACGCGCTGCCGCAGCTGATCAAGAATTACCGCCTCATCGGGCGGGTCAGCCGGGACGAGAGCTACTTTCTGTCGATGTACCTGGGCGACTACCGGGCGGCTGAGTATCTCGCCAGCCGGGCGGACTGGAACGGCCGGACCCTGGTCGTCATGGGCACCAGCATGGGGGGACAACAGGGCTTCGCGGTCGCGGGGCTTTCCCCTCGGGTCACCGCGCTCATCGCACACGTCCCGGCGGGCTGTGACTTTCTGGGTCCGCTGCGCGGCCGCGCCGCGCCGTATCCCAACTGGGACGTCGAACGCCCGGAGGTCCGCGTCACGGCCGGCTACTTCGATGCCGTCAACTTTGCGCCGCGCATCCGGGCGCGCGCCCTGGTCTCGATGGGATTCATCGACGAGACCTCGCCGCCGGCGGGGATCTGGGCCGCGTTCAACCACCTGGCGGGCTCCAAAGAAGCAGTCCCGATGGTGGACTCGCCGCACAACCACATGGCGACCCCCGCGCAGCTGCTTCCCTACACGCAGCGCTCGATGGCGTGGCTCGAGATTCTCGCCCGCGGCGGCGACCCCGTCGCCGCGGATCGTGAAGCGCGATAAGATGCCCGCACCCGTGAGCGGGTCGCCATTTGCGGTTACCGGACGCGTCGCGGTCGTCACGGGCGGGTACGGGGTGCTGGGGGGCGCCATCGCCGCGGGCCTGGCGCGGGCGGGCGCGGCGATCGCGATCCTGGGTCGGCGACCCGAGGCCGCCGCGGCGCAGGCGGCCGCGATCCGCCGCGAGGGTGGCGACGCGTCCGTGCTCATCGCCGACGTCCTCGACGACGGGCAGGTACGGCGGGCACGCGACGAGTTGCTGAAGGCGCGGGGCAGGGTGGATATCCTGATCAACGCCGCCGGTGGCAACGTCGCGCGCGCCCGCAGCGACGACAAGCCGGTCTTCGACGTGCCGTTCGACGCCCTGGACGAGGTGCTGCGGCTCAACCTCCACGGTACTCTCATCCCCTCGCTGATCTTCGGCGAGGTGATGGGACGGCAGGGGTCCGGCTGCATCGTGAACATTTCGTCGATGGCAGCGCGGCGGGCGCTCAGCGGCGTCCTGGGGTACTCCATCGCCAAGGCGGGCATCGACAGCTTCACGCAGTGGCTGGCCGTCGACCTGGCGCGCCGGTACGGCGACCGGCTGCGCGTCAACGCAGTCGCGCCGGGGTTCATCGTGACGGAGCAGAATCGCAACGTGCTCGTCAAGCCTGACGGCTCGTACACGGATCGCGCGCGCGCGATTGTCGCCCACACGCCCATGGGGCGGCTCGGCACGCCGGAGGAAGTGGTCGGCGCGGTGCAGTGGCTGTGCAGCGACGCGGCGGCGTTCGTGACGGGCGTCGTCCTCCCGGTGGATGGCGGGTTCAGTGTATCCAGCGGCGTCTGAATCGGTCGGAGGCACGGGCACACGCGTACGGTGGACCGTCGTTGCGCTCCTGTTCGGAGCCACCACCGTCAACTACATCGACCGCCAGGTCCTCGGGATCCTCGCGCCGACGCTCACCCGCGAGCTCGGATGGCGGGAAACCGACTACGCCGCGATCGTTTCGTGGTTCAGCGTCGCCTACGGCTTCGGGCTGCTCGCCATGGGCCGGTTCATGGACCGGGTCGGCGTGCGCGTTGGGCTCTCGCTCGCGGTCGCGCTGTGGAGCCTCGCTGCCATGGGACATGCGCTGGTGCGGACGGTCGGGGGGTTCGGCGCGGCGCGCGCCCTGCTGGGCCTTGGTGAGTCGGGCAACTTCCCGGCCGCCGTCAAGAGCGTGGCCGAGTGGTTCCCGCGGCGCGAGCGCGCGCTCGCGACCGGGATCTTCAACGCGGGCAGCAACGTCGGCGTGGTGCTCGCGGCTCTCGTGGTGCCGTGGATCGCGCTCACCGTCGGCTGGCGCTGGGCGTTCATCGCCACGGGGACGCTCGATCTCGTCTGGCTCGCGGCCTGGCTGACGCTCTACCGTGAGCCGGTGGGACACCCGCGGATTTCGCCCGCCGAGCTGGCGTGGATCCGCAGTGACCCGGTCGAGCCCGCAGGCGACGTTTCCTGGCGCAGCCTTTTGGGTCTGCGCCAGACGTGGGCGTTCGTGATAGGGAAGGTGATGACCGATCCGGTGTGGCTGTTCTATCTGTTCTGGCTCCCCAAGTTTCTCGATGCGAAGTTCGGCGTGCGTCTCGCCGGGCTCGCGGGTCCGCTGGTGGTGATCTACCTCGCTGCGGACATCGGGTCGGTCACCGGCGGCTGGGTGTCCGGCGCGCTGATCAAGCGCGGCTGGAGCGTGAACCGCGGGCGCAAGACGGCATTGCTCGTCGCCGCGCTGGCCATCGTGCCGACGATGTTCGCGCCGGCCGCCGGACGGATGTGGGTGGCGGTCGGCATCGTCAGCGCCGCGGCGGCAGCGCATCAGTGGTGGTCCGCGAACCTCTTTACCACGGTGAGCGACATGTTTCCCCGGCATGCGGTGGCGTCCGTCGTCGGGATTGGGGGGTTCGCGGGGATGGTGGGCGCCTTCGTCTTCCAGCGACTGACCGGCGCCGTGCTCGAGACCACGCGCGGCGGCTACGGGCCGATCTTCGCCGGGCTGGCCCTCGCATACGTCGGTGCGCTGGTGTGCCTGCACCTCCTGGTGCCACGCCTCGAGCCGGTCGGCGGACCAGGGCCGTGAACCGGCTTGCACCGGGCGAGTCATCAGGTCAGTTTATCACTGTCACCATGAAGATCACCGACATTCGCGCGACGCCGGTCTCGGTTCCCCTCGAAGCACCCCTCCGCCATGCGAACGGGTGTCACTGGGGCCGCTTCGTGCGCACGATCGTCGAGGTCGAGACCGACACGGGCCTCGTCGGTCTCGGTGAGCTGGGCGGGGGCGGCGAAAGCGCGAGCGCCGCGGTGCACGGACTCAAGCCGTATCTCATCGGGCGCGACCCCGCGCGCGTCGAGGAGCTGCGCTTTCTCATCGCCAACCCGACCGCCTCGCTGTACAACCTGCGGACCCAGATGCTCGCCGCCGTGGAGTTCGCGTGCCTGGACCTGGTGGGGCAGGCGTGGGGCGTGCCGGTGAGCGCAATTCTCGGTGGCCCGCTGCGCGATCAGGTCCGGTTCGCGTCGTACCTGTTCTTCCGCTACGCCAACGCCGGAAACGGAGCCGGCGAAGTGCGCACCGTCGACCAGCTCGTCGCGGAAGCCCAGGCCGTGAAGGCTCAGTGGGGATTCACCACCCACAAGCTCAAGGGCGGCGTGTTCCCACCCCGCTACGAGCTCGAGTGCTACCGCGCACTCGCGGAGGCGCTGCCGGGCGACAGTCTGCGCTTCGATCCGAACGGCGTCTGGTCCACCGAGCAAGCCGTCTGGTTCGCCCGCCAGATCGAGGATCTCAACAACGACTACCTCGAAGACCCGGTCTTCGGGCTGCACGGCATGCGGCGGGCCCGGGAGCGGATTGGGATGCCACTGGCGACGAACACGGTCGTGGTCGGCTTCGAGCAGCTGGCGGCCAACGTGCTGCAGACCGCCGTCGACGTGATACTCCTCGACACGACATTCTGGGGAGGGATCCGCCCGTGCGTGAAGGCGGCCGGAATCTGCGAGGCGTTCCAGTTCGGCGTGGCCGTGCACTCGTCCGGCGAGCTCGGCATCCAGCTCGCAACGATGCTCCACCTCGGCGCCGTCCTCCCGAACCTGACCTTTGCCGCCGACGCCCACTACCATCATCTCGTGGACGACGTGATCGTGGGCGGCAAGCGGCCGTATTGCAACGGCGCGATGGCGGTGCCGACCGCCCCCGGGCTGGGCGTGACACTGGATCGCGACCGCGTGGCCCGGTATCACGAGGAGTTCCGGCGGCTCGGCACCTACCCGTACGACCAGGATCCGCTCCGTCCCGGCTGGGCGCCGCTGATCCCCAACGCGCGCTGGGCCGATCCGGCCGACGCCCGCGTTCCGCACGTGCCTGCCTGAGGCCGGGCGCGCCGTCCGTGCGGTTCCGGCTCCTCGTGTCGTGGGTCGTCCTGTGCGTCGCCTTCTCCCCTCCTCCCGCGCGGGCGCCCGCCGCCGAGGACGGGTCCGACCTGTGGCTGCGTTATCGCCTGGTCGGGGATACTGCCCGCCTGGCTGAATACCGCGCCACCATCACGCAGCTGGTCGTACCGTCCGACGCCCCGACGATCCAGGCGGCCCGCGCCGAGCTCGTCGCGGGGCTGCGGGGACTACTCGGCCGGGACATCCCCGTTGGGGGTGACGTGACCCGCGACGGCGCTCTCATCGTCGGCACGCCCGCGGGCTCGCGCCTGGTCGCCGGCCTGCCGCTCGGGGACGCCCTGCGCGACGCTGGCCCTGAGGGTTTCGTCATCCGCGACATGGCGGTCCGCGGCCGCCGCGCGACCGTCGTCGCTGCCAACCGGGATGTCGGCGTCCTGTACGGGGCGTTCCACCTGCTGCGCCTGCTCCAAACCGAGACACCACTCCGCGGATTGAACATCCAGAGCGCTCCGCGCCTGCCGCTCCGGCTGCTCGACCACTGGGACAACCTCGACGGAACCGCGGAGCGCGGCTACGCCGGAGCGTCGCTGTGGGAGTGGGCACGCCTCCCCGACTCGCTCAATCCGCGCTACCGTGACTATGCACGGGCCAACGCCTCCGTCGGGATCAACGGCGTGGTCCCGACCAATGTGAATGCCGACCCGCGCGTTTTGACGCCAGCCTACCTCGTCAAAGTCGCCGCCCTCGCCAATGTGCTTCGCCCCTACGGGATCACGGTCTATCTGAGCCCTCGTTTCAGCGCGCCGATCGAGATCGGCAACCTGCCCACGGCCGATCCCCTCGACCCGGGCGTTCGCGCCTGGTGGGCGGCGAAGGTGGACGAGATCTACCGCGCGATTCCGGATTTCGGCGGCTTCCTGGTGAAGGCCAATTCCGAAGGGCAACCGGGACCCCAGGACTATCACCGCACGCACGCCGACGGCGCCAACCTGCTGGCGGATGCGCTCGCGCCGCACGGCGGAATCGTCATGTGGCGCGCGTTCGTGTATCGCAGCGAGGTGCCGACCGATCGCGTCATGCAAGCCGCGGACGAGTTCGTGCCGCTCGACGGCGCATTCCGGAAGAACGTGCTGCTCCAGGTGAAGAACGGCCCGCTCGATTTCCAGCCGCGCGAGCCGTTCCATCCGCTGTTCGGCGCGATGCCGCACACGCCCCTGATGATGGAAGTGCAGATCACCAAGGAGTACCTCGGCCAGGACACCCACCTCGCGTTCCTGGCCCCCGTGTGGGAGGAAGTCCTCAACGCCGACACATACGTGCGGGGCCCCGGCACGACGGTGGGGAAAGAGATCCACGGCATCGCCGGCGTCGCCAACGTCGGGAGCGACCGCGACTGGTGCGGCTCCGATTTCAATCAGGCAAACTGGTACGCCTTCGGCCGGCTGGCGTGGGACTACACGCTTCCCTCGAGCGCCATCGCGGACGAGTGGGTCCGGATGACGTTCTCGAACGCTCCGCGCGTCGTCGACCGGGTGAAGGCGATCATGCTTGCCTCGCGCGAAGCGGTGGTGAACTACATGACTCCGCTGGGGCTCGCCCACCAGATGGCGCGGGGCCATCATTACGGACCGGGGCCATGGGTGACGGGAGGTCGTGCCGATCAGACGTCCGTGTACTTTAACCGCGCCGACTCGGCCGGCCTCGGCTTTGACCGGACGGCTTCGGGGAGCGACGCGGTGCGACAGTATGCGGCACCACTCCGGGCGCGCTTCGGCAGCCGTGACTCCGTGCCCGAGCAGCTGTTGCTGTGGTTTCACCATGTCGGCTGGAGCGAGCGCCTGCGCTCGGGCCGCTCTCTGTGGGAGGCGCTGCTGGCGCATTACCAAGCCGGTGTCGACACCGCGCGCTGGATGCGGCGGACCTGGGACGGCATGGCGGACCTCGTGGACCCGGAGCGATTCCGTCGGACCCAGGCGTTTCTGCACATCCAGGAAGCCGAGGCGCGCTGGTGGCGGGACGCCTCGGTGCTGTACTGGCAGTCGTTCTCGCACCTCCCGCTGCCTCCAAACTACGAGACGCCGGCGCACGACCTCGACTGGTACCGCCGGCTGCGCTGTCCCCCCGACCCCCGCAAACCGCGCTGCGACGCCGTGATGGGAGCCCCATGAATCAGGACGAGTACACGCCCCGCCCGGAGCACCACTTCACCTTCGGGTTGTGGACCGTAGGCAACGTCGGGCGTGACCCATTTGGCGAGCCCGTACGGCCCGTGCTGGTCCCGGTAAGAGCAGTGCAGCAATTGGCCCAGCTCGGCGCCTATGGCGTCAATCTGCACGACAACGATCTCGTCCCGTCCGGCGCGTCGGCGAGCGAGCGAGACCGCATTGTGAAGGAGTTCACGGCGGCGCTCCAGGCGACCGGGATGAAGGTGCCCATGGCTACCACGAACCTGTTTTCCGACCCGGTGTTCCGGGACGGCGCGTTCACGAGCAACGACGCGCAGGTCCGCGCCTACGCGATCCGGAAGACCATGGCCGCCATCGACCTCGGGGTGGAGCTCGGCGCCACGACATACGTGATGTGGGGCGGGCGTGAAGGCGTCGAAACCAATGCGGGGAAAGACCCACGCGCGGCGCTGGCTTGGTACCGCGAGGCCGTCAACTTCCTGTGCGAGTATGTCCGCTCACAGCGGTATGATCTCAGATTCGCACTCGAGGCGAAGCCGAACGAGCCGCGCGGCGACATCTTCCTGCCCACCACCGGCCACATGCTCGCGTTCATCGCCACGCTCGAGCACCCCGAAATGGTGGGGGTGAACCCCGAGGTCGCTCACGAGCAGATGGCGGGTCTCGACTTCTCGCACGGCGTGGCGCAGGCGCTCGATGCCGGCAAGCTGTTCCATATCGACTTGAACGGCCAGAAGCTCGGGCGGTTCGATCAGGACCTCCGCTTTGGCAGCGACGATCCGAAGGGCGCGTTCTTCTTGGTGAAGCTGCTCGAGGACGCGCGCTGGCCGGGCATGCGGCACTTCGACAGTCACGCCTACCGGACGGAAGATGACGACGGCGTGTGGGCGTTCGCCGCCGGCAATATGCGGACGTACCTCATTCTCAAGGCGAAGGTGGACCGCTTCAATCGCGATCCGGAGATCCAGCAAATCCTGGGAGAGCTCCGCGCGCGGAGCGGCGGCACCGAGCGTCTCGTGTTCAGCGTGGAACGTTCGAGGACCCTGCAGCGGGAGGCGTTCGACCTCCCGGCGCTGCGGGCCCGAGGGTACGCCTACGAGCGCCTCGATCAGTTGACGATGGAGCTGCTGCTGGGCGTGCGCTGAGCACCGCGCCCGATGCGGGCGGTTTCGGAGGGGCTCGCGTTCGCCGCCAAAAGTGATAAGATGACCCAACATGGCACCAACACCGCCACGGCCAATCTGGTGCGGGTGTGGATGACCGCCGAGGGAACCCTCGCCGGCGACAGCGTCACCGCCGCGACCGCGGCGGCCGCTAAGTTCACGGCCGAACTGGCGGCGCGCCGTCTCTAGCGCCCTGTTTCTGGGCCTGGACGTCGGCACGAGCGGAGTCAAGGCGCTCGTGATCGACGCCGCGGGCGATGTCGTCGCTGCCGCCACGACGTCGCTGTCCCTCGAGACGCCCCAACCCGGCTGGACGGAGCAGCACCCGGACCGCTGGTGGGAGGCGTGCCTCGCGTCCACACGGCGGGTGCTCGAGCGGCAGTCCGCGAGCCGGATCGGCGCCGTGGGCATCTCCGGGCAGATGCATTCCTCCGTGTTCCTCGATCGCGCCGGCGCGGTGATCCGTCCCGCCCTGTTGTGGTCGGACGGTCGGACCACCGCCGAATGCCGGGAGATCACGCGCCGGGCCGGAGGAGAGGAGCGATTACGGGAGTGGGTTTCGAACCCCGCGCTCGAAGGTTTCACGCTGCCCAAGGTCCTGTGGCTGCGGCAGCACGAGCCGGCGGCGTTCGGCCGCCTGGTCACCGTGCTCCTTCCCAAGGACTTCGTGCGATTCCGCCTGACCGGGACGCTGGCCGCAGAGCCATCCGATGCGTCCGGCACCCTGATGTTCGATCCGGCGCGCCGGCGCTGGAGCCGCGACATCATGCAGGCCGTGGACCTGCCGATGTCCCTGCTGCCCGATGTGGGCGAGTCGAGTGCGGTGCTGGGCCAAGTCACGCCTGAGGCCGCGGCCGCGAGCGGTCTCGTCGCGGGCACGCCCGTGGTGGGCGGCGGTGCGGACAACGCCTGCGGGGCCGCGGGCGTGGGCGCCATCGCGTCAGGCGACGCCGTCGTCAGCTGGGGAACCTCGGGTACCGTCCTGGCGCCGACGGCGGAGCCGCGCGTCGACCCGGGCCTGCGCGTCCACACGTTTTGCCATGTCGCCCCCGGGATGTGGTACCTGATGGGCGTGGTGCTTTCGGCGGGCGGGGCGTTCGCCTGGTATCGCGATCACCTGGCACGCGTCGGACGCGAGGGCGAGGGAACGGGCGAGGACGAGCGTCTCACCGAGGAAGCCGCGGGGGTTCCCGCCGGCGCGGCGGGCGTGACGTTTCTCCCCTATCTCCAGGGCGAGCGGACGCCCCATCGCGATGCCGCGATCCGCGGCGCGTTCCTGGGGCTGAGCCTGGCGCACACGCGGGCGCACCTCACGCGCGCGGTGCTCGAGGGGGTCGCGTTCGCACTGCGGGATTCGTTGGCGATCCTGCAGGCGCAGGGCCTGTCTCCCGCCGCCCTGGTGGCGACCGGGGGCGGGGCGCGAAGCCCGTTCATCCGGCAGCTCCTCACCGACGTCTTCGGTGTTCCCGTCACCACTGTGAATCGGGAGGAAGGCCCGGCCTACGGCGCCGCGTTGCTGGCGGCGGTTGGGGCGGGGGCGTTTGCGGACCTCGGGGTGGCTGTCTCGCGCACGCTGCGGCGGGCGCCGTTGCAACACCCGGATGCGCGGGCCCACGCCGAATACGAGCGGCTGTACGCCCGATTCCAGGCGAGCTATCCCGCGTCCCGCCCTCCTTGACAACCCAGCGGCCGCCGGTAGAATCGCGCGGGTGACGTGGTGATCTTATGACTTCCCACGGGATCGTTCGG
>QHUS01000111.1 GCA_003222035.1 Gemmatimonadota bacterium | reverse complement strand
GCCGCCGCTAGTGGCCCTCCCGGCCGTCACGGGAACGTTCGATGCCGACATCGTCACGCTCAACCCGCAGGTCGCCATCTGCGACGTCAGCGGCGGACCGGATGTCGATTGTGGCGGATCGAGCGCGGGCGCGACTCCGGCGATTGTGGTCTACACCACCGCCAGCACGCCCGCGATCAGTATCGATCTCACGGGCGCAACGTACCACGTGAACTGGGACACCAAGCTCGAGGGGTTCGTCCCGGGTAACACGTATCGCGTGCACGTCACGGCGGGCGTGAGCGGCGCCCGGCGCGCGCTCGGGTTCGCCGACGTATTGCTCACGACGACGCCGGGGCAGGTGAAGGAACTCGCCACTGGCGACGTCGTGGTACTGAGCGATGGACGCACCCTGCCGATTCGCTTTCGGATCGAGACCGGCATCGCCGGCAGCCTGGCCGTGAACGCGGCCAGCGCGAGCATCACGACCGGCGGCACCGATCTCGTCACGGCCACGATGCAGAATTTGCACGGGGTCCCCCTCGGTGGGGCTGCCGTGACATGGGCGGTGACGACCACGCCACCGAGCGGCGTCGCGGGAACCCCACCGCTCGATCCCACGAGCGGGCAAACGGCTGGAACGGGCACGACGGCGACCACCTTCGCGGCGGGCGCTACGCCCGGCACGGCCATGGTGGCGGCGGCGAGCGCCGGGCTCTCAGCCACCGTGAGCGTGACCGTCACGCCGCGCGTCGTCGCGAAACCCCTGTATGTTGCCAACGGGCGCGGAAACAGCGTCATGGTCTTCGCTCCGGGCTCCCTGGGGAATGCGACCCCAAGCGCCTTGATCGCGGGGAGCAACACGCGGCTGGACTTCCCCGTCGCGGTCACCCTGGATGGGCGTGGCAACATCTACGTCGCCAACTTCGACGGCGACGTCTCCACTATCACCGTGTACGCGCCGGGGGCAACCGACGACGCCGCGCCTAGGGCGGTGATCGCCGGCGGCAATACGGGGCTGTGCGATCCGTTCGCCCTCGCCATCGATGCCCAGGGCAGTCTGTACGTCGCCAACCATTGCGCAAACAGCATCACGATCTTCGCGCCGGGGGCCAACGGAGACGTCGCCCCGAGGGATACCATTGTTGGCAGCAACACGGGGCTCACCTCGCCCAGCGGCCTGGCTCTCGATGCGTCGGGCCGGATCTACGTCACCAACCAGGGTGATTTCGCCGGCTCCGATCAGAGCATCGAAGTGTTCGCGAGCGGGGCGCGTGGCAATGCGACGCCGCTGCGGAGGATCGCGGGTGACAACACCGGCTTGGTCTCACCGGCGGGCATCGCGCTCGACGCCGCGGGGAACATTTATGTCCCCAACGCCAACGCCTTCCCGGCGGACATCACGATCTACGGTGCGACGGCCGACGGGGATGTCCCGCCCGTGAACACCATCATCACGGATTTCGTCGGGAACTTACCGGATCTTGCTTTCGTGTTCCCCTTCCCGGTCGGGATCGCTGTGGATGACGCGGGCAACGTTCACGTCGCGAGCTTCGGGAACCACAGCGTCGTGGTCTACGCGGCGGGGGCGAGCGGCGTCTCGACGCCGCTGACGGTGATTGCGGGCAGCAATACGGGGCTCGACGGGCTCGGCGGCGTCTCGTTCTAGGCTCCGCCGTCGCAGGGCGGGAAGGAAAGCGGCGGCCCGAGCCATGCCCGGGCCGCCGTGTTCCGTATCTACAACGTGTACCGCAACCCGATCGCGACGTCGAACCGTCGCGTGGTCACGCGCTCGACGCCGGCGGGCACGTCGCCCGGATCCGCAACTGACTCGCTCCAGACTCCTCCGACGCGCAGCGACCCAGTCAGCGAGCGCGCGAGCGGCCATTGGAGCGCCACCGCGCCGCGCGCACCGACCCGATTGCGCTGCTCGTTGTCGAACTCCCAAAGGTCGAACGCGGGGCCCGCCTCGATGCGCCCTTCCACGCCGGTCCCAAACCGGACCACGCGCACGGCGACCTGCGGCACGATCTCCCACAACGAGAGCACGCCGGACTGCACGAAGGCGAGGTCACCCTGCTTCCCAGCGAGGCCGGGCTCCGCATACAGCACGTGCAGCCCGAAGCGTACCGGTCCATCCCCATGGTCCACACGGACGGCCAAGGTCGTGGGCCGGTAGGGGCCGACGGTGGCGCCGGAGCTATCGCGCGACGTGCCGCCGAAGTAGGCGACGCCAACGTCGGCCGACAGGCTCCACTGCGCTGCGCCCATATGCGGGCCCGCGGCGAGGCCAAACGCGAGCAGGGTGACGGGAAGCGGTCGCATCACTTCATCCCCAGGTTAATCCAGCCGTTGGTTGCGTTGCTCTCGCCCTTCACGATCCAGTTGTAGCCGGGATACGAGATTCCCACGACCACGTCCTCGACCGCGTTGCCCACCAGCTCATCGTTGGTGTTGAAGAACGACGCGACCGCGGACCAGAGCTTCTGAAAGGCATTGGCACGTTTGTACAGCTTTGTGATGATGTCACTCGAGTCGTTTCCCGCGGTGATCGCCTTGTAGGCGCCGTCCACCGCCTTGAACAGGTTGCCAATGATGTCCCGGTTCGCCTTGATCTGACACGCCGTGTCGTCGTCCTCCACGAAGAACACGCGGATGTTCTGGCTCGGGTGCGCCGCGTTGTAGGCATCGAGCTGCGCCTTGCTGAACAGCATGACGCTCCCACTCCAATCGAGACCGTTCTGATCGAAGTAGTACGGCGCGGGTTGCCTCTCGCCGGCGCATTGATAGTCGGTGAGGGAATCAGTCTGCCCCTTCTGGCCGAGGATATGCGCCTCAAATTCCGGCGCCCCTTTCAACCAGCCCTCAAAATCTTGCACGAAATGGGCTTTGGTGAGG
>QHUS01000057.1 GCA_003222035.1 Gemmatimonadota bacterium | reverse complement strand
TCCTGCTGTATCGCGGCGAGCGCGCGTTGCAACGCGCGCAGGAGCTGCGTGAAGCCGCCAAGCTCGCCTCGGGGGACACGCTCCGGGCGCTCGTCGAAGAGGTCTGCGACCTCGTTGCCCTCGCCGTCGAGCCCCCCCCCAACTCCTAGCGGTCCAGCGTCGCGCTGGGCGTGGGTCGTGGGGCTCGTCGTCACGCTCGGGCTCCTCGCCTGGGCGCTGCACGGCGTGGACGCTCGCGCGGTGGTCGATCACGTGCGGCGCGCCAGCCCGTGGCTCCTGTGCGCGACGATTGTGATCGCCACGCTCACCTTTCCCCTCCGGGCGCTCCGCTGGCGGCTGATCCTGCGCGACGTCGGTGGCAGCGAGCTGCCGCTGCTCCCCCTCTGGCATGCGACCGCCATCGGATTCATGGCCAACAATCTCCTTCCCGTGCGCGCCGGTGAGGTCGCCCGCGCATACGCAGCCCGCCAGGCGGTGTCGGTGCGGTTCACCACCGCGCTCGCCTCGATCGGGGTGGAGCGCGTGTTCGACGCCCTCGTCATGGTGGGGCTGATGACGGTCGCGCTGGTCGCTCCGTCGTTTCCACGGCAGGCGACGATTGGCGGTGTGTCGGTCTCCCGGCTGGCGACGATCGCCGGTGCGCTCTCGGTCGCGGTGCTCGTGGTGGCGCTGCTCGTGGTTCACCGCCCGGCTCCCTGGCTCGCGGCGCTGGCGAGCCTTGCGCGCACGCTGCTCCCGGCACGACACGCCGATCGTGTCGCGCACGTCGCCGGCGGGCTGGTCGCGGGCCTGGAGGTACTCAAGAGTCCGGGCCGGTTCCTCGCCGTGGTCGCGTGGTCGCTCGTGCTGTGGCTGGTGAACGCGGCGTCGTTCGCAGTATGCTTCCGGGCGTTCGGACTCCCGCTACCCGCCGAAGGCGCATTCCTGTTGCAGGGAATCATCGGGTTCGGCGTCGCATTGCCGTCCTCCCCGGGGTTCATCGGCGTGTTCGAGGCAGCGACCCGCGGAACGCTCGCGATCTACGGGATCGACGCCACGCGGGCGGTGAGCTACGCAGTCGCCTACCACGTGGGCACGTTCTTTCCGATCACCCTGCTGGGACTCTACTCGCTGTCGCGCATGCGGCTCCACCTGACGGAGCTGAGGGCGGCGGCCCCGGTCGACGATTGAATCGGGTCCGCGTCGCCGCGCATGCGAAGGTCAATCTCTTCCTGCGCATCATCGCCCGGGAGGCGCCCGCCGGCTTTCATCAGATCGAGACCGCGTTCGCGCTGCTCGAGCTGGCGGACGAGCTCATCGTCACGCGCACCGGCTCAGGTGTCACCCTCACGGTACAGGGCGCCGACCTGGGACCGCCCGAGGAAAACCTGGCGGTGCGGGGGGCGCGCGCGGTCCTCGAGGCCACGGGACACAAGTTCGGTGTGGCGCTCGAGCTGACCAAGCGGATCCCGGTGCGCGCGGGGCTGGGTGGGGGTTCGAGCGACGCGGCGGCTGCGTTGCATGCGGTGAACGCGCTCGCGGACAATGCCGTCCCGCGCCACGAGCTGCTGCACTTCGCCACGCGTCTCGGCGCCGACGTCACGTTCTTCGCGAGCGGCGCGCCAGCCGCGGTGGCATGGGGCCGGGGCGAGCGTCTCTTCCGGATCGCCGCGCCCCCCCCCGCCGCGCCCGCGTTGGTGGCGCTGCCGTCGCCGCCTTTGGGCGTCGCCACACCGGACGCCTACCGCTGGTGGGACGAAATGCACGCGGAGCCGGCGCCGCGCGGGCCGCTGGTGCTCGACGCCGATGCGTTCGCCGGGTGGGGCAGCATCGGCCGGTTGGGGGGTAACGACTTCGAGATCCCCGTGTTCGGCAGGCATCCGCCGCTGCGCGCGCTGTACGAGCGGCTCGCCGGAACGCATCCGTACTGGGTGCGGCTGTGCGGCTCGGGGAGCGCGGTGGCGGCGGTGTACGCGAACGAGCGACTGCGCGACGACGCCGCCATGATGCTCGGCGAGAGGCAGCAGCGGCTGGTGCGGACGGCCACCTGCGCCACGCCCGCGGCCGGGCCCGCGCCGGCATGACCGGTCGCGGAGCCGTTTTGCGGCGCTGGGACCCGGCGCCATATTTGGTACGCGCGCGGAGAGAGGGAGGGGAAGCGATGCCGGAACAGCTCGTTGGGACGGTGGTCCATTATTTCAAAGGACCGAGCGTCGCGGTCGTGCGCGTGGCCGAGGGCACGCTGGCCGTGGGCGATCGCCTCCGCTTCCACGGCCATACGACCGACTTCACCGCACAGATCGCGTCGATGGAAGTGAACCATCAAAAAGTCCCGCTGGCGAAGGTAGGCGACGAGGTGGCGATCCAGGTGACTGACCGCACGCGCCAGCACGATCAGGTCTTCAAGGTGACCCCATGAACGAAGAAGCCTTCAACTGGTCCGTGCGGAAGTTCCTCAAGAACTTCGGCGTGAGCGCTCAGCGCGAGATCGAGAAGAGCGTGGCTGCGGCCCTGTCCGCCGGCACGCTCAAGGGCACGGAGACGTTGCAGGCACGGGCCAGGCTCGAGATCCAGGGACTGCCGATGAATCTGGTGATCGAGCAGGACATCACGCTCGCCTAGCGTGCGCCTCCGCCTCGCCGCCGTCGCCGCGTCAGTGTTCGCGTTGGGGTGCGGGTCGTCCTCACCCGAGACGGCGCCGGCGCCCGTTGCCGCACCGGCGTCCGGCCCAGCCGCCGCGGCGCGGCCCACGCTGGTCGCCACGGAGCAGTATTACGACATCGACGGGTCGAGCGCGGGTGCGCTGCGGGACCAGATCGGCCGGCTCGGGCCCAAGGACGAAAGCGGCAAGTCGCACGACGCTCTGACCGTCTGGAATCTCGAGTGGACGTACCGCACGGCGCAGCAGGACGCGGGCTGCCTCCTCTCGGACGTGCGCGTCACGCTCAACGTGTCCGTCACCCTGCCCCGCTGGACGCCTCCCTCAGCGGCCACCGCCCAGCTGCGCCAGTCGTGGCAGACCTATCTCAAGAACGTGAGGGTGCATGAAGCGGGGCACCGCACCATCGCGGAGCGGAATGCCCGCGATTTGACCGCCGCGCTGGTCGGGCTACGGGGCCCGACCTGCGACCAGGCCTGGTCCGACGCGTCGCGCACGGCGGAGAAAATTGTGGCCGATGGCCGCGCGAAAAACCGCGAGTACGACGTGCAAACGAAGCACGGCCAGACGCAGGGCGTGGTGCTCGGGCCCTAGTTCGGCCCCCCGCCTGCGGCCGCCTTCGCCTCCCACTGCTCCCGGCTCAACACGCGAATCGACTCGAGCCGCTTCGCCGCCAGCGCCGCGTTGAGTCCGGGCAGCTCGCGCCCGGTCCACGCGTCGAAGTCGCGCACGACATCGGCGAGCTCGCGCGCGATGGCGTCGCCGCGCTCGACCTGCGTCTGAGTCGGCCGTCCCTCGTAGAACACCGCGACATTCCCATACAGGTCGGCCAGATTCTCGCGCAGCCGCTCCTCGCCCGTGATCATCCCTCCTTCTTTGGTAGCGACGATCTTCTTGCGTAGCAGGTCCACGGCGCTGGATGCCGCATTCAGGCGCGCCGCGAGAGAGTCTCCCGATGGCAGCTTCGCGGCGCGGTCGTCGAGCGCCTGGCGCACGCCGTTCATGCGTTCGACGGCGAACGTCATGTCGCCGAGCAGGCCGGAGAGCTTCAGGGCCAGCGCGAACTGGGCCTGGCGATCCGCGAGGGGGTATCGGGCCCGTGGATCGGCAACCACCTGCAGCCGCGTGGTGAAGACGTCCTTGTCCTTTGACATCCTCACCGTGTACGTGCCCGGCAGGACGCGCGGACCAAAGGCCGCGCCGAACGACGCACTCGCCGCCGGGGGCACGGTCGGAGCCTTGAGGCGCATGGACCACGTCACCCGCGAGAGCCCGCGTCGCTTGCCGCTCGGCACCGTGCCCACGAGCTTCCCGGCCTGATCGAACACTTCGATCTTCAGGTCGCCGAAGATGTGACGCCGTCTCTGGTAGTAGGTAATCACGGCTTCATCGGGCGGGTTGGGTCCCACGAACGTCGCGTCGCCGTTCGCCCAGCCACCGAACGCGGGCATCCGCTGGACGGCCGGCTTGACCTGCAGAAAGCCCGCGGTGGCGGTTAGCATGGCCGGCGTCAGCGCCCGCAGCGGCCTGATGTCGTCGATGATCCAGATGCCGCGGCCGTGCGTCGCGATCACCAGATCGTCATCGCGCGGATGGATGGCCAGGTCGCGCACAGCCACCGCCGGCAGATCGCCGCCCTTGTAGTGGGCCCACTGCTTGCCCCCGTCGAGTGTGACCCAGAGCCCGAGCTCGGTGCCGAGGAAGAGGAGATCCCGGTTCACCAGGTCTTCCTTTATGACATGGGCGTACCCGCGAACCGGGCTCTCCGCCCCCACGAGCGGCGACCACGTCTTTCCGAAATCGGTCGATTTGTACGCATACGACCGCATGTCGCCGAACGTGTGAAGATCGAAGGAAGCGTACACCGTCCCCTCGTCGAAATGTCCGGCTTCGATCGACGACACCCACGCGTTCGCCGGCAATCCCCGGACGTTGGCGACGACGTTGGTCCACGTCTTTCCGCCGTCCCGCGTGACCTGCAGGTTGCCGTCGTCGGTGCCGGCCCAGATCACGGCGGGATTCTTCGGCGACTCCGCGATCGCGTAGATCGTGGTGTGGGTCTCCGCCGCCGAGTTGTCGACGGTGACTCCGCCCGATTGCTCCTGCTGCTGCTTCGTGGAATCGCTGGTGGCCAGATCGGGGGACACGCGCTCCCAGGTCTGCCCAAAATCGCGCGAGCGGAACAGAAACTGCGAGCCGAGATAGATGGTGCCCTTGCGCGTGGGGCTCAGGTGGATCGGTGTGTTCCAGTTGAAGCGGAGCTTGCCCTCCTTGTAGCCGGGCAACGGCTTGATGTTGCGCGTCTCGTGCGTCTTGCGGTTGACGCGTCCGATCTCCCCGCCCTGGTACTCGGCGTAGATGTAGTCGGGGTCCAACGGGTCGACGAAAATCCAGAATCCGTCGCCGTTGTACATGTTCTCCCACCGGCTGTTCGTGATCCCGCCGGGGTACTGCGACTCACCCACCCAGGCGCTGTTGTCCTGGAGCCCGCCGTAGACGTGGTACGGCCGGTCCATGTCCACGCTCACGTGGTAGAACTGCGAGATCGGGAGATTGTCACCCTTCCACCATTTGTTGCCGGCGTCGTACGAATACCACACTCCGCCGTCGTCGCCCGTGATGAGATGGTCGGGACTCTGCGGATCGATCCACACGTCGTGAAAGTCGCCGTGCGCGCCGCCCGAAATGTTGCTGAAGCTCGACCCGCCGTCGTTGCTCACGACGAGGTTCAGGTCGGGCTTGTAGAGCCGGTTCTCGTTCTTGGGGTCGACGATCAGGTTGGCGAAATAAAAGGGCCGCCAGATCATCGCCTGGCTGCGATCGCGGACCTCCCACGTCCGGCCCCCGTCTTCCGAGCGGTACAGCCCGTTCTTCGGCACGGCCGCCTCGATGAACGCGTACACGACGTTCGGCTTCGACGGCGCGACGCTGACGGCGATGCGTCCCCACGGCTTCGACGGCAGACCCTGGGCGCTCTTATCATCGAGCTCGGTCCATGACGCGCCGCCGTCCGTGCTCTTGAACAGGCCGCTGCCGCTCGCCGCCGCGGGCCCGTCGCCGCCGGAGCGGAACGTCCAGCCCTTGCGGCGGAAGTCCCACATGCCGGCGAAGATCGTCTTCGGGTTCTGGGGATCGAGCGAGAGCATGGAGCAGCCGGTCGACGTATTGGCGCCCTTCAGAACCCGCGTCCAGGACTTGCCGCCGTCGGTCGTCTTGTAGACGCCGCGCACGTCCGAGTCGCTCCACAGTTTGCCCGGGACGCAGACGTACACGACGTTCGACTCCGTCGGATCCACGAGAATCTTGGCGACGCGCTCGGATTCCTTGAGCCCGACATTGGTCCAGTTGTCGCCGCCGTCGCTGGACTTGTACACGCCGTCACCGATCGACACGCTGTTCCGCGTCCAGGCTTCACCGGTGCCGACCCAGACCACTTGTGGATTCTTGGGGTCCACCGCGATCGCCCCGATGGACTGCACCGGCTGCTTGTCGAACACCGGCTTGTACGTCGTGCCGCCGTTCACGGATTTCCACACCCCGCCGCTCGCGGCCCCGACATACACGGTGAGGCGCGACCCCTCGTGCACCGCCGCCAGAGCGGCGACCCGGCCGCTCATCGCCGCCGAGCCGATGTTGCGCGCGCCGAGACCGGAGATCGTTTCGGAGTCCACTTTCACGGGCTGCTGCGAGGCCACCACAAGGACCAGCATCCAGGGAACGGTCATGGCTCAGTCCTCCTTGCCGGCCGGCTGCTTCGGCTCGGGCTTCGCGAAGCGGCCGTCGTCGATGGGGACATTGGCCTCGATTTTCTCGAACGTGATCTTCTGCACGTCTTCGCTGCCCTTGCGGCGGGTCTCGACCGAGTACGGGAGGTACCACCCGGCGACCTCCTTGTAGTCGCCGAGCGAGGTCTCGAACTCCTGCTCGGCGCCGCGAATCATGCGCTTCATTTCGATCTTGATCGGGACGTAGTAGTCGGTGTCCATGTAGTAGTAACGCACGTCGCCGCTCGTGAGCGTGACCTTGAGCTTGTAGGCGTCGGTGCCCTCGACCTGCTCCATCCCGACGAACTCCACCTTGTTTCCCTTCTGCTGGTAGTGGACGAGGGGCTCGTCGAAGTCGGCGTCTTCGACGATCTGCTTCATCTCGTCTTCGCTCAGCGCTTCGGCGTCCTTCTTTCCTTGCCAGGGCTCGATCTTCCATCCCGTCTTGCCATCGTAGGCGTTGACGCCCGTCATCCCCTGCAGCGAGAACTCCTCGCGGACCTTGTTCGGCCGTTTGTTCTCCTGGAGCACGGCGGCTTCGAAGCCGCCGCCGCCGTTGAACGTCCCCGCGCGCCGCAGGGTCTGCACGGCCTGAATCTTGTCCATGCCGCCGACGGTCTTGAGGTACTTGGCGATGATGTCGTCGGCGGTCTGCGCCGACAGGGACGCGGCAAGCGCGAGCCCCGCCAGGCCCAGGAAGGCGTTTCGCATGGAGTTCTCCTCGATCGGACGTACCCAGGACGGCGTCGCGCCCCTCGGGACAATCAGGGGTGCTCGATTCTACAGGCCGAAGGGATGGCCCACCAGATGTGGTGTGGGGGGGGGGCGGACCGTCGTCGGGGAGGTGGCGTCGCTCGTAGGGGGCCGGGAGGAGCCCGCCTCAAGCAGAAGCCCCCGAGAGGCCCTAGACCCTCGGGGGCTTGGCGCTCACTCGCCGAGGCGAGCGAGAGCATCGCTTCGCTTGTGGCCGTCGTGTTGATTCACGGCCCCACCTCCTCGGGTGGTGTTCGACCCCACCGTACAACGCCGACGCGGTCCGCGCAACTGTGGTGGGCCCGCAACGTTTCGGCGCCCCTACGTCGCACCGGGCCACAATGTAGATTCTTGCCGTCGCGCTGGCCTCTCGTCCAACGGCAGGACACCAGACTTTGGATCTGGGAATGGTGGTTCGAATCCACCGGGGCCAACTGATTGCCGTAGTTACGGGGCGTAGGTCGCGGGTGAGTCGGGGGCGCCGACCCGCTGCCGCACCGCTCCGATGTCGCGCACGGGCCGAATCTCTACGCAACCGTTGCGAGCCCAGGGAAACTGAGCCGCGATCCGGACCGCCTCATCCATGTCGATGGCCTCGATCAGATTGAAGCCCCCCAGAACCTCCTTGGCCTCGGCGAACGGCCCATCGGTGACTTTGGCGCGGCCATTTCGGATGCGCAGCGACTTTGCCGTCTCCGTGCCCTCGAGCATCTGAGACTCGATGAGATGTCCTTCCCGACGGAGCTCGTCGGCGTGCGCGAGGCATTCGCGCATCATGCCGTCGAATTCCGGCCGAGGAAGCGCGTCGAGTAGGTTGGTGTCGTTGTAAATCAGGAGCATGAATTTCATGCCGGTTCCTCGTTGGTTGGTGGGACCCGTCACGGACAGCTTAGTCGCCGGACATCTCCGGCGCAAATTGAACCGAGACAGCCCCGACGCGATGCTTCGCCCGCTCTCGCGCTCGCGCGGGAGGTGTGCCATCTTCGTGCCCGGCTCAACTGAACGCTCGACGAGATTCCTGTCACAGCACATCCATGTCACGCGACTGCAAGCGACGTGATTTCGTAGCGGCCGCCTCACGGACAGCGGCCGCGACCGCACGGTCGCGGACCCGAACTCGGCGCGCGCCCTCGGCTCGGGCTACCCGTTGCTCGTCGCGTCGGCCGCCCTCGCGGCGTACCCTGACCGCGGTCTGCGTTTCTACAATCGCGGCATCAGCGGCAACAAGGTGCCCGACTTGCAGGCACGCTGGGCCGATGACGTGCTGGCTTTGAAACCCGACGTGCTGAGCATTCTGATCGGGGTGAACGACTTCTGGCACACGCTGAGCCACGGCTACACCGGGACCGTGCAGGATTACGAGACGCAGTTCACGGCGCTGCTCGACGAGACCACCCGGGCGCTGCCGAACGCGCGGCTAGTGATTCTCGAGCCGTTCGTCCTCCGCTGCGGCGCGGTGGATGACCGCTGGTTTCCGGAATTCGACCAGCGGCGAGCCGCCGCAGCGCGGGTGGCGCAGCATGCGCGAGCGACGTTCATTGGGCTCCAGAAAACGTTCGACGATCTGTCGCGTCGCGCCACGCCTGCGTACTGGGCCGCGGACGGCGTCCATCCCACACCCGCCGGGCATGCCGTGATCGCCGAGCACTGGCGCCGGGCGGCGCACCTGTAGGTCTGAGTGCTGCTTCTCCTCCCCCTCCCCCTCCCCGTCCTGCTCGCGGTTCAGGGCACGCCGCTCGACGCGTTTCGCGGCAACATCGCGGCGATCCACACGCGCAATCGCGCGGCGTACCTCTCTCATTACCTGCACACGCCGACGCTCGCGCGGGTCGGCCCCGAGGGCTTGCGACAGGGCTACGATTCCTTTGCCGCCGGCGTCGGCGCCTCCTGGCCCGACACGCTGGTCGCGACACACTATCGGATCGTCCCCGTGACGCCGGACGTCGCCTACGGTGTGTATCGCTATCGGGTCGTGGATTCGAACGGCAGCGTGCGCGGCGTGAGCGAGCGGGTCTTCGTCCGCACGCCGGAGGGGTGGAAGGTCGCGGTGACGACGGCGTTCCCGACACCCGATGCGGCACCACCGCCGCTGGCGCTGGTCGGCGCCACGCTCGTGGACGGCACCGGGGCGGCCGCGGTGCGCGACGCGGTCGTCGTGCTGCGCGACGGCCGCATCGCCTGCGCGGGACCACGCTCCCGCTGTGCCATTCCCGACGATGCCGACACCGTGCGGGCCAATGGGAAATGGATCACGCCCGGGCTGATCGACACGCACGTCCACTTCTCGCAGACCGGCTGGGTGGACGGGCGACCCGACGCGCTCGACTTGCGGGACAGCTATCCGTACGAGCGGGTCGAAGCGGATCTCCAGGCGCAACCCGAGCGATTCTTTCGGGCGTACCTGTGCAGTGGCGTCACGTCGGTTTTCGATGTCGGTGGCTATCCCTGGACCCTCGAGCTGCCGCAGCGGACGGCCCGGTCGACGACCGCGCCGCGCGTGCGGGCGGCCGGTTCACTGCTCTCGACCATCGACCACTGGCTCAACCTGGCCGATCAGCGGCAATTCATCTATATGGCGGACGAGGCCACCGTGCGCCGGGCGGTGCGTCTCCACAAGGCGTGGGGAGCCGCGGCCATGAAGGTGTGGTACATCATGCCGCCCCAGCCTCCGGACACCGCGCGCGTTTCGGCCCTCGTGCACGTCGCGGGCGACGAGGCGCGCAAGGTCGGCCTGCCGCTGATCGTCCACGCCACGGGCCTCTGGGAAGCGAAGGACGCGCTGCGGGCCGGCGCTCGGGTGCTCGTGCATTCGGTGTGGTCCGCTCCCATCGATGACGAATTCATCGCGCTCGCGCGCCAGGCCGGCACAACCTACGTGCCGACGCTGACGGTCCCGGATGGTTACTCCCAGGTGGCAGCGCGGAAATTCGAGCGCGAGCGGCAGCCGCTGGCGTGCGTCGATCCCGCGACCCGGGCCAAAGCGCTCGCCACCGACACCGTGGCGCTGGCGCAACGCCCGACCGAGTCGGCGCTGCGAGACCGGGCCGCCCGGCTGACCACCTCACGGGTGAATGGTGCTGCCAACCTGAAGCGGGTGTTCGATGCCGGCATCCCCGTCGCCCTCGGCACGGACGCCGGCAATCCGCTGACGTTGCACGGCGCGTCGGTGTTCATGGAGCTCGAAGCCATGCAGGCAGCGGGCCTCGCCCCACGCGACGTGCTGGTCGCCGCCACGCGCAACGCCGGCCGCGCGATGGGGCTCGACAGCACCGGCACGGTTACTGCCGGTGCCGTGGCCGACCTGCTGGTGCTCGATGGCGATCCGCTCGCCGACGTCCGACATTTTCGCGAGATCGCGCTGGTCGTGCGCCGCGGGGAGGTGTATACGCGTCACGAGTTGGCGTTCTCTGCAGCCCCACTCTAGCAACGAGGTCCGTTTCACATGCGTCTGACTGTTCGCCCGACGCTCGCGTTGGGTCTCGGCATCGGCTTGCTCGCCTTCGCCCCGACATCCACCGGCGACCTGCGCGGCTTCACGGCCGAATCCGCGAAGGCCCAGCGGGACTGGGAAGCCAAGTTTCGCGCGATCCCCTCCCCGGACTCCATGCGCTCCTACATGCGTCGCCTCTCCGCCCGCCCGCACCACGTCGGCTCGCCGTACGACAAGGACAATGCCGAGTGGCTGCTCGCCAGGTTCAAGAGCTTCGGGCTCGATGCCCGCATCGAGACCTTCGACGTGCTGTTTCCCACGCCGAAGGAGCGCGCGGTCGAGCTCGTCGCGCCGACCCGGTTCGTCGCCAAGCTCCAGGAGCCCCCGATACCAGGGGACCCGACGTCGAGCCAGCAAGCGGAGCAGCTGCCCACCTACAACGCCTATTCGATCGACGGCGACGTGACCGCGCCGCTCGTCTACGTCAACTACGGCGTCCCCGCCGACTACGAGCGGCTCGAGCGCCTGGGCGTGTCGGTCAAAGGCGCGATCGTGATCGCGCGCTACTTCGGCTCGTGGCGCGGCATCAAACCCAAGGTCGCCGCCGAGCATGGCGCCGTCGGCTGCATCATCTATTCGGACCCGCGCGACGACGGCTATGCGCAGGGCGAGGTGTATCCGCAGGGTCCGTGGCGTCCCAAGGACGGGGTGCAGCGGGGCAGCGTGATGGACATGCCGGTCTATCCCGGAGACCCGCTGACGCCCGGCGTGGGCGCGACGAAGGACGCGAAACGCCTCCCGGTGAGCGAGGCGCCGACCATCACCAAGATCCCCGTGCTGCCGATCTCGTACGGCGACGCGCAGCCGCTGCTCGCCGCGCTACGCGGGCCCGTCGCGCCGCAGGAGTGGCGCGGCGCGCTCGGCATCACGTATCGCGTCGGCCCCGGGCCCGCCCGGGTGCACCTGAAGGTGAAGTCCGACTGGAGCCTGAAGACGCTGTACGACGTGATCGCGCGGGTGCCCGGCGCCACGGCGCCAGACGAATGGGTGATCCGCGGCAACCATCACGACGCGTGGGTGAACGGCGCAGAAGACCCGATCTCGGGGTTGGTGCCGCTCCTCGAAGAAGCGCGGGCTTACGGCGAGCTCGTGAAGCAGGGCTGGAAGCCACGCCGGACGATCGTCTACGCCGCCTGGGACGGCGAGGAGCCCGCCCTGCTCGGCTCCACCGAGTGGGCGGAGGCCCACGCGGACGAGCTGGTAACGAAGGCCGTGGCGTACCTGAACAGCGATACCAACAACCGCGGCTATCTCGACGTCGGGGGCTCGCACTCGCTCGAGCAGTTCATCAACGACGTGGCGCGGGACATCCAGGATCCGGAGACCAAACTCAGCGTCTGGAAGCGGGCCCAGCTGCGCGCCATCGCCGACGCGAGCGACGCCGACGGTCGCAAGGAGGCCCGCGAGCGCGCCAATCTGCGCATCGACGCGCTCGGCTCGGGCTCCGACTTCACGCCGTTCCTGCAGCACGTGGGCGTTGCCACGCTCAACCTCGGCTTCGGGGGCGAGGGTGGCGGCGGGATCTACCACTCGATCTACGACGACTTCAAGTGGTACACCACCTTCGATGACACCTCCTTTGTGTATGGGCGCGCCCTGGCGCAAACCGTGGGGACCGCGGTGATGCGGCTTGCCGACGCCGACATCGTGCCGTACCAGTTCACCGGGTTCGCCGAAACGGTGAGTAAGTACGCCAAGGAGGTCGAGAAGCTCGCCACGGAGACGCGCGACAAGATCGACGAGCGGAACCGCCAGCTCGACGAGGGCGTGTTCACGGCCACCGCGGATCCGCGGGAGCCGTCGGTGCCCCCCGCGCGCGACCCGGCCGCCCGGCGCCTCAACTTCGCTCCGCTCGACGACGCGGTCGATGGCCTCACCCGCGCCGCCGAGCGCTACGAGCGCGCGTTCGCGAAGGCCCAGGCCGACGGCGGCGCGGCGCTGGCGAAGCCCGAGGCCCAGGCCCTCAACGCCACGCTGCGCCAGAGCGAGGGAGCGCTGCTGAGCGCGAGCGGGTTGCCCCGCCGACCCTGGTACCGGCACCAGATCTATGCACCGGGGTTCTACACGGGGTACGGCGTCAAGACGCTGCCCGGAGTGCGCGAAGCCATCGAGCAGAAGAACTGGTCGGAAGCCGATCAGCAGATCGCGGCGACCGCTCAGGCGCTCGCGGCGCACACGAACGCCATCAACCGCGCCGCGGAGCAGCTCGAAAAGCTCGGCTCGTAGGCACGATTGACTCTCCCGGTCCGCGGCGCCAGTTTGCGGCCGGGACCGGACCCGGCAAAGGAGGGAGAGGCCGTATGCGCATGACAGCCTGGACCGCGGCGCTCGTTGCTACCCTGTTGCTACCGCTCGCGGTGTCCGCCGCGGCGCAAGCCGCGCCGGCGTACACCTATCAGGGCACCGTTCACACCCTCGACACCACGACCGGCACGCTCGAACTGATCACCGGCGTCGGCATGTCGCTGCGCCTCGTGACGATGACCGCGCCGCCCGCGGCTGCGCCCGCCAATCTGAAGCCCGGAGACGTCGTTCGAGCGGAATGCCGGCGCACCGACACCGGCCTCGTGGCCGACCGGATCGTAAAGATCGAGGTGCCGGCTCCGTGACCCGGCACCGGGTTGCGATCGCCCTCCTCTTCTTCGCCGCGGGCTGCGAGAAGCCCCTGAAGCCGGGCGACCCCGTTCCCAAGCTCACCAAAGAGCAGCGCGATCGCTTCGCGCGCGGCAAGGTCGTGTTCGACAGCGTGTTCACGCCCGAAACCGGGCTCGGGCCCCTGTTCAATCAGGACGCGTGCGGGGAGTGCCACGAAGATCCCGCCGGGGGCCGCGGCGACGAAGTCGAGGTCCACGCCACGGCATTCCACGCCAGCCCGCCCAACCCTCCGCCCGCTGTCTGCGACCCGCTCGCTCAGGAAGGTGGACCGGTCATTCAGCTGCACACCACTCCGGCACTCAAGCAGGCGCTCGGCATCGATCAGGAGCCGTTCCCGCCGTCGGCCACGGCGCGCGCCATGCGCACGTCGCCGGTGATCTTTGGACGCGGCCTGCTCGACCTCGTCCCCGACACGGTCATCCTTTCCTACGCCGACCCGAGCGACAAGAACCATGATGGCGTGAAAGGGCGGCCCAACCGCTTCGTGGACGGCCGTATCGGACGGTTCGGGCGCAAGGGGTTCGTCCCCACGCTGCGGGAGTTCAACGCGGGCGCGTTCGGTGCTGAGATGAGTGTGACGAACCCCGAGCAGCCGACCGAGGAGACCGTCGGCGGAAAGCCGATTCCCGCCGGCGTCGACCCGGCGACCGATCCCGAGCTGTCGCAGGAGGCCCTCGACCTCACCGACGACTTCGTGCGCTTCCTCGCGCCTCCCACTCCGCTGAAGGCCGGTAAGGACGGGCGCCACGGCCGCGACCTGTTCTCGCAGATCGGGTGCGCCACGTGTCATCGCCCGCTGCTGCGCACCGGCGACAGCCCCGTCGCCGCCCTGAAGAACCGGGAGTTTGCCGCCTATACCGACCTGCTGCTGCACGACATGGGACCCGACCTGGCGGACATCTGCGTCGGCCTCGCCACCCCGGCCGACTTCCGTACCGAGCCGCTTCTCGACCTGCGTGGTGCGGAGCACTTCCTGCACGACGGCCGGGCGACCTCGCTCGAGCAGGCGATCGAGCTGCACGGGGGCGAAGCCGCCGGCGCACGCGACCGCTTCAAGACGTTGTCCGAGGCCGATCGGGCAGCCGTGGTCGCGTTCCTCAAGTCGCTCTAAGAAACGCCTCCGGGACTTGAACAACCCCAGCGAGGGTGATTAGCATCACTGCCGGTATGTCCTTCCTGTCGGTCGAGGGTGTCTCCAAGCGATTCGACGGCGTGACGGCCGTCGACCAGGTCTCCTTCGCGGTCGATCGCGGTCAAGTCGTGGGTTTTCTGGGGCCGAACGGCGCCGGCAAGTCCACGACCATGCGTATGATCACCCAGTACTACGAGCCGGACACAGGGACGATCCGTTTCGACGGCGTGCCGCTCGCTGACGCGCCGCGGGCGGCGAAGCGTCGCATCGGCTATCTGCCCGAGAACAATCCGCTGTACGGTGATCTGCTGGTCGGCGAGTACCTCGCCTTCATCGCGGACCTGCGGCAGGTGGCGGGCCCCGCCCGCGGGCAGGCCATCGACGAAGCCGTCGCGGCCACGGCAATCGAGACCGTGTTCTACCGGCCGATCGACGAGTTGTCGAAGGGTTTCCGCCAACGCGTGGGTCTCGCGCAGGCCATCCTCCATCGGCCCGATCTTCTCGTGCTCGACGAGCCGACCGAGGGGCTCGATCCCAATCAGCGCGTCGAGATTCGCCGCCTGATCGGGACCCTGGGGAAAGACCGGACCGTCATCCTGTCGACCCACGTCCTCCCGGAAGTGCAGCACACCTGCTCGCGGCTGCTGATCATCAGGCGCGGCAAGATCGTCGCCGACGGGCCCGTGGACCACCTCATCGCGCAGGCGGCGGGCGCGGTCGAGATCGCGGTCGAGGTCGCCGGGACCAACGTGGCTACGGAGCTGGAGCGGCTGCCCGGCGTTCTCCGGGTTACGCCGGCGGCCACCGCGCCCAACGGCCGGGTTGCGGCAACGGTCACGGCGGAGCGGGCGAAGGACCTGCGCCCGGAGGTCTACGCGCTCGCCAAGGCCCGGGGCTGGACCCTGTACGAGCTGCACCAGCGAGCCGGCAGCCTCGAAGATCTGTTCCATCAGCTCACGAGTGAAACCGAGAGTCGGGCTGAACCATGAGCCCCATCCGGACGATCGCGCGGCGCGAGCTGAAGGCGCTGGTCGACCAGCCGACGGCCTACATCCTGCTCGTCGTGTTCACGGCCGTGAACGGCTTCCTCACGTTTCGGCAGCTCGAGCTCTATAACGTCGCGTCGCTGCGACCGATGCTCGACTTCCTGCCCTGGCTGCTGCTGTTCCTGGTGCCGGCGGTGACGATGCGCGCCCTCGCCGAGGACGCGCGCGCGGGCACCCTCGAGGTCGTGCTGGCGCAGCCGATCAGCGAGCTGGAGCTGCTGCTCGGGAAGTACGTCGGCCTGGTGCTGTTCCTGTGGCTCGCCCTGGCGCTCACGCTGGCCATTCCGCTCTCGCTCACTCTCGGGACCGCCCCGCCGCTGGGCATCGTCGTGGCCCAGTACATCGGCGCGGCGTTGCTGATCCTCGGCCTCGCCGGCGTGGGCGTGTGGGCGTCGAGCGTGACGCGCAATCAGATCACGGCGTTCATTCTCGCGGTCGCGGTGATGTTCCTGCTGATCCTGGTCGGCCTCGACCCGCTCATCGTGGGCCTGCCGGCGCAGCTCGGGGCGATCGCCGCTTCGCTCGGCGTGCTGTCCCACTTCTCTGGCATCAACCGGGGCGTGATCGATCTGCGCGACGCGATCTACTTCCTCACGCTCGCGGCGCTGTTCCTGGTCTTCGCGTATTTCGCGCTGCTCTCACGCAAGCTCACCCCGCAGGGTGAGGCGCTCAAGCGCCTGCGGTTCGGAACCGCGCTGCTCGCCGCCGGCACGGTGGTCGTGAACCTGTTCGGGCGCCAGATCGGCGGCCGGATCGACCTGACACCCGGGAGAGCGTTCACGCTCTCCCGCGCGACCAGGCAGCTGATGGCCACGCTTCCGGACCTCGTGACGATCAAGCTGTTCACGACCGCCGCGCTGCCGCCCGAAGTCGCGTTCCTGAAGCGCGACGTGGACGATCTGTTGCGGGACTATCGCGCCGCGGGCCGCGGCAAGGTCAAGCTGGTCTTCGTCGATCCGCAGGCCGACACCGCGGGGCTCAGGGAGGCTCGCTCACTCGGCATACCGGCCGTGCAGTTCAACGTGCTGGGGCGGTCGGAGCTGCAGGTGAAAGAGGGCTACCTCGGGATCGCGATTCGTTATGCCGACGGCGTCAAGACGGTTCCCTTCGTGCAGCAGAGCAACGACCTCGAATACCGCCTCACGTCCGACATTCGCTCGTTGACCCACGCGGACAAGCCCGCGATCGCCTTGGGTGAGATCAGCGATCCGGTTTCGATGCGCGGCCAGCGGAGCTTCAGTGGGCTGCGCGAACAGCTCGAGCGCACGTACGCCGTGCGGTCGTTCACGCTCACCGACACCGCGATCGCGGACTCGGTCCGCGTGATCGCCGTCGCCGGTGCTCCCGATTCGCTGACGCGTCCCCAGCTGGCGCGCCTCCGGGGCTTCCTCGACCGGGGGGGCAGCCTGCTCGTGATGGCCGGCGGGATGCAGCTCTCGGCGCAGGGACAACCGTTCGCGACGTCGCGCCTCGTCGGGTGGAACGAGCTGCTCGCGCCGTACGGCCTGTCGATCCGCTCCAACATGGTGTACGACCTGGCGTCCAACGTTCAGGTCGGTATCCCCGCGCAGTTCGGCCAGGTGCTCGTCCCCTACCCGCTGTGGCTGCGGGCGATCAGCACCAAGGCGTCCCCGGTGAACGCGGACCTCGACGCGACGCTGCTGCCCTGGGCGAGCCAGCTCGATACGACGCACGCGCCGCGGGGTACCGTGACCCCGCTCCTGGTCACGAGCCGGGCGGCCGGCGCCCAGGAGACCATGGTGATGATCGACCCGGCACGGGAGTTCGCCCGTGACAGCCTGCGCTCGCGGCTCGTGGCGGCGCTCGCCAACCCGCTCGCCGCCGGTGGCGACACGGCCAAGGGGCGCGCCCGGGGCCGCGTCGTCGTCGTCGGCTCCAGCGACTTCGCGAGCGACCGCTACGCGCGCAACGCGCCGGAGAATCTTGTCTTCGTGGCCAACGCGATCGATTGGCTCGCCCAGGACGAGGCGTTGATCGGCATCCGCTCGAAGAACCGCGCCCCGCCGCCGCTCGTGTTCACGAGCGCCACGCTGCGCAGCGCGGCACGGTACGGCAACTTCATCGGCGTGCCGGCGCTGCTGGTCGTGGCCGGCATCCTGCGGCTGTGGCGCCGTCGCCAGACGACGCGACGGACGTATCGTCCCCTGGGGCAACCGGCGGTGGCGTGACTCGTCAACGATGAACAGTCACCAACTCAGACTGATCGCCGTCGCGCTCGCCGTCCTGTTGCTCCTGTGGGGCGGCAGCGAGCTGCTGTCGCGCGGCTCGGACACCGTGACCGGATCCTTCGCGCTTCCGAAACTCTCCCAAGCAGACGTGGACACGGTCACGATCATCAAGGGGACCGATAGCGTCGTCCTCGCGAAGCAGTCCTCCGGCACCTGGAGCGTCAACGGCCAGCGCGCGGCCGCCGACGCGATCGGAGAGCTGTTCCAGGCCTTCACGGATACGACGCGGCCCGAGCTCGTGGCGCAGGCGGCGGCGTCGTTCGCGCGTCTCGGCGTGGACAGCGCCGGTGGTCGCTGGCTCCGGATCCGCCACGCCGGCAAGGCGCAGCTGCAGCTCATCCTCGGGGAGCGCGGCCCGGACTACCAGAGCGCCTACCTCCGCCGGCCCGGCGACACGCACGTCTACCTCTGGCGCGGCCGGCTCGCGTCGGTCGCGGACCGCGCCGTCGAAGGCTGGCGCGACAGACGCATCGCTGCGCTCGCGGTCGACAGCATTGCGGCCCTCGACGTGGTGCGTGGGAAGGACCGCTACACTCTCGCGCGCGCGCGCTCCGCGTGGACGTTGAATGGGACTCGTACCGACTCGGCCGCGGTAGCGCGCTATCTCGACCGTGTGAAGGTCATCACCGCAGCGGGGTTTGCCACGCCCGCCGCCCTCGACTCGGCCAAGGCGCGAGCCGTCCGACGGCTCGCCGTGCGCGGCGCCCACGGCGTGGTCCTCACGCTCGCGTTCGACTCGACGCCCTCGGTCTTCCTGGTGCACCACGTCGGCGGTGTGGGCGGTGACGGCGCGACCGTGTACCGCATGAACTTTTGGGACGTGGATGGTGTCACGCCCGCGAGTCGCTCGCTACTCCCGCCCAAGAAGTAACCCCTTGGCTTCGTGCAGTTTGCCGTCTATTTTGCAAGGCTCACATGGCGGACCTCTCGCTCTCGCGGAGCCAGCTGTTGCTCCTCGCCGGGACGGCCAACCGGCCGCTCGCCGAGGAGATGGCTCAGAACCTGGGACAGCCGCTGTGTGCCGTGACGATCCGCCGTTTCGCCGACGGTGAGATCTTCGTCAAGATCGACGAGAACGTGCGGGGCCGGGATGTGTTCATCATTCAGTCCACGAACCCGCCGGCCGAGAACTACCTCGAGCTGCTGTTTCTGATCGATGCCGCGCGCCGGGCCAGCGCGGCGCGGATTACGGCGGTGCTGCCTTATTTCGGGTACGCGCGCCAAGACCGTAAGGATCAGCCGCGGGTCGCGATCAGCGCCAAGCTCATGGCGAACCTGATCACCGCCGCGGGCGCGGACCGGGTGCTGGGAATGGACTTCCATTCCCACCAGGTGCAGGGGTTCTTCGACATCCCGGTGGATCACTTGTACGCGGCGCCGGTGTTCGTGAGCCACTTCCGGCAGAAGCAGCTGCACGACCCGGTGCTCGTGGCGCCCGACGTCGGTTCGGCGAAGATGGCGCGCGGTTTCGCCAAGCGACTGAACGCGTCGCTCGCGATCATCGACAAGCGGCGCCCGTCGGCGAATGTGGCCGAAGTCGTGAACGTCGTCGGGGAAGTCGAAGACAAAGACTGCCTCATCCCGGACGACATGATCGATACGGCGGGGACGGTCACCGAGGCGGCGACGGCGCTCAAGCGGCTCGGCGCGCGCAACATCTATGCGTTCGCGTCGCACGCGCTGCTGTCGGGGCCGGCGGTCGAGCGGCTCCGCGCCTCGGCGATCAACGAGGTCGCGGTGACCAACACGATCCACATCGCCGAGGAGCGGACGTTCGACAAGCTGAAAGTGCTGTCCATCGCCGGGCTCATGGCCAAGGCGATCGGTTACGAGCACTCGAACCAGTCGGTCAGCGCGTTGTTCGATTGAACTGAGCTGAGGGAGACATGGCGAAAAACGTGAGCCTCGCGGCGAGCGCGCGGCAAGCAACCGGAAAAGGCGCGGCGCGCCAGGCCCGCTTCCGCGGCAAGGTGCCCGCGGTGATCTACGGCCACGGGCGCGAGACGCAGTCGCTCGAGCTCGAGTCCCAGGCCCTCGAAAAGGCGCTCCATGGGATCGAGCCCGCGAGCACCATCATCGATCTCGCCGTAGACGGCAAGACGGTGAAGACGCTGATTCGGGAGATCCAGCGCCATCCGATCCGGCCCGACATCATCCACGTGGACTTCTACGAGATCCACGCCTCCGAGAAGGTGAAGCTCAAGGTGCCCGTGCATCTCGTCGGCAGCCCCGACGGCGTGCGCAACGCCGGCGGCGTGCTCGATCAGGTCACGCGCGAGGTGGAAATCGAGGTCCTGCCGGAGAACATCCCGGAGCGCGTCGAGCTCGACGTGACCGCGCTCAAGATCGGCGACTCGTTGCACGTGCGGGACCTGACCATCGCGAACGCCAAGCTACTCACCGAAGCGGACCTCACGATCGCGACCGTGGTGCCGCCGCGCGCCGAAGAAGTCGCGGCGCCGAGCCCCGAAGCCGCGACCGAGGTCGCCGAGCCCGAGCTCATCCGCAAGGTGCGCGAGGGCGAGGAGGAAGAAGGCGAAGCGGCCGCCGAGGGCGGGGCCGGTGGCCCGGCCAAGCCCGAGGCCAAAGCCGGAGGCGCAGCGGGCACCGCCGCACCGGCGAAGGGCGAGAAGACGGACAAGGCCGAGAAGCCCAAGGGCGGCAAAGAGAGCTAACGCTTGCGCGCCGTCGTCGGCCTCGGCAACCCGGGGCCCGAGTACGCGGCGACGCGCCACAATGCCGGCTTCTGGCTGGCCGACGCCCTCGTCGAGCGGTGGGGCCTGCCACCGTTCCGCCGGGGGGAGCGCGCCCGTGTCAGCGAGGGCGACGTGGCGGACGTGCCCGTACGCGTGCTCAAGCCTACCACGTACATGAACGAAAGCGGCGCCGCCCTCGCGTCGCTCCGTGCCGACCCGGCCTTCAACCCCGCGACGGACCTTCTCATCCTCGTGGACGAGTTCCGCATCCCCACCGGCACCTTTCGCGTGCGCAGCGAGGGCTCCGCGGGAGGGCACAACGGCCTCAAAAGCATCGAGGCCTCCCTTCAATCCCAGCAGTACCCGCGCCTCCGCATTGGCGTGGGACCGCTCCCCGAAGGCGTGACCGACTGGTCGGAATACGTGCTCGCCCCGTTCGATCCCGAGCAGCGCGAGAAGGTGGCCGCGGTGATGCCTCAGATGATGGACGAGGTCGAGAAGTGGCTCCGCTCGTGAGAACGCGGAAGTCGGAACGCGGAACGCGGAACAGACGTGCATGTTCCGCGTTCCCACTTCCGCGTTCCGCGTTCTGACATGCTCCGCCTCGGGATAGTTGGCTTACCCAACGTGGGAAAATCCACGCTGTTCAACGCTCTCACCTCGTCCAAGGCCGCCGCGGCGGAGAACTACCCCTTCTGCACCGTCGAGCCCAACGTCGGCGTGGTCGAGGTCCCCGACCCGCGCCTCGAGCGGTTGAACCAGCTCGTCAAGCCCAAGAAGAAGGTCCCGGCGGTGGTCGAGTTCGTGGACATCGCCGGCCTGGTCAAGGGCGCGTCCCAGGGCGAGGGACTCGGCAACCAGTTCCTGTCGCACATCCGTGAAGTCGACGCGGTCGTCCACGTGATCCGCTGCTTCGACGACCCGGACGTGGTGCACGTGATGGGGCCCGTAGACCCGGTGCGCGACCACGACGTCATCACGAGCGAGCTCGCCCTGGCCGACCTCGCGGTCGTGGAGCGGCGGCTCGAGAAGACCCGCAAGACCGCCCGCTCCGGCGACAAGGACGCTCAGACCGAGGTCGGGGTCCTGGAGCGCGTGATCGCCGAGCTCGACGCGGGCCGCGGCGCGCGCGAGGCCGGCGAGAGCGAGGACGCCGTGCGATTCCTGCGCCAGCTCGGGCTGCTCACCGCCAAACCGATCCTCTACGCCGCCAACGTCAACGAAGACGACCTCGCCGCGGGCGGCGGGAAGCGACTCGACGCGCTGCGGACCGCGGTCCAGACCCACCACGAAGAAGCGGAGATCGTGCTCTTCTCCGCCAAGTTCGAGGCGGAACTGAGCGAGCTGTCAGGCGACGAGCGGGCGGAGTACCTCGCCAGCGCCGGCGTCAGCGCGCCGGGACTCGACCGGCTGATCCATGCGGGCTACCGGCTGCTTGGCCTGCAGACGTTCTTCACGGTCGGGGAGAACGAGGTACGCGCGTGGACCATGCACCAGGGCGGCACTGCGTTCGACGCCGCGGGCGAGATCCACTCCGATTTCCAGCGCGGCTTTATTCGCGCCGAGACCGTGTCCTATCGCGACTTCGAGCGCGTGGGGTCGTACAAGACGGCGCG
The DNA here is from genome assembly GCA_003222035.1 of Gemmatimonadota bacterium. Classification (GTDB taxonomy): domain Bacteria; phylum Gemmatimonadota; class Gemmatimonadetes; order Gemmatimonadales; family GWC2-71-9; genus AG41. The sequence continues at coordinate 54,729 of QHUS01000057.1, read as the reverse complement.
GGAGCAGGGCTTGGTCAGAAGCGAAGGGCGGGACTACGTCGTGCAGAACGGAGACATCCTGCTGTTCCGGTTCAACGTCTAGCGGCTCCCGTAGTCGCTGCCGTCCGACGCGGCCGCGCCGCCGTGCACCTGGTTGCCCCGCTGCTGCCGCACCGGCGCCGCCGCGCCCGGCGGCAGGTCGGCACCCGAGAGCGGAACCTGCTGCTGCACCATGTCCCGGCTGATCCAAACGACCCGGTTACCGCACATGATGGCGTCCACGGGATAGATCTGCCGGGCGAACGAGTGCGCGTCCGAGCTCGCCACGCGCGTGCCAGGGAAGAAATACCAGCACCGCTCGCCCTGCGGGTGGCTGTGGATCACGCCCACCGTCCCCGCCCAGCCTGCGTCCTCGCACGTCTGCTTGGGAACGACGGTTGTCTCAGTGGAGTGTCCGGGCTCGACGTCCGCCGGCGCGATGCGTCGTACGATCACGGCATTCCCGTGGATCTCGCCGATCATGCAGCCCATGAACTCGGTCGGATACGCGCGATACTGGAGCAGGAGATAGCGGCGCGCTTGGTCGGACACGATCAAGGCACGGGCGTGCGAGCCGGCCGTTTCCGCCAGGCGGGCAGGCTCCGGCTGCAGCGCCAGCAGGACCATGAGCCCCGCTGCCGCCGCCACGGCGCGCGCGGCGCGCCTGGCCAGCCCGACCCCCCCGACCTGCATGCGTCCTTCCTTTCGTACGAGTCCCGCTCCCCAAGCCGACGCAACAGTGATGCCGTTCCAACACTCCGGACGGCGCGATTGGCAACCCGTTGCCCATAGGATGATTGGTCCGCGTCGACGATAGCGTGACGGTCGTCACGTACCCGTCAAGCAAGCGTCAAAGTGCGCGCTTCGCGCAGTCTGCTGTGTGAGCCGGGTCACGAACCCGACCGCTCATGGCCTTCCCCACCCCGGCTCCCCCCCTCTATCTTTCGCCCCTCACAGAACCCCCTACTCGGCGCCGCACCGGCGCCGGGTCGCCTACGACCAAAGGGAGGTGGCATGGCTCGCCGCTATGAGACCGTCTACATCTTCGATCCCGCGCTGGAAGAGCCCGCAATCAACGAGCGGCTCGAACGGTTCCACGCGCTGCTCACCAAAGACGCGAAGGGCTCCCTTACGAACGTCGCGCATTGGGGCAAGCGTTCCCTTGCCTACCCGATCAAAAAAAAGGACACTGGCTACTACGTCGTCGCCCAGTTCGAGACCGCCGCAGAGCTGCTCCCCGAGTACGAGCGCGCCGTGACGCTCGACGAGGGGGTCGTGCGGTTTCTCGTGGTGGTTTCCGAAGGCCTGCCGGCGAAGCCCGAAGCACCCCCCGCGGTGATCGCGGCCGACGTGGTCGACGAGATCGAGGAGGATGAAGCATGAGACGGCCCGCCAAGACGTGCCCGGTCTGCGAGTCCGGTGTGCGAGTGCTCGACTACAAGGACGACCGTACCCTCGGCCGCTTCCTGACCGAACGAGGCAAGATTCTCCCCAGCCGATTGTCAGGAATGTGTGCGCGACACCAGCGTCAGCTTGCCACCGCGATCAAGCGTGCGCGCCAGCTCGCCCTGCTGCCCTACATCAAAGGGTACGCCGGCTGAGTCGCTGGAGGGCGGGGGACGTGGGGAGCCTGACGCTGGGCGTGCTGCTGTTCGCCGCCCTGGCGCCCGTGAGCCTGGTCGCGCTGCCGTTCGGCGCCCTCCTGCTCGCGGCGGGGCCCGGGACGCGAGGCGAGTGGCTGTGGGTCGCCCTGGCCGCTGGCGCCGGCACGACCCTCGTGGCCGTTCCTCCGGGGGGGATGCTCGATGCCTTGAGCCGCCTGTGGATCGTGCTCGTCACCGTGGCGTTCGTCGCGGGCGCGGCGCTGCGCCCCCCAGGGCAGCGGCGGTTTTGGCGGCTTGCGCTGCGGGCGTGCCTGTATGCGGCCGCCGGCGTGATGTTGCTCGTGGGTCCGGGGTCGGCGGCGCCGCGCGTCTGGACCCAGATTCAATGGGAGGCGACGCGGGCCGCGAGCCGGTCGGTGCGCTACGCGGTCGAGGTCGCACCGGGGCTGTATCCCGCGTTCGAGCCCGCGGTTCGCCTGTTCGCAGCCTGGCCGCTGTGGCTCGTGCTCGAGAGCCTGGCGGGTCTGGGCCTGGCCTGGCGCGGCCACGCCCTGATCGCGCGCACTCCGCTGTCGGCAACCAGCTTGAACACGTGAGAGGAAGCGACGCACTATGGAAGTGATCCTGCGAGAGGACGTACAACATCTGGGTTCAGTGGGTCAGGTCGTGAAGGTCAAGGACGGCTACGCGCGCAACTTCTTGCTACCGAAGGGGCTTGCCTACCCGGCGACCGAAGCGAACAAGAAGAGAATCGCGCACGAGGCGGAGCGGATCGCCCGGCAACGTGCCGCTGAACGGGGCGCCGCTGAAACGGAGGCCGGCCGCATCGCCGATGTCCACCTCACGTTTCCCGTGAAGGTGGGGGAAGAGGACAAGTTGTACGGATCGGTTACAGCGAGCGACATCCAGCGCAAGCTTGACGAGCTCGGGATCAAGGTGGACAAGCGCCGGGTGGACCTCCCCGAGCCGATCCGCGAGCTGGGGGAGTTCCGGGTCGGGATCAAGCTGCACCCCGACGTCCGGCCGGAGATCCAGGTGACGGTGATCAAGGAATAGCGGCATCGGGTGAGGCGCGGAACAAACGCGCGACAGACGCGATATGACTAGCAGGCGGAGCGGACGCCCGGCCGGCCGGGCGGGGGACGATGCGCTGGCAGCGCTCCGACTGGTGACGGCCGCGCTGGCGGACCGCAAGGCGATCGAGCCGACGGTACTCGATCTTCGGGGTCTGACGGCGGCGGCCGACTACTTCGTGATCGTGTCGGGCACGTCCGACGCCCACGTGCGGGGCATGGCTGAGCATCTGCTGTCCGCGTTGGCGCCTCGGGGTCTTGTACCGCATCACGTCGAAGGCCTCACACAGGGTCGGTGGGTGCTGCTGGACTACGTGGACTTCGTGGTGCACGTTTTCCACCCAGAGCTGCGGCAGTTCTATCAGCTCGAGCGCCTGTGGGGCGACGCACCGGTGCTGGCGGGGACAGCCCTCGAAGGGCAGTCGAAAGGATGATCGTCATGCGACGGATCGGTGGGATTGCGGTGGCGCTCGCGTTGTTCAGCGCGGGGCCGCTCGCCGCGCAGTACTTCGGGCAGAACAAGGTCCAGTATCAGGCCTTCGACTTCCACATCATCCAAACCGAGCACTTCGAGATCTACTACTATCCCGCCGAGCGGGAGGCCGCCCTCGATGCGGCGCGCATGGCGGAGCGCTGGTACGCCCGGCTGTCGCGCGTGCTGCACCATCAGTTCCAGGCCCGGAAACCGATCATCCTGTACGCCTCGCAGTCGGACTTTCAGCAGACCAACACGACGAGCGAGGATCTCGGCGAGGGAACAGGCGGGTTCACGGAGTTCTTCAAGCACCGGATGGTGTTGCCCTTCACCGGCACGTACGCGGAGCTGGAGCACGTCCTGGGCCACGAGATGGTGCACCAGTTCCAGTACGACGTGATCAGTCGCGGCCACATCGGTGCCGGCGTGCAGACGCTCGTCAACGCCAATCTGCCGGGCTGGTTCATGGAGGGCATGGCGGAGTATCTCTCGATCGGGCCGATCGACCCGCACACGTCCATGTGGCTACGGGACGCCTCCCTCGAAGGCCACCTGCCGACCATTGAGGAGATGACGTTCGACCCCCGGATCTTTCCTTATCGGTTCGGCCATGCGCTCTGGGCATTCGTGGGAGAAAAGTGGGGCGATGAAGCGATCGGTCAGATCCTGCAGACCTCCGTGGCCGCCGGCGTCGACGGCGGCTTCAAACGCGCGCTCGGGGTGACGCTCGATGACCTTTCGAGCGAGTGGCGCGACGCGATTCAGACGACGTTCCTGCCGCAACTCGCCGACCACTACCGCGCCCGGCGCATCTCCCAGCCGCTGCTCACGGAACGACGCTCGGAAGGCACGCTCCACCTGGCCCCGGCCCTCGCCCCCGACGGGCACTACATCGCCTACTTCAGCGAGAAGAACTCGTTTTTCGTGGATCTCTATCTCGCGGATGCGGAGACGGGGCGAGTCATCCGGCGGCTGGTGAAGTCCACGCTCAACTCGAACTATGAGAGCTTGCGGTTCATCAATTCGGCGGGCTCGTTCTCCCCGGACGGGCGCTACTTCGCGATCGCGGCGAAGCACAAGGATCGCGACGACCTCGTGATCCTCGACGTGAAGAAGGACAAGGAGCTCCGCCGCATCCGCATCCCCTTCAACGGCCTTACCACGCCGTCCTGGTCGCCGGATGGCTCGCGGATCGTGTTCACCGGGTACGACGGCGGCCTGTCGGACCTGTTCATCGTGAACACCGACGGGACGGGCCTGCAGCGCCTCACGCACGACAAGTACGCGGACCTCGAGCCGTCCTGGTCCCCCGACGGCAAGACGATCGCCTTCGTCACCGACCGCGGCCCCGGGACCGACTTCTCGACGCTGAAATTCGGCAACATGCGGATCGCGCTGCTCCACCTCCAGGACGGCTCGATCGAGTTGCTGCGTCACATGGATCAGGGGAAGAACATCGACCCCGCGTGGGCACCGGACGGCCGGTCGCTGGCGTTCGTCTCGGACCGCACCGGGATCAGCAACATCTTTCTCTACGACTTCACCGACACGAACATCTACGAGCTGACTGACGTGTTCACCGGCGTCTCCGGGATCACGGCCCTGTCCCCCTGCCTCTCGTGGGCGCACGAGGCGGACCGCCTCGCCTTCGCCTACTACGAGGACGGCGAGTACAACGTGTACGCCGTTGACAACCCGCGGTCCCTCAAGCGCGAACCGTACGAGGGCCCCAAGACCCCGCCGGTGACGTCGCTCATGGCCGCCCTGCGTCGTGGGCTTCCGTCTGTCTCGACCTCGACGAACACGGTGGCCGCGGCGGTGGTGCGTGCCGATCCCGCGCTGCGCGGCCGCACGTCGGTGTACCGCACACCCAGCGGCTTCCGAGCGTCCGGCACGCCGCCCCAGGCGGGTGATTCAGGCTCCGCGCTGGCGCCGGTCACGGTGAAGGACCTGCTTAACTCGTCTCCCGCGTTGCCGGATACGAGCGAGTTCACGTTGAAGAACTACAGCACGAAGTTCAGCCCGGACTACGTGGCGCGACCCACGGTCGGCTACGCCCGCGACAACTTCGGCTCCGGTGTCTACGGCGGGACCGCGATCACGCTGTCCGATATCCTCGGCAACCACTCGTTGCTGTTCTCCCTCGCCATCAACGGTCGGATCAGCGAGGCCCAAGCCCTCGCGGCCTACATCAACCAGGCGCACCGCCTCAACTGGGTGCTCGGCGCATCCCAGTACCCGGTGTACTTCTACCTTCCGACCACGGTAGAGGCGAACCCCGCTGACCCGAGCGGGAACACGTTCATCGTCACGCCGCGGCTGGCGCGCTACGTCATTCGCGACGCGTTCGCGCAGACCTTTTACCCGTTCGACCGCTTCACCCGCCTGGAGTTCGGGAGCCACATCTCGAACATGACCCAGGGCGTGCAGCAGCAGCAATACCTGACCGACGCGTTCGGCAACGTCATCGGCGTGAGCGACCCTGTGACGATCGACGGGCCGTCGCTCACCTACTTCGGTCCCCAGGTGGGCCTGGTCCACGACAACTCGCTGTTCGGATTCGTCGGCCCGTTCTCGGGCTCCCGGTGGCGGCTCGAGGCTTCGCCGAGCTTCGGCAACTGGCAGTTCCTCGGGGCCGTGGTCGATTTTCGGCGCTACCTGTTCGCGCGGCCGTTCACCATCGCCATCCGTACCGCGATGTACGGGCGGTTCGGCCGCGATGGCGACCAGTTCCCCCTGTTCTTGGGCAACACCGATCTGATCCGCGGCTACACGTCCGGCTCGATCATCAACCACGAGTGCATCCAGCGGCAGTCCGCGAGCACGTGTCCGGAGCTCGACCAGCTCAGCGGGTCGCGCATCGCGGTGGCGAACGCCGAGCTGCGCTTCCCCCTGACCCGCAGCCTCATACTCGGCTTCCTGCCGGTAGGGCTCCCCCCCATCGAGGGCGCCATTTTCTACGATGCGGGGATCGCGTGGTACTCGAACTCGATCATCAAGTGGGACCGCCCGCCGCTGTGGGCCGGCGTGGCGCAATCGGCCATCCTGCGGGCCCCGCTGCGTAGCTGGGGCGCGTCAATTCGCATGAACGCCTTGGGGTTCGTGATCCTGCGGTTCGACTACACCAAACCGCTCTCCCGACCACACGACACGGCGTACTGGACGGTGAGCCTCGGCCCAACGTTCTAACTCCGCACCGCTCAAACACTTGTCCTGGCCTCGCCGGTTGCCTATTTTCCGGCGAGGCCATTTGCTTACTCGCAGATCGTTCCTCCTGCTTGCCAGCTTGGCGCTCTGGGGCTGCCGGTCCCGGGCGCCCGCCGCGGAATCGTCGCAACTACATGGCAAGCAAACGATTACGAAGGCGCCCACTACGAAGCCCGCCGCCGCCCCGACCCGACCCGGCGGCGTCGCCATCAGGATCCCGACCAAGGGAGGCACACCGAGAGTATACCGCCTCCCCACCATGGCCGAGGTCCCGACAGCGATTCGCGGCAAACTCCCTCCCGTGGAGCGAGTGATCGGCCTCGATGTCGAGACTGAGTTTCTCTACGTCACGACACCATCGAAGGACTCGACGCCCAAGAAGAAGCCGCCGCGCGCGAAACCGGATACGACCCCGACCGCTCCCAAGAGCGACGTTCTGGCTCTCGACCTCGGGAGCGCCCGCATCGACACCGTGGCGAGTGGTATCGAAAAGGCGACGCTCGGTCCGGACGGCACGCTGTATACGGTCGACGCCAAGCGGCGCGTCGTGAGCGTCGCGCGCCGCGTGCGAGTGGCGTGGCCTCAGGCGCTCCCGGGCGTGCCGATCCAGATGTTCGGAGCAGCCGATCAACGGCTGGTCGTCGCCGATCCGCCGGCGCTCGTGACCGCGGCCGCCGACCAGCCCGCCACCAGCCGGCCCTTGCCGACGGGCAGCGACGTCGCCTCGACGCGTTGGGGAGACTTGGTGGCCGTCGCCACGGATTCGGGCGTCCTCCTCATGGATCCGCTCGGCCGCCGAGACCCGGGGTTCGTGTCGCTCGCCGATCACCCTCGCGCGCTGGTGTTCTCGCCGAGCGGACACCGCATCTACGTAGCCCGGCGCACTCAGCCCGGACTGGCGGCGATCGATCGCTACGAACGCGAAGAGATCGACGGCATCGCGCTCCCACTTCCCGCCGCCATAATCCGGCTCGACCCGCTGGGGCGCTGGCTCTTGGCGAAGCCGAATATCGGAGACTCCGTCTGGGTCGTGGACCTCCCGGTAAAGCGGCTCGTGGGCGCGCTGGCGTGCGCGTGGCGCCCCGACCTGCCGGCAATCGCCCCGGACGGCGCGTTGCTCGTGCGCCAGGGTGACGACGTGATCGCCTACCGGGCCGACTCACTCACGGCCGCGGGACGGGTGAAGGGCGGCGGGTCAGACTTGTGGATTCTCACGGGCTGGCGGCCCCGCGGCGGGTATCGTGGCGCGTTTGCGGACGGCGGGACCCCGGGGGATCAGGTCGCCGCGGACACGGCGGGGCCGGAGGGCCCGATGTACGTGCAGGTGTCCACCTCGCAGAACGAGGCCTGGTCGTCGGAGATGGCGCAGCAGCTCAGCCGCGCGGGACTGGCGGCGCGGGTGCTGCCGCCGCGCAATCCGGACGACGGGTTCCGAGTGGTGCTCGGACCCTACCCCACGCGGGCGCAGGCGGAGGCCATCGGCCGGAAGCTGGGCCGGCCCTTCTGGATTTACCAACCGACGCCGTGACCGTCCGCCCCCTGCCACGCTCGCGCCTCGACGGGCTCGTGCCGTCGCTCGTCGCAGGCCAGGCCCTCGTGGCGCTGGTGCCCGCGAGCGGCGACCTCAAGTGGACCGCGGGCGCGGCGTGGGACGTCGCGCGCGCCGCGGCGCTGAGCGAGCGGCGCATCGCCCTCGTGGACCTGTGGCTGGAGCATCCCACCCTTCACGAGACCGTCGGTCTCGCACCCACCGAGGGAATCGTCGACGCGTTCGAGTACGACGTGTCGCTCACCAAGGCGGCGCGCGAGGTGGACCGGGTGTTCTTCATCGGCGCGGGAACGGTGACGGCGCACGCCGGCGACCTGTTCGCGAACCCGCGCTGGAAGAAGCTGCATGGCGGCTTCCGGGTCGAAGACGCCCTGTTGCTCCTCTACCTTTCGGCCGGTGCGCTCGCCCGGCTGGCGACGGTGCCCGACGGACTGTTCGTGCTCTCGCCAGACGGCTACGAACCGGAATCGTCCATCGGTCAGGGCATCACGGCCGTGATGGAGCGGGGCGTTCCGCTGCTCGGCGTCGTGCGCGAGCGCTGGACCCCCGACACCGCGTCCGCCGCGGCGTCGGACCCACGCGCCGTCGCGCCGCCACCGGGGCGGATATCCGCGCAACTACGGGGCTCGGCGCGCCGGCGGGTACGCCCGGTCATGGTGGCGGCAACGCTGGCGGCTGGCGCGGCGGGGGGCTGGGCGCTGTTCGCTCGCGGAGCCGAGCACGCCAGGCTGGTCGCGCCAGCGGCCCCAGCGGCACTGCCTCGCGCGCGCCCCATCGCCGTGGTCCCGCCGCCGCGTGTCGACACCCTCGCCTGGACCGTTCAGCTCGCGGCGTACGCCGGCCTCGACAAAGCGCTCGCGCTCGCCGACCGGCTCGCGACCGATGGCGGCGTGACGCCATTCGTCACGCCGGTTGCGTTGAGCGCGCGCGGAGGAGCCGGTGAGACCGCCAGCGGCACGGTGTGGTATCGCGTACTCGCGGGCGCGTTCCCGACGCGGGAGGCAGCCGTCGGCGCGCGCGCCGGCCTGTGGAAGCGCGGCCTCGCCGCGCGCGGCCAGGGCGATGTGCTGCGTGCGCCGTACTCCTTCCTGGTGAGAGAGGGCCACGGCTCGGCGGCCGCCACACGGTTGCGCGCCCGGGGCATCCCCGCGGTCGCGTGGAGCGAGGACTCGACGGCACGCGTGCTCGTCGGCGCGTTCGAGACGACGGAACAGGCGGGCCTGCTCGAGACACGGCTCAAGCGGGCCGGCGTGCACGCCACGCTCATCACTCGCACGAGGGGGGAGGGCGGGACCACACCATGAGGCTGACCCGGCTCGAATTGTCGGGCTTCAAGTCCTTCGCGGGCGCGGTCGAGTTGCCGTTCGACACGGGCGTCACGGCGATCGTGGGACCGAACGGCTGCGGCAAGTCCAATATCTCGGACGCCGTCCGCTGGGTCCTGGGCGAGCAGTCGCCGCGCCTCTTGCGCGGCGGGAAGATGGAAGACGTGATCTTCCAGGGCTCGACGGGCCGACGCCCCGTCAATGTCGCAGAAGTCTCGCTCGTCTTCGACAACTCGGACGGGACCCTTCCGGTCGCCTATCAGGAGGTCCTGGTGACCCGACGGCTGTCCCGCTCGGGGCAGAGCGAGTACCTGCTCAATCGCTCGGCCGTGCGGCTCAGGGACATTCAGGACCTGTTGCGCGGGACCGGCCTCGGGGCCGATGCCGCGGTCGTGATGGAAGCGAAGATGATCGAGGCGCTCCTCTCGGAGAGGGCGGAGGAGCGGCGTGCCCTGTTCGAAGAGGCGGCCGGGATCGGGCTGTACCGCGATCGCAAGACGAGCACGGAGCGGCGGCTCGAGGAGACGGCCGCGGATCTCGCCCGGCTCGAAGACCTGGTGAGCGAGGTCCAGACACAGGTGCGGAGTCTTGCGCGCCAACGCGGCAAGGCCGAGCGCTATGGCAAGATGATCGAGGAGCGCTTCGGGGTCGCGCTGACGCTGGTGCGACGCGAGCTCGAGGACTTCGACCTCGCGCTGGGCGGCCTGGGGCAACGGGTCCAGCAGCTCGCGGCAGCCATTCCCGAAGAGCGGGCCCGGCTGGGGGAGGCGGAGCGGCAGCGGGAAGCTGGCGTGCAGGCGCGGCACACGGCGGAGGCGCGGCGCACGGAGGTGGAGCGCCGGCTCTCCGACGCGAAGCTCGACATCGGCCGGTTGGAGGGCGACTTGGCGCTCGCCGCCGAGCGGCTGCGCAATGCCGCCCAGCGGCGGGGCGCGGCCGGCCAGCGGCGCGAGCAGGAAGAGGCTCGCGGCCTGCAGGCCGAGCGGGAACGTGTCGCCGCGGCGCAGGAGCGCACGGCCGCCGAGCGCGACCTCACGTCGGTCGGACAAGAGCTCGCGGGCCGCACGGCGCACGAACAGGAAGGGCGTGACCGCTTGCTGGGGCAGCGCGCCGCGGTGCGCGCGCTCGAAGAGGACCTGCAGAAGAGCGCCGAGGGGTTCCGGGCCCTCGAGGGCGAGCGCGCCGCGCTCGAGCGGGAGCGGGCGGAGCTGCGCGAGCACCTGGCGCAGGCATCGCAGGAGCGCCTGACGCTCGACGCCGCGGAGCGCGGGGCGGCGGCGGACGTCCGCGCGCTGGCGCAACGCGCGAGCGCCCAAGCACAGGACGCCGTCCACGCGGTCGAGACGCTGGAGGCGGCCCGCCGGCGCGTGGCGGAGCTCAAGGAGCGCGAGACCCGCGGACGCGCGGCACGCCGCCAGGCCGAGGAGGCGCTCGCGCAGGTGGTCGCCCGGCGCGACGCGCTCGCCGAGCTCGAGCGCGAGCGCGTGGGCCTCGCGCCCGCCGCGCAGGCCCTGCTCAAGGCGCGCGCGCAGTTCGGCGACGCGGTGATCGGGCCGCTCTCGGACTTCGTGCGGACCAGCCGCCGTGACGCGGTGCTGGCAGAGCAGCTGCTGGGGGAATGGCTGCACGCGGTGCTGGTGCGCGACGCCGCCGCCGTCGACGCCATCCGACGGTGGCACGAGCAGGCGCAGCCCGGGCCCCTGGTGCTGCTCCCGAGCGTGCCCGGCCCGCGGCTCGCGTCCGATGGCCATCCACTGTCCGACGACTTGCGCGTCGACGGCCCGGCGGCCGCGTGGGTGCGGGCGCTGCTCGCCGGTCACGAAGTGTTGGACGGCGGGGGGGAGGGGAGGGGGCGCGCATTGCGGCGCGCCAACGGCGCCGTGTTCCTGGCAGGCTCCACGCCCACGGCCGGCGGTCCGCTGGAGCGGCGCGCGGAGCTGGAGTCGCTGGCCCAGGAGGTCCGCGGCGCGGAGGCACGCCGTGACACGGGAGCCGCAACCCTGGAGCGCACGCTCGCCGACCTGACCGACGCCGAGGCGGCCCTCGCGGCGGCGGGGGAGGCAGCGGAGCAGGCCCGCCAGCACGAGCTCGAGTCCAGCGCGTTGAAGGGCGACGCCGAGCGCGCGGCGGCGCACGCCCAACGCCAAGCCGCGGATGCGACGGCGCAGGTCGACCGTCTGTCAGCTCGCCTGACCGAGGTCGAGGCCCGCCTCGAGGCCGTGCACGCGACGAGCGAGCGGCACGAGGTCGAGCGCGTACGCCTCGACGAGCGGCTGGGTGGGGAGCGGGCTCGGCTCGTAGACCTCGACGCGCAGCAGGAAGCGGCGCGCGAACAACGCGTGCGGTGGCAGGTGGACGCCGCCCAGGTGGACGCCCGGCTCGCGGCGGCACGCGAGCGGGAAGCCCGAGCGGCGGCCCAAGCCGAGGAGGCGCGTGGCCAGGTCGCCACGCTCGCCGAAGAGATCGGGGCGCTCGAGGCGGAGGCCGCGACGCTCACGACGCAGCGCGCCCAGTGGGAGGACGCGCTCAAGGAGCGCCGCATCGCGCTCGAGGCCCTCGAGACGGCCGCGGGCGAGGCGGCAGGTGAAGTGGACCGCGCGGACGCGCGCGTCGTCGAGACCGAGGCGGCGCTCGAAGCGGCACGGCGGGCGCTCGACGCCCGTGGCGAGGAGGAGCACAAGCTCGAGCTCGAACGTACGGAGATCCTCGGCCGCCGCCGCGGGGTCGTCGCGCGCGTCGAGGCCGAGTGGCGCAAGCCGTTGGATCAGCTCCTCGCGGACGCACCCGAGGTGTCCGGGGACCTCGACTGGCTGCGGCAGGAAGACGAGCGGTTGCGCGCCGGGATCGATGCCGTCGGGCCCGTGAACGCCCTCGCGGTGGATGAGCACGGCGAGGAGGTGAAACGTCTCGAGTTCCTGATGACACAGCGGGACGATCTCGTGACCGCGCGCCACTCGTTGCAGCAGGCGGCGCGCGAAATCGACCAGACCGCAAAGACGATGTTTCTCGAGTCGTTCGGCAAGGTGCGTGAGAATTTCCGCTCCGTGTTCCAGACCTTGTTCGGTGGCGGCGAATGCGACGTCCGGCTCGCCAACGAGGACGAGCCGCTCGAGAGCGAGATCGAGATCCACGCCGCCCCGCGAGGCAAGCGCACCCAACGCATCCACCTGCTTTCATCGGGCGAGCGGACCCTCGTCGCGGTGTCGCTCCTGTTCGCGATCTTCCTCACCAAACCAAGCCCGTTCTGTCTGCTCGATGAGGTCGACGCCCCGCTCGACGACGCCAACGTCGGTCGCTACGTGCGCCTGCTCGCGGAGTTCAAGGATTCGACGCAGTTCATCGTCATCACGCACAACCCGCGCACCATGCAGGCGGCCGACGCGGTGTACGGCGTGACCATGCAGGAGCCCGGCGTCTCGACGATCGTGGGTGTGCGCCTCGGCCAGATGGAGCCGGCGTAGATGGACCTCGTCACCGTCGGCACGGGGACCGTCGCGCCGTCGGCCACCCGGACATCGGCGTGCCATTGGGTCGGTCGAGGCAATCTCAAGATCCTGCTCGACTGCGGGGCGGGAGCCCTGCACCACCTCGCGCTATTCGGCCTGCCCTGGCATCAGGTCACCCACGTCGTGCTCTCCCACTTCCACCCCGACCACTGGGGCGAGCTGCCCATGCTCGTGTACGCCCTCAAGTACACGACCGCGCCGCCGCGCCAGGAACCCCTCGTGATCCTCGGGCCCCGCGGCGTGGTCCGGCTGGTCAAACAGCTCGCCGAAGGGTACGGCCCCTGGCTGCTCGACCCCGGCTTTCCGATCGGGATCCTCGATGTGCAGGCGGGCGAGCCGTTTCCGCTCGACGCGGAAGTGAGCCTCGAGACGCACCCGGTGCCGCACACCCCGGAGAGCGTCGCGCTCTCACTCACGGCCCCGGAGGGCCGCCTCGTGTACACCGGCGATACCGGGCCGTCGAAAGAGCTGGCTCGCTGGGCCGCGGGCGCCGATCTGCTGCTCGCCGAGTGCTCTCTCCCCAAAGAGATGGCGACGGACATGCATCTCACACCGGAGCAGGCGGGCGACCTGGCCCGGGAGGCCGGCGCTCGGCACCTCGTCTTGACGCACTTCTATCCGCCGGTGGAAACTACGGACCCGGCACGAGTGGCCGGACAGCGGTTCACGGGACGGGTGACGGCAGCCCGCGACGGGGACCGGTTTACCATCGGTGGGGGACGCGGAGGCAAGTAGCACGTGCTCATCGTGATGCGGCACGGCGCGACCGACGACGAGGTCCGGCGCGTCATCGCAGTGATTCAGGAGATGGGCTACAAAGCCCAGCTCATGCCGGGGGCGCAGCGCACCGCCGTCGGCCTCGTCGGCAACGACGGTCGCGTGGACGCGTCGCGTCTGGAAGGCCTCCCCGGCGTGCAGGACGTCATTCACGTCACCAAGCCGTACAAGCAGGTGAGTCGCGAGTGGAAGGAAGAGAACACCGTCGTGCGGCTCCCGGGCGGCGTCGCCGTCGGCGGCACCGACGTCGTGACCATCGCGGGCCCGTGCTCCGTGGAGAGCGAGCGGCAGATCATCGAGGCGGCGCGGCTCGTCAAGGAGGCGGGCGCGGTCATCCTGCGCGGCGGCGCGTGGAAGCCCCGCACGTCCCCCTACGCCTTCCAGGGACTGGGACGCCCGGGGCTGAAGCTCCTGGCCAAGGCGCGCGAGGAGACGGGCCTGCTCGTCTGCACCGAGGCGATGGACCCGGAGGGCGTGGCATACGTCGCAGAGATCGCGGACATCATTCAGATCGGCGCCCGCAACATGCAGAACTCGTCGCTCCTCAAGGCGGCGGGTCGGGCCAAGAAGGCCGTGCTGCTGAAGCGCGGGATGTCGGCAACGATCGAGGAGCTGCTCCTCTCGGCGGAATACGTGCTCGCCGAAGGGAACCACGACGTGATCCTGTGCGAGCGGGGCATTCGCGGCTTCGACACCGCGACCCGCAACGTGTTCGATCTCACCGCCATTCCCGTCGTGCACAAGCTGTCGCACCTCCCGATCATCGCGGATCCGTCCCACGGCACCGGGCTGCGCGACAAGGTGATCCCGATGGCGCGCGCGGCGGTCGCGGCGGGGGCGGACGGCATCATCGTGGAAGTGCACCCCAATCCCGATCAGGCGCTGTCCGACGGCGCGCAGACCCTCTTTCCCGACCAGTTCGCCCAGCTGATGCGCGAGATCCGGGTGATCGCCGAGGTGATCGGGCGACGGGTGGCGGAGCCGGCGTCGGTGGGGGCGTGAGAACGGAAAACGCGGAACGCGGAAGTCGGAACGCGGAACAGCCGAGCCAACGCTGGTACGCATGTTCCGCGTTTCTTGCGATCGGGCTTTCCCTCGGCCTCCAGAGCCCCGACCCCTGGCCCATCCTCGACCACGCGAGCCAGGTCTACCAGACGATCACCAGCCTCTCGGCAAACTTCGACCAGGTCATCGTGAACCCGATGATCGGCGCGCCCGACACGACGCACGGGCGGCTGTACCAGATGCGACCCAGCCGGTTCGCCATGCGCTTCACGGCGCCCAAGGGCGATCGCATCGTCGCCGACGGGCGCTTTCTCTGGCTCTACACGCCGAGCACGACGCCCGGACAAGTGATCCGGTCCCGCATCCCGGACTACGGCACGACCGGACCGAATCTCATCGGCCAGTTCGTGGAGCGCCCCCACGAGCGGTACACGGCCTCGTACGTCCGGGCAGACTCGCTGCCCGAGGGTATGGCGGATGTGGTGCGGCTCGTACCCATGGGGCGCGACGCGCCTTACAGCGAGGCGACGATCTGGGTCGGACGGGAAGACGGGCTCGTGCGCCGCCTCGACATCACGGAGTCTTCGAGCCAGCGGCGGACGGTGACCTTGCGCAACATCCGGGTCAACGGGGGCGTCCCTGGCCGCGAGCTGACTTTTTCACCGCCCGCAGGAGTGCGAGTAGTGGATCAGTAGTCCTTCTTCAAGTGCTCGAACCCCGAATCGCTGCTCAAGATCTGCTCGTCCAGCCAGCGATCGATGATGCTCTTCCGAAAACGCCATTCCTTCCCAAGCTTGGCCGCGGGAATCCGTTTCTCCTGCGCCCACTTGTAGATCGTCTGCGGCGTGAGTCGCAGATACGTCGCGACCTCTTCGAGCGTCAGGATCTCCTTGCTGCCATCCCCCGTCATGGCTGCCTGCGTCGCCCGGTGGTATCGGCCACGGTGTCGATCGGAAATCGCGGCATGGCGTCGAGCCGGCTGCGCGGCGCCGCAGGCTTTTCGTCTCCCTGCAACAGCTTGTTCATCGCGTAGATGATCGCCGCGTAGAAGTTGCCCTGGTACCTGCCGAACACCTGGAAAGGCTGATTGCGATCCCCCAGGAACGGGCGCAGCGTCCATGCTAGCTGGATCCCGACAAACGCGAACAACAGCGCCCAGGCGCGCATGATGGTGAGCGCCTTCCGCGGATACACCCCGCGTTTCTCGCAAACGACACTGAGCCCGTCGTGCAGGGCATACATCCCGAACAGCCCTGCCACGCCCGCGATTACGATGTTGAGCAGATGCTGGAAGTAGTAGTTCGCGCCAGTGACGAGAAAGAACGCCGTAATCGGTACGAACGCGGCGAGCAGCACAGAGGTGAGCGCCAGGGCACCGAGCACCAGAACGACGACCTGCAACAGGCGCAAGCGTGAACCGACGAGCACCTGCACCACGTAGAACGCGGGGAAGCATACGATGAACGTCGCGAAGAACAGAAACGGCAGCTTGACGCCGGCCGACACCGCTTGTGCCGGTCCCGAGTACGCGCCGGCGACGAATCCAAAGAACCCCGCAAACGCGACGATCGTGACGACGGCAGAGCGGAGCTTGTGACGGAGCGCGACCCCGTCGACGACCTCCTCAAAAAACCGCTCCCGGTCGCTCAGCAGCGCCTTCAGGAAGTCGGAGTAGCTGGCGATCGGCTGCTTTGCGGCCATGGCCCGGTCTCTTTGGATCCGAGCCAAAGGTGCGATTTTGATATTGTTTTGTCAACTTTGACGATGATATACTATGTTTTCTACTGCGACGAGGCCCCGGCGAGACTGCCCGGGGCCCCGTTAACCGGTCCTCAGCTCACGCTACGGCGTGACAACTCCAAAGTCGTTCATACCCGCCATGTCGCCATCGGCGAGGCTAAACGAGTAACCGAGCCCGCCCGGGCAACTGGCCCCGTTGGACGGACGCGTCTCGTGCCAACCGGTCTGGACTTCCAGACACACCAGGTAGGTGCCCGCGGGCAGACTGGAGAACCGGTAGTTCCCTGAGGGGTCTGTGACCATGGAGCCGCTCACCGGGCCGGTGAGATCGACGCACCAGTTCTCGAGCCCCGGGAAGTCGGGGGCGACGTCCTGGAACACCTGCCCTGTGATCGTGGCGGTGCCGCCTCCTGCCGGCGCCGCACCGCACGTCGAGGGGGGCGGTTGAGGCACGCATAGTCCCTGATGCGCGTGCACGGTGCCTGAGTCCGAGCGAATCTCGTCGCCCTGGCCGTTGTCGCAGGCGCTGTTGCCGGGCAACTCTGGTGGGATCTGCGACACGCCGACGACCAGCGGCGTCGCCAGCAACGCAAACAAAACTATGCAAGCACGCATCGTACCCTCCTGGCTCTCGTGGAGGCCTATACTTCACGGAGGGCGCGAGTCTACAGTCTGTCTTCGATGACGAGCCGGGCGGTGGCGCCCGTCACACAAACCGCGTCCAAGCGCACGCCGCCCGCATACCGCGGCGTGTCGACACGCACTTACGTCTTTCGCATCACGGGTGGCAGATCCGTCCCCAGCTCCGCTGCTACCTGTGCTGCGGTCGTCTCGTCCATCCCCTGCTTCTGCGCCAACTCGAGCGCCGCCCGCCCCAGCGCGCGGTACAGTACGGCGTCGTCGTGCGTTAGCGCCTCGAGATGACGGCGGATGGTTGCCCGGTCGCCCCGTGCCACCGGGCCAGTCAGGGCCTCCAGCGGCGCTTGGCGACTGAGGTTCTCGAGCGTCCCTTCCACCAACGGCCGCAGGGCGCGCCAGGCGTCCGCGTCCGACAGGCCCGCGTGTCGCAACAGGCGCTGCGCCACGGCTTCCACGACCACGCAATAGTTGGACGCGAACACGGCCCCCGCGTGGTAGATCGCTTTCGCCTTCGAAGCGATGCGAAAGGCGTGCATGCCGAGGCTCTGCGCCAGCTGCTCCGCCGCCTGCACGGCTCGCGGCATACCTTCCACGGCCGCCCATGCCCCTTTGAGCCGGTCGCCCGCGCGCTCGGGGTCAGAGACCGTTTGCAGCGGGTGGAGCGACCCGAGCGCGGCGCGGGATCCGACCAGGGCTCCGAGCGCCTCCTGGCCGAGCGCTCCTGATAGGTGCAGCACGACGTGCTCGGCGTGGATCGCGCCCGCGCGGGCCAGCGCGTCCGCGAGGGGCCCGATGGCATCGTCCCGTACGGCGAGAATGACGACGCCCGCCTGAGGGATCCAGGCGGGCGGCTGATGTTCGGGACCGACGGTGAGGGCGAGCGGCTTCGGCACGGGCTTCTTGCGGCGCCCGTGCAGCCGGACGTCGTAGCCCGCTCGCGCGAGCGCCAACGCCAATCCGACGCCCGCACGACCCGGCCCGATGATGCCGACGACAGGCAGGCCGCGCACCGGTCGCGGCCGCTGGGTCACCTTAGTTGCGCGACGAGGCCGGCGTCGGCTGCGCGGCAGCGAGGGCGATCAGATCCTGGGGCGTCTTGGCGCGGCGCGCCAGCGAGAGTGCGGCCCGCACCTGCCGGTCCTCGCCCCGTTGGCGGCGCACCTCTGCGGGCCGGCCAAAGACGTAGCGCGCGATCTCGTACCCCAAGTCCTGGGTGATCACTTCCCGGGCACCGGGTAGCACGCTGTCGGGCACCGCGACGCCGCGGGCGCGCAGACGTCGGATCACCTCATCCACCATGTCCGACGTGACGACGAAGTCGGGACTCTTCACGCGACCGGCCGTCTTGATCTCCAGCGCGTAGGCGGTACGCGCGTCCCAGTAGGTCGGGATCTTGTTCCCCAATGCCCTGACGAAGGAGCGCTCGGCGGTCGTGAAGGTGTCGGGCGCGACGAACAGGTCGGGTCGGATCCCCCCGCCACCCAGGACGACCCTGCCGCGATCGGTGTGGAATACGAGGGTGGAATCGATTTTCGTGGTGTCGCGTCCCACTTCGGCGGCTTCGGCCTGAGCCAACTGGTCCTCTTCGTTCTTGCTCCTGCGCTGGATCGTCCGGCCGCTGGGCGTGAACCACCGCGCCGTCGTGAGCTTGAGCGCCGTTTCGGGCGTAAGCTGCCACAGCGACTGCACCAGACCCTTGCCGAAGGTCGGCGTTCCGACGACCAGCGCGCGGTCGTGATCCTGCAGCGCGCCCGTGATGATTTCAGCGGCACTCGCGGTGCCCCCGTTCGTCAAGACGACCACCGGCAGGTGCGGCCACGGCTGCGGCTTCGCGTCGCGATATGTGCGGGACGTATTGGGCGCCCGGCCGCGGGTCTCTACCACCTCCTGGCCCGGGTCGAGAAACAAGTCGCTGACCGCCACCCCCTGATCGAGCAATCCGCCCGGATTGCCGCGCAGGTCCAGCACGAGCGACTTCATCCCCTGCTGGGTGAGCGTGCTCACGGCATCCGTCAGCTCTTGCGTAGAGGTCTCACTGACGGGTGTGAGCAAGACGTAGCCGACCTTGTCGTCCAGCATCATCGAGACCTGGACCGAACGGATGTGGATCGTCGCGCGCGTCAGCTTGAAGGCGATCGCCTGGTCCACGCCGACCCGGCGCACCTTCAGCTCCACCGTGCTGCCCGGCTCGCCGCGCAGCTCCTTCACGGCCTGATCGTTCTTCCAACCCTCGGTCGACCGCCCGTCCAGCGCGATGATCTGGTCACCCGACTGGATGCCGGCGCGTTCCGCCGGCGTCTCGGGTAACGGGGCGACGACGGTGATCCACCCGTCGCGTACGTCGATCTGTATGCCGAGGCCGCCGTAGTTGCCGGTGGTCGCCTCGTTGAGGGCGCGGAAGTCGTCGCGTTTCAGGAACACCGAATACGGGTCGTGCAGCTCGTCGAGCATGCCGTCGATCGCCATCTGATAGAGCCGGCGCTCGTCGATCGAGTCGACATAGAAGTCCGCGACATGAGCCAGCACGTCTTCGAACAGACGTGCCTGCTGGTAGACGGACCCTCCCCCGGGTTCGGTCTCGCGTTGCAGGAGCCAGCCCCCCGTGGCCAGCGCCAGCCCGGCGGCAGCCGTGACGATCACGACATTCCGAAGCTTCATGAGACGCCTCGCGTTGAGAGTGCGGTCACCGCCATGACCTCGCGCCACGCGGCGTCCTGCACGGCCTTCTTGGACTGCGTTGCATCAATATGTACCACGCCCGGCCCCGTCGCCCGGCGATACGCGTCGAGCACGCGCCGGTGGAACGCGTCGTCCTGACGTTCGATCCGGTCCTGGACCTTGCGCGCGGCGCGCTGCCGCGCGCGCCCGACGTCAACGGGCACGTCGAGCACCACGGTCAAGTCCGGAACCAGGCCACCTGTGGCGAGCCGAATGGCGCGCGCCACATCGTCAGCCGGCAGGCCCGCCCCCGCGACCTGGTACGCCAGCGTCGACAGGTCGAACCGGTCCGCCACCACCACCTGCCCCGCCTCGAGCGCCGGCCGGATGACGCGAAACACCAGGTCCGCACGGGCCGCCAGGAACAGGAACAACTCCGCCGCCGGCGACATCTCGTGGGGAAACCTGAGCGCCACTTTGCGCGCCGCTTCCGCCACCGGTGTGCCGCCCGGCTGCCGCACCGTCACCACTGGCAGCCCCTCGGCGGTCAGCCGGACCCCGAGCCACCGAGCCAGCGTCGACTTCCCCGCCCCTTCGGGGCCCTCGACTACCACGAACACCCCAGAGTCCCGCGCACCCATCCCCAGTCCCCAGTCCCTAACCCAGCGTGATGATGGGGCTCGCCGCGCCCTGCTTCATGCCGTCGTAGATCCGCGCGTTCACCTTGGCCATTAGTTTCTCGAAATTGGCTTGCGCGGCTACGACCTGCTGATACACCGGGTTCGCCTGGACGCTCTGCAGCGCTCGGTCGTACCGCTCCACCTGGTCTTTGGCGGGCTCGCGCCCCTCCTGGGTGGCGCGCTCGATGTCCTGAGCGATGCGCTCGACCTCGGCGAGCAACTGCCTGACGACCGCGTCCTCCTTCATGCGGTCGCTGGCCCGCACGAGGGTCTTGTACTCTTCGCTCTGCCCGAGCAGCCGGCCCAACTCTCCCGCCTTTTGGTCGATCATACCCCCTCCGCACGTCGGGCCACCAGGAAGCGGGGCCGGCCGAACAGGTCATCGTGCACCGTGACGCGAGACCAGCCACAGCAGTGCGCGAGCGAGCGAACTGTCTCGGCCCGCCGCTCGTCGATCTCGAGCGCGACGAGCCCGCCCGGCTCGAGCAGCGCTGCCGCGCCTGCCAGCAAGGCACGCGTGGCGTCCAGCCCGTCGGCGCCGCTGACCAGGGCCTCGCGTGGCTCGAACTCGCGTACCGCCGGGTCGAGCGCAAGGTATTCCGTTTCGGTCAGGTACGGGGGGTTCGAGACGATCGCCCGGTACCGTGCGCCCGCGAGCGGCGCGAAGAGGTCGCCCTGGCGCACCTCGACCGGCACGGCCGGGTGCAGGCGCGCTACGTTCTGGCGCGCCAGGGCCGCGGCCTCGGGCGACCGCTCGACCGCGATCACCCGCTCGAAGTTGCCCTCGACCGCGAGCGCCAGCGCGATGCACCCACACCCTGTCCCGATGTCCGCGGCCACACCTCGCATCCCGCATCCCGCATCCCGCGTCCCGGCTGCGTGCAGAACCAGGTCGACCAGCCCCTCGGTCTCGGGGCGCGGAATCAGGGCGCGCCGGTCGATGCTCAATTGCAACGTCCGGAAATCCGTCGACCCGACCGCATATGCGAAGGGCACCCCGCCCGCCCGCAGCTCGATCGCCTGGCGGAAGCGCGCCGCGACTTCGGGAGCCGGCGCGCGGTCCCGCCCGATCCAGACGTCGCCGGGCGTCGTGGCGTCGCCTGCGACGGCAGCCCACAGCATGCGGGCCTCGCGCCGCGGGTCGACGATGCCCGAGCCGTGGAGCCGCCCCGCCCCGTCGCGGAGCGCGGCGGCGATGCTGGGCCCGAGAACCGTGCGCTCAGGCACTCAGGCGCTCCTTCTCCCCCGCGAGGCGGAGCGCATTGATCAAGTCGTCGAGATTGCCGTCCACCACTTCGGACAGGTTGTGCGCGGTGTAGTGAATCCGGTGATCGGTAACGCGATTCTGGGGAAAGTTGTACGTGCGGATCTTGGCGGAGCGATCGCCCGTCCCAACCTGCGCGCGCCGCTCACGGGCGCGGCTCGCTTCCTGCTCCGCGATCATCTTGTCGAGCAGGCGGGAGCGCAGCACCTCGAGTGCCTTGATCTTGTTCTGCAGCTGGCTCTTCTGGTCCTGGCATTGAACCACGAGGTTCGTCGGGAGGTGGGTGATCCGCACTGCGCTGTCCGTGGTGTTGACGCTCTGCCCGCCCGGTCCTTGCGAGCGGAAGACGTCGATCCGGAGATCCTTGTCTTCGATCTTGACGTCGACCTCCTCCGCCTCTGGGAGCACGGCCACCGTCGCCGCGGACGTGTGGATGCGCCCCTGCGCTTCGGTCACCGGAACCCGCTGCACCCGGTGGACGCCCGATTCGTAACGCAAGGTCCCGTACACGCCGGGCCCACGAGCCGCGAAGATGGCTTCCTTCAGCCCGCCGAGATTCCCTTCTGAGAGCGACACCACCTCCACCTTCCAGCCGCGCCGTTCGCAGAACCGCGTGTACATGCGAAACAACTCGGCCGCAAAGAGCGCCGCCTCGTTGCCTCCCGTCCCCGCGCGTATCTCGACGATCGCATCGCGGTCATCGAGCGGATCCGGCGGGGTCAACAGGTCGGTGAGCCGGCGCTCGAGGCGCTGGATCTCCGGCTGCAGACGCTCGACGTCCGCGCGCGCCAGCTGCAACAACTCCGGGTCCCGGTCGTGCAGCACCTCGCGCGCCTGTACCAGCTCGTCGCCGAGGCGGGTCAGTCGCTCGTGGGTCTGGCGGATTTGGTCGAGGCGCGCGTGCTCGCGGCCCAGCTGCCTCAGCCTCGACGGGTTCCGCGCGGTCTCGGGGTCGGCCAGCTCGCGCGCGACCTGCTCCGCCCGCGCGAGCGCCTGGCGGAGTCGGTCCTCCATACGTCAGCCTGCAGCCTTCTCGGTCCCGTATTTCTGGCGGAAGCGCTCCACCCGGCCGGCCGTATCCATGAGCTTTTGCTTGCCGGTGAAGTACGGGTGACACTTGGCACAGACCTCGACGTGGATGACGGGCACGGTCGAGCGGGTCACGAAGCTATTGCCGCACGCGCACTGCACAGTCGCCCGCCGATAGGCGGGGTGAATCCCGGGTTTCACTGACTCGATCCTTGACTAAAAGTCGAACAGAACGAAGTGTGGAAATATAACTGGCGCAGCAAGTTGGCGGCAAGCATCGCGGCGTCCGCCGAATTGACACCAGCGCACCTTGTACGTAAGCTTGCGCGACCCAACACCCCCACCACGCCCCCAGGGGAAGCTTATCGTGTCGGTTACGGCCATTCTCCAAAAGGTCCCGCTGTTCAGCCAACTCGCACCCGCCGAGCTCGAGCGGGTGGCAGACATCACCCGCGAACGCAGCTATCCCCGCAATTCCGTCATTCTGTTCGAGGACGATCCTGGCGACGCGCTGTACGTGGTCGCCAGCGGACAGGTGAAGGTGGTGCTGATCGGGGAGGACGGACGCGAGGTGATTCTTTCCGTGCTGGGCGAAGGGGACTTCTTCGGGGAAATGTCGTTGATCGACGAGGAGCCGCGCTCAGCCCACGTGATCGCGATGGAGGACTCCAACCTGCTCGTGATCCGACGCGAAGATTTCCAGGCCATCCTCCAGCAGTCTCCCGGCATCGCCATGGGACTGTTGCGGGAGCTCTCGCGCCGGTTGCGACGGGTCGACGAGAAGGTCGGCAGCCTGGTCCTGCTCGACGTGAACGGACGCGTGGCACAGCTGCTCCTCGACCTCGCCGACGAAGCCGGCTCCGATCGCATCACCCGTCGGCTCACGCACCATACCATTGCGCAGATGATCGGATCGTCACGCGAAACCGTCAGCCGCACCATGCGCGAACTGGTGGACAAGGGCTACATCGAGATCAGTCGCCGCGAGATCGTGATCCGCGATCGCTCCGCGCTGGAAGCCTCCGCCGGGCGGTCGTGAGTTGAGTCACGGCCTACCTGTCGTATTTTCCGTAAGTTAGCTCGAAAAGGGACGCGACGTTGCCGGGACGGATAGCGTACACGGTCACCTTTTGGGGAACGCGGGGTTCGATCCCCACTCCCGGAGCTCATACCGCACGCTACGGTGGCAACACCCCGTGCGTTGCCGTGAGAAGCGGGGATGAGGGGGGGGGGACCGGTCAGCTCGTGATCCTGGACGCGGGTACGGGGATCCGGCCGCTCGGCCGCGAACTGGTGGAGCGCCAGAACGGCGCCGTGCAGGCGGAAATCCTTTTGTCGCACGCCCATTGGGACCACATCCAGGGTTTGCCTCACTTCAAACCCTTCTTCGCTCCCGGAAACGCCGTGCGTATCTGGGGCTCGCGGCAGGGAACGACGTCCCTCGAAGCAATCCTCCGCCAGCAGATGGACCCGGCGGTCTTCCCAGTCCCGCTGGACGCCTTGTCCGCCAAGCTGACAGTGCAACAGGTGGAGCCGGGCGAGTTCACCGTCGGGGCCTTCCGCGTGCGAGCCATGCGGCTGCGCCACCCCGGGACCACGCTCGGATACCGGCTCACCCCGGCTGGGGCGGGTGGCCGGGCAGAAGGGGCGAGCATGGCATACGTGACCGACAATGAGCTCGGACCCGGTGGCAAGTACGAGACCTCCCCGTCCTGGCGGAAGGACTTTGTGACGTTTCTCGAGGGCGTGGAGCTGCTGATCCACGACGCGATGTATACGCCGGAGGAGCTGGAGGAGCACCGCGGGTGGGGCCACTCGACCTTCGAAGAGGCGGTCGCGCTCGCGGGAGATGCGGGGGTGAAGCGCCTGGTGCTGTTCCATCACGAGCCGGAGCACGGCGACGAGGCGATCGACGCACTCGTCGCGGCGGCCCGGCGCCAGGCACGCACCAAAGGCCTGCCAGCCGAGGTGGTCGCCGCGCAGGAAGGCATGACACTGACTCTCTGACGAGGACTGACTCTATGCACTCGCGTTCGGTCGTCGCCGTTGTGTCGCTCGCCCTGCTCTGTTGCGTCGCGGGCCCGGGGGGATGGGCGGGGCTGGCCGCGCAGGGCCACGGTCAGGACAGCCGGCCGGGGCTCGCCGTCCTGCCGTTCGACAACGGCGGCTCGTACGGGCAGGACAAGGAGAATTTCGACGCCCTCCAGAAGGGAATCGCGGGGATGCTGATCTCGGAGCTCGCTGCCAATCCCGCGGCCCGGGTGGTCGAGCGTGAGGAGATCGAGAAGCTCTTGGCGGAGCAAAACCTCGGCACCTCGGGCAAGGTGGCGCCGGAGACAGCGGCCAAGATCGGCAAGCTCGTGGGGGCGCGCTACGTCATCACCGGCAGCTTCATCGACTTCTATGGAGACTTTCGCCTCGACGCGCGCCTCGTCAACGTCGAGACGAGCGAGATCATCAAGGTCGAGTCGGATCGCAAGCAGCGTGATCACCTGTTCGATATCATCCGGACGGTGGGCGCCCGTCTGATGAAGGACGCCAATCTGCCACCGCTCCCGCGGCAGGCCGCGGATCCGCGGTCCAGCCGGGAGATCCCGACCGAGGCGCTGACGTTCTACTCCAAAGCGCTGTTGTACCAGGACCGCGGCCAAAAGGACAAGGCCGTGGAGATGTACCAGCGGGCACTGGCCGTCTTCCCGGAGTACACGGAGGCGCGGGAGGGGCTCCAGCGCGTCAAGAACTCGTGACGTGAGATACCTGCTGCTCCACACGTCCTCCTGGGCGCCCGCCGCCGTGCGGCCGGCCCTCGAGAGTGCCCAGATCGAATCGCGCGACGTGCGCACTCCCCGCGATCTGGTGGTGGATGAGCGGCCGACGGTGTTCGTACTCGACTCCGAGAGCCGCTCCGCCTTCCCGCTGGACGTGCTGCGGGCGTTCATCGACGCGGGGGGCGCGATCGTGGCGCTCGGCCGTGATGGCGAACCCGACCTGCCCACGGAGATGCCCTCGGAGCTGCTGTCCGGCTTCGTGCGGCACCCCGTGGGGCCGCGGCAGCTCCTCGTGGCCGTGCGCGCGGGGTATCGCGAGGCGGCCGCCCGCGCCGAGACGGCGCGCGCCCGCGCGGAGGCCGCGAACCGGAGCCGCGAGATCGGCGAGCTCACCCGCATCGGCGTCGCGCTCGGCACCGAGCGCGACCTGAAGACCCTGCTGGAGCTCATCGTCACGCAGGCCCGCCGCATCACGACGTCGGACGCGGGCAGCCTGTACCTGGTCGAGACAGGTGAAGAGGGCCAGAAGCGGTTGCGCTTTCGCATCGCGCAGACGTACTCCAAGCCCGCGGCGCCGTTCGTGGAGTTCACGATCCCGGTCAATCGCTCGAGCCTCGCGGGCTACACTGCGGTGACGGGCGAGCCGCTGGTGATCGACGACGCATACTTCCTGCCTCCCGATGTCGAGTACAGCATCAACCGCTCGTTCGACGAGCGCCACGGGTATCGGACCAAGTCGATGCTCGTGATCCCGATGAAGGATCACAAGGAAGAGGTCATCGGCGTCCTGCAGCTCATCAACCGCAAGCGCCACCCCGACGCCGTGCTCGCGGAGCCGGCCGACGTGGAGCACGAGGTCGTGCCCTACTCGAAGCGCACGGTGGAGCTGGTGACGGCGCTCGCCGGGCAGGCAGCGGTTGCAATCGAGAACAGCCGGCTGTACCAGGAGATCGAGAAGCTGTTCGAGGGATTCGTGAAGGCCGCGGTGCACGCGATCGAACAGCGCGACCCGACGACCTTCGGACATTCCGGCCGCGTCGCCAACATGACCGTGGGCCTCGCGCACGTGGTCGATCGCGTCGATAACGGCACGTATCGCAACGTGATGTTCACGCGCGAGCAAATTCGTGAGATCCGCTATGCCGGGCTGCTCCACGACTTCGGGAAGGTCGGCGTACGAGAGCAGGTGCTCGTCAAGGCGAAGAAGCTCTACCCGCTGCAGCTCGACCTCATCAGGCAGCGCCACGACTTCGTGCGGCGCACCGCGGAACGCGAATTCTGGAGAAAGCGCGCCCGGTTCCTGGAGGAGCACGGCCGCACGGACTACGCCGCGTTCCTCGCGGAGCTCGAGGACCAGCACGCCCGGGAGATCGCGGCGCTCGACGGATTCCTCGACGCCGTCCTCAAGGCGAACGAGCCGACGGTGCTGCCTGCCAGCCAGTTCGACTCGCTGCTCCACGTGTCACGCCGCACGTACGAAGCCATGAGCGGCGCGCAGCATCCGTACCTCACCGACGACGAGATGCGCTACCTCACGATCCCGAAGGGCTCGCTCGACGACGCGGAGCGTCAGGAGATCGAGAGCCACGTCACCCACACCTACCGGTTCCTGCAACAGATCCCGTGGACGCGCGAGCTGCAGCATGTCCCGATCATCGCCTACGGGCACCACGAAAAGCTCGACGGCGGGGGCTACCCGCGGCGCGTGACCGGGGAGGCCATCCCCGTTCAAACGCGGATGATGACGATCAGCGACATCTACGACGCGCTGAGCGCCGCGGACCGCCCGTACAAGGCCGCCGTGCCTCCCGCGCGCGCCCTCGACATCATGGCCGATGAGGTGCGCGCGGGACAGCTCGACCAGGAGCTGTTCCGCCTGTTCGTGGAGGGAAAAGTGTTCGAGGCAAACGTCTAACTGAACAGCAGCTTGCCGGCGACCAGCAGCAGGAATCCGCCGAACGTCCGCCGCAGCGTGATATCGGACATCCCCCCCGCGAGCCGCGCCCCCAGGAACGCCCCGACGAACAACCCCACCGCGATGATGGCGGCGTAGGCGATGTTGATCTGTCCCCGCCTGTAGTACTCGAGCGCGCCCAGGAGGCCGACCGGCAGGAGGAGCGACGCGAGCGACGTGCCGTTCGCCACGTGTTGCGGCAGCTTTGCCAGCAACACGAGCGCCGGAACGATCACGACCGCTCCACCCACGCCGAACAACCCGGACACCACGCCCGCCACCAAGCCGATGAGCGCCACCAGCAACCACGTCATCTTCCCCCTCCGTGTTCGGGTTCGCCCCAGCCTCCACCTCCCGGGGTCTCGATCCGCAGAACGTCTCCGGCGACGAGCGGCGTCCGCACCTTGGACGCGAGCGGGACCCCGTTCAACAGCGTCGCGCCCGGCGCGCCGTCGCGTGCGCCGCCGGCGCCGCGCGGAGCGTGCCGCCGCCGCTCGGCCAGAATACTGGCGTCGATCGACGCCAGCGCCTCGAATTCGCGGATCACGCCGGCGCCACCCGACCATCGCCCCGTCCCGCCGCTGCGCGCGCCCCGCCTCGCCCCCTGGCCGCCCCCGATCGTCTCATAGTACGTCCATTCCCCCGTCCCCCCCGTCGCCCCCGCCCCCCCCCCGAACGTCACGTTGTTCATCGTGCCCTGCCCCTGCGCCGGGACCGCCAGCCCACCCGCGGCAAGCGCGAGGAACACCGTGTCCACGATGCGCTGCGACGTTTCGACGTTCCCGGCGGCGACCGCGCTCGGGAACCGGGCATTGACGAGGCAGCCCGGGGGTGCGGTGACACGCACCGCGCGCTGCACGCCGCCGTTTGTCGGGACGTCCTCGGGGAGGAGCGTTCGCACCACGAAGAGCGCTGCCGAGCGCGCGACGGCCAGCGGACAGTTGACGTTCCCGCGCGCCGCCGGTGCCGTACCCTCGAAGTCGACGTGGAACACGCCCTCCGCGATGTCGACGCGCACCCTGATGGCGAGATCGACGTCGTCCACGCCGTCTCCCTCGAGCCAGTCGGTTGCGGTGAGACCGCTCGCGGGATTCCGCGCCAGGGCGTCTCGAGTGCGGCGTTCGGCGTAGTCGAGGAGGTCCGCCGCGGCGGCGCGCACCGCCGCCCAGCCGTGTCGGGCGACCAGGGCTCGGAGGCCCTCCGCGCCACGCACCACGGCCGCCCGCTGCGCTCCGAGATCCGCGCGCCGCGCGTCCGGGGTGCGCACGTTGGCGAGGAAGAACCGCTCGACCTCGGGCGTGAGCCGTAGCGGCGGCACGATCACGCCCTCGGCGAAGATCTCGCGCGCCCCGGCCGGCATGCTCCCCGCCTGCATCCCGCCCACGTCCGAGTGGTGCGCGCGGACCACGCTGTAACCGCCCAAGCCCCCGTCCACCTCGACGGCGCCGACGAGCGTGATGTCGGGGAGGTGCGAGCCACCGGTGTAGGGATCGTTGAGGATGAAGAGGTCGCCCGGTGCGGGTGAGAGGGCACGGACGGCGGCGACAGATTCGTGCATGGCACCGAGATGTACGGGAATGTGCGCCGCCTGGGCGATCATCTCGCCGGCCGCGTCGAACAGCGCCGCCGAGCAGTCACGGCGTTCACGGATGTTGGGCGACACGGCCGAATGAATGAGCACCAGGCCCATCTCCTCGGCGATCGAGGCGAATGCGTGGCCCATGACTTCCAGACCCACAGCGTCGAGGCTCATAGGCGCTCCAGCAGTACGGCTCCGGACGGATGCGTCGTACCACGCCACCCCGGCTCGACCAGCGCGGTCGCGTCACGCCCCGCGAGGATTGCCGGTCCCGCGATGGTAAGTCCGGGAGCGAGCTCGTCGAGTGCCCAGACCGCCGCGCTGACGCGGTTGCCTCGCACGGCGATGGGACGACTCGCGCCGGGCCGTTGCACCACGCGCCGCAGACCGGAAAAGCGTGGCATGGGACCCTCGCGTAGGGCGACCACGCGCAGGTTCACGAGCTCGACCGTATGGTCGCTCGTGGCGTGGCCGAACCGCGTCCGATGCTCGGCCAGGAAGGCATCGCGAATGCGTCGCGGGTGGTCATCCGTGACGCGCACCGTCACCTCGTAGCCTTGCCCGGCAAACCGACAATCGGCGTACCGCAGCAAAACCACTCCCGCTCCGGGCAGCTGGCGGCCCCCTTCTTCGAGGAGCGGCGCGAACAGGCCTCCGAGCTCCGCCGGTTTCATCCCGTCGAGCGAACGGTGGCACGACGCGAGCACATCCACTCGCTCGGCGGCGGAGCCGAGCCCCAGCGCCGAGAGGACACCCGGATGCGGTGGGATGACGATGGAGCGCATGCCGAGCGCGTCGGCGAGGGCGCATCCAAACAGCCCCCCGGCGCCACCGAACGGCAGCAGGGCCATCTGCCGGGGATCGAGCCCGCGCGCCACGCTGACCCGCTTGAGCGCCCGCGCCATCACGGCGCCGGCGACCGCGACGATACCGGTGGCGATGGCGGCCGGATCGGTCGCCGCCAGCTCATTCGAAAGCGAGCACAGGGCGCGCTCCGCGGCCGCGCGATCGAGCCGCACCGTGTCCGCGAGGGGATGCTGCGGGTCGAGCCAGCGCAGCGCCAGGCAGGCGTCGGTGACGGTCGGCCGCTCGCCGCCGCGGCCGTAGCACGCCGGGCCGGGATCCGCTCCGGCGCTTTCCGGCCCCACCTTGAGCGCGCCACCCTCGTCCAGATGTGCGATGCTCCCGCCCCCGGCGCTCACGGTCTCGATCAAGACCGCGGGCAGGGCGAGGGGGACGCCGGCCACGGCGGCGCCCCCGTCGGCCAGCGGCGCGCCGCCCGAGACAAGGCTCGCGTCGGCGCTCGTCCCACCCATGTCGAGCGTGAGGAGGTCCGACACGCCTACGGCCA
Source organism: Gemmatimonadota bacterium (assembly GCA_003222035.1). Taxonomy (GTDB): domain Bacteria; phylum Gemmatimonadota; class Gemmatimonadetes; order Gemmatimonadales; family GWC2-71-9; genus AG41. Next base: position 24,528 of record QHUS01000057.1, on the reverse strand, counting down.
CCCCGACGAGCCGCGCACCGACGACGCCTCCTGCCGGGCCCGACAACGCGAGCGACGCTGCGCGGGCGGCCGCCGTTGCGGGCGGGAGCGTACCTCCGCTCGACGTCATCACCCGCAACGTCGAGACCTCCCGGGCTCGGGCCGCACGCTCGAGTCGGCCCAAATAGGCGGAGACCTTGGGGCGCAGGTACGCTTCGACGGTCGTCGTGCTGGTGCGCTCGAACTCGCGGAACAGCGGCAGGACTTCGTGGCTCGCGGCGACTGGAATGTCCGGGAGGGCAGCGCGTAGTGCCGCCGCGAGCCGCCGCTCGTGCTCAGGGTGGCGGAAGGCGAACAGGAGCGCGACCGCGACCGCCTCTGGTGCGAGCGCGTGGACCACGGTGACCACACGGGCGACCTCAGCGTCGCCGAGCGGCTCGAGCACACCCGCCGGTCCCATGCGCTCCGCGACGCCCACGACGTCGGACCGGGCCACGAGCGGCGGCGGATGATCGCGGGCGAGGTCGTACAGCGCCGCGCGGTCCTGGCGTCGCAGCCACAGCAGGTCTTCGAAACCGCGGGTGGTGATGAGCACCACGCGTGCGCCGCGCCGTTCCAGTAGGGCGTTGGTCGCGATTGTGGTACCGTGCACCAGCAAATCGATGGCGGGGGGGACGGGGGACGAGGGAGCGAGGGCATCCAGCGCCCGGAACATGCCGATTGACGGATCGTCCGGCGTCGTCACGACCTTCCGAACCGCGATCGACCCGTCCTCGGCGACGGCGACGAGATCGGTGAAGGTTCCGCCGACGTCGATCCCGATCCTCACTGCACCGCCTTCATGACAGGTGTCGTGATCGCCATTTGTCCACCAACAGTAGGCCGGCGAACCCCAGGGTGGTGAGCACCACCAGCGTCCCCACCCAGTCGCCGAGCCGCGTGTACAGCGGGACGACATCGCTGGTTCGCAGGCGGGCCGAGACCGTCGCCTCCCGCTCCAGGCCAGTCTCCGCAGCGGAGTGCCCGAGCGGATCGACCACCTCGGAAATCCCGTCGTTGGCGGCGCGTGCGATGCCCATCCGCGTCTCGATCGCGCGCAGGACGAGGTGGGACACGTGCTGGTATGGCCCGGCGGTGCGCCCGTACCACGCGTCGTTCGTGATGTTCACGAGGAAATCGGCGCCGGCGCGCCGGTACGCCCGGGCCAGCTCTTCGAAGGCGGACTCGTAGCAGATCGCGACACCGAAGCGGCCGAGCGTGCTGGGGTAAAGGGGCAGGCTCCTGCCGCGACCGAATCCGCCGGACCAATGCCCGATCCCCGGCACGCCCTGCATCAGCCGCGCTGGAACGAACGGCACGCGCTCGACGACCGGCACCAGGTAGCGCTTCTCGTAGACCGGATAGCGACGCCACGCGCCGGAGGAATCGAAGTAAAACGCCGCGTTGAAGTATTCGTACGATCCATCGGGACGATCCTCGGCGTAAATGCCGCCCGTGAGAATCGGCGTGCGGCTCTCGCGCGCAGAACGAGCAACCGCGGAATCCCACGCCGGTCGCAGATAACCGGGGATTGCGGCCTCGGGCCAGATCATGAGATCCAACGGGCCGCGCGCCTCCAGGTCGCGCGACATGGTCACCAGCTTCGCCACGACGCTATCGGCGTGACGAGGATCCCATTTCTCCCGGAAGCCTTCGTTCGGCTGAATGAGGCCGACGGTCCCCAGCTCGCGCAGCGGGAGCGTCCGGATGCGCCACGCGCCGTAGCCCCAGGCCGCGACGATCGTCGCGAGCACGAGCGCGAATCGCCGCACGATGCCGGACTGTCCCACCGCCCGACTGTCCGCCGCTTCTACGAGCATGACATTGCACCAACCCAGCCAGAGCGTCACCCCACGCGCGCCAGCGATATCGGCCCACTGGACCAGCACCGGGGCGTCGGCGAGCGAGGTGCCGAGCCCGAGCCAGGGGAACCGGATGTCGCCCTGGTGCCCCACCGCCCATTCGACCGCCGTCCAGGCCACCGGAAGGGCGACCCACAGCGGCAGCACCGGGAAGCGCAGGCGTACGCGGACCACGAGCCAGAAGAGCAGCGCGTGCCACAGGCCGAATAGCGCGATCGTTGCGAGGTACCCGAGCGCCGAAAAGGGCGTGAAGTGCCACAGGGCGACCACGAGCCAATACAGCACGGCGCCCTGCGTCACGAACCCGTACCAGAATCCCCAACGCAACGCGCCGCGCGTGTCCTGGCGCAGTTCCAGCCGGCGGAGCAATACCACCGCCGGCGCGATCGCCACGAAGCTGAGGAACGGGAGATGGAACGGCGGATAGCTGGCGGCGAGCAGCAGGGCGCCGAGTGCGACGAGCATCACAAGAGCACGTCGCGCCCTTCGTCGGCCGAGCGGTATACGGCTTCCAGCACGCGGTGCAATGCGAGTTGGTCGCGCGGTGGCGGAGCATTCACGTCGCCCCGCATCACGGCGAGGAAGTAGGTCCATTCGGCGCGGTACGATTGGGCGAATGGCGTCTCACGCCCGCTCGCACCCCTGGGTGTCACGTCGGTCACGCTGCCGTGCTGCTCCTTGAATACGCGCAACGGATGCACGCTCGCCGAGCCCTTCGTCCCTACGAGATCGAACCAGAAGCGCTCCGCCTCGCCCATGTGGCGCCAACTCACGTCGATGGAGAGCGACACGCCGTTTGCGCAGACCACGAGCGCGGTGGCCAAGTCTTCCACGTGCTCCTTCCCGGGGCCCATGATGTGCGCCGCGACGCGCTTCGCGGCCGGCCACCCGGCGAGCCAGAGACCCAAATCCAGGAGCTGAAGGCCGAGGTCGAGGAACGCGCCGCCACCGGCTTCCTGACGTCGCAGCCGCCAGGCGGCGATGCCGCGGCTCGGCTGAAAGGTGTACCAGCCGCACCGGATCGCCTGCAGGACGCCGATGTCGCCGCCGGCGAGGAACCCACGCACAGCCTGGACGTCGGAGCGGAACCGGTGGTTCATCCCGACCATGACCCGACGGGAGTACTTCTCGCTCGCCTGAAGCACGCGCTCGATCCCGGCCTGCGTGAGCGCCAGCGGGCGTTCGCACAGCACGTGCGCGCCGGCCGCGAGCGCGGAGACGACGTGGATCTCGTGGAGGTGGTTGGGCGTACAGATGGCGACGGCGGTGGGATGCGAGTACTTGAGCACCTCTTCGATGTCGTCGAACGTCTCCTTCACGTCGAAGCGCGCCGCGAGTGCCTGGGCCTTGCTGATGTCCGAGTCGCAGATCGCCGCGACTTCGACACCGGGGAGCCGCCGCAACACCGGAAGGTGGGCCACCTGCGCGATGGCACCCGCCCCGATCACCGCGACGCGTACGGGATCGCTCACTTCGGCCTTCCTCCTCCCCCTCCCGCCCCTGCCCCCTGCCTCATCCCCGCCCACCGATACATGACGCCGCTGCGAAGGGAAACCGTCGACATGCCGCTCGCCAGCACCCCGCGCGCCTCCACTGTGATGCGCCACCGCTTCGCGCCGAGCTCCGCCCCGAGCGTGCCGTTCAGGCCCGGCGTGAGGGTGTTCAGCGCGTCCTGGACGAAGGTGCCGTCGATCGCGGGCCCACTGCCATGGCGAATATGCGCCCCCACGCCGGCCCCCAGATACACCGTGACGGCGCGCCCCTGGGGCAGCACCCACTGCAGGTCGAGATCCGCCGTCACGTCGCTCCACGTGACCTGGCCGAGGCGGATCGTATCGTCACCGGTAGGGTCGATCACGACGTCTCGGAGCCCTTGCTCGAACCGCTTCGACGCCTCGGCGCTGACATCGGCGCTGTAGTACGACACCCCTAGGAGTACCCGGACGCGCGGCGCGATCAGGCCGTAGTCGAGCCGCATCCCGCCCGCAACCGTCCCTCGAAAGAACACCCTGCGCGGGTAGCCGGGCAGGCGGGTAGGCGGTTAGCAGGAGTGCGGCACCCGCGGCCCGCCTAACCGCCCAACCGCCTAGCCGGCTAGCGGCCTGCCTAGTAGAGGCGCTCGACATTGGTCCCCGGAAAGTAAGTCGTGACGATCTTGCGGTAGTCCTGACCCGCGCGGGCCCGACCTACCGCGCCCCACTGACAGAACCCGACACCGTGGCCCCACCCCACGCCCGAGGCGACGAGCCGGCTCACCTCACCGGCTTCCTTCGTCACCGCCACCTGGAACGCCGTGCTCCCGAGGAGTTGATCGGGCTGCGGCCGCAACACCGCGCGCACATCCGGACCGGGAACCCGCACCTCCCCGTGCTCGAACGTGATGCGCAGCTCACCCACGCGACCCGACGGCGTCGTGCGGGTCACGGCGACGTCGGTGATACGTTGGAGCCCACCTCCGCCCGCGTTCATCATCGCGGGAAGCGTCCGCGACAATATAGCGCGCAGCTTTGCGCTGTCCCATTCCTCGCGCCACCGAAACCGCGGTGACAGCTCGCAGTAGTAGTGACCCCCCCCGGCCGCGTCCGAAACGGGACGCAAGTAGGGCTGGCCCTGGGCCGTCTTGAAGGCCTCGTCGACGGCGGCGGTCGAGAACCCGCACGTCGAATGGAAGTACGCGTAGATCATCTGGCCGTCGTACCGAAGCACCTCGCCGCGCGTGGCGCGCAGGGCACTCCACACCTCCGGCGTCTCGCCCGCAATCCCGGTGTACACCTGGTCCCGCACGTCCGCCCACGTGTCGAACCCCTGCGGCTCCCAGCGGCCCCGGTTCCGGAGGGCGAAGGTTCGCGAGACCACCGCCTGCGCGAGCATCGCCTGCCGTTCCTCCGGCCGGCGGGCCCCCATTTCGCCGCCGATCACGCCCGCCAGGTAACTCTCGACCGGTACCCGGTTGATCAACGTCAGCCCCGCGGCGTCGCGAATCACGCTCAACCGCCCCCGGTAGCGACGTCCGTTCGCCATGGCGAACCGGTGCTCGGTAACGTTGACGGCCGAGATGCCGGCGCGCTGCTCGCCGGGGGTGCCGTCGGCCTTCACGAGCCGGACTCCGGGGGTGTCGGCGACGACCGTCCACCTCGTGCCCGCGGGAATGGAGCCGAGCGGCTCGCCGTTCGAGTCGTCGCTGAGCAGCAGCTCGCCGCCCCCGTCGCCGCCCAGCGTGACGCTGCGCGCGCCGGCGAGCAGTCCCACGCGCAACTCGGGCTCGGCGCCCGGCGTGAGGGGGGGAGCGGGCCGCGCGCCGCCGCACGCCCACGCCACCGTGACGGCGCTAGCGAGCCCGCGCCTCGCCCAGCGCCGCGTCGAGTTGTGTGATGGTGAAATCGATGTCGGCATCGGTGTGCGCGCCGGAGACGAATCCCGCTTCGAACGCCGAAGGAGCGAGGAACACGCCGCGCGCGAGTGCGGCCCGGTGCCAACGAGCGAACGCGCCGGTGTCCGCGGCCTTCGCCTCGGCGAAGTTGCGGATCGGGCCGCGCGCGAAATACATCCCCCACATCGAGCCCGCGTGGCCCGCCGTCACCGCGATGCCGTGCCGGCGCGCGGCGTTCGCTATACCCGCCACGAGCCGCGCGGTTCGCCGCTCGAGCGTCTCGTAGAAGCCGGGCCGCTCCGTCTCGCGCAGCGTGGCCAGACCGGCCGCCATGGCCACGGGATTCCCGGAGAGCGTGCCCGCCTGGTAGACGGGGCCCTCGGGCGCGACCAGTCGCATCAGGTCCGCGCGACCACCGTATGCCCCCACGGGCATTCCGCCTCCGATGATCTTGCCGAGCGTGGTGAGATCGGGCCGCACATGAAGGCGCTCCTGAGCGCCGCCGGCGGCGACCCGAAATCCGGTCATGACCTCGTCGAAGATCAACAGAGCGCCGTGGCGATCGCACAGCGCGCGCAGCGTGGTATGGAACTCCGGCGCGGGAGCAATGAACCCGGAATTCCCGACGTACGGCTCGACGATCACCGCGGCCAGCGTGTCGCCCTGCCGCCGAAACAATGCGTCGACGGCGGGAGTGTCATTGAACGGCAGCGTGACGGTCAATCCGGCGAGTACCGCGGGCACGCCCGGGCTATCGGGCAGGCCGAGGGTCGCAACGCCGCTCCCCGCCTTCACCAGGAAGCTGTCCCCGTGACCGTGGTAGCAGCCCTCGAACTTGAGGATCGCGTCGCGGCGCGTCGCCGCCCGCGCGAGCCGCACGGCCGCCATGGTCGCTTCGGTCCCCGAGCTCACGCAGCGCAGCATCTCGACGGCCGGCATCCGGCGCCGCACGTGCTCGGCCAGTTCCACTTCGGGCTCGCACGGCGTGCCATAGCTCCACCCGCGCTCCACCGCCGCGCGGATCGCGTCGAGCACGGCCGGGTGCGCGTGCCCCAGGATCAAGGGGCCCCACGAACCGACGTAATCGAGGTACGTTCGTCCATCTACGTCGGTGAGTTGGGCGCCGGCGGCGCGAGCCACGAAAAAGGGCGTCCCGCCTACCGCCCGGAACGCCCGCACCGGGGAATTCACCCCGCCCGGCAGCACTGCTCTGGCTCGCTCGAAGAGCTCCTCCGAGCGACTCACGTCAGGGCGACCGCCCGGAAATCGTAGTCCTCGCTCGCCGTGAGTCGCGCCGGCACGAAGGTGCCGACCTCTGCCCATCCACCCCGCTCGAGGTAGGTGGCGCCGTCCACGTCGTCGGCCTGCCACGCCACCCGACCGACATGGGTCGCGCCGGTCTCGTCGGGCTCCGCGACGCGGTCCACCAGCACCGGTACCTCCCGCCCCACGAAGCGCGCGAGGCGCTCTGCGGAGATCGCGCGCTGTACCTCGAGCAGCTCCTCCAGCCGGTCACGCTTTACGCCGTCGGGCACGTCGTCTGGGTACTGGGTCGCGCGGGTCCCCTCCTGGGGGGAGTACGCGAAGGCGCCGAGCCGGTCGAACTGGGCTTCTTCGACGAAGGCCAGGAGCTCGCGAAAGTCTTCGTCGGTCTCGCCCGGGAACCCCACGAGACACGTCGTGCGGATCGCCACGTCGGGGATCGCACCCCGCAGCCACGCCAGCTTCTCCCGCAGGGTGCGTTTCCGCTCGGGCCGGCGCATCCGCTCGAGCATGCGGTCCGCGGCGTGCTGGATCGGGATGTCGAGGTATGGCACGATGCGCGGGCTCCGAGCCACAAGCTCCACGAGGCGGTCGGTGAGGCCCGCTGAATAGAGGTATAGGAGACGATACCAGGGCACGGAGGTCTCCCGCAGCAGGGCTTCGAGCAGGTCCGGGAGTTTGGGACCTGCAAGGCCCAAGTCACGGCCGTAGTGACCGAGGTCCTGGGCCACGAGGTTGATCTCCTTCGCTCCCTGGGCCTCGAGCGTCCGAGCTTCCCGAACCAGGCGCTCCAGCGGCTCGGAGCGGTGCCTTCCCCGCATGAGCGGGATAGCGCAGAACGCGCAGGTGTGGTCGCAGCCTTCGGAGATCTTCAGGTAGCGAACGTGCGCCTCGGTGCCGAGGAACTGCCGTACGCCGGGATGCCCGGCGACGGGATCGGCGATGAGCCCCCGACTCGCCAGCTCGGGCACCAGGTGATGGAGATCGGAGAATCCCAGGAACAGATCGATCTCGGGAATCTCCTCTTGCAGCTCCGCCTTGTACCGCTGCACCAGGCAACCGACCGCCACGACCGCCTTGACCGCCGCCGTTCGCTTCAGCTGCGCGGCCGCGAGCATCGCGTCGATGGACTCCTGCTTGGCCGCGTCGATGAACCCGCAGGTGTTCACCAGGATCACGTCGGCGTCCGGGAGATGCGGCGTTACCTCGGCACCGTGGCCCACGAGCTCGCCGACGAGCCGCTCGGAATCGACCGTCGCCTTGTCGCACCCCAGCGAGACCACGCCGAGCTTCATCCGCGATAATTCCCGAACTTGAGCTCGATGCCCCAATCCTGCGTGCGCAGGAACGCCATGACTTCCTGCAGCTCGTCCTTGGACGGCGACTGCACCCGGATCTCGGTGCCCTGGATCGAGGCCTGGGCCTTCTTGAACTTGTGGTCCTTGATCGCCTTGACGATGGCCTTCGCTTTCTCCTGCGGGATGCCCTGGGTGAGCGTGATGTCGCGGCGTACGGTGTCGTTCGCGGCCGGCGTGACCGCGCCGAGCTCGAGGTTCTTCACGGGCACGGCGCGCTTGACGAGCTTGGACTGCAGCACGTCGAACAAGGCTTTCATCTTGAAGTCGTCGTCCGCGACGAGGGTGAGCGTCGCTTTGGTGCGGTCGAACGCGATGGAGGCTTTGGAGCCTTTGAAGTCATAACGCTGCGCGACTTCTTTGGTGGCTTGATTCACCGCGTTGTCGACCTCTTGGAGGTCGGCACCGGTGGAGATGTCGAACGACGCAGAGCCGGCCATAGGGAGGCAATATACAAAGGCGTTGTGAGTGGTGAGTGATCGCACCGTGGACAACCACGCACCACTCACCACGCCGTTGGTATTTAGAAGAGGAAACTCTCCAGCGCTCTGGCCCTCGAGACGTGACGCAGCCGCGCCAGCGCCTTTTCTTTGATCTGCCGGACCCGCTCGCGCGTGATGCCCAGCAACGAGCCGATCTCTTCCAGCGTCATCGGCTCCTGACCCTCGAGCCCGAAATACAGGCGGAGGATCTTGGCCTCGCGCTCCTTGAGCGTGGCCAGTACTCCCTCGATCGATTCCGTGAGGGCGTGCTCGAAGATCTCGTCGTCGGGACCGGGGTTCGTGGTATCCGGGAGGTAGTCGAGCAGCTTGTTGTCCTCGCCCGGGGTGAGGGGCGCGTCGAGCGAGAGGTGGGCCTGCGAGATGGACAGGGTCTTGGCCACCTCTTCCTCGGAGATGTCCATCCCCTCGGCGATCTCTTCGACGGTCGGCTCGCGGCCGAGCTCTTGCAGGAGCGAGGCCGAGCGCTTGCCGATCCGGTGCAGCGTGCCGGCCCGGTTCAGCGGCACCCGCACGATGCGCGACTGCTCGGCCAGCGCCTGGAGAATCGCCTGCCGGATCCACCAGACCGCATAGGAGATGAACTTGATGCCCTTGGTCTCGTCGAACTTGTGGGCGGCGCGGATCAGGCCAAGGTTGCCCTCGTTGATCAGGTCCGAGAGCGACACCCCCTGGTTCTGGTACTTCTTGGCCACGGAGACGACGAAGCGGAGATTCGAGCGCACCAGCTTGTCGAGCGCTTCCGGGTCCTTCTGCTTGATGCGCTGCGCTAGGGTCACCTCTTCCTCGCGGGTGATCAACGGGTACTGGCTGATCTCGCGGAGATACTGGTCGAGCGATCCTTCGTCAAACGAGGCTCGTTTCGCCGTATTTAATTGCATGGCCGAGTCACCCTCCAGGCGCGCACGACGCCGCCGCACGATCTCGACGCCCGAGCCGACGGCGCGGACTCGGGGCCCCAGACTCCAGTCGATGCTGCACTTACCGGATGATCGACCCGAGCCGGTGCCAGCGAATATCGGTCAGCCAGGGCAGCGCATCGTGCGCTTCCCGGTCATAGCTGAAATACACGACCAGCGGCCGTCCCTTGACCGCGGCCGCGTCCACGAATCCCCAATACCGGGAATCCGCCGAGTTGTCTCGATTGTCGCCCAGGACGAAGTACTTGCTCGCCGGGACCCGCAGGGGGCCCCAGTTGTCGCGCGTGGGATGGTAGTCGCGCGCGGCCGACGCACCCGCGACCAAGTAATCCCGCTGCCAGTTGAACTCGGGATCGTACACATCGCGGCCGGGGTCGACCCGCTGCACGTACGCCTCGCGCAAACGACGGCCGTTTACGCGGACGTCGCCGCTGCGCATCTCCACGGTGTCGCCGGGGGCGCCGATCACGCGCTTCACGTAGTTGAGCTCGGGATTCTTCGGGTACGCGAATACGATCACATCGCCGCGATGGGGCGACTCAAAGCCGGGCAGCCGTGCGTGGGTGCCCGGGATCTGAGCGCCATAGACGGCCTTGTTGACGAACAAGAAATCGCCGGCGAGCAGGGTTCGCTCCATGCTGCCGGAGGGAATCTGAAAGGCTTCGATCAGGAAGGTGCGGATGATCAGGAACAACACCAGCGCCATGCCCAGCGACCGCATCCAATTGTCGAACCATCGCGCGAGCCGGGAGCGCCGCTTTAGGGGGGGGGGGTCGAAGGTGACCGGCGCGGTGCGTGCGCCCGTTCCCGGCCAGGGGGGGCCCAAGTGATGCATGGCTAGTACTTTAGCCAGGGCGGTCGCCAGACGCAACGGTTACCGCCCACCCGCGGGCCGCCGCCCACCGACGCATCCGGTCCCGGAAGTCGTCGGGAGGGTCGCCGTGCAACAGTCGGGCCGCGAGACAGGCGGCGTCGCCCTCTCGTTCGACGCGCACCCATGCCACGCGCACATCCTGCAACCCGTCGAGCGCGGACCAGTCGAGCGGGGAGCCGCCGGTCGAGAGAACGATCACCAGGGAGACGTGATCCACCGGACGCACCATACTGCATCCGGTGTGAGCAGCGTCACCATCCTATTGCGGGGCGGCGCAATTTCTCGCGTGCCCCTATTCCGTGTCGATTTGCGCGCGCTGCAGCGTCCCGGAGAAGTCCACGTAGATCACCTTGGTCTCCGAGTAGAAGTCGTAGACCTCCCAGCCGCCTTCGCGGTGCCCGTTCCCCGTCTGCTTGACTCCCCCGAACGGGAGATGCGCCTCGGCGCCTATGGTCGGTGCGTTCACGTAGGTAATCCCCGTGTCGAGCTCGCCCATCGCGCGAAAGGCGGCGTTCACATCCCGCGTGTAGAGTGAGCTCGAGAGTCCGTATTTCACGGCGTTGTTGACGCCGATCGCTTCGTCGAGCGAGCCAACCTTGATGACGCAGAGCACGGGACCGAAGATCTCCTCCTGTTCAACGCGCATGCCGGGTCGCACCCCGGTGAGCACCGTGGGCCGGTAGAACCAGCCCCGGTCGAGTCCCTTCCCAGCCGTCCGCTCGCCGCCGATCACCACGGTCGCGCCCTCCTCCCGCGCCACGCCGACGTAGTACTCGACTTTCTTGCGAGCGTCCTCGTTGATCAGGGGACCCACGTCCGTGTTGGCGTCGAGCCCGGGGCCGAGCCGCAGGCGTCCGGCCCGCTCGCTCACCATCTCGACCAATTTGTCGTGCACCCGCTGGTGCACGATCAGGCGACTCGTGGCGGTGCAGCGCTGGCCCGTCGTGCCGAACGCTCCCCATAACACCCCGTCGAGCGCGAGCTCGAGGTCGGCATCGTCCATCACGATCATGGCGTTCTTGCCACCCATCTCGAGCGACAACCGCTTGTGCATGCGGCCGCAGGTCGCGCCGATGATCGATCCCGTTTCGGTCGATCCCGTGAACGAGATGACCGGTACGTCCGGATGCTCCACCATTGCCTTGCCCACGACGGAGCCTTCGCCGTGCACCAGCTGCACGACCTCGGGCGGCAGTCCCGCTTCGAGCAGGATCTCCACCAGCAGGTGCGCCGTATGGGGCACGTCCTCGGCGGGCTTGAAGATCACGGCGTTCCCGCACAGCAGCGCCGGGAACATCTTCCAGGTGTGCGCCCGAACAGCCGGCGGCCTTCGGTGTGCGCGTAGTGCGCCGTGTCGATGCCTTCCTGCACGTCGCCGCGGGTCTCGGCGAGGACCTTGCCCATCTCCCGCGTCATGGCGCGGGCGATCTCGTCCTTGCGCGCGACCAGCAGATCGCCCACGCGATGGAGCACCTCGCCCCGGATCGGCGCCGGCGTCCTGGACCATTGTGCGAAGGCCCGTCTGGCCGACGCCACCGCGCGGGTGACGTCTTCCGGACCCGAGCGCGGAAAGCAACCGATGACATCATCGAAATCCGCGGGATTGCGGTTTTCGAAGTACGCGCCGGTGACCGGGGCGACCCACTGGCCGGCGATGAAGTTCTTGAAGTTCTCGGGCATGAGAGGGGCTAGGGGCTAGGGACCAGGGACTAGGGACACAGCCAGACGGCCTGAGGTTTGGCACCGACGCGGGGGATCACTTCGCGAGCCAGCAGCAGGCTCCCCCACACGATCAGTAGCTGCGCGATCACGTGGGCGAACCCGAGGCGGTGCCGCCACGACGAGACGCTCGACCACAGTCCGGCGGCAATGACGGTCGTGACGCCCCCTAGGTAGAGGATCAGGTACAGGCCGCAGCCGTGCGTGTACGGCCACACGCCCGGGGCGACGCCGATGCCGACCAGCAGGCCGAGGAGCACCCGCGCCCACGTCCCGAGCACTTCCCGACCGCGTGTGCGGGCGTCGAAGGCCAGGTGGCCCCCGCTCCCGCCGCCGACCGCGGGCTTCTTCACCGTCGGCTCGGCGCGACTGCGACCGAGGGTCGGATCGGCGTTCGGCAGCTTTTTGAGCAGCCGATCCACCTCCGCCATCTCTTTGTCCCAGTCGTGCTCTTTCTCGATCGCCACCCTAAGCCTCCCGAGTCAGTCCGTAGCGCTCAATCTTCTTATAGAGATTGCTGCGCGGCATGTCCAATGTGCGCGCGGTCTCCGACACATTCCAGTCGTTTTCCTTCAGCTTCGCCAGGATGTAGGTGCGCTCCGCGACCTGCTTGAATTCCTCGAAGGTGGCCGCGCGCATCCACGGCGCCCCAGCGACGTCGGCGGACGCCCTTCCCTGTCCCCCGTCCCCCGTCGCTCGTCCCACGCCTGCCACGCGATCGACGTCCTCCGCCGTGACCACCGGCCCGGCCGCGAGGATGAGGATTCGCTCGATGGCGTTCCGCAGTTCGCGGATGTTACCGGGCCAATCGTGGGCCGCGAGGCGCTGCAGCGCTTCGGCGTCGAAGGTTTTAGGCTGCAGCCCCCCACCACCCGCTCCTCCGCTCTTGGTCAGCTGGCCCATGAAGTGGGCGACCAGCTGCGCGATGTCGGCGCGGCGGGCGCGGAGCGGCGGCACCTCGATCGGTACGACGTTCAGTCGGTATAGCAGGTCTTCGCGGAACCGCCCCGCCGCGATCTCGGCGCTCAGGTCCTTGTTCGTGGCGGCGACGACCCGCACGTCCACCGCGACGGCCTTACCCGAGCCCACCCGCGAGATGACGCCCTCTTCCAGCGCGCGCAGCACCTTGGCCTGCGCCGACAGGCTCATGTCCCCGATCTCGTCGAGAAACAGCGTGCCGCCATCGGCCAGCTCGAACTTTCCCGCGCGGTCCGCGAAGGCTCCCGTGAAGCTCCCCTTCATGTGCCCGAACAGCTCGCTTTCGATCAGCTCCGTGGGGATCGCGGCACAGTTCACCTCGACGAACGGCCCGCGCGACCGGGGCGAGAGCGCGTGGATCGCCCGCGCCACCAGCTCCTTCCCCGTGCCGTTCTCCCCCGTGATGAGCACGCGGGCCGCGGTCGGCGCGACCTTCTCGATGCGCTCGATCACCTGCTTCACGGCGCGGCTCGTGCCGACCATCTCGTACTGCTGGTGCACCTCGGCTTTGAGTCGAACGTTCTCGCTCGTGAGATCCACGTGCTGCAGGGCGTTCCGCAGCGTGAGCAGGATGCGATTGGTGTCGAGCGGCTTCTCCAGGAAGTCGTAGGCGCCGAGCTGCGTCGCCTCGACGGCGGTCTGGATCGTACCGTGGCCGGAGATCATGACGACCTGGGCGTGTGCGTCGAACTCGCGCAGCTTGCGCAGGGCCTCCAGGCCGTCCATCCCCTGCATTTTCACGTCGAGGAGCACGAGATGGGGCCGGAACTCGGAGTAGCGCTGCAGGGCCTCCGACCCCGACGCGCAGGCCTGAACTTCGATCTCCTCATACTCGAGCAGCTGCGTGAGCGCTTCGCGGATCCCCTTCTCGTCGTCGACCACCAGGACACGACGGCTCACAGTTCGCTCCGTTTCACGCGGTACAAAATGACTGCGGTGGGATGGATCTTCACATCGGCGAATCCCGGGGAGACCCGCAGCGGGACGGCCCCGGTCGAGTCCGCCCCCGCCATGCGCTGCGCCAGCTGCCGCACGACGGACGGCGGGAACGGGATGCCGCGCAGGCTCAGCTCCAGAACCGTGAACCGGGCCAGCCCGGGCCGCTCGATCCGCAGCGGACCGGCGATGCGGAGCGGCTCCTGGGGGTTGAGGAAGCCGGCGATGGGACCCAGCGCATCAGGTGGAATCACCCGCGTGTCGAGCCGGCAGTGGACCGCCAACGATCCCTCCATCAGCTCGACGCGGAGCGAGTCGAAGCTCTTACGCACGGACCAGTCCATCGAGCTGCCGATCATGGACGCCACTTCATTGGCGGACAGCACCACGGAATCCGGGCCGATCCGCCGCTTCAAGCGATCCACCTTGGCTTGCGTGCTGGACAGTGCCTTCGGGGTGGGAGCGCCGACCCCGGTGTCCGAAACCGGCGGGAGCTTAGTGGACTGCGGGCCGAACCGGTGCGCCACCGTGCGCATGATCGGCTCCCGGAACCACCACACGGTGAGCGCCGTTGCGCACGTGACGCCGAGGAGCGCGAGGCGGAGCAGTCCCTTAAGGCAGCCGTTCACTGTGTCTCACGTGATACACCGCGCCTCCCGATTGGAGCGTGCTCTGCATCAGATCGACGCCGCTCACCAGCGCCGTCTCGGTGTACCCGATGCGCCCCAACGCCGCCTCGAGCCCGGCGAAATCGCGCGGCTTCGCGTCCCGCGTGGCCCGCCCCAGCGTGACGTGCGGCCGGAACGGCCGCGCCTCGGTCGGGAATCCCAGGGGCGCGAATTCCTGCTCCACGCGATGCTGCAGGATCTCCAAGGCCGCGTCGGGCGCGATCCCTGCCCACACGACACGCGGCCGCCGGAAGTCCGGGAACACACCGAACCCCTCGAGCACGAGTGAGAGGGCTCGCGCCCCGCGCGCGGCGCCTCCGAGCGCAGCTACCAGCTCTCCCTCCCGCTCGTCCGCCACATCTCCGAGGAACTTGAGCGTCAGATGGATCCCGGCGCCACGCACCCACTTCACCGGAAGGTCCATTTCACGCAACCGAGCCGCGGCCGCCCACAGCCCGTCTTGCACGTTCGCGGGCAGGTTCAGGGCGACGAACAGCCTCACGGACGCTCGGCGAGCAGGCCCCCGCGACGGTAGCCGCGCGGATCCACTTCCACCGCCGCGAACCCGAGACCTTCGAGATGCGCCCGTAACGACGGGAGCCGCTCGGCGACCCAGGCAATCCAGCGCGGCTCAACTTCGATACGAGCGCCACCCCGGTCCCCGTGGTGACGCACGCGGAGATCGCCCGTCACGCCGAGTTCACGCAGGTACGCCTCGGCACGCTCGATCTGCTCGAGGCGTCGCGGCGTGATCGCCAGCCCGTACGCCACCCGGCTCGATAGGCATGGCGCCGCCGGCGCATCCCACACCGGAAGCCCGAGCTCGCGTGCCGCCGTGCGCACGTCCCCCTTGGTCAACCCCAGTTCGGCGAGCGGCGACCGCACCCCGGCAGCCTGACCCGCCGCGTACCCCGGGCGGTGCTCGCGCAGGTCGTCCGCGTTGGTGCCGTCACACACCACGGCGAGGCCGCGTGCCCGCGCCGCCGGGACGAGCCGCCGCCACAACTCGGTCTTGCAGAAGAAGCACCGGTTGGTCGGATTCGCGACGTAGTCGGGGTCGTCGAGCTCGTGCGTCTCGAGCTCGAGGAGTGGAAGGTCAAAGCGTTCCGCCAGGGACCGCGCCGCCGCCCATTGCGCCTCCGGATACGACGGGCTCCGGCCCACCGCTGCCAGCACACGGTCGCGCCCCAGCTCCTGACGGAGCACGACCGCGAGGAGGGCCGAATCGACGCCCCCAGAATACCCAACCAGCGCCGACGGGAAGGTGCTGACGAGGGCTCTGAGGGGGCCGAGCATGGCGAATAGTAAGGGTGAGACTGTCTCAATCAAAGGACATTTTCGGCGGAGCAGTTGCGCGCAAAAACCGGATAGATCGTAGGCGTGAAACCTACTACCCTTATGATGCGTTCAAAAATCATTCACGGTGTCTACGTCTAGTAAGTCATTAAGGTACTGGGGCTCCGAAATGGCACTCAAGACCGAAGTCGATGCCGTCGATCGGAAGATCCTGCGGTTGCTGGCCACGGACGGGCGCTCGAGCTACCAGGCCGTCGCCGACGAAGTCGGGCTGTCGCGGCCGGCAGTGATGGAGCGGGTGAAACGCCTGGAGGAAGCGGGTTACATCACCGGATATGGCGCGCGGGTCGATCGCGCGAAGGCCGGATTCCCGGTGACGGCGTTCGTGGCGGTGCGCTACGGCACCTCCGATTACGTGGGCGACGAGCCGCGAATGCGGGAGTTGGAAAAGCAGCCCGGCGTGCTCGAGTGCCACCATGTCGCCGGCGAGGACTGCTACATCCTCAAGGTGGCGGCTCCGGATCTCGAGAGCTTGCAGGGCCTGCTGCGGGACATTCGCGGTCCCGATCCCCACGCGCGGATGGACACGCGCACGACGATCGTGCTGGGCACCGTGTTTGAAAAGCCGGGATTCGTCCCGGTGGAGCTCGACTGATGGCGGGGCTGCGCGGCAAGGCGCTCGTCGCCTACCTCGTGGTGTGCGTCTTCTGGGGCTCGACGTACCTCGCCATCCGCGTCGGCGTGTCAGTGCTGCCACCGTTCCTCTTCGCCGGATTGCGATTCCTGATCGCGGGCACGCTGCTGCTGGCCGTCGTGCTCGCGTTGGGCGACAAGCTGCCCCGGCGGTTGGTGGATTGGCGCACGCAGGCGATTGTGGGCATCCTGCTGCTCGCGGGCGGCAACGCATTCGTCGTGTGGGCGGAGCAATTCACCGCGTCCGGGATCGCCAGCATCTTCGTCGTGACCGTCGCGCTGTGGATGGCGTTCTTCGACGCGATCATTCCGGGCGGCTCGGGCGATCTCAATTGGCGCGTGGTGATGGGACTGTTGCTCGGCTTCATCGGCACGGCACTTCTGGTCGGGGCGAGCCCCGCGGAGATCCTGCGCGCCGATCTGCGCGGGCCGATCGCGCTCACATGTGCGAGTGCCTCGTGGTCACTCGGCTCAGTGTATAGCAAGCGGCATCACACGGAGACGAGTCCGTACGTCGGCGCGGCCATCCAGATGATCGCCGGGGGCACCACCGTCGCCGTGCTCGGACTGCTGCTCGGCGAGGGAAGTCGCTGGCATCTCACGCCACGCGGCGTCGGCGCGATCGCCTACCTGGTGGTGTTCGGCTCGATCCTCGGCTATAGCGCGTACACCTACGCGCTGCGCCACGCCTCGCCCACCATCGTCGGGACGTACGCATATGTGAACCCGGTGATCGCCGTGCTGCTCGGCTGGCTGATCCTCTCGGAACCCGTGACCGCGCGCACGTTCCTCGCGATGGCTCTGATCGTCGGGGCGGTCGCGTGGATCCAATTCGCAAACAAGATCCCCAACAGGGTCGGACGGTCGGACAGTCGGACTGAAAGCGCAACTACCGTCAGGCAGTCCGACAGTCCGACTGTCAGTCAGAGTACCTCGTCCTGAGGAGCGCACCATGGAGAGCGTGAACCTGGCACAGAAATTCGAGTCGTTCCGAGACTTCTGGAATCCGAAGATCGTGGGAGAGGTCAACGACGCGTACGTCAAGCTCACCAAGCTCAAGGGCGAGTTCGTGTGGCATCACCACGATGGCGAGGACGAGCTGTTCCTCGTGGTGAAAGGGCGGCTGCTGCTCAAGTTCCGAGACCACGACGTATGGCTCGACCCGGGGGAGTTCGTGATTGTGCCGCGCGGCGTGGACCATTTGCCCGTCGCGCCCGAGGAGACTCACGTGCTCCTGTTCGAGCCCAAATCCACACTCAACACCGGTAACGTCCGCAATGAGCGCACGATCAGCGAGCTCCAAAGGCTTTAAGGGCCCGCTGATTGCGCGGCTCTGGCATGGCGCCGTACCCGCCGCCAAGGGGGACGCCTACGCCGCGTATCTCCGGCGAACCGGCGTGACGGAGTGCCGCGCGACACCGGGCAACCGGGGCGTCGAAGTGCTCCGCCGCACTTCCGGCGGCGAGACGCACTTCCTGTTCATCTCGTTCTGGGATTCGCTCGATGCGATCCGAGGCTTTGCCGGCGACGACGTCGAGCGCGCGCGGTACTACCCGGAGGACCGTGAGTACCTGCTCGAGCTCGAGCCGAACGTCACGCACTACGACGTTCTGGAGTCGTAAGCGAGCCGTTCGAGGCACTTCACTCCTCGGTGGTGGGGACGCCGCTCGGGTGCGGCGACGGCGCTCGCAGCGCCGGCTTCCCTTCGTCCGCGTACTTGAAGCCGCGCACGGTGTGATACGCGAGGTCGATATCCGGCACTCCCGCGAACTCCGTGAGAATCTCCTCCCAGATCGCGTGCTCGGTCCCGCGACGCTTGCGCGGCTCGATCAGGTAGCGGATGGTGAGCTGCACGCCGCTGTCCGTCACCTTCGTGTAGACGATCGGCGTCAGCTTGCGGTAGTTGATGAGATACTGACGGGAGGCGGCCAACAGCTCCTGCTCGGCCTGGGTGGTCAGGTGCTCCGCATGCTTGAAGGCGATGTTCGTGAGCAGCTGCTTGGCTTTGCGCCAATCGCTCTCGAACGTCACCAGCACGGGCACTTCGTTCCAGATGTAGGGGAATCCCTTGTTGTAATTGGCGACCGGATCGCTGAACACCTTGCCGTTCGGAACGTGAATGATCCGCCCGCTCGACTGGTCCGCGTCCACCCACGCCCCGATCTCGTTGAGCGTGAACTGGAACAGGCCCAGGTCGATCACGTCCCCCGCGTGCGACCCGATCTGGATGCGGTCGCCCACCTCGAAGGGACCCCGCCAGATGATGAACGCCCACCCCGCGAGGTTCGACACCGGCTCCTTGAGTGCGATCGCGAGCCCTGCAGTCAGCAGGCCAAGGAAGGTCGCGAGGGACTGCACGCCCGCGAACCACATGCGGCCGATGATGATGGCACCGATCGCCACCACCAGGTACGTCAGACCTTTGCGCCAGCGGTAGCGGCTCCACGGGTCGCGCACCCGGCGGTACACATACCCCAGCACGATCCGCCGAACGAGCCACAGGCCGACAATGGTCGCGATCGTGGTCAACAGCCGCGTCTGGAGCTCGGTGTTCATTCCGAGATGCGTTTGCAGCCAGTCGATCATGCGAGCGCGTGGTGAGTTGGGGAAACAAGGTAGGGAGGTGGCTCGCACCGCGCCAGACGGAGACGTGTAGATTACGACGTGATGCGCGCGCTTCTCACCGTCGTCACCCTCGTCAGTCTCGCCTGCCACCGCGGCGCCGTGGCCCCGATCAATCCGCGGGCGGAAGTCGCGCTGAACGTGGACAACCAGAATTTTCTCGACATGAACGTGTACCTCGTCCGCGGCGGCCAGCGGATCCGCCTGGGCACGGTGCCGGGTCTCAGCTCGCGCACGATCATGCTGCGGCCCGAGTACGTGGGGTATGGCGCGGACCTGCAGTTCGAGCTCCATCCCATCGGCGGCCAGGGCAACCCGATCACGGAGAGCATCTCCGTGCATCCCGGCGACGTCATCAGCCTGAGAATCCCGCCTAGCTAGCTCATCTTCCCCGCGAGCTCCTTCGCGAGCTTCGCGCACACGGTAGCGGTCATCCCGCTCGGGTCTTCCGCCGGATTGAATTCCACGATGTCGGCCCCGATGATCGGCACGGTCAGGCCGTGGAGCACGCCGAGCACGTCCCGCACGGTGAGTCCACCCGGCTCGCGATGCCCGACGCCGGGCGCGAACGCCGGATCGAACGCATCCATGTCGATGGAGACGTATACCGGACCGCGCAGCGCCGGCCGTCGCCCGGCGGCCCAGGCGCGCATGTCGATGACCTCGACACCGTAGCGCTCAGCCTGCATGCGTTGCACTGGGTTCATCGTGCGGATACCGACCTGCACCAGCTGATCGGCCAGCTTCTCCTCCATGACCCGGGCGAACGGACACGCGTGCGAATAGCGATCGCCTTCGAACTCCGGGTACAGGTCGGGATGGGCATCGAAGTGGAGCACATTCAGGCGCGGGTGGAACCACCGCACGGCGCGGATGATCGGATAGGTGATCGAGTGGTCGCCGCCCAGGACGATGGGCCGCCCCCCCGACTCGAGCAGCGTGCGCACGGCCGCTTCCATCTTGGCCCGCGCGTCGGCGCCGCTGGTGAGCGGTACGTCGCCGGCGTCGCCGAGCGCGCCGTCGGCTCCCAGATCGACGCCCGTTTCGGTCCACGGGTTGCCGGCAGGTGAGTGCAGCGCCTGGCGGATCAACGGCGGGGCGGCGGCGGTCCCTTTGCGAAAGGACGAGCTGCCGTCGTAAGGAAGACCCAGTAGGGTCGGCGGGCCGGGAGCGTGGCTGGGCATGGCGCGACCGCGTTGGGGACGGCAGAAGATGTCGCGCAATCCTCCGGGCTGCCAGCGCGTCCCAACTTCACGATCACCGGCTCAGCCGTACGTGGCCGCCGTCTCCGGGCCGATCGCCCGCGCGAATGCGTCGTAGATTTTCGACTGCCACCAGCTCCGGCACTCGTTCATCCTCCGGAGGGCGCCTTCGTGTGACAGCGCTCTGCGGTAGGAGCGAGCGCTCCGCAGTGCGTCGTACACGTCCACGACGCACACGATCTGCGCCGAGAGGGGGATCTCGTCTCCCCGCAGCCGGTCCGGGTACCCGGTCCCATCGTACTTCTCGTGGTGCCAGCGGATGATCGGCTTGATGTCCCAAGGGAAATCGATGTTGGCAACGAGCTCAATCCCCCATTCCGGGTGTCGTCGGACGATCTCGAGCTCGTCGCTCGTCAGCCGACCGGGCTTGTTCAGGATCTCATGGGGGACCTTGACCTTACCGACGTCGTGCAGATACGCACCAGTCCGAATCGTCATCTCCTGCACGTCGTCGAGACCCAGGGCGCGGGCGACGGCACAGGCGTAGGTCGCGACGCGCGCGGAGTGGCCGAAGGTGTAGCGGTCACTCGACTCGATGGACTCGCTCCATTGCCTGGCGACGGCGAGGTAGGTCGTCACGAGCTCCGCGACCTTCCCCGCCACGTGGACCAAATCGACGCGGGCGTCGAGCCGGCGGAACAGCCGGTGCGCGGCGTTGAGGAGCGTGAGCGCTTCCTGGTTGCGGCCCATCGTCTGGCACGTGAGCGCGAGCTCACGTGTCGCCTCGGCCTCACCCAGGACCGTACCGGTTTGCATCGCCAGCTCCATCGCCGCCCGCAGACGCGCCTCGGCCAGCGCGGGACGGCCGGTCTCGCGATAGACCATCCCGATGACGCGATAGGATTCGACCTTGAGTGCCCGCATGCCCCTCTGGTCGAACATGGCGAGCGCCGCCTCGGCATCCCGCAGGGCTTCATCGTAGCGCTGCCGGGCCACATGGACCTCCGCGCGGTTCACGAGGCAGAGCCCCTGGAGCCGCACATCTCCACTCGCCTGCGCGATCGCGAGGCTGTGCGCGAAATATCCCTCAGCGTCATCCCACAGGCCCCGATACCGGCTCGCCATTCCCAGATTGTGATAGGCAATCGCGCAGCCGTGCTCGTCGCTCGCGGCGCGATACGCCTCGAGCGAGCGGGTGTAGTGCGCACCCGCCTGGACGAGATCGCCGTGGATGTTCGCCAAGATGCCGAGGTTCTGCTCGGCGCGGGCGCGCAGCTCGCGGCTGTGCCCACCCAGAACCAGAGCGTTGCGGAAGGCCGCACCGGCCTCGACCAGCTCCCCGCTCTCGAGGGCGAGCCCTCCCAGCGTATTCAGCGCCTCCGCAGCGAGGACGTCGTTTTTCATGGCGGTCGCCACTTCGTAGCTACGCTGGCACAGACGACGCGCGGCTTCGGTCTCGTCGCGGTGGTGTCGCACCACGGCGAGGCGCCGCAGCGCCTCGCCAAGGACCGCAGGCTCGTTCGCCCGCTCCGCCTCGGCAATGGCAGCGCCGTACGATTGGACCGCGTCGGCGACAGATCCCGCGCGCTCGTGGTCTCGCGCGTCCCGCAAGAGATCCGCGGCCCGGAGTCCAGCGCCCGAGTGAGCCTGCGCACCCCTCACCATGCCACCGCGAAGGCCGAGAAGTGATCGATGCGTCCCGTGACCGTCTTTGCGCTGGGAGCGTCGGCCGATGAAACGTAGTAGACGATGAAGAGCGAGTCGCTCGTATACGCGACTTCCTTCGAGGCAGTCGAGCCCAATGTGTTGCAGTTGGCGTAGCTCAGCGTCAAGGACGCGGGTATGCTGAATACCAGTCCCGCAGGCTTGAAATAGACCGCGTTCCCCGCGTCCCCCGTGGTCTTCCCGGTGATCACCACCGGCGCAGCGAGCGCGCCGGGCGGAACCACGAAGACGTGCGGCCCGATGACCATGGTGCCTCCACCGGGACCCACACTCTGCTTGACGGTGGTCGACCGCAGCGGGGTGCAGCTCAGCAGGCCCGATTGTTTGGTGGGGCTGGGGCTGAGGCTGGATGCGATTCCCGTGAGCAGCGGGCGGTCTGAGCGGCACGTGAGGCCCAGGGAGGCAGTACCAAGGACGGTAAAGACAGAGAGGAACCGATTGCGGCGGCTCATCGGGTTAACCTCCACCAGCACGGTTAGGACCTGGCTCAACTGGGCGCGAGCCGCCGTGGTCCTGGGGCACCCAAGTTAAGCATTATCGAAAAAAAAGAAAGCACCATACCAAAATATTAGTGATAAAAATCACTGATGTTAGGTGATATACATCACGCCTCAACCCAGCCCCCGGCGATCCAGGCTCCGATAGTGGATCGCCTCGCTCACATGCTTCGGCTGCAGCTCCGCAGCGCCGTCCAGGTCGGC
Source organism: Gemmatimonadota bacterium (assembly GCA_003222035.1). Lineage (GTDB taxonomy): Bacteria > Gemmatimonadota > Gemmatimonadetes > Gemmatimonadales > GWC2-71-9 > AG41. Next base: position 1,826 of record QHUS01000057.1, on the reverse strand, counting down.
GATCGTCCGCGCGATCTTTAGGATCCGATGATAGGCCCGCGCCGACAGCGCGAGGCGGGTGATCGCGGTTCGTAGCAGGGCGTCCGCACCGTCCGAGACACGACAGAACGCGCGGATGTCGCGCGCCGCCATGTGCGCGTTGGCATACACACCAACCCGGTTGGCAAACCGGTCGCGCTGCGCCACGCGCGCCCGGTCCACCCGCTCCCGGATCGCTTCGCTCGGCTCCCCCGCTCCCTGGTCGGCGAGCGCCCGGTACTTCACGGCCGGCACCTCGAGATGGATGTCGATGCGGTCGAGCAGGGGTCCCGAGACGCGGGCGAGGTAGCGCTCGACGCCGAGGGGCCCGCAGACGCAATGGTGCTGCGGATCGCCGAAATAGCCGCAGGGACATCCCCGCGTTGCCTTTTGCCTTGTGAGGCTGAACGGCCAAAAACCGCTTCCGGCAGCCTTTCCCCGTGAACTGCGGACCCTGGGCGACACCCTGCCAACGGATTGCCGCAGTGAAGATTGCCGCTGCTGGCGGTAGCGTCGGGGAACGAGGCTGCGCCGGGTGCCCTTAAGCGCGTGGTGCGTTAACCGATAAGGGCGCCGAAAGGCTCTCCTTCCTGCCAGAAGAAGCCTCTGGCTCAGTTGTTGCAGCCAAGGGCCTGCGGAGGATATTCAATCGTAACTCAGCTGAAATTTATGGCCGCGACAGAAACTCCATCCAATTCGAACGCCCCTCTTTCCAACCTGGAAGAATGGGAGGACTTCCTCAAAGTCCGTTATCCTGAAGAGACAGCCGCCAGTTCAAAGCCCTTTCAGGCGACGGACCCAAATAAGGCCAAAGAGCAGTTTCGAAATTATGAGGCCGACGCACGACCCAGCGTGTGCGAGTTCTACCGGCTCAATCACCGCCATCAGACTTACGATTTCGTGCAGGCCAAGAAGAAAGAATTTCTGTCGCTGTCGCGGCACAAAATGGGAATCTGGGAAGCGATGGAGTTTTTGAACACGCTGGTCGATGATAGCGATCCCGATACCGATCTATCGCAGCTTGATCATCTGCTTCAAACGGCCGAACAGATCCGCCGGGATGGGCATCCGCGCTGGTTCATCTTGACGGGCCTCATTCACGATCTGGGAAAAATCCTATGTCTTTACGGAGAGCCGCAGTGGGCCGTCGTAGGCGATACGTTTCCAGTAGGCTGCGGCTATTCGGACAAGATCGTCTTTCATCAGTTCTTCGCCGACAATCCCGACAGCCGAGAGCCGAAATACCAGACTCGAACCGGCATCTACTCAGAAGGCTGCGGCTTGGAAAACGTTCATCTCTCCTGGGGCCATGACGAATATCTGTATCACGTCGTCAAAGATTACCTGCCGCCGGAGGCCCTCTACATGATTCGCTATCACTCCTTCTATCCGGCGCACCGCGAAGGGGAATACCAACACCTCATGAACGGCCGGGACAAGAGAATGTTCGCGTGGGTTCGAGCTTTCAATCCTTACGACCTTTATACCAAAAGCCACGAGCGCCCGAATGTCGAGCAATTGCGGCCCTTCTATAGCGAATTGATTTCGGAATATTTTCCAACCAAGCTCCGCTGGTAGCGGCTGCGGACGATGCGCTGGTCCGCTGCCTAGCGGAGCCCACAAAAGACAGTTCCCACGTTCGTCAGCATAGGCGGACTGGTGTTCACTGGTCCAGGCACGTCTGTATGTCCCTCACCCAGGTATCGGGCAGCAAGCGCAATCGCGAGAGCGCCACCGCCGCCCTGCGCGGAGGACGTGCCTCGCCCTACCCCAGCCCCCTCCGATCCAGGCTGCGGTATTGAATCGCC
>QHUS01000036.1 GCA_003222035.1 Gemmatimonadota bacterium | reverse complement strand
AGGACGGCGATCCACTGTTTGGAAGCGGCGTGATCGACTCCATCGGGGTCATGGAGCTGATCGGGTTTGTGCAGAGCGAGTTCGGGTGCACCGTGGCGGAGGACGAAATCACGGAACGGAACCTGGGCTCGATCGGCGCTATCGCCCGGTTCGTCCATGCCAAATGCAACGCCGACGGCGTTCGCGCGGCGTAACGCGGAGGAAGTGTGACTGAGTTGCTGACACTCCTGCGTCGGGTACCCGACCAGTTGCTGCACCGCTCTAGTCGCCGCGCGGCCCTGGAGGCGCTGGCGGCGCGCCGCCCGCCGTCCCGCGTGCTGGTCGTGTGCAACGGCAACGTGTTTCGTAGCCCCTTCGCCGCGGCCCTGTTGCAACGCGAGCTCGACCGCCGGGGGTCGGGGTCCGTGCTGGTGGAGTCGGCCGGGTTCAGTGCCCCAGGACGATGCCCTCCGCCGCACGCGATCGCGGCCGCCGCCCGGCGGGGAATCGATCTGCGCGGTCACGGCTCGCAGCTCCTCGTAGCGGACCTGGCACGCGCCGCCGACCTGATCGTGGTGATGGAAGAGGCGCAGCGCCGCAGCGTGTGTGAGCGGTTTGGGCGCGCGGTGCGAGATGTGGTTCTGCTCGGCGATCTGGATCCGGCGCCCGTCACCTCCCGCGCGATCGAGGATCCCGTGGATCAGGGCCCGGCGGTGTGTGACCGCGCCTACGCGCGGATCGAGCGTTGCGTGGCGGAGCTGGCGCGCGCATTGGCGGGGGGCTGGGGGGGGGGGGAAGGACCGGAGGGGGGCGTCGGTGCTTGAAGGGCGCGACATCATCTGCTTCTGCAACGACTGGGACGGCGATCCGCTGAGCAAGAAGCATATCATGCTCGGGCTCGCTCGCAAGAATCGCATCCTGTGGGTGAACTCGATCGGGAATCGCAATCCGCGCGCCACCGGGGGAGACGTGCGGCGCATCGCGAGGAAGTTGTGGCAATTCCTTCGGGGCTGCCGCTCGGTGGCCGAGAACATCTACGTCTTCTCCCCGATGCTCATCCCTTTCCACGGCAGCCGGCTCGCACGGCGGTTCAATCGCTGGTTCCTGGGCGCCTCGATCCGAAGGGTGTGCCGCGCGCTCCGGTTCCGCGATCCTATTACCTGGACCTTCTTTCCGACGTCCGGGGACGTCGTGGGCACGCTCGGGGAGCGACAGATCGTCTACCAATGCGTCGACGAGTATTCCGAGTTCAGCGACGCCGACAAGGACGCGGTGGCCGCCATGGAACAACGACTCCTGGCCAAGGCCGACCTGGTGATCGTATCGTCGCAGGTGCTTTACGAGTCCAAGCGGCTCCATCACCCGCGCACGTTCCTCGTGACGCACGGCGTGGACGTCGAACACTTCCGTCAGGCTTGTCACCCGGACACGGTCGTGCCCAGAGAGGTGTCCGCGCTGCCACGACCCGTGATCGGCTTCCACGGTCTGATCGCCGATTGGGTGGACGTGGAGCTGCTCCATTTCCTGGCCGTGTCTCGCCCGCAATGGTCGTTTGTGCTGATCGGGCGGGCTCAGACGGATGTCAGCCGCCTCCAGACCCTGCCGAACGTGCGCCTGCTCGGACGCAAGGACTACCGCCTCCTGCCGGCGTACTGCAAGGGGTTCGACGTCGCGGTCCTCCCGTTCGTGGTCAACGACCTCACCGTTGCGGCGAACCCCCTCAAGCTGCGGGAGTACCTCGCGGCGGGGCTGCCGGTGGTCGCGAGCGCCATCCCCGAAGTCGAGAAGCTCGACGGCCAAGTTTCCATCGGGAGGAGCCCCGCCGAGTTCCTCGCAAAGATCGACACGCTCGTTCGATCCGGCTGCACGGGGCCGCAGCCGGCGCGGTCCCAGGCGATGCAGCGCGAGTCATGGGCACACAAGATCGAGCAGCTCAGCGATCTGGTCGCAGGCGTGGAGCAAGCGGAGCCGGCAGTGCGCTGAAGCTGCTGGCGCGCCGTAGTGTCGACGCAACACGTCTGACCAACCGTGGGGCGCGGGCGCAAACCGGTCCGCGCGACTATCCCAACCTCTTCGGTAGCAATTGGTTACCCGCGTTGCGGCCCGTGACCCGTCACCGCGATCGAGGTACGCGCGTTGCAACGCCTCTCGCGCATGAGCCCTGAATCGCGCGCGGATCGATGACCGACCCCGTCACAACCGGATGCGTGCTGCTCGGAATCGGTGCGGCCCACCTCGGCTACACCTACTTCGGCTACCCCTGGATCGTGAGCCTTTTGCCGACACGGCGAGCGCGACGCGCGGTGGATCGAACACCCGAACGTGTGTCGATCGTGATCGCGGCCCGCGACCCCGGGACGGCAGTCGCCGAAAAGGTCAGCGAGCTGCTCCTGTCCAAGACCGTCGCGTGTGAAATCGTCGTGGTGCTCGACGGACGGGATCCCGCGGCAGCGGCGGCACTCGCCGAACTGGCCGATGATCGGATCAAGGTTCGTGTCCTGGAGCGGGCGGTGGGGAAAGCGGTGGCGCTCAACGTGGCGGTCGCGATGACCGAAGGGGACGTGCTTGTATTCACCGATGTGCGCCAGCGCATCGCTCGCGGGGCGATCGAAAGCCTCGTGGCAGAACTGGCCTCACCCGACGTGGGAATCGTGTCCGGGTCACTGACCATCCCCTCGACGGAGGGTTCCGACGATCTGTACCGACGGTACTGGCGGTTCGAGCGTTGGCTGCGCATGCGCGAGGCCGCGTGGGACAGCTCGGTCGGCGTGAGTGGCGCACTGTACGCCCTCAAGCGCGATCTGTGGTCGCCGCTGCCGCCGGGACTGCTGCTCGATGACGTTTGGGTGCCGTTTCAGGTCGTGCGCGCGGGCAAGCGCGTGGGATTCGCCGCACGCGCCGTCGCCATCGACGTCGGATCAGGGTCCGATGCGACCGAGGTCGCTCGCAAGGTGCGCACGCTCACGGGGAACTATCAGCTGATCGCCTGGATGCCGTGGTTGCTGCACCCGGGGAAGAACCGTCTCTGGTGGCAGTTCGTGTCTCACAAGGTGCTGCGGCTGCTGACGCCATTGGCCGTGTGTTGCTGCATCGCCGGAGTGCTCCTCGTCGTCGGCCCGTGGGCAGGCGTCGTGGGAGTGGCGGCCGCGGCCGTCCCCTGGCTCGTACGCCCCGCGCGGGTGAGCGCCGGTCCCGGCGGCGGCCTGGTGCGCATCGCTCGCAGTGGTCTGGCCCTCTTGACCGCGCTCTTGGTCGCCGCGTGGAACGCGGTGCGCGGACGCTGGGACGTGTGGACCGATCCACCGCGGCCCCCGTTCGCGGACGCGCAGGAGCCGTGACCCGCTAGCGCCGAGGCCGTGAGCGCGCTCGCTATGGCAAGCGCGCCACAGTGTGGCGACTCGGGGGTGAGCAGCGGGGGCCGTGAGTCGATTATGTCGTTGCTACATCGTTATTTACGCACGCTGGCGGCGCAGGCGGGCTGACGGCGCCGGGCTTGCAAGCCCTCTCGTTGAGCGATGATCCGGGTCCCTAGTCCGCACGGGCTGTCCGGCAGTCGCAACCAAGTCGAGACACACAAAGGAGTTCCATGCTTGCGACACGAGCGTCAAGGTGCTTGGTGACGGGGGGTGCCGGGTTCATCGGTTCGCATCTGGCAGCCCGGCTGGTTGCGCTCGGACACCACGTGCGTGTGGTCGACAACCTCAGCACGGGAAACCGGGCGAATCTCGCCGAGCTAGAGGGCAACATCGAGTTTCTGTGGGGGGATCTGTGCGAAACGGAAGTCTGTCGCCGCGCAGTCGCGGGAATGCACGTCGTGTTTCATGTCGCCGCGCTGCCCAGCGTTCCCCGGTCGCTCAAGGATCCATGGGCGTCCCATGCCGCGAACGTCAACGCGACGATGCGCCTGCTGGAGGCGTGCATCGATGCCAAGGTTGCACGGATCGTCTACTCGAGCTCCAGCTCGGTCTATGGCGACACGCCGGTGTTGCCCAAAACGGAGTCCGTCGAGCCGCTGCCGCGGTCGCCATACGCCGCCTCGAAGCTCGCCGGCGAGCAGTACGTCCTGGCGTTCGGTCGCACGGGCCTGATCGAGGGTGTGGCCCTGCGCTACTTCAACGTGTTCGGACCGCGGCAAAGTCCCCACTCGGCGTACGCGGCAGTCATCCCGAAGTTCTTCCAGGCCGCACTCGAAGGGCGACCGGCGGTGCTGTACGGCGACGGCCGACAAACCCGGGACTTCACGTATGTCGACAACGTGGTGGACGCGAACATCCTCGCCGCGTCGGCGCCGGGCGCGCGCGTGAATGGCTGGGTCGTCAACGTCGGCGCGGGGACCAGAACCGCGTTGCTCGGACTCATCGGGATGATCAGCACGGTTACGGGTCGCCCCCTGGGCTATGTGCACCAGCAACCCCGCTCCGGCGACGTACGCGACTCGCTGGCCAGTCTCGATCGCGCCGAGCAAGTCCTCGACTACCAGCCACGGGTCTCGTTGGAGGAGGGCTTGCGACGTACTTGGACGTGGTTTGCGGACGCGGCGAAGCTCGCGGCCCACGCCGGTGAAGCGGAAGAATTGACGCGGCAGACAGCGTGAGGCGGTGGAGGGCAGGTACCCCACCTGGTGCCACGCCGGGTAGGAACGACGGCGGACGAGGTGGGAAGGGTCGCCCTATCCGGGTATGCGTCGTGGCGCCTTCGGCCGACGTTCCCGGAGGGCAGGCGGTGCAGGCGGCGAGGCTCTCCCGGGGCCTGCGGCAGCTGGGCTCCGTCGCGGTCGGCTTCGTGCCGATCAATCCCAGGCTGCCCGGGCTGCTCCACCTGCTGCAGCGAGTTCGCTACGTCCGGACTGTGGTAACCTCGGTCCGCTATCTCTGGGCGCTGGTCGCGTCCTTGGCCAAGTACGACATCGTGCACGTGTTTTCGGCATCGTACTGGTCCTTTGTCCTGGCCCCGACGCCGGCCGTGTTAATGGGGAAGTGGTACGGAAAGCGAGTCATCCTGAACTACCGGAGTGGCGAGGCAGAGGACCACTTGCGGCGCTGGAGTCGCACGGCGATTCCGGTCATGCGACTCGCCGACGCGCTGATCGTGCCTTCCGGATATCTGGTCGACGTGTTCGCGCGGGTGGGGTTGCGCGCCCGCGCGATTGCCAACGTCGTCGACTTCGATCAATTCCGCTTCCGCGAGCGCCGACCGCTGCGGCCGGTGTTTCTGTCGAATCGAAGTTTCGAGCGGCACTACAACGTCGCCTGTGTGCTGCGGGCGTTCGCGCGGATTCAGCGCAGCCATCCGGACGCCCGCTTGATCCTCGCCGGGGACGGGGAGGAGCGGGGAGCCCTGCTGGGCCTCGCGCGAGAGTTGGACCTCCACCACGTCGAGTTTCTGGGCCGCGTGACGCCGGACCGCATGCCCGGCGTCTATGACGCCGCGGACGTGTATCTCAACGCCCCGGACATCGACAACATGCCCGGCTCCATCCTGGAGGCGTTTGCGTCGGGGCTGCCCGTCGTGACCACGGACGCGGGGGGCATTCCCTACATCGTCCGACAAGCAGAGACGGGCTTGATGGTTCCGCGAGGAGATCACGAGGCGATGGCGGCTGCTGCGCTGCGCCTGTTGGACGAGCCCGCGCTCGCCGACCGGCTGAGCGCTTGTGCCCTCGTAGAATGTCGCCGGAAGTACGCGCCCGAAGCGATCGTCGCAGAGTGGCAGAGGGTGTATGAGGGTCTGATGGCATGAGCGCCGCCGCCGGGGGGCTCGCGGTGTGGACGAAGCTCCGGGGGCGAAGCCTTGCGGAGCTGCGCCTGCGAGCGCGACAAGGGCTGGCGGCGTGGTCGGAGCGAATAGGCATCTCGCGGCAGATCCGCATCCCAGACGATCGCGGGTTCACGCGCCTCCTCGTTCCGGGGCCATCGCAGTCGCCCGTGCCCACGGCGGCCGAGCTGCTGACAAGGTTCCGTGAGCGCACGTCGCCGCGTTTCTTCGCGGCCTTCAGCCAGCGCCAGGAGGTCGTGGCGACGCTCCGCAGCCGCTGGCCGGAGGTCGAACGACATGTGCTCGAGCAGGCCGAGCGGATCCGCCACGGACGGTTCGATCTCCTCGGGCATTGGGGCTTGGACTTCGGCACGCCCGTGGACTGGAACCGGGACCCACTGTCCGGCGCGGGCCTCGACGGCGTCCATTGGAGCCGGATCGATCATGCGAACCCGGACCTGGCGGCCGACGTCAAGCTGATCTGGGAGCTGAATCGCCATCAGTATTTCGTCACGCTCGGGAAGGCCTACTGGTACACCGGCGACGAGCGGTATGCCCGGACGTTCGTCGAGCACCTGATGGCCTGGATGGACGCGAATCCTCCCAAGCGCGGGATCAACTGGGCGAGCAGCCTGGAAGTGGCGTTCCGAGCCATCTCCTGGATCTGGGGGTTGTATTTCTTCAAGGCGTCGCCGACCCTGACCGAGGGAGTGTTCCTGCGCGCCGTCAAGTTTCTGTTCCTGCAAGGTCGACATATCGAGACGTACTTGTCGACCTACTACAGTCCCAACACGCACCTCACGGGCGAAGCCCTGGGTCTCCTCTATCTGGGTACGCTGTTTCCGGAGTTCTGCGACGCCCAGCGGTGGCGGCGCAAAGGATGGTCGATTCTGGTCGAGCAGCTGAATACGCAGGTGCGGTCCGACGGGTCGTACTTCGAGCAGTCCACATACTACCATCGCTACACGACCGATTTCTACCTCCATGCGAGCATCCTGGGGCGGCTGAACGGCCTGCCATTCGACGCCGCGATCCACGCGAAGCTGGAAGCGCTCCTGACGCACCTCATGTACCTCTCCCAGCCCAACGGTCGCACCCCGCTCGTCGGCGACGACGACGGCGGGAGGCTGTTGTTCTTGGACGAGCGCGACCGAAGCGACTTTCGCGCCGCCTTGGCGACGGGTGCGGTTCTGTTCAACCGCCGGGATTTCCGTTTCGTGGCCAGCGAAGCGGCGGAAGAGACGGTCTGGTTGTTGGGCCGCGCCGGCTTGAGCGCGTTCGATGCGTTGGCAGCGGCCCCGCCCGCCGCGACGACGCAGGGGTTCGCGGATGGGGGTTACTACGTGATGCGCGATGGGTGGGGACCGGACGCCAGCAGCCTGCTCGTTGACTGCGGCCCACACGGAGCGCTCAGCTGCGGGCATTCGCATGCCGACGCGCTTGGCATCACCCTGGTCGTGCGCGGCCAACCCGTGCTCGTGGACCCGGGCACGTACACCTATCGCTCGCGGGGCGGCCTCCGCGATCACTTTCGGTCCTCGGCCGCTCACAACACGATCATCGTTGCTGGGCAATCGTCTTCGATCCCCGGCGGGCCGTTCAGGTGGCGCCATGTGGGGCACAGCGCGCTGAATGCGTGGAGGCCGGGTGAGCGCTGCGACTATTTCGAAGGCGAGCAGGACGGATATGCTCGCCTGACCCCCCCCGCGCTCCACAGTCGTGCGGTACTGTTTCTCCGAGGCGACTACTGGGTCGTCCGGGACCGCGTCCGCACCGATGGCGACCACGCCGTCGAGTTGCACTTGCAGTTCGCGCCTGGCATCGCACTCGAGGTCCGGTCGCCGAGCCGGGCGGTGGCCAAATGGGGTCCCCACGCTCACCGCGAGAGACTGGACATTGCTGTCTTCGCCCATGCGGGGACGATGCGTGCCGGCGAGGGTCGAGTGTCGAGCTCGTATGGCGCGGTGCGCCCGGCGCGGGTGTGCACGTTTACGGCTCCGGGTCGAGGGCCGAGAGACCTGGTGTCGTTTCTTGTGCCGGGACGGGGCGGCGAGGAGGCAGTCGCGATCGCCGAGCGGCCCGCCACCAAGGGGCGCGCCTTCGCGGTCGTCGGTCCGGGTGTGGAAGACATGTTGCTGGTGGGCGAGACCGGCGACGCGGCAAGCGAGGACTTGACCTCCGACGCTGCGTGGGCGTGGGTCCGCCGTCCGCGAGGCACTGAGCTGCCGTCGGAGTTCGTCGTCCTCCAAGGCCGCCGGCTCACGTGGCGAGGTCGGCCCCTCCTGCGCGCCACCGCGCCAGTGCGCTACATCGCCGCCCGCATCCGCGGCTCGGAGCTGCACGTGGAGGTGGATGCGGATGGGAGATGCTACGTCGACTCGCTCGGTGCCGATCGGCTGGCGGTGAGCGGGAAGTCGAGGGCCGGGGTCGAGATCGTGGGGGCGCCGCGCTCCACGCCGCTCGGAGTGCGCTGAGCGTATGTGCGGTCTTTGCGGGATCGCCTTCTCGACTCGTTCGGGGCGCACCGTGGATGCCCACGTGCTGGTTCGCATGCGCGACACGATGACGCATCGGGGCCCGGATGATTGCGGGGTCTTCACCGACGGGCGTGTGGGACTGGCGCATCGTCGCCTGTCGATCATCGACGTGGCCGGCGGGCATCAGCCGATGGCCGACGACAGCGGCTCGCTGCACATCGTGTATAACGGCGAGATCTACAATCATCCGGACCTGCGCGCGGCCTTGGAGCGGCGCGGCCATCGCTACCGGACGCGGTGTGACACCGAGACGATCCTGCGTCTCTACCAGGAAGACGGGCCACGGGCGGTCGAGCACCTCCAGGGGATGTTCGCCTTCGCGATCTGGGACCGTCGCCGAGAGGAGCTGTTCCTCGCCCGGGACCGCTTGGGAGAAAAGCCGCTCTACTACGTGCAGGCGAGCGACGGGTCGCTCTATTTCGCATCGGAGATCAAAGCGCTCCTGGCAGCGGGGGCAACGTCGCCGCAGCTGAACTACGACGCGCTGCCCGACTACTTGGCGAATCGGGCGCCGTCGGGTGCCGACACGTTGTTCGTCGGCGTACGGCGGCTGCTACCGGGGCATACGCTGCGGTGGCGAGATGGCACGCTCGAGACGCGACCGTACTGGGACATGACCTTTGCCCGGACGGACGATCGGAACCGATCCGAGTCGGACCTCATCGCCGAGTTCGGCGAGCGCTTCACCGAATCCGTGCGCATGCGGCTGATGTCGGACGTGCCCCTCGGCGTGTTTCTGTCGGGGGGGATCGATTCGGCGTCCATCGCGGCGACAATGAGCCGACTCGTCAACGAGCCGATCAAGACTTTCTCCGTCGGCTTCGTGGAGCAGGAGGCCAACGAGCTCCGCCACGCACGGACCGTCGCCGAGACCTATGGGACCGACCATCACGAAGTCGTGGTGAGTGCGGCCGAGTTCTTCGACGCCTTGCCAACGCTGGTGTGGCACGAGGACGAACCCCTGGGGCATGCGGCGAGCGTGCCGCTGTTTTTCGTCGCGCGGCTGGCGCGGGACCATGTCAAGGTCGTGTTGACGGGTGAGGGCAGCGACGAGCTCCTCGCCGGTTACGGGCGGTATGCGAAGACCCTCTACAACGTCCGTTTCGGGGCACACTACGATCGTCTCGTCCCAGCGGCCGTTCGCCGCGCCGTGCGGCGCGCGGTCGAGCAGCTGCCGCGGGGATCGTTCCCACGGCGAAAGTTGGAGCGCAGCTTTCTCTGCGTCGCACCCGATCTGACGAGCATCTACTTCGACAATTTCGCGGTCTTTCCGCGGGGGCTGCAGGCCGAGCTGCTCAGTCCCGCGACGAAAGAGCGAATCGCCGATGCAGATCCGTATCGGGTCGTGCGGGAGCATTGGGAACGTACGAACGCCGGCACGCTGCTCGATCGGCTACTCTACGTCGACATCAAGACCTACCTGCATGAGCTGCTGATGAAGCAGGACCAGATGAGCATGGCGGCTTCGATCGAGAGCCGGGTGCCATTTCTCGAGCACCAGCTCGTCGAATTCACCGCCGGTCTCCCGGCCCGCCTGAAGCTTCAGGGGTCCACCACGAAACGAATATTGCGAGACAGCATGAAAGGCGTCCTGCCCCCGAGCATCCTCACTCGTCCCAAGATGGGGTTTCCCGTTCCGGTGGGGTCGTGGTTTCGCGGTCGGTGGAGCGGCGTCATGACGGAGCTGGTTCTCGGTGAGCGGGCGAGCCGGCGGGGCATCTTCGACCGTGAGGTGGTTCGACGTTTGGTCGGCGAGCACGTCGCGGGCCGGGTCCAACACACGGAGCGACTTTGGGCGCTGATCAACTTCGAGCTGTGGCTGCGGCGATTCGTGGACGGTGAGGAGGATGTGCGGATGCCGTCCGCACCGCGTGGCGCCGCCGTGCGCACCGACGACCGAATCGCACCACTGCTCGCCTGAACGCTCGTCAGGCGATGTGCTGGTATGCATGGCGGGCCGGCCGGTGAGCGGGTTCGGCGCGCATCCAGGATTCCAGAACGAACAGGTACCACAACTGGTGACGCGCCCAGCCGCGTCGGGCCGAGGCGGCGGTTTCCGCGAGCAGGCCCTCCGATCCAATCCAGCCGTCAGCGACCAGCCGCGATGAGCGTAGCGTGGCTTCAACCTGGGGCAGCCAGCGCCCGGCGAGCCAGCGTTCGACCGGAATCAAGAAGCCCCGTTTGCGACCCGCCGCGATTCGCTCGCCGATCCTCCGGCGGGCAAGCTCCCGGAGGACGGCCTTGAGCCGCCCACCGCGAAGGCGGATGGCGGGCGGAAGGCCGGCGGCGAATTCCCAGAGGTCCTGATCGAGAAATGGAGACCGCGCCTCGAGCCCGTGGTGCATGCTGGCGCCATCCACCTTCGTCAAGTATTCCGCGACAAACTGCGTCCGGCGATCGTATTCCAAGTAGTCTGACAGCACTTGGCGACCCGAGTGGCTGGACCATGGGATGCGCCTTTGCTCGACCGTCGCACCAGCGAGCCGTTCCCCCAGGAGTCCCATCCTGCGGTAGGTGGGCAAGCCGTCGTGGGCGTCGATGAACGCGCCGAGCCCACCAGTCGCGTAGTCAAGGAAATGGACGACGCGCTGGAGTGGCGCACCGGGTTCGAAGGCCCGCCGCACGGCTTGCCACGAGATGCTCACCGGGCGCGGCGTCATCCGGGCGATGGTCTGTGCCAGCCAGAGGTGTCGATGACGAGGATATCCAAGGAAGACGTCGTCGCCACCGTCCCCGGTGAGGAGCACCTTGGCCGAGCTCGCCACCTCCTGGCAGACTCTCAGCATGCCCAGTGCCGAGGGACAGGCGAAGGGCTCACCGTACGCGGAGACGAGGTCACCGATTCCGGGTTCGCCGGACGTGGGCAACCCGACGAGGCGATGCCGGATTCCCAGCTCTTTGGCGGTGGCACACGCATCCGTCGTTTCGTCTTCCGGGTCGTCCGGGGTGCCGACCGTGAAGGCGGTCAAGTCCGCCCCCAGCTTGGTCACGGCCCAGCACACAAGGCCAGAGTCCAGCCCGCCGCTCAACAGAGCCCCGACGGGCACGTCGGCGTCCAGGCGGCGTTGCACTGCCGCGAGAAAGAGGCGCTCGGTTTCCTCCACCGCTTCGTCGAAGGTCGGGGCGCCCGTGGTTCGTACCGCGGGCGGCCTCCAGTATTCTTCCGTTCGGAGGACCCCGTCAGACCACCGGACGAAGGAGGCCGCCGGCACCTTGGCGACGTCGCGGTAGATGGCCCGCTGGTCGGTCACG
>QHUS01000056.1:2577-66251 GCA_003222035.1 Gemmatimonadota bacterium | reverse complement strand
CGAGGGGACGATTTTCCGGTGGGTGTTCTGGCATTCGGTCGCGCTGGGTGCGGTCGTGGGGCTGATCGTCCTGATGTACGCCTACGTCTTCCCGGGCGCCGTGCCGCACGGCCTCACGATCGTGAAGTGATGGGCGCAATACAGTAGGGGCGCAGCATGCTGCGCCCCTACAAGTCTTGCGTCGTCGCCCCTACTGTTGTTTTCAGCCTCTCGCGCCCGCCCGCACCTCCGAGGGCTGCCAGATGCTGATCTTGCGCGTCTCGGGCATCAGGAACAGGCTGAGCACGAAGGCTATTGCCGGCACGGCGATGGGATAGACGAGTGCATGGCCCAGGCTCTGGGACATGGATAGCCCCGCCGTCTGCGCGGTCACGTACGCCGCCGTCGTGATGACGGGCACCAGTCCGCCACCCCAGCCGTTGCCGATGTGATACGGCACCGACACGGACGAGTACCGGATGCGCGCCGGGAAGTACTCGGCCAGGAACGCCCCGATCGGACCGTACACCATCCCCACGTAGCTGACCATGATCGCCACGATCAAGATCGACAACGGGTAGTTGATGTTCGCCGGGTTGGCGGCGTTGCCGAGCGTGTTGTACAGCGGGTAGTACGTGACGGCCGCGAGCAAGAAGCCCGCGAGGATAATCGGCTTGCGGCCGATCCGGTCCGAGAGCCAGCCGAAAAAGATGAGCGACGGTGTGGCGATGAGCAGCGCGGCGCCGGTGATGATGGCCGGAGTGAGGACGTCCGGCTTCTGTACTTGCTGGATGAAATACAGCGCCCAGAACTGACCGCTGTACCACACGACCCCCTCACCGATCACGACGACGCTGGCGATCAGCACGTATCTGATGTTCTCACTCCAGAAAGCCTCGCGCCACGGATTGGTCGATGTCTGTCCTCTCGCCTTGATGGCCTGGAAGATCGGCGTCTCCTGCAGCTGCAGCCGGATGTAGATGGCGATCGCCACCATGAGCAGTGAGAGCAGGAACGGGATCCGCCAGCCCCACGCGTTGAAGGCTTCCGTCCCCACCGTTTCCCGCGTCGCGATAATGACGACGAGGGACACGACGATCCCCAGCGTGGGCGACGTCTGGAGCCAGCCGGTGTAGTAGCCCCGTTTGTCGTCCGGCGCATGCTCGGCGACGTACGTGATGGCGCCGCCATACTCGCCGCCGAGACACAGGCCCTGGATGAGGCGAAGCAACAACAGGATAATCCCCGCCGTCGCGCCGATGTTGGCATAGCTCGGCACGACGCCGATGAGGGCCGTCGCCAAACCCATGCCGCTCAGCGTGATGAGGAACGTGTACTTGCGGCCCACGATGTCGCCGACGCGGCCGAAGACGAAGGCTCCGAACGGGCGGATCAGGAACCCGGCGGTGAACGTCCCGACCGTCTTGATGAGCGCGCTTCCGGCGGCGCCCGCCGCGAAGAACTTCACCGACAGGAGCGCTGCCAAGCTGCCGAAGATGTAGAAGTCGTACCACTCGATGACGTTCCCGACTGCTGCGGCGATCACGACGCGCCGCAGATCTTTCGCGGCGAGCGCAGGAGCGGTCATAACCCCTCTGGTCGGTGGTGGAGGTTCCAGTGTCCCGCCGAAATGGCACCTTGTCAAGGTGCCGCCCCGCCTAGCGGCCGTGTGCGTACTTGAGCGCCGCCTCGGTGCGGTTCTTGACCCCGAGCTTCGAAAAGAGATGCTGTACGTGGAATTTCACCGTGTTATCGGACAGACCGAGCCGCTCGGCGATCTGCGGGTTGGTCAGGCCTCCGGCGACGAGGGCCCAGACCTCGCGCTCGCGCGGCGTCAGATCACCTGGAGCGCCGGGACGACCTTCGATCCAGCGCCGCGCCGCCTGCGGGAACACCAGCTGGCCGGCGTGCACCTGGCGGATCGCGGTGAGCGTCTGCTGGGGCGACTCGGTCTTGAGCGCGAGACCCTCGGCGCCAGCGTCCAGGGCCGAGCGGAGCGACTCGCCGTCGTTGTAGGCCGTGAGCACCAGCACCTTGGGAGGCGTAGGCCGTTCGCGCAACGCGGCGATGACTGCTGTGCCCTTGATGGTCGTGAGCTCCAGATCGAGGACGACTACGTCGGGCTTGTGCTGCTCGACCAATCGCACCACTTCGGTGCCATCCGTGGTCCAGGCCGCGACCTTGATGTCGGGCTCTCCGTCGAGCAGCGCCCGCAGGCCTTCCAGCACGATGGCGTGATCGTCCGCGAGCAGCACGCGGATCATGGCCCCCCCCAACCTCTGCCCGTCATTCCGCCGGCAGCGCCACGGTCAGCGATGTGCCGCGGCCCGGCGTGCTCTGCAGCGTGAACGAGCCGCCCAGCATCTCCACCCGATCCTGAATCCCACGCAGGCCGAAGTGCCCGCCTTCCACGCCCACATCCTCCTCGCGTGCGAGCACGCGTTGCGGATCAAAGCCGCGTCCCTGGTCGGAGACGGTGAGGGCGATTGACGGTCCGTGCCGCTCGACGCTCACGCGCTGGTGGGTCGCGCCCGAGTGCCGGTGGCCGTTCGCGAGCGCCTCCTGGAGAATCCGGTAGATCGCGATCTTGGTCGGCAGGGCGCAATCTCCGAGGTCGCCCGGGAGCTCGAGCTCGACGGCCTGCTCCGTCAGCGTCTCATGCTGGACCGCGAGGCCCTCGATGATCTGGCCGAGCGCGCGTCGCTCGAACCCTGGTGGCCGGAAGGCGCCGATGAAGTTGCGGATCTCGCCGAGCGCCCGCTCCAGCAGTCCCACGGCCTGGCTGACGCGTTGCGCAGCGGTCGGGTCGTCGGCGAGAGCTCGCTCCAGCACCTGCAGCTGCGACAGTGCCGCGAAGATGTCCTGCACCGGCCCGTCGTGCATGTCCAGGACGATGCGCTGCAGCTCGCGCTCACTGGTCGCGAGAAGCCGTCGGGAAGCGGCCCGAGCCTCGGCATCCCGCAGTTGCGTCACGCGCGTCCCGAAGGCAGGGCCCGCGTGATCCGCTCGGCGGCAAAGGCGAGCACCGCCCCGATCGCGAGCGCAATCGCGACCCGCACGCCGCCCTCGAGCGTGGTGGCCCGCAGACCCAGCGCAACGCCGGCTCCGGCCACCGCGCCGCCCGTGTAGGAAAGGATTGGCAGGTACTGTGCCTGCAACACCATCGCGAACGCCGCGGCGCCCAACACCAGGGCCTGGACCAGGTCCTGTCCTCCCAGCGCCCGGGTCACGGCGTGAGCGACGATCGCCCACACCACGCCCGAGATGGTGCCGGCGAGCGTCCTTTGCAATCCCGGGACGCCACCACCCGCCGCCAGCGCGCAGCCTAAGCCGACGATCACCGGCCATAAGGAGAGATTCACCCTCGCCATCCCGGAAATCGCCGTCCATACGGCCACCACTGCCGCTAGACCCAACCCTCGTGCCGTCATGGCATTCATCGCTCGGCCTCCTGTGGTGCGAGGATCCGGTATGCCTCCATCGCGAAGTACTCCGGCAACCCGAGCCGGTCGGCCCGCGCCGCCGTCTCGAGATTGCGCGCTTCCACCCGCTGCCAGAACTCGCGGTCGTCGTGCCCGCCCGGGAAGGGCGCGGTGTCCTTCTGGGACTGGTGCTTGAAGATCGCGAAGATCTTGGCGCGCAGCTCGTCCTGGGAGAGGGGCACCAGCACGTCCGAATCGGTGAGCGACCATTCCTGCCACGCACCTCGGTACAGCCAGACCTCCGGTGCCGGGGCGTCGTATTGCTCGAGCGCCCGCGCGACGGCGGCGAGACACATCCGATGGGTGCCGTGCGGGTCGGACAGGTCGCCCGCGGCGAACACGAGCTCGGGACGCACGTCCGTGAGGAGTTGCCGCACGATGGCCACATCCTCCGGGCCGATCGGGTGCTTGCGGACCTCTCCGGTGCGATAGAACGGCAGGTTGAGAAACCGGGCCGCGCTTGGCGGGAGGCCCACCGACTCGAGCGCCGACACGGCTTCCGACTCTCGGATCACCCGCTTCAGGTCCTGCACCGCCGGGAGATCCACGTCGCCGGGGGCTTTGCGCTCGAAGCTCGCCTCCACCTCGGCGCGCACGCGCCGGGCCGCGGCGCGCTCGATACCAAGCGTAGCCGCCGCCCGCTCGACGAAGTCGAGGTGGCGCCGCACGTCGTGGTCGAACACCGCGATGTTGCCGCTCGTCATGTAAGCGACCACGATCGCGTTCTCGTTTTCCCACAGCTTGCGGAGCAGCCCGCCCATCGAGATCACGTCATCGTCCGGGTGTGGCGAGAAGACCAGCACCGGTTTGCGTGACGGCAGCTTGCGGCGCCCGCGGATCTTGTCACGCAGCCGGTTGAAGACGGTGCCGTTGATCGGTCCCGCCGCGCCGTGCTTGGCGAGCAGCGGGCTCAGGTGGTGCTCCGTGTAGTCGCGCGCCGTGAGCTTGAGGATCGCCTTCCCGGTCTGCTCGGCGAGCCAGACCACCGCGCGCTCCGTGAGGGCCGGCGTCCACTCGACGTGCCCCAAGACCCAGGGGGTCTTGATGCGCGTCAGCTCCGCCGCGGCGGCGCTGTCGAGGTAGGCCGTGGCGTTGGCGTGACCTTGCAGGAAGGTCGCGGCCACGTCCTGGGACACTTCGCCCTCGACCGCGCGGGCCACGATCTCCGACTTGTGCTCTCCGGTCGCGATCAACGCGATCTCGCGGGCCTCGAGAATCGTGGCGACCCCCATCGTGATCGCCTCCCGCGGCACGTTGTCCTCACCGAAGAACTCGGCCGCGGCATCCATGCGGGTCACCGTGTCGAGCGTCGCCAGGCGTGTGCGTTCGTCGGGCGACGAGCCCGGCTCGTTGAAGCCGATATGCCCGCTCTTCCCGATCCCCAGCATCTGGAAGTCGATCCCCCCGGCGTCGCCGATGGCCCGTTCGTACGCGGCGCAGTGCTCCGCCAGGCGCTCCCGCGGCACGCTGCCGTCGGGGATGTGCACGTGCTCGGGAGGGACGTTGATGTACGCGAATAAGTTCTCCCACATGTACCGGTGATAGCTGTGGGGGCTGTCCGCCGGCATGGGGTAGTACTCGTCCAGATTGAACGTCACGACGCGCGAGAAGTCCACCTCACCCGCCTGATGGCGGCGGATCAGCTCACGGTAGATCCCGAGTGGGGTGCTCCCGGTGGCAAGCCCCAGCACGCAGCGCCCCTTCGCGGCCGTCTCGCGAGCGACCACCTCGACGATGTGATCGGCGAGCCGCAGTGCGAGGTCGTCGTGATCCGGGACGACGACGGTAGGGATGTGCTCGCGATCGCGCGAACCTTCGATCGGGCCGCGCGAGGAACGATGGTCGCGCAGCCCGTGGAGGGGCGGGGACGTAGGGGAGGGAGAGGACCCGGAAGCCTTGGACCGCGTCACCTGAAGTACCTTTCGTTTATTGGCCAACGTTCCCTCCCGATACAATAAGCCTCGCCGCGGCGCCCGGGGGTAATGCGGCGCCACGACGACTCGTGCGAGCGACGCGGTGGGGGCGACAACCAATCGATTTTGAAGTTGCTTGACGAACAATTGGGTTTGTCGCATATGTAAAGCGCGCCCCCCGATGCCAACGAATTTCCCGCGTGATCGCCGGCCCGTTCGCCCTACGGTCGCGTTGGGGTGTGCCTGGGAGCCGCGGTGACCCTGCCGGAACCATTCCTCGAAGGCCGGCGCGAAATCCTTCGCCAGGCGAGCGCCGCGCTTGGTGGCCGTCCCGTGACGGTCTGGGAGGTGTCGCCGCGTGCCGAGCTCGAGCCTCAGGCCTCGAGCGATCCGACCCCTACCCACCACGCCTCCAAGCTGGACGTGGACGCCACCCTGCGTCGCTGGAACATCGCCATCGTGCAGGGAAGCCGCTGGGTGGGGTCCCGCTCGGCGACCGAGGGCCCCTGGGTGGTAGCGCCGGTACGCACCCGGCCCCCGGCCCCTCCACCCGAAGGCCGGGAGCGTCGCAGCCGCGACCGCCTCACCCTCGAGCTCGCGGGACTCTGCCTCGGTTTGCTCGATCGGCGCGAGCCGACGCCGGCGCAGTCACCGGCCGGCCGGGCCGACCCGCTTCAGGACATCACGACCCTGCCGGGCGTCATCGCGCACGAATTGTCGAACCCGCTCACCGCGGCGCGCGCCGGCCTGCAGCTGGCGATGGAATCGCTCGGGCGCTGGACGGAAGTCGCGGCGGGCCGTCGGCTGGAGCTGCTCGACGAGCTAGGCCAGGTGGTGGAGGACATCGACCGCGCGGTGAGCTTCCTGCGCGCCATCAAGGACCGGGCCCGCGGCGCCCTCGCGCGCTCGGAGCGGTTCGACGCCGTGCGCGTCGTCCGCTCCTGCTGCACGCTCGAAAGCCGCGTGCTCAAGGAGAAGAAGATCCCCCTGGAGTTCGATTCCACGATCGACGTCGTCTTTCTCAAGGGTGATCCCAATGCTCTGTATGATCTGTTGGTCAACCTGATCCGGAACGCGGCGGACGCGATGGCCACCCGGCCGGCGCCCATTCGGGTGGGCCTTAGTCAGGTGGGGAGCACCCTTCGCCTCACGGTGCGGGATTCCGGGGTCGGAATCCCGTCCCACGACCTGGAGCGGATCTTCGAGCCCGGCTTCACGACCAAGGCGTTTGGCGAGGGCAGCGGGATGGGGCTGGTGGTCGTGCAGAACGTCGTGCGAAACATGTTCGCCGGGAGCATCGCCATAGATTCCAAGGTCGAGACCGGGACCACGGTGACCATCACGCTGCCGATTCCGGCGCAGCGCTCCATCAACTAACCCTTCCTTTGAGGATTCACCCGTGCGTCTTCCACTCCTCGCGGCGACATTCGCGTTCGCCGCGCTCACCATCCTCGCGACGGCCGCGGCGGGGCAGGGTCCGACGGTCGACACGACCGGCGCGGGCCTCCTGATCGACGAAGCGCTGAACCGCTCCGAAGTGATGCAGAATCTTCAGTACCTCACCGACGTCATCGGTCCCAGGCTCACCGGATCGCCCGCGGCGCGCCGGGCGAACGACTGGACGCTGGAGCGGTTTCGGGCCTACGGTCTGGAGGGACGGCTCGAGCCCTGGCGGTTCGGTGGGACGTGGACGCGAGGACCGACGCGTGTGCGTCTCACGGCACCACGGGCCCACGACGTGACCGCGGCGAGCTGGGCGTGGGCGCCCGGCACGGGGAGGGATGGCGCCGGCGCGGCCGTGAACGGCCCGATCGTGCGCATCAACGCCACGACACCGGACAGCTTCGCGGCGCACCGCGGCCGGGTGAAAGGTGCGTGGGTCATGACGCGGGCGCCGTCATTCGTCTGGAACGGCGACGGTCCGCCGATGACCGCAGCCGATTCCCAGCAGCAGCGGGACTTCCTTCGCACCGCGTTCGCGCCCTTCCGCGACGCCGACTCCGTCACCCGGGCACACATGCAGCAGTTCGCGAACGACGTGCCGTACCTGCTACGACGCGCCGGGGCACTGGGCATCGTGCTCGACGCCGGCAAGGAGCAGGCGCTCCTCAACATGAGCGGCTCGCCCAACCGGATCCTGCCGCTGCCGCAGATCGTGGTCGCGCACGAGGACTACGCGATGTTCGATCGCTTGCTACAGGCGGGGACCACCCCGCGCCTCGCCGTGAACATCACGAACACGCTGACCCGGGATTCCGTGCCGCAGTGGAACACGGTCGCGGAGATGCGCGGTAGCGAGCTGCCGGGTCAGGTCGTCATCGTGGGCGCGCACCTCGACTCGTGGGACCTGGGCACGGGAACCACCGACAACGGCACGGGCGCGATGTGCACCCTCGAAGCCGCGCGCGTCATCGCGCGCTCGGGGCTCAAGCCGAAGCGCACGATCCGGTTCGTGCTGTTCACCGGAGAAGAGCAGGGACTCATCGGCTCGAAGAAATACGCCGAGGCGCACGCCGCTGAGGCCGATTCCATCCAGGCCGTGATCGTGCTGGACAATGGGACGGGCGCGATCACGGGCCAGGCGTTGCAAGGCCGGACCGACTTGGAAGGGCTGTGGCGCGCGCTGCTCGCTCCCGTCGCCCGCCTCGGCGCGGACTCCGTGGTGAATCGGAACAAGGGGGGCACCGATCACCTCTCGTTCCTGCCGTACGGCGTGCCGGGATTCAACTTCAATCAGCTCGAGCGCGGCTACGGCCACACCCACCACTCGCAGTCCGACACCTACGACAAGGCCATCACGGCGGACCTGACGCAGGCGTCCGCGGTCATGGCGGTGGCGGCCTATGAGCTCGCGAACCTCTCGGGGATGATTCCGCGCGGCGAGCGCACGCCCGCGACGCCCGTTCAGGCGGTCAAGGTCAGCGACAGTCTGCTGGTAAGAGGGACACGCTGAAAGAAAAATGCGAGCGGGGAGAGGGACTCTCCATAGCTGCGGAACGTCCCTCTTAGGCGGGCTCGGAAAGTAGGCCCTCCAAATCAAGCGGCCGCGTCTCCATCGCGATCCCGCCGTCTGGTGCCCGCCGCCACTCGCTCTCCGGTCGGTCGCGATACAGCTCCACCCCATTCCCGTCGGGGTCGCGCAGGTAAATCGCCTCGCTCACCCCGTGGTCGGACGCGCCCTCGAGCCGCACTCCCGCGTCGAGGACGCGACGCACCGCCGCGGCGAGCGTGCTTCGGTCCGGGTAGAGGATCGCGAAGTGATACAGGCCGGTGGTCCCTGGCGCCGGGCGCGGTGCTCCCCGCCCTGCCCACGTGTTGAGCCCGATGTGGTGATGATAGCTGCCGGCCGAGAGAAACACGGCGTCTCTCCCGTATCTGCTGGTCACCTCGAACCCGAGCACGTCCCGGTAGAAGGCAAGGGCGCGGTCCAAGTCGGAGACAGTCAGATGGACGTGACCGATGTGGGTGCGGGGATCGATAGTCATCAGTCATAGAACGTTTCAGTGTTCCGACGCCAGGACGCTACGCTCTAGGACACGACCCGTTCCACGTACAACGTACCGTCGTAGAGCGAATTAGATTCAGTGAATGAACGTCAGCCCCAAGATCCCAACACCCGTCAACGAGCCCGTCCTGGGCTACGCCCCCGGTTCGCCCGAGCGGGTCGAGCTCAAGCGAACGCTGAAAGACATGTCCAGTCGTCAGCTGGAGATCCCGCTGGTCATCGGCGGCAAAGAGGTCCGGACCGGTCGGACCGTGGACGTGGTCATGCCCCATTGCCATCGCCATGTCCTGGCCAAGGCGCATCAAGCCGGGCCTGCTGAGGTCGAGGCGGCGATCGCGGCCGCCCGGGAGGCCTGGCACGACTGGTCGGGCTGGGCGTTCGAGCGGCGGGCCGCGGTGTTCCTCAAGGCCGCGGACCTGCTGGCTACGCGCTATCGGCCGCTGGTGAACGGCGCGACCATGCTCGGGCAATCGAAGACGGCACACCAGGCGGAAATCGACGCCGCATGCGAATTGATCGATTTCTTTCGATTCAATGTGCAGTACGCCGAACGGATCTACGCGGAGCAGCCGTTGTCCGTCGCGGGTGTATGGAACTACCTCGATTATCGCCCGCTCGAAGGGTTCGTGTACGCGATCACGCCCTTCAACTTCACGTCCATCGGGGGCAATCTGCCCACCGCCCCCGCAATCATGGGTAACACCGTCGTGTGGAAGCCCGCGGGCACGGCGGCGCTGTCGAACTATTTCATCATGCGGCTGCTGGCGGAGGCCGGTCTGCCGCCCGGTGTGATCAACTTCGTCCCCGGCCCCTCGGTGCAGGTGTCGGAGCGCCTGCTCGCCGACCGGGCCTTCGCCGGGATCCACTTCACCGGGTCGACGGAGGTGTTCCAGACCCTGTGGAAGCAGGCGTCGGCCAATCTGACGTCGTACGCGACCTATCCACGGCTCGTGGGCGAAACGGGCGGGAAAGACTTCATCCTCGCGCACGCGAGCGCCGACGCCGACGTGCTCGCGACCGGGATGCTGCGCGGCGCGTTCGAGTATCAAGGACAGAAGTGCAGCGCGGCCTCACGAGCCTACGTCCCCGACACGCTCTGGCCGGCCGTCCGCGAGCGGCTCCTGGCGATGCTCGCCGAGGTGAAAGTTGGCGACCCGGCGGACTTCCGCAACTTCATGGGCGCGGTGATCGACCGGAAGGCGTTCGACAAGATCCGCGGTTACATCGATGCCGCCAAGCGGGCGTCCGGGGTGAAGGTGCTATACGGAGGCGGCGCCGACGACACCGACGGCTACTTCATCGAGCCTACCGTCCTCGAGGTCCAGGACCCGGCATATCGCACGATGTGCGAAGAGATCTTCGGCCCGGTCCTGACGGTCCATGCATACCCCGCGACGCATTGGGTGGAGACGCTGCGACTGGTGGATCAGACGTCCCCCTACGCGCTCACGGGTGCCGTCTTCGCGCAGGATCGCGGTGCCGTGGCGCAAGCGCAGGAGGCACTCCGCTACGCCGCGGGCAACTTCTACGTGAACGACAAGCCCACGGGCGCCGTAGTGGGCCAGCAGCCGTTCGGTGGTGCACGCGCGAGCGGAACCAACGACAAGGCGGGAAGCCTGCTGAATCTGGTGCGGTGGGCAAGCCCGCGCGCGGTGAAGGAGAACTTCATCCCACCGCGGAGCTTCGGATACCCGTTCATGGCGGAGGCGTGAGCACCCGGCCACCCATCCTGGTGCTCGTCGTGGGTCTCGCCTTCGTGCTGCTCATCGCCGCGCTGCTGATCGGTTC
Source organism: Gemmatimonadota bacterium (assembly GCA_003222035.1). Taxonomy (GTDB): domain Bacteria; phylum Gemmatimonadota; class Gemmatimonadetes; order Gemmatimonadales; family GWC2-71-9; genus AG41. Next base: position 55,584 of record QHUS01000056.1, on the reverse strand, counting down.
GCTCGCGCAGCCGGAATTCCCCGCATACGCACTCACGGCGCCGCATCCCCGGGTGGCGGGGGACACCCTGCTCGGAGCGGTGACGTACACCCTCGATGCATCGAGCACGGAGCAGTGGCGCCGGTTCGATTTCGGTCGCGGCGCCGTCGTCGACTCGGGCGGCTGGGACCTCGCATTTCGCCGGTTCCATCTGATCGCGGCACCAGGCGGCGGTATCCTCGATCTGGGGCCCGCGCCGTTCGACTCCGTGCGGGAGCTCCCTGCGAGCGGGTACCTCCCTAACACGACCGGACCGGACACCACCAACCCCGGCGTGGGGAAGTGGTACGGCTACAGCATGCTGACCCACCTGCTCACATCCAAACGCCATGTGTATGGAGTCCGGACGGCCGACGGGAGGTACGCGAAGCTCGAGTTGCTCGCGTACTACTGCAAGGATGTGGGCACGGCGTGCATCACGTTCCGGTACGCATATCAGGGGAATGGCACCCCTCGGGTCGGGCCGCAGTCCCACGCACCGTCGCCTTCTCCATAACGAAGAGCCCCCGGGGGACCGGGGGCTCATGTGGTCGTCTGTGGGCGGCTTACTTCGGCGGCAGGATCTTGAACATCCCCGTGCCGCACACCGGGCATACGCCCTTCAGCGCGGGCCGGCCGTTGGCCATCTTCACCTGCTGGGGGTTCGAAATCTTGCGCTTGGCCTTGCACTTCACGCAGTAGCCCTCATCCGCTGCCATCGGGGCCTTTCCAGCCTTCGCCATTGCGCTCCTCCGTTCGGGGGCAGGGCAGGGGGGCGTACGGCATCGCCTGCGGTCAGGGGCGGCTCCCCCCGTTCGCCCCCGCCCGGGACGGTGACAACATAATACCCCCTGCTTAAACCGTGGGAGCGGAGCCTCCCGCGGGGGCATCGCAAAAGCCGTTCCGCTTGTGAGTTCCGTCACAAAACGGCTTGGTCGCCGAGCCCCCACAACGGCACAGGACAACGACTTCCGCCGGTCGACCGTCCTTCCGGGGTGGTATCGCCAGCTCCCGTCCGTCCGGGGTGACGATCTTGACCGGCCCTTCGACGACAAGGGGGCCGTTGGGCTTTGGTGTGATCCGGGTGATGTCGGGCATGTCGCGAACTATAACTATCTGCCTTGACGGCGGCGGTAAAACTGCGCAAACTGCACAGCCGGCCTGGAAGACCACTCGGATCCTGGCGGAAGGGACCGCACGCCCGACCCCACCCTAGCGGCGCTTTCCCAGGCCGGTTTTTTACGTAGCCCCGGTTTGTCATGCCGGTTCGCCCCGGAACGGCAAAGCGCATGACAGGGTATCTTCACCCGGTTATGAGATCTCCGGGGCTCCTCCCGCCGTCCCTCCCGATGTCGTTGCTGGCGCTGGCCTGCGTCTCGGAACACGGACCGCTCACGAACCGGATGGCGCAGTCGGCCACACCCTATCTGGCCCGGGCCGCCCGTGAGCCCGTGAGCTGGCAGCCGTGGGGGCGCGACGCATTCGCGTTGGCCGCGCGACTCGACCGGCCGATCCTTTTGTATGTCGGCGCCGACGACTGTCGGTGGTGCGCGGTCATGGATCGCGAGGTGTACGGGGACCAAGCGCTCGCCGCGATGATCGATTCGTTGTTCGTTCCGGTTCGCGTCGACCGGGACGAGCGGCCCGACTTGGCGCAACGTTACACCGCCGCGGTCCAGCTCCTGGCCGGCCTGCGCGGCTATCCGACCACGGTGTTCCTCACGCCGGACGGCTCGGCGTTCTTCGGCGGCACCTACTTTCCGCTGGACGATCCGGTGACGGGGCGTGGGCTGAAGCAGCTGCTGCCGGAAGTCGCGAGGAGCTATCGGGACCAACGGGCGTCGATCCTGCGACGCGCCGCTCTGGTGCGGCAACGCTCCCTCGAGCGGCACGCCTCGGCGCGCGGCGCGCTGAAGCCGGCGTTGTTCCAGCGCGATGTCGACGCCGTCCGCAGCGCGACGGCTGCGGCGGCCGAGACGCGCACGGAGCTCGCGACCTTCCCCTTCACCCAGGCGGCCGACCTGCTCCTCGCCGTCTACGTCCGTACCGGCGACACGAGCTACCTGGCGCCGGCGCGCGCCGTGCTCGATTACATGGCCGACTCCGGAGAGGCGGGCCTGGCCGCGCGCGCGACCGACGATCCGCCGGAGCTCGTGCGAGCAGGGCTGCTGCGCGACCTGGTGGCCGGATGGGCGGCCACCGGCGACGGGCGCTATCGCGACGAGGCGCGCGAGCTGGCACGCCGACTCGCCGGGAACGTGGGCCGCACCGCGGACCGGACGGTGTTCGCCGATCGCGACGCCTACGTGCTCGGGGCGATCCTCGACGCGGCGGCGGTGCTGAGCGACTCGGGAACGCTCCTGCGGGCGCGCGCGACGCTCGACTCCCTGCTGCGACGCGTGTACGCACGGGGCCGCGCCGTGCGTCACGTCGCTGGCGGTGGTGCTCCGGACCGCGCCTTGCTCGGCGACCAGGTGCAGGTTGCGTGGGCGTGTCTCGCAGCGCGCGATGCATCGGGCGAGCGTCGCTACGGCGAAGTCGCCGAGGATCTGGTGCGCGTGCTGGAGCGCGACTTCGCGGACTCGGGATCGGCGGGCTATTACGACGCGGTGGCTACCGACCGCGCGGTGCCGCGCTCGGTGCGCGCCAAACCCGTACTCGACGACCTGCTTCCCGGCGGCAACGCGTGGGCGGGCCGTGTGCTGCTGCGGCTGGCTCGCCTCACCGGCGACGCGCAGTATCGGCGGCGCGCCGAGGCGACGTTCGAAGGGGTTGCCGGGGCGGTGGTGGGCGAAGGAGTCCGCGCAGCGAGCTATCTCGCGGCCGTGCAAGAGCTGTTTCGGGAGCGGTGACCTGGTTCCGTCCGCAACATCCGTGACGCCCTAATCGCCATGCAGGTCTCAACAGAGTGAGGGGAACCCCTTCCGACGCGGAGGTGGTGGCCCTCGTGCTCGCCGGCGACACCGAGGCGTTCGGCTTCGTGATCCGTCGTTACGAGGCGGGCCTGCTCCGGTTCGCGACGCGCATGCTGGGAAGTCGGGACGCCGCGGCGGACGCGGTGGCCGAGAGCTTCGTGCGCGCCTATCGGCATCTGGCGAGCTGTCGGGAGCCGGCGAGGCTCCGCACCTGGCTGTATCGGATCGTGACGAACCGGTGCAAGAGCTATCTCGCCCGCCGGTCCGCGGCGGACGTACCGCTCGACGATGCGCCGGCCGTGGCCGATCCGTTGGACAACGAGGCGGCGCTGGAGCGCGCGGACCAGCTCGCCTTGGTAGAGCGGGCGCTCGCTGAGCTGTCGCCCGACAAGCGCGAGGCGTTCGTACTCAAGCATGTCGAAGGCTTGAGCTACGAGGAGATGGCGGCGGCGACCGGCGAGCGCATACCGACGCTCAAGATGCGGGTGCATCGCGCGCGTGAGGCGCTGCTGAAGGTGCTGGAGGAGTACGCATGAACACGATCGATCCGAGAATTCATCAGGTGCTGGACGGCGAGCTGCCCGCCGAGGCGCTCCCGGAAGAGCTGCGGCGGGTCGCGGCGCAAATCGCCGCCGCCGCTGATCTGCTCGCGGCGCCTCCCGCCCAGGCGGGCGCGAGCCTCGAGTCGCGCGTGATGGCGCGGATCCGGCGCCCGCCGCCATCCCGCGTCCGCCGCATGCTCGACTGGCTCGTTACCCCGCACGCGCTCGTGCTGCGCTTCCGGCCCGCGTGGAGCCTGGCGCTCGTCGTGCTGGTGGCCGCGCTCACCCTGTTCAGCGTCGGCGACGACGGGCCGGAGCTCGGCGAGCGAGAGGGGATCGCCCAATTCGTGGGACGCTTCCCTGGCGCGCGCTCCGTCCACGTGCTCGGCTCGTTCAACGACTGGCGGCCCGGCTCCATTGCGCTGGAAGACCAGGATCACGACGGCGTGTGGCGTGCGACCATTGTCCTTCCCGAGGGCACGTACGAGTACATGTTCGTCGTCGACGGAGAGCGGTGGGTGCCCGACCATTTGGCGGAACGCCTCGTCGCCGACGACTTCGGTCGCGAGAACTCCGTCGTGATCGTCCGGGCGGCGCGGCGATGAAGCTTTGGGTCGTGCTCGCGCTCCTCGCGGGCCCGCTCGCCGCTCAGTCGGTGCGGAGCCGGCTGGAAGGGCGAGTCCCGAACAGCGTGATTCCCACGATCGACTCGCTGGTCCAGTCGGCCGCTCAGGAAGGCCTCCCCACCGAGCCGTTGATTCAGAAGGCCATTGAGGGAGGGGCGAAGCACATCGAGGGGCCGCGCATTGTCGCCGCCGTACAAGTGAGCCTGGGCCAGTTGCGCGGCGCGCGCGACTTGCTGGTCCGCGCAGGCGACGCGCCGCCGGTGCAGCCGGCGGAAGTGACCACCGTCGCGTGGGCGCTGCGCCGCGGGCTGCCGACCGCCGTAGTGGAGCGTGTCGCCGCCGCGCTGCCGCGACCGCCGCGATCACCGGCCCTCCACGCCGTCGCCGATCTCGTGGCCCATCGCTTCGAACCGGACTCGGCCGCCACCTTGATCATCGACGCCGTCCAGGCCGGTGTGCCGCAGGATCGTCTCCTCGACGTGTCCACCGCGACCCTGCACGAGGTGCAGCGGGGCCGCAACCGCTTCGAAGCGCTCGCGACCGTGCGGCAACTGCTGCCCAACGTCCCGGCGCCGGCGAAGCCGGCGCACGGCGCGGTGGCGGGCGCGCGCCGGCCGGCGCCGACGCCGCCCTGAGTCGATGGTTGCAATATGCAACGGATGTTCGTCACGTGACGCAGTTGGAACGTCTCGGGTCTCAACCGTGAAGCGGGCCAAGGTGGCCCGCGAGATCCCTCCTGGAGGTATGAAGACATGATGCGTCGCACGCTTCTCGCGCTGGCCCTCCTTGCCGCACCCGCGGTTGTGATGGCGCAGCAGCCATCGCCGATGCAGGGCCAGGCGCCGACGGCCGATACGTCGAAGGCCCATGCTGCGAAGAAATCATCGAGCCACAAGTCGTCCAAGAAGCACGAAACGAAGCCCGCTACGAAGCCTGCGGCGAAGCCCGCGCCCAAGGACACATCCAAGGCCAAGCCGTAAGCGGTCGAGGGTCCTACGAGGTGTAATCGGCGTTGATGCGCACGTAGTCCGGCGTCAGATCGCAGGTCCACACCACCGCCTCCGCCCGACCGAGTCCGAGGTCGACGCGGAGGCGGATCGTTTTCTGCTGGAAGATGGCGTGTGCACGGGCAGTGTCGGGGTGGGCCGTGGCGCCGCCGGTCGCGAGCGTGAGCCAATCCCCGTTCGCGGCAACCTCGAGGGAGAGGCGCTCCACCGCGAGCGGCACGCCGGCAGCGCCCGCGGCGGCGAGGATGCGTCCCCAGTTGGGGTCGGCGCCGTAGATCGCGGTCTTCACGAGCGCCGAGCGGGCGATGGCGCGGCCGATTTCCCGGGCGGCTGCCTCGCTGACGCCGCCCACCACGTGGATCTCGACGAGCTTGGAGGCGCCCTCGCCGTCGGAAACGATGGCGAGGGCGAGCGTGCGCGCGACCTGCAGTACCGCATCCTCGAACGTCTTCGCGAGCGCGCCGTCGCGTGACGGGTCGACCCCGGTGGCCCCTCCGGCGAGGAGCAAGGTGGTGTCGTTCGTGCTCGTGTCGCCATCCACCGAGATGGCATTGAAGCTGCGGTCCGCAACGCGTCGCAGCAGCGGCTGCAGCGACGCCGGCTCACCGACGGCGTCGGTCGTCAGCACGGCCAGCAAGGTCGCCATGTTCGGGTGGATCATCCCGGCCCCCTTGGCGATCCCACCGACGGTGACCATCCCGGCCGGTGTCTCGAAACGCACGGCGCAATGCTTCGGCCTGGTGTCCGTGGTCATGATCGCGCGGGCGGCTTCGGCGCCGCCGTCCCCAGCGAGCCGGACCGCGGCCGCGCGCAGCCCCTCCGAGATCTGGTCGACTGGGAGCGGCACGCCGATCACGCCCGTCGACAGCACCAGCGCCGTGCGGGCCGGCAGACCGGCGGCTTGCTCGGCGGCCTGGGCCATGGCTCGGGCGGCGGCGAGTCCTGGCGCGCCGGTGCAGGCGTTGGCGACACGCGCATTCATCGCCACCGCGCGCATGCGGCCGGGCCGCTCGGCGAGCAGCTCGGCATCGTAGATCACCGGCGCCGCGCGCACGGCGTTCTGGGTGAAGACACCGGCCGTGGCGCAACTGGTCGCACTCACGAGCAGCGCCACGTCGGGCGCGCCGTCGGGCTTGAGGCCCGCATGCGCGGCCGCGGCGGTGAAGCCGCGGGGCGAAGTGACGGAGCCGTGCGGTATGTCGGCGATCGGAGACGCCATCGGCGGGGAAGATAGCCCGCGGCTGTCGCTTGTGTAACCGTTCGGGCCATCGTATCATAGCACAACCTTCCCGGGAGGCCCGTTCGATGTCGGACCCGTTCTTGAGTTCCGACGACTACGACGAACGCGCACATCAGCTGTACAACGAAGCCCAATACGACGAAGCCATCGAGACCCTGCGAGAAGGCCTGGGGCGGTATCCTCACGCCGCCGAGCTGCATGTGGGCATGGGTTACGCCCGGCTCGCGCGGGAGGAGTACGCCTGGGCACGGCGCGGGTTCGAGGAGGCGATCGGTCTCGATCCGGAGCACGAAGATGCGCTCGCGGGGATGGGAGAGGTCCTGCTCAAGCTCGGCGACCGCGCGGGCGCCATCGCGTGCTTCGAACGCATCATCGCGCTCGGCTTTCGGGAGGACCACGATCTCATGCTGCAGGTGGGCCGGGCGCTATTCCGCGAGGGAGTGCTCGATCAGGCGCGCCGCTTCTTCGAGGTCGCGATCACCGGGCATCCCGAGTCGGCCGAAGCGGCGGCCTGCGTGGGCTACGCCGCGCATCGCCTCGCGGACGAAGGTGGGGCACTCTACTGGCTTCGCCGGGCCCTCGAGCTCGACGCCGATCACGCGGAGGCCCGTATCTATCTCGCGAACCTGCTGTACGACCGGGGCGAGTACGAAGCCGCGCTGTTCCACCTCGAGCGGTCCGCGCCGGCGGACCACTGCGACGGGTTGGCGATCTGGCGCCTGATCGAACTCAAGAAAAGCGTCTACCGGCTGCAGGACGACGACCCCGAGCTCGTCCCCTGGCACCACCGCCTGGACGAGATGGCGGCGGAGGCGAACCCCGACGACTTGCTGCTCGCCGAAATCGAGGCCATGGGGCCGAACGGGCAGATTCGGGACCCGCGGCAGCTCGAGCTCTTCGGCACCCTGCTCACGGAGCTGCAGGGGATGAAGACGCGCTCCGGCGGGCCCGGCGACATCCACCGCGTCAGCATGCTCAACGGGTCGACGTACGTCGGCACGTGGGAGGAGATCGTGCAGCAGATGAAGGACGATGCGGCCGAATGGGTGCGCAGGTCGCTGGAACAGTACATGGCGGCGGTGGCGCACCGTGGTCGCAAGGAGACGGGCGTCGCCATCCCGGCCACGGATCCCGAGAGCTTCATCCGGGGGAGCGCGGACGCGGGGCTGTTGCGAATACTGCATTAGGGGATGCGTCCCCCGTCCCCTTTAGCTACTGTGCTTCAATTTCACCGCGATCGACAGCGGCCCATCCCCCAACGCGACGAGCGTAATCGCGCCCGCGAACAGTAGCCCTTCCAGCTCGATGTTACCGCCGTGCGGCAACCGCACCGCGAGAATCGCCACGACCATCTCGACCGCCATGCAGATGGACCAGAAGCGCGTGAAGATGCCGAAGATGACGCAGATCGCGCCGATGGTTTCGATCCCGATCAGGATGACGGCGAAGATGACGGCGAACGGGAAGCCGACGTCGTGCAGGAACAGTGTGGTCGCGGGGATGCCGCGGTGAAACTTGCTCAAGCCGTGGACGAGGAACACGCCGCCCACCGCGAGGCGCATGAAGAAGGCCGCGTAGGGGGTGAGTGCGTTCATGAGCCCTCCGGGTGGATGGCATGGGTCACGGGACCGCGTCGGCGCGCATCAATCCGGGTCTCGCGCGCCCCGAGCCGCTTGATGATGACGTCGAGGCCGCGCTGCGGTCGCGCGCCGCCCCCGCCCCCGCCCCCTGCGCCGCCGGCGCCCAGGCCCGCGACGTCCACGAAGCAGAGCCCCGCCTCGGGCACGCCGTGCAGCGTGACGTGGCCGCCGTGGCACACCAGCGCCGCCGCGACCCCCAGCGGCCCGAGCGTCACCACCGGCGGATGGGCGGGATTGAGCCCGGCCGCGTTCGCGGCGGCGAGCAGCAGGCCCGCGAGCCCTTGAGTGTCGGCGAGCCGGTTCGCGGGGATGCCCCCGAGATCCGCGAACACGTGCTCGAACGTCAATTCTGGCAGACGCTCCGCATGCGCAGCGGCACCACGAAGATGCCGCGGATCGTCTCCAAGCCGAGCGGATCGGCATATAGATCCAGCCGCTGCGCCTGGAAGAGATAGCGCCCGCTGAGAATCGATCCACCCCCCACGAGCGCCGGAGTGTACTGCGTGATGCTCAAGTACCCTGCCACCGCACTCGACGCCGTCCCGTGCGACAACGCGACGATGCCCGGGACTCCCGCGGTGGTCGGGGTACTGGCCCAGTAGGCCCACGGCCGCTGGGGATTGCAATACGGATTTTGTTGGTTGACCTGCGTCGTCACCTCTTGCGGACTTATGGAGTCGATCTCGAACGTCCCGGCGGCGAGCAGGGAATCGCGCAGGGTGATCAGGATCGCCTCTGTTGAGCCGTTGGCCGTGAGGGTGTCGATCAGGCGGAAGGCGAGCTTCTGGTTGAGTTTCTGGTAGTGTGCCGCCTCTGCGATACCGCTCTGGTGCCGGATGGCGGTGCCGAACGCGGTCATGTAGAAGCGACCGTTGGTGCTCGTGTCCGTGAGGCTCAGGATAACCACGCCGCCCGTGTCGCTGACGCTGTTCGTCCCGTCGCTGACGCGGGCCACGTAGCGTCCTTCTCCCGCCTCGTGCGCCGTGATCTTGCCCGTGATGGTATCCATGGTGTAGACGTTGGACACTTTCGACGAGTCGAATCGGACCGTCGTGGCAGCCGGGGTTTTCTGCGCGATCGCGAACGGCACGGTGATGGTGTCGTCCGGCATCAGGAACAGCGTGTCGAGGAGCAAGGTCAGCTCGAGCGGGCGCGAGACGACGACGATGGCGCCGCTCGTGACGCCGGCGGCGGTCGCGAAGACGACTGCCGACCCCTTCGCCTTGCCAGCGACTCGTCCGGCGGCGTCCACGGTCGCCACCGTCGACGGATTGATGCTCCATGATACCGGACCGGGATCATGATGGCCGCCGCTTCCGTCCCGGAGATAGACGCTCCGGGGGGCGAGCGTGTCGCCCACAAACACCGAGTCGAGTACCGGGTCGACGACCAGCAGTTGCTGCTGCGGGGTCTCGGTGTTGACGCACGCGAAGGTAGCCGCCACGGCGCCGCACAGCGCGAACAGATGTCGTTTCATTGTGCCTAAGGGTAAGGGGATTCGGTCGCGGGCCACCAGGGCCGCGGGTCCCTCATTGGAACACCGCCGGCGCCCGATTGCTCCAGGGTCCTAGAACATCGACATCGCGAGGAACGACCGGAGGTTGTCGTTGGTCACGCGCAGCCGCGCGGACAGGAGCCGGACCACCGACCACAACACCTTGTAGGCGATGTCGCGGTTGAAGTCGAGCAGGAGCTCGAAGTCCGAGCGGGCAATCGTGATCAGGGTGCATGACGTGTTGGCGATCGCGTCGGTGGACCGCTCGGAGCGGTCGAAGATCGCCATTTCACCGAAGCACGCCCCCGGCTTCAGGACGGCGAGCGCCTCTTCGCCCGAGCCGGGAATCGTGCGGGAAATCCGAACCTCCCCCTCGGAAATCAGGAACAGCCGGTTGCCCGGCTCGCCTTCCTTGAAGACATGCTGGCCGACGGCGAACTTCTGCTCGCGGCAGACCTCGCCGACGCGGGCCAGCTCACCGTCGTCCAAGTCGTGGAAGATCGCGGTTTGCTTCAGCAGATTGAGGTCCATTCGGTCGAAGGTATGGGGCTCCAAAGGGAGGAGCAAGTGAAACCGTGGGTGACGCGAGCGGATCTGCTGACGGCGCTTCGGCTTCCTCTGGCTGCGGCGTTTCCGTTCGTGCATGCGCCTGCCTGGCAGCTGGTGCTCGTGAGCGCGGCGGCTGCCTCGGATTTCTTCGATGGAATGCTGGCGCGCCGCTACGGCAGCTCGCGAGCCGGCGCCGTCCTCGATCCCACGGCCGACAAGCTGTTCATGGCTGCGGCGTTCCTCACCGTCGCGCGCACCGGTCTGTTGCATCCCCTGGAGATCGTGGGCGTGATTGGCCGGGACATCGTGGCGACGTTGGGGTACGTGGGGGCGTGGTTGTGGCGCCGACCGACCGCGTTGCCGGCCCGCGCCGGCGGGTGGGCGACGGCGGCAGTCGGGCTGTACGCCATCTGGGATTATGGCCGTGCTGCCGCACGGGGGGGAGCTCGGGCCGGCGCGGCAGGGACGGGGGCGGGGGCGGGGGCGGGGGCGGGCGCAGGAGCGAAGGCCGAACGGTGAGACACAGCGTCGTGATGCGGAGTGCGCGGGTCGTCGTTGTTGTCGCGGGCGCGGCCGCGGCCGCCGGCGTCGCGCCACTCGGCGCGCAAGAGTTCCACCCCCCGCCGGTGTCGCGCGGCAGTGGCAGCGGCACCCGGCTGGGGCTGTTCGGGTTCGGTGTTCGCGGCGGTATCGACCTGGCCGGTAACACGCAGATGGTGTTCGGGGTGACGCTCGACGCGGGGAACGTCGTGAGCCCGCGCTTCCGGATCCGGCCGTCGGGCGAAATCGGCGTGTTCAACGGAGAAAACAGCTACGTCGGAAGTGTGGAGGCGTTGTACCGGCTCACCGGCGACGCGGAGGCGGCAACGCCGTACGTGGGCGGGGGCTTCAGCCTGGCTGGCCACGACTCGTGCGGCCGCGACGCCGATTGCCCCGACCTGTGGGCCAACATCGTGGTCGGGGTCGAGCTCCGCTACCGGTCCACGTTCAATTGGCTGCTCGAGTATCACGGCATGGGCGGGTTCAGCCATAACCGTCTGTACGTCGGACTGACGACGCGGCGGGGCAATTGACGTGGCGGACAACACGCGCGAGATCACGATGCGGTGGCGGGGGACGGGACTCATGTTCGAGGCGGGCCCGGCGGGGCGGCCGGCGGTCGTCGTGGATGGCGACGGAGACACCGCGACGTCGCCGGTCGAGATGCTGCTCGTGGCCGCGGCCACGTGCACCGCGTCGGACGTCGTGCTGATTCTCAAAAAGCAGCGTGTGGCGCTGCGGACCCTGGATGTGACGCTGCGGGGAACGCGGCGGGCGGAGCAGCCGCGGCGCTATGTCGCGCTGCACTTCGTGTTCACGGTGGCGGGCGACGGCGCGGATGAAGCCAAAGCGCGTCGTGCCGTCGAGCTGTCGCTCGAGAAGTACTGTTCGGTCGTGGCCTCCCTCGCGCCCGACATCCCCGTCACGTACGACGTCACGCTGCGCTAGGGTCGCCATCGCCGCGACGTGCCTCGCGGTGAGCGCCGCGGGACCGCTCTGCGGGCAGGCCTTGCGAGCCACCGAGATCGGCGTCGGGGCGGTGGTGGTCCTGGCGGATCGCGACTTTTTTGGTCCGGAGCTTCGCGTGGCGCGGCGCACGACCGGCCAGGGGCGGCTCTCGTTCGCCGCCGCGTGCGGGGATTACGAGCACTCGCTTGGCGTCCGGCTCGAGGCGACCGCGCAGTTCATGCTACGCCCGGCGGAGCGGACTGGCGCCGGTCCATATGGCGGCCTGGGTTTGACGTTCGTCGGCGCCGAGGGGACGGCGGGCGCGACCTACCTCACGACGCTGCTCGGGGTCGAGCAGCGGCCCGGCACGCATTCCGGGTGGTACGCGGAGGTGGGATTGGGCGGCGGCGTGCGATTCGGCGCGGGGTGGCGGTTTCGGCGCTTTCCCAAGTGGTGGTCGCCGTGACGCCCCTCCGTCAGGTCGCGGCGCCCACCGGTGCGTTCCGCCCGACAACAGGACGGCAGTACCGCTCACCCAGCACGCGCAGCTCCCGCAGCTGCTGTTCGTCCAATCCGTCGTAGCGGTCGGTCAGATACAGCATCGTGTCGTCGAACCATTCCTTCTGGTGTTCCGGGGCCGCTTCCAGGACGCCGCAGCGCAGGATGTGGGAGAAGAGTTCGTCGCGGGCTTGCTCGAAGGGGGTGGGCGTGGACAGTCTGCGAGGTTCCGAACGTTTCTTGCCCATGCGCAGGTGCTCCTCTCATCTCTGGGGCCGGGGACGAAGCCGCCGATCCGGCGGCGCCGCAATGTAATAGAGGGCGTTACACCACGCAAAGGGCTGAGCACGGACGACGGCCCGTGCTATTATATGACGGACGGGGAGGAAGGCGGTCAGATGAGCGATCACTCGGAAGAAGTCTACGGACCGGAGCGTGCGGAGCGCTTGCTCGCCATGCTGCGCGCGCTGGCGGAGCGCATTCAGGCGCTGGATCGCGCTGGGCGCCTGCTCGACGGAGTGCCGGAGCTGCAAAAGCTCCTGGGGAATGCGCGGAGCGAGCTGTTTCATTATGAAGTGCGCGTGACGTACGATACGCCGGAGATCGCTGAAGGCCGGCGCATCGTGGACGAGGCGGAGCGGCAAGCACGAGACGCGGCGGCCGGATTCGACGACGACGAAGACGACGAACTCTGGCGGAGGACTCGAGACGAATGAAAGGGTTCTACCTGTTGCTCGGGGCGGTGGCGCTGATCGGCGGCGGGGTGTTGTGGTATGGGTCGCAGGCCAAACCCGAACGCGGCGGGGCGGGAAATGGAGGCGCGGCTCCACTCCCCGTCGCGGCCACGGACGGATTCCGCGGCTATACGCTCGGTTCCGATTCGGCGCCGGTCGAGATCAGGGAGTACTCGGACTTCGAGTGTCCATTCTGCGCGGCGTTCGCCACCGTGCAGATGCCGGTGATCCGCGAGCAACTCATCGCAACCGGGAAGGTGCGGTGGCGGTTCCGGGATTTTCCGCTGCCAACCCATCAGTACTCACGCTATGCCGCCCTGGCCGGCCAGTGCGCGGGGGAGCAGGGCAAGTTCTGGGAGCTCCACGACCGGCTGTTCACCCAACATCAGTGGGCCCAGACGGGCAAGAACCCGCGTTCCCCGTTCCGGGATTTTGCCCGGGAGGCCGGACTCGACCTCGACAAGTACGACGCCTGCATGGACGGGCAGCGGTATGCCGCCCGGATCCAGGCCAGCGTTCAGGAAGGTGAGGCGGCGGGCGTGCGGGGCACGCCGAGCTTTTTCGTGAACGGGCGTCCGTACAGTGGACGCGGCACGTCGGATGACTTCAAGGCGCTCGTCGACAGCCTGACCAAGCCGCACAAGTGATCCGGCGCCAGGCCCTCGTGCTCCTCACACTCGTGGGGCTGCTCGTCGCGACCTATCTCTGGCTCTACAAGATCGGTGTGCTGGGACAGCTGCAGTGCGGCACCGGGAGCTGCGAGTTCGTCCAGGCCAGCCGCTACGCCGAGCTGTTCGGTCTGCCGGTCGCCCTCTATGGCGTCGGCGGATACGCGGTGTTGCTCGTTCTGGGACTCGCCGGGCTGCAGCCGCGATTCGTCGGCGACCGCCGTGTGACGCGACTGTTGGCGGCCCTCGCCACGGTGGGTTTCGCGTTTACGCTCTATCTCACGGCGATCGAGCTGTTCGTGCTGCACGCGATCTGCCGGTGGTGCATGGCCTCGGCCGTGATCATGACGGCGATCTGGGTGTTGTCGATCCTGGAGCAGCGCAGCAGGCCGTCGGTCGCGGCGCCAAGCCGCTAGTATTCACCGCCATGACCGCGCCCCGCGGGCCCGTCGTCGCACAGCAACCCCCTGGCCGCTATCTCGCGACCCTCGCCCTGGCGGCGCTCGGGGTCGTGTACGGGGACATCGGCACGAGCCCCCTGTATGCGATCCGCTATTCGTTCTCCGGGCCGCACGGCATCCCCGTCACACCGGGCAACGTGCTCGGCGTACTCTCCCTCGTGTTCTGGTCCCTGGTGATCGTCGTCACGATCAAGTACCACATCGTCATCATCCGGGCGGACAACAAGGGCGAAGGAGGCGTGCTCGCCCTGATGGCGCTCGTCAACGGCAGCCGCGTGGCCCGGGGTCTGTCGCCCCGCCGCGTCATGATCGTCCTGGGGATCTTCGGGTCGGCGCTTCTGTACGCGGACGGTGGTCTCACGCCCGCGATCTCGGTGCTCTCCGCCGTCGAGGGACTCGAGATCGCGACGCCGGCGCTCGCCTCGTGGGTGATCCCCCTGACGCTCGTGATCCTGATCGGTTTATTCCTGGTGCAGAGTCGCGGGACCGCCCGGATCGGGGCGGTGTTCGGTCCCGTCATGCTCGTCTGGTTCGCTACGATCGGCGTGCTCGGTCTGAGCCAGATCATTCAGCAACCCGGCGTGCTGGCGGCAGTCGCGCCGCACCACGCGGTGCGCTTTTTCGCCGCAGATGTCGGCCGCGGATTCGTGGTCTTGGGCGCCGTGTTTCTCGTGGTCACCGGCGGTGAGGCGCTGTACGCCGACCTCGGTCACTTCGGCCATCGCGCCATTCAAATGGCGTGGTTCGGCGGCGCGCTCCCGTGCCTGCTGCTCAACTACTTCGGGCAGGGGGCCCTGTTGCTCCGCGACCCGGCCGCCGCGGTGAACCCGTTCTATCTTCTCGCGCCGAGCTGGGCCCTGTACCCGCTGATCGTGCTGGCGACCGCGGCGACCATCATCGCTTCGCAGGCGGTGATCTCGGGGGCGTTCTCCCTCACCCGCCAGGCGGTGCAGCTCGGCTACAGCCCGCGGCTCCAGATCGACCACACCTCGTCGCGCGAGATCGGTCAGATCTACGTCCCCCTCGTCAACTGGGGGCTCATGCTGCTCACCTGCGTGCTGGTGGTCGGGTTCCACGCGGCCGACACCCAGCAGCCCACGTCCAGCAACATCGCCGGCGCGTATGGGGTGGCCCTCTCGACCCTGATGCTCATCACAACGCTGATGTTTTACGTGATGAGCCGTGAGGTGTGGCGCTGGAGCTTCGCGCGCGCCGCGGTCGTGGCCGGACTGTTCTTGTGCGTGGATGTGCCGTTCTTCGCTGCGAACATGCTGAAGATCCGCTCCGGCGGCTGGGTCCCTTTGGCGATCGCTGCCGTCATCTTCCTGCTGATGACGACGTGGCAACGCGGGCGCGAGATCCTCGGGAAGCGCATGGAGGAGAAGACCGTCGCGCTCAAGATGCTGCTGGCGGATCTCGCCGCCGAGCCGCCGCTGCGCGTCCCGGGGACGGCGGTGTTCCTGTACGGCACCACCGACGGCACGCCCCCGGCGCTGGTGCACAACCTGACGCACAACAAGGTGCTGCACGAGCGGATCGTGTTCCTGACGATGGTGACGCAGGATGTGCCGCACGTCTCGACCCCGGAGCGCGTGACGGTGAAGGCCATCGGGAAGGGGTTTTACCGCGTGGTCGCCAGCTACGGGTTCATGGACGACCCGAACATCGAGGACGTCCTCGCGGCGTGCCAGGTGAAGTCGCTCGACATTCCCATCGCGGGCACGACGTTCTTCCTCGGGCGCGAGACGCTCGTCGCCTCCGACCGGCCCGGCATGCCGCACTGGCGCGAGCAGGTGTTCGCGTTCATGTCGCGCAACGCGCTGCGGGCGACGGCGTTCTTCAAGATTCCGGCGGACCAGGTGTTCGAGGTGGGGGCGCAGGTGGAACTCTAAAGGAGGGCGGTCGAAAGCGGTGGAGGGCGGTGGAGGCTAGTACGGCGGCGGCGCAACCTCCACCGTCCTCCAACGTCATCCACCGCCCTCCACCGTCCTATTCTACCTGTCCAAACTTCGCAATGTCCTCCGGCAGCGCTTCTTGCTTCGCCGTGATCGCTTCCTTGCCTTGCACCATCGTGCGGATCTGCTCGACCACGTCGGGATTCGCGAGGGTCGTGACGTCGCCGACGTCGCGCCGATTCGAGATCGCTGCGAGCACCCGGCGCATGATCTTCCCGGACCGGGTCTTCGGCATGTCCGGGACGATGTAGACGTGTTTGGGTCGCGCGATCTTCCCGATCACTTCTTCGTTCGCCTTGATCACGCGGTCGACGATGTCCTGGCTCGCCTGCACGCCCGGCTTGACCGCGATGTACACTTCCGGCACGCGCCCCTTGACCTCGTCTTGGACCGGGACCACGGCAGCTTCCGCGACTTCCGGGACCGTGAGGCAGGCCGACTCGATCTCCTTCGTGCCGAGGCGGTGGCCGGCCACGTTGATCACGTCGTCGACACGGCCGAGGATGCGGTAATAGCCGTCGGCCGCTTGCACGGCGCCGTCGCCGCACATGAACGGCCAGTCGCGCCAGTCCTTGCTCTTGGGATTCTTGTTGTACTTGGCGTAATAGGTCTTGACGTAGCGGTCGGGATCGCCCCACACGGTCTGCATGATACCGGGCCAGGGATTGCGGATGCAGATATTGCCTGCCTTGCCGGAGCCCTTGGTCACTTCCGCGCCGGTCTCATCGTAAATGACGGGATGAATTCCCGGGGCGGCCGGACCACAGCTCCCGGGCTTCATCGCGTGAATCGCCGGCATCGTCGTGGCGAGAAACCCGCCCGTTTCCGTCATCCACCAGGTATCGGTGACGACCGCTTCGCCCTTGCCGACCTCGTCGTAGTACCAGCGCCACGCCTCGGGCTCGATCGGCTCACCCACCGTCGTCATCGACTTGAAGTGATACTTGTGCTTCCGCGGCTCCTGGGGACCGAGCTTGCGGAGCATCCGAATGGCCGTCGGCGCCGTATGGAAGATGTTCACGCGCAACCGCTCGGCGATACGCCAGGGCCGTCCGGCGTCGGGAAACGTGGGCACGCCCTCATACAGCACGCCGGTCGCCGCGTTCGCCAGCGGCCCGTACACGATGTAGGAGTGTCCCGTGATCCAGCCGATGTCTGCCATGCACCAATAGATGTCCTCGGGATGAATGTCGAGAACCCATTTCGACGTGGCGGTGACGTAGGCCAGGTACCCGGCGATGCCGTGTTGCACGCCCTTGGGCTTGCCCGTGGTCCCGCTCGAGTACATCAGGAACAGGGGTCCTTCCGAAGGCAAGGCGACGGGCTCGACTTGCTTTCCCTTGTGCTCCTTGAGGAGGTCGTTCACGAAGGAATCGCGGCTCGGGACCATGGGCGTCTTGGCGGAATACTTTCCGGGATACCGCTGCCACACTAGGACCTTGTCGACGTGCTGCCCCAGTTCCTCCGCCGTGCGGACCGCAATATCCGCGTTCGCCTTGTGATCGACGAGCGTCCCGTTCCGCCAGTAGCTGTCCATCGTGATCAGGACGCGGCTCCCGGAATCCTGTATTCGGGACCCACACGCCTGACCGCTGAAGCCGCCGAAGACCTGCGAGTGGATGACCCCCAGCCGCGCGCACGCCAGCATGGTGATCGGCAGCTCCGGGACCATCGGCATGTGCAAGGTGACCCGGTCACCGGCCTTGAGGCCCAGGCTGCGGAGCAGAGCCGCGGTTTCATTGACCCGGTCGTGCAGCTCCTGATAGGTGATCGATATGTCCCGCTCGGCTTCCGGCTCGGGCACGAAGATGAAGGCCGCCTTGTTGCCGTATTGCTTCAGGTGACGGTCGATGCAATTGTACGACGCGTTGATCTTGCCGCCCACGAACCACTTCCAGAACGGCGCGTTGCTGGTATCGAGGACGGTGCGATAGGGCTCGAACCACGTCAACATGTCGGCATACGCTTTGAAGCAGTCCGGGAACTTGTCGAGGCTGAACCGCTCGAAGACGCGCGCGTCTCGCATGATCGCTTGTGCCTTGAATTGCTCGGAAGGCTGGTAATACTCTTCCTCCTTCCAGTGCACTGCGATTTGCGCTTCGCTGACCTCGGTTAACTCTGTCGGTTTCGCTGCGCGTGCCATGGGACGTGCCTCCTCGCCAAGCTCGGGATTGCGGTCGTACGGCTAAGGTATGTCCCCCCCATGGACCGGGGTCAAGCGGCCCTTGCAAACTGCCCCGGGAGCCTTCGGACTGCGGCAGCGCCGAGGGTGAGACGTCTCACCCCCCTTTGACAAGCGATTGACGGCTCGCAGGTTAGCTGGTTGGCATTGGAGTCGCATACCCCTCAGGCCGGTGAACTACTGGAGCCGACTGTGGAGGAGCTGGTGACGGGTTCTGCGCGTACCACTGAGCGGGTTCTGGCCGCTCCCGAGGAGCTGGGGCTCGATTCGCGCACCGCGTTCCGCCGCGCGGCTACCGAGCTGCTGGAGCAGCTGCCGGAGGGGACCGGGCGGCTGATCATCGATCTCGCCGGCACGCGCCAGATCGATAGCGCGGGCTTGGGCGCCCTGATGCTGGTCCAGCGCAAGGCCGCGGAACGCCGGCTCACGGTGTGCCTGCGTGGTGCCAACGAGGAGCTGCGGTTCCTACTGGTTCTGACGAAGCTCGACGATTTGTTCGAGTTGGAGAGCAGCCCGAGTTGAGCCGCCGGTAGAAGCCACGACGAGGGGGGCCGCATATATTGACCCACCTATGGCGTCCCCCTCTCCTCCGCGTCGCAAGGTGCTGTTCGTAGAAGACGAGCCGACCTTGCGGCGCACGTACAAGCGATTCTTCGCCAACCGCTACGACGTGGCGTTCGCCGCCAGCGGGAGCGAAGCCCGCCGCCAGATGGATGAGTTCCACCCCGAAGTGCTGGTCCTCGATCTGCGTCTCCCCGACACCGACGGCATCACGTTGCTGCAGGAGATCCGCGCGTCCCGGCCCACCCTCCCCGTCATCGTCACGACGTCATATGTCAGCATGGAGCCTCTGATCAACGTGCTCGACCTGGGGCATTCGGGGTACCTCGTCAAGCCATTCGACATGGATGATCTCGCCGCGCGCATCGATGCTCTCGATTGAAGGACTGCGACACGTTTACGGGCCGGTAGTGGCCCTCGACAACGTGTCCTTCATGCTCGCGCCGGGACAGACGCTTGCCATCTTCGGACCGAACGGCGCCGGCAAGACGACACTCGTCAAGGTTCTCGCGGGCTTGATCCGGCCGCAGCGGGGCACGGTCCGCGTGGACGGCGGGCGCCGGGCGATCGGGTGGATCGGTCATGAATCCCATCTGTACGATCACCTCACGGTGCGCGAGAACCTGTTGTTCTGGGCTTCGCTGTACGGCGTGCCCGCCGCGGCGCGGGAGGCGCGCGCGGCAGGGGTGGCCGAGCGCCTGGGACTGACCGATCGCGTGGAGCGGCCGGTGTGGTCGCTCTCCCGCGGCCTCGCGCAGCGCGCCGCGATCGCGCGCGCGTTGATCCACGACCCGCGCGTGCTGTTGCTCGACGAGCCGTTCACGGGGCTGGACCTCGCTGCCGCGGCCGAGCTGCGGGTCCTGCTCGGCGAGTTGCGCGGCGCGGGACGAACGCTCGTGCTCGCCACCCATAACGTGGACGAAGGGGTCGAGCTCGCGACGCACGTGGCCTTCCAGCGGCGCGGCCGCATCGTCCATTTCGCGCCGCGCGGTGGACGCGATGCGGCGCAGGTCGCCGACGCCTATCGACGGGCGATGAGCGATGGCTGAGCTGCTCCGCCAGGCCTGGGCCGTCGCCCGCAAGGATCTGGTGCTCGAGCTCCGCACGCGGACGGCGCTCGTCTCGGCGGTCGTGTTCACGGCACTCGTCCTCACGCTGTTCAACTTCGGCCGCGATCCGACGGCGGTTCCCACCCTCGATCTCGCGCCGACCGTCCTGTGGGTGACGTTCACCTTCGCCGCGATGCTCACGCTGAATCGCGCGTTCCAGCTCGAGCTCGAAAACCAGGCGCTCGAGGGGCTGCTGGTGTCGCCGCTCAGCCGCACCAGCCTGTACTGGGGCAAGCTGATCGCGAATCTGGCGTTCGTCGCAGTGGTCGAAGCGGTCGGCCTCCCATTGTTCGTCCTGTTCTTCAACGTCTCCGTGAGTCGCGTGCTACTTCCCCTCGTCGGGGTCATCGCGCTCGCAACGCTGGGGTTCGTCGCGGTGGGCACGCTCTTCAGCGCGCTCGTGATCCGCACCCGCTTCGCGGAGCTGCTTCTCCTGGTAATCCTGCTGCCATTCCTCCTGCCTCCCCTCATCGGCGCCGTCCAGGTCACCGCGCGGCTGCTCGCGGGACGACCCTTGAGCGAGTCCGTGGGGTACCTTAAGTTGCTCGCCGCTTACGACATCGTGTTCGTCTCGCTGGCGAGCTTCCTGTTCCGTTTCACGGTGGACGAATGAGCCTGGTGCGCAGGGGTCGCTGGATCACGCTCGTCGCGCTGGTACTCCTCGCCGGCGTGTACGTCCGGGCGCTGGCGTTCACGCCCATCGAGCGGCTGCAAGGTCCGGCCCAAAAGATCTTCTATCTGCACGTTCCAGCCGCGATCTGGACGGAAGCGGCGATGATCCTCGTGGGCTTGGCGGGGATCTTTTTCCTGTTCCTGGGGGACCCGCGCCTGGACCGGTTCGCCGAGGCCTCGGCGGAGGTGGGTACCGTGTTCGCCACGATCGTGCTCACCACAGGGCCGATCTGGGGAAAGCCGATCTGGGGAACGTGGTGGACCTGGGATGCCCGGCTGACGTCTACCCTGTTCCTGTTCTTTCTGTATCTGGGATACCTGCTCGTGCGGGGCGCTGTCCGGGATCCGGGGTTACGCGCCCGCTACGCCGCAGTGCTGGGCATCTGCGGCATGTGCCTCGTGCCGTTCATCCACTTGAGCGTCTATCTGTTCCGCACCCTGCACCCGCAGCCCATCATCCTGAAGCCGAGCGGCCCCTCGTTGCCGGACAGCATGCTCGTGACGTGGCTCTTTTCCCTGTTGGCGTTCACCCTGCTATACGTCGGATTCGTGACACAGCGCTATGCCGTGTCGCTCGCGCGCGACGCGCGCGAGACGGCAGCCGCCCAACATGGCTGACGTACCGCAGAACGCCGGCTACATGGTGGCGGCGTACATCGTCACGGCCGTGATCCTCCTCGGCTACGCGGTGTCGCTGGGCCGGCGCAGCAGGAATCTCTAGCCGCTCTTCTTTTCGGGAAACAGCTCCGCGCGCGCCGCCGAGAGCCGCGCCAGTCCATCGGGGACCTGGGTGGCCCAGAGGTGCAGCGCCTGATCGGCGGCGCTCACGTCGCCCGCCTGGAACAGCGACTGCGCGTTGAGCCACAGCGCCTCGGCGCCTCCGCCCGCGGCGTACGCCCGCGCGAACCGCGCCGCCGCGTCGGCGTGGCGGCCCGCGCGGCGATACAGGTCTCCCGCGGCGAGCGCGGCATCGGGCCGCTCCTCGAGCGTGAGCACCTGTTCGAATGCCGCCAGCGCGTCCTGCTGACGGAACACCATCTGACACGCCTCACCCAGGAGCAACCAGGCATCCGGATTCTCCGGGAAGCGTTGCGCCGCCTCTTGTGCGGCGGCGAGCGCGCCCCAGCGGTCCTCGATCGCGCGCCGCAGCCGCACCAGCGCCGTGTACGATTCCGCAAACGTCGGCGTGAGAGCGCAGCCAAGCTGCAACCACAGGTCGGCGCGTTTCGGGGCCGCGCGCTGACAGGCGGCTGCCCGTCGCACGGCGAAGCGGGCAAACGCGGAGCGCAGGGAGCGGAGCATGATAGATTGCACCAATCTATGTCACCCCCGTCACAGCCGCCGGGCTCGCCAACGTATCCGCCCCGCTCCCGGCGCCGCCCCCGCCCGCGCCCCCTTGCCGGACGGCGCATCGTGGTCACGCGGGCCCGCGCGCAGGCGAACGAGTTGGCGCGCGCGCTGGAAGCGCTGGGCGCGGAGATCGTCCCCGCACCCACGATCCGCATCGTGCCGCTCGCGGATCTCGCACCGCTGCGCGCCGCGGTGACCCGCGAGCCACCGTACGACTGGATTGTTTTCACCAGCCAGAACACCGTGCAGGTCGTGTGCGACGCGCTCGCCGGATGGGGACTCGCGCCGCGCGACTTGGGCCCCGCGGCGGTCGCGGCGATCGGGCCCGCCACGGCGAGGGCCCTCGCGCGGCGCGGGGTCGCGCCGGACCTCGTGCCGGATCGCTACGTGGCCGAGGCGGTCGTGCTGGCGCTCGCGGCGCGGGGCGACGTCCGCGGAAAACGCATCCTCGTCCCCCGAGCGCGCGATGCCCGGGATGCGCTGCCCCGGGGACTCGAGGCGCGCGGGGCGAAGGTCGACGTCATTCCGGTCTATGAGACGGTTCGCGAGACGGGCGATGGCAGGGAGCTGGCGGCCACGCTGCTCGCGGGGAAAATCGACGCCGTCACCTTCACCGCCTCCTCGACCGTGGCCGGGTTCGTCGATCTGGTGGGCCGCGAAGCCGCGACCTCGGGTCGGTTCGCGGCGGCGGTGATCGGTCCCGTCACTGCCGAAGCGGCGCGCGCCCTGGGGATCGACGTCACTGTCGAGGCGAAGCAATACACGATCGAGGGGTTGATCCAAGCCCTCCTGAGGCATTTCGGGGAAGAGGGAAGGGGGAAGAAGGAAGTTTGAAGGGCGGGCTGAAGGTCGGGACGCGGGGAAGCAAGCTCGCGTTGTGGCAGGCCGAGTGGGTACGGGCGGCGCTCCAACGGGCCGGGGTCGCCGTGGAGCTGAGGATCATCGAGACGCGCGGCGACGCCGAAGTCGATCGGCCGCTCCATGAGCTCGAGGGGAAGGGGTTCTTCACGAAGGAGATCGAGGAGGCGTTGCTCGACGGCCGCATCGACGTGGCCGTGCACTCCCTCAAGGACCTCCCCACGACCCTCCCGCCGGGCCTCGCGCTGGCGGCCGTTCCGAAGCGGGCGAATGCGGGGGAGGTGCTCATCACGCGGGATAGAATCGCCTCGCTGGCGGCCTTGCCGGCGGGCGCCAAGGTCGGCACGTCCAGCCTGCGGCGCGTGGCACAGGTACTTCACCTGCGGCCCGACCTGGCCGTCGTGCCGCTGCGCGGCAACGTGCCCACGCGTGTACAGAAGGTCAGAGAGGGGCGGGACGGCCTCGCGGCGGCTCTCCTCGCCGAGGCCGGGCTCGAGCGCCTCGAGCTGGCGGGTGACATCGCGGCGCGAATCGATCCATTCGAGGTGATGCCCGCGCCGGGTCAGGGGGCGCTCGGCTTGGAAGTACGCGCCGACGACCGCAGCGCGAGGAGCGCGCTCGCTCCGCTCAAGGATCCGGTGAGCGAGCTGCAGATCGCCGCCGAGCGCGGCCTGCTCGCGGCGCTCGAGAGCGGGTGTCAGGCGCCGGTAGCCGCCTACTGCGGGACAGGGGACGCGGGACGGGAGACGGGTCGCCTGTTCGGCCGCGTTACGTCGCACGACGGGTCGATCCAAATCACGGCATCGGCGGAGATTGATCCGGGAGACCCGGCGGCAGCGGGCGCGCGGGTCGCGGACTTGCTCCGGGCGCAGGGGGCGTCGAGATTGCTCCGCCCATGAGCTCGGCACAGTTCCCGATCCGCCGCATGCGCCGGCTGCGCCGCACACCCGCCTTGCGCCGCCTGGTGCAGGAGACCCATCTCGCCCCGTCGCAGCTCGTGTGGCCCCTGTTCGCATGTCACGGCGAGGGAGTGCGGCAGGAGGTGAGCGCGCTTCCCGGCGTGTACCGGACGTCCGTTGACGAGCTGGTGAAGGACGCCGAGCGCGCGCGCCGGTTGGGACTCGGCGGAATCATTCTGTTCGGCCTGCCTGCGGCCAAGGACGCGACCGGGTCGGAAGCGCACGACGAGCACGGGATCGTCCAGCAGGCGGCGCGGGCCGTGAAGCGCGCCACGCCCGACCTGCTCGTCATCGGCGACGTCTGCCTGTGCGAATACACGGATCACGGGCATTGCGGGGTCGTCCAGGACGGCGACGTCGACAACGACGCGTCGGTGTATCTGCTCGGGAAGGTCGCCGTGACCCAGGCGCGGGCCGGCATCGACGTCGTGGCGCCGAGCGACATGATGGACGGCCGCGTCGCCGGGATCCGCAAAGCGCTCGACGCCGCCGGGTTCGCGCGCGTGCCGATCATGTCCTATGCCGCGAAAATGGCATCGGCGTTTTACGGGCCGTTCCGGGAAGCGGCGGGCTCTGATCCCCAGTTCGGCGACCGCCAGTCGTACCAGATGCAGGGCACCAACGGCGACGAAGCGATGAAGGAGATCCGTCTGGACCTGGACGAGGGCGCGGACATCGTGATGGTGAAGCCTGCGCTGCCCTGCCTTGACCTGATCCGTCGAGCGAAGCAGGAGTTCGGCTCTCCGCTCGCGGCGTACCAGGTGAGTGGGGAGTATGCGATGATCAAGGCGGCGGCCGCGCGCGGCATGCTCGACGAAGCGCGCGCCATGTGGGAGACCCTCTACGCCATCCGCCGGGCGGGTGCGGACATCATTCTCACGTACTTCGCTCCAACGATCGCCGAGCTGCTCTAACGGGCGTTACGAAACGCCATGACGGAGCAGCACTACGGTGGCGTTGATGCCGCCGAAGCCGAACGAGTTGGTGAGCACCACGTCCGGCGCGGCCGCGCGCCCCTCGCCGCGGAGGCAGTCGAGATCGCAAGCGGGGTCGGGCCGCTCGAGATTGACCGTGGGGGGGAGCCAGCGCCGCTCCATGGCCAAAGCGCAGATCGCCGCCTCGATCGCGCCGCTCGCGCCGAGCGCGTGGCCGTAGTAGCCCTTGGTGCCGCTGACGCTCAGCCGGTACGCGTGGTCGCCGAATACCTGCTTGATCGCCAGCGTCTCGGTCGTGTCGTTGAGCGGCGTAGACGAGCCGTGCGCGTTGATGTACCCCACGTCACCCGGGTCGGAGTGCGCGTCACCGAGCGCCAATTGCATCGCACGCGCCGCCTGGCGGCCGTCCGGGCGCGGCGCCGTCATGTGGTAGGCGTCGTTCGTGAAGCCGTAGCCGACGAGCTCGGCGTAGATCCGCGCGCCCCGCGCGAGGGCGCGCTGCCGCTCCTCGAGCACCAGCACGGCGGCCCCCTCGCCCATGACGAACCCGTCGCGATCCTCGTCGAACGGGCGCGAGGCGTGCGCCGGGTCGTCGTTGCGGGTACTCATCGCCCGGATCACGCTGAACGCGGCGTACGTCATCGGCGCGAGCGGCGCCTCGGAGCCGCCCGCGAGCATTACGTCGGCGCGTCCGTCACGAATCGCGTGCAGCGCTTCCCCCACCGCGATCGTCCCGGAGGCGCAGCTCATCGCGTTGGTCGAATTGGGCCCGGTGAACCCGAATTCGATCGCGATGTTGCAGCTCGCCGCGCCCGGGAAAACGGCCAGGGCCAGGGCAGGGTCGAGGCCGCGGGGGCCTTCCGCGCGGAACCGCTCGACCTGCGACTCGGCGAACGCCACGCCGCCGAGCGCCGAGCCCATCATCGCACCCACCCGGTCCCGGTCCTCCGTCGCCGGATCGACTCGCGCGTCCGCCACCGCGAGCCGCGCGCTCGTCACAGCCAGTTGCGAGAAGCGATCGAGCCGTTTGGCGCGCTTCGCGTCGAGGTGGTCCTGCGGGCGAAAGTCAGGGATCTCGGCGGCGATCCGACTCCGGAACCGAGTGGGATCGAACCGGGTGATCTCCCGGACCGCGGAGCGTCGCGCGGTGAGGCCGGACCACAAGCCGTCGGCGCCCGTGCCGATTGGCGTGACCGCCCCCACCCCCGTGATCACTACTCGTCGCGACCCGTTCTGCATGTTCCTCCTGTCGGCTGACCCGCCTGCTTCTCCGCTTCCTTTTTGATCCCCGCCAGCGTACGGGACGCGATGCCGTGCACGAACACCGGACCGATGACGAGGCGCGCGGCCAGGCCACCGAGCAAGGGCCACGCGGGGCCACGCCACTCGTGCACGATGGTGACAACCACGCCGCCGCCGGGCGTTGTTCCCGCACTCGGATGGAACCGCCACGCGACCGCCATGCCCCGCGTGATACCCCGCACGTGGCGATACCGAATCTCCCGGGCGTCCGCATCGACCGTCATTTCCGACACCCACCACGTGGGATATCGAACCGGGCCGAAAGGGCGCCAGGCGGCCATCTCCACGAGCGCGCCGTTGTTCCTGCGCTCGAGCACGCGGACCCACCGATAGTGCGGCAGAATCGCAGGCCAGCGCTCGATGTCGACTGCCGCCTCGAAAATGCGATCGATAGCCGCGCGGATCAGGACCTGGTCAACGGTTCGCACTCAGCTTGACTCGACACTGTGCTCTGGTGACCAGGATGCGACGACCCGAAAGCCGGGCCTGTATCGCGCTGCCGCTCGTATCCCCGCCTCCCGCAGCATCCCCTCGAACTCGTCCCGGGTATATCCGCGCCGCAGCGAGACCACCGCGTCGCGGCGTGTCCGTCCGCTCATCGCGAGCCCGAGCGACGCCGCCCACACGCCGGCCATCGCCACGCGGGAGCGACGCAAGTCGGCGAGCACCACCGCACGCCGGGCGAGACAATCCAGATTGCCGATCCAGCGTACCGCCGCTCGGCGCGGCAAGTGGTGCAGGACCTGACTGGCGACAATCACATCGACCGAGCGGGGCGCGAGTGGCAGCGCGCCACCGTCCGCGAGGATCATGCTGAGCGACCCTCGCGCCAGCCTCGCGGCCGTGCGGTTCACCTCGATGCCCAACAAGCGGAGGGCGATACCGTACTTCCGAGCGACGGCAGCCGCCGCGCGCGGGATGTCACCGAGTCCGGTCCCGACGTCGAGCAATGTCCAGGTCGTACTCGTCCCTGGTCCCCCGTCCCTCGTCCCCTGCGCGAAGAATGACTCCAGCTCCCGCACGACCGCCCGCGTCCCGCCGAACAACGCGTTCAGGCGCGCGATGTCGCGGAGCTGTTCCCCGACCGCGACCGGATCCGCGTGCGGATCGTCCAGCAGCTCGGTGCCGATCATCCGCCGGTGAGGCCCGCGTAGCCGCCCCGATAGTAGAGCAAGGGCCGGCGGTCGGAAACGCTGCCACCCGTGACGATGCCGAAGAACACCGAGTGATCCCCGCCTGGGACCTCGGCCTGTTTTTCGCACTCGATGCTGGCGAGCACGCCGTCGAGCACCGGGATGCCGTGCTTGCTCTGTTGGTAGCCGACGCCATCGAACCGATTGGGATGCTCTTCGGCGAACCGTCGCGACAGCGCTTCCTGATCGGCCGCGAGCACGTTCAACACGAAGCGCTGGGCCGCCTGGAGCGCGGGATACATGTCGTTCTTCTGGTCCACGGACACTAGGACCAGCGGCGGGTTGAGCGACACCGAGGCCACCGAGCTCGCGGTCATCCCGACCGGGCGACCGGCCTGGTCACGCGTGGTGAGAACCGTGACCCCGGTCGCAAAGCGGCCGAGCAGCTGGCGAAACTGCGCAGGATCGACGCCGGGCATGTCCTCACCACACCAACTGGGCCAGTACCGTGGGAGCGAGCACGCGACGCGCTGAAACGACGTTGCCCGTCGCGCTCACCAGAAGATCCGCGAGGTCCGGCCGCCTCGCCAGGCGGCTCACGACGCGGTTGGTCAGCGCCGGCGAACCCACCCCAACGCCGATCAGACGCTCGAGCAGCCACTTGCCGGCGAATTCGCGGCGCCGGGCGCGCCGGTATGGGGCGAGGGCGGCATACGGGACGGGCTCGCTCCCCTGGAGAACCCCGGGCTTGCGCCCGGGGTCGATGCCGCCGCCGACCCCACCCGCGAAGGCGGGCAGCAGGATCTCGGCTGCCAGCTCCGCGCCCCGGAGCGCGCTGTAGATCCCCTGGCCCGTAAACGGATCGAAGAAGTCGGCCGCATCGCCCACGAGCAGCGCGCCTCCGCCCCGCGCGACCGGGGTGCGGGACCATTGCGCGAAGGGGCCGGTGACGAGCACCTCGCGCACCAGGAATCGCGGGTCGAACCGTCCCGCGAGCCCGGGAAACCGCGCTAGCTCATCGAAGAAGCCCGCACGATAATCGCGACGGCCCTCGCGGACCGCGGACAGCGGCACGACCAAAGCGACGGTAGTGACTCCCCCCCCCACGGGCCCCATGCCCACGTAGCCATGCTCGCCGACGTGCAGCTCGCCAACGCCGTCGACCCCGGCGACGTCGCTCACGTGCGCGGTGAATGCGATCCGGCGCGGCGACGCAGAACGGACGAGCCCGAGCCGGCGCGCGACGACCGAGCGGAGGCCGTCCGCGCCCACCACCACCCGGGCGAGACACATCGCGCGTTTCCCATTTCCTGACCGCGCCACGACGCCTGCCACAGCGCGACCGCGCCACACCAGGTCCTCTACCGACGCCGCTTGGCGAACCTCGGCCCCGGCGCGCGCTGCGGCGGCAACGAGGATCGTGTCGAACGACGTGCGGGGCAGGGCAAAGCTGTAGGGGCGAGCTTCCTCCCCACCCCCCACGAAGTGTCCGCACATGGCGGCCCCGCCGGGGGCGACGACTTTCATGCCGGACAGCTTGGCGTGAGCCGCGCGCTCGATCGCATCCAGGATACCTCCGCCGAGGCGCTCCAGGACCGGCGTTGCGCCCGGGCTCAGGTACTCCGAACATGCCTTGTCGCGGGGAAACCGCGCGCGATCGAGCACCAGGACCGACGCGCCGGCGCGTGCCAGCAGCAGTGCGGTCGCGGCGCCCGCCGGACCTGCACCGACCACGACCGCGTCCCAACGAGTCGTCACCGTACGTTCCCGCCTAGGGGCGCGACAGGCGCGAGCCCACCAGGCCCACAGCCGCGCCGACGAGCGTCGCCGCGAAGTTCACGCCGTCGTTGTCCAGCCATCCCAGACCCCTCGTGAGCAGGACCGGCTCATGGCAAATCGTGTTCCCGCGCTCAAACCGCGCATCGCACGCGGGACACTCGAACTTCCCCTGGAGTGTGGCGCCGAGCAGCGAGTCGGCGAGCATGCCGATGATGCCGGCGCTGGCTACGATCGGAAACAACGGCGCCATTCCCTTGGGCGCCAGCGCCTGGGTGAGCCATGCGATCGTCACGGCTCCCGCCGCAGCCCCCAGCGTCCCCAGAGCCGTGATACCCCCCGACGTGCCTCGCGCCACTCGTCGCCAGGATGTGATGAGGCGCGGCGGGAACGGCGAGAAGGCTCCGATTTCGGTGGCCCACGTATCGGCGGCGGCTGCCGCGATGGCGCCGGCGGCCGCGGGCCACGCGCCCGCAACCGCTGCGACCAGAGCGACACCTCCGTTGGCGAGGACCTGCCGCCCGGTGCGGCTCGGGGCGCGATGCTCGGCGAACTGTGTGAGGAGACTACCGGAGAGAAGAAAGGCGGCGAGTACGATCAGCCCAGGCCACCCGAGGCCCCATGTGACGCCAACGCCCACCGCGCCGGCGGCGATGACGCCCCCGCGGGTGAGCCACGTCACTCGTCGAGTAGCTCGTCCAAGATGCGGCGTTTCAGTTCGGGGGGAGCACCTTTAGCCCGGCAGCGGGCTCGCAAGAAGTCGAGGAACAGTCTTTCGAAATCGAAATGCTCACCGCAGGGAGGGCAGTCGACAATGTGCTGCTTGATCTCCTGCTCTACAGCGGGCGTCAGCTCGCGGTCGAGGTATTCGTAGAGGTGCTCCTTGCACTCCCGGCAATTCACTTGGCTGACCCCTTGATGTACCCCATGCCAACCGCGTACTCGTACAGTTGCTGCTGCAGCAGGCGCCGGGCGCGGAACAGGCGAGACTTCACGGTTCCCACCGGCACCTCCAGAATGCGGGCGATCTCCTCGTACGACATTCCCTCCACGTCGCTCAACACCACGGTCTCCCGGAATTGTTCCGGGAGGGCATCGATGGCCCGGAGCACCTCGTCGTCCACGATGCGATCGAAGAAGGTTCCCTGCGGGTCGTCGTCCTGCAGCTCCTCGAACACGGAGAACGGCTCGATCGCGTCGATGTCGACGCTCTCTGGGTGGCGCGTGCGCCTCCGGTACTCATTAATGAATGCGTGCCGCAGGATCGTGAGCAGCCACCCCTTGGCGTTCGTCCCTTTCTCGAACTGGTGCCAGGCGCGGTACGCCTTGAGCATGGTCTCCTGAACGAGATCGTCGGCCTCCGCTGGATTGCCTGTGAGGCGCAACGCCACGCGGTACAGGCTATCCAGGTGCACCAGGGCTTCGCGCTCGAAGCTCGCCCGCTTCTCGGCGTCCGGGGCTGCGCTGGATGCGGGCGACGGGGCCGGGGGAGGGGGGGGCGGGGACGGAGGGGTGGGGGGGATCGGCGCGCTCATGGGGTCACATAACCTCTCCCTGCGCGCCCGGGTTCCGCAATGGGGTGGCGGCCGCTAGGTTTCGCCCCCCGTGGTGCACAGCATCGTCCCGCTCGCGGTCCTGGAGGCCGTGCGGAACCTCGACACGCCGGTCGAGGACGGACTGTCGGAATTCGCCGAGGAGCTGCTCTCCAAGCGACTCGGTCTCTCGGCGACCGTCGCGATGCAGCTCCGCGAGTACGAAACCATGGTGCGGCGGGGCGCCGCCGCCGATCGGGGCCACGTCGAGGCGCTGCTGCGGCTGGTGGGCCGCCGCCCCGATGCCGACTTGGTATTCGCGGACGCCGGCCGGCGCGCGGCGCGCCGCGCGGTGCGACGGATGTTCGCGCTCACGCGGCTGGCGGCCCGCACGGGCCCCCGGGCCTTCGGCTACGCCGCCGCTCGAGGCGCCGCGCGTCGCGTGTTCGGGGGAGAACTGCGGCGGGAGAGTCACGTCCCGGTCGCGCGCGTGGACGATCTGCTCGCCGTGCAGGCGACGCCCGACGGTGCGGCCTGCGCCATGTACGGCACGGCGTTTACCGAGCTGCTCCGCCTGCTGGTCGGCTTCGAGGGCGCCATGCTCCATGTCTCCTGCCGCGCGACCGGCGGTCAGGTGTGCGAATGGCGGGCTAGCCCGCCCGACGCCAGGCACCAGTGATGCTCGAAGGCGTCGACCTGGCCGCGCTCGCCGAGGCGCTCACCGCGCTCGGTGCCGACGGCTGGCTGCTCTACGACTTCCGCAAGATCAACCCGATCGCCGGGCGGATTCTCGGCGACACGGGCATGGGAACGCGGCGGTTGTTCGTGCTGTTGCCGCGCTCCGGCAGGCCCGTCGCAGTGGCGCATCGCATCGAATTACAAGCGCTGGCGGATTTTCCCGGTGAGGTGCGCCCATACGGCGCGTGGCGCGAGCTGCATGACCATCTCAAGGCGCTCGTCTCGGGCCGAACGCTCGCGGCCGAGATCTCACCGCGCGACCAGGTCCCCTACCTTGACCGCCTGCCGCACGGCGTGGTGGAACTGCTCGAGGCATTTGGAGCGAGGCTCGTCTCGTCGGCGCCGCTGGTCTCGCGCTTCGCGGCGCGCTGGTCCGCTGCGGAGCTCGCGGGCCATCGCACCGCAGCCGCTTCCCTGGCCGCGATCGCGCATGACACGCTCGCCTGGACGGGAGCTGAGATGGCGCGCGGTGCCGAGGTGCGCGAGACACGCGTCAAGGAGCGGGTGCTGCAGGCGATCGAGCGCGCCGGCCTCTGGACCAACGAGGGGCCGATCGTGGCGTTCGGTCCGACCACGGCGATCCCCCACTACGAGCCGCACGAGGGATCGGATCGGCGCCTCGCGCCTGGCGACGTCATGTTGCTCGATCTGTGGGGAGGACCGGGGCGTGGTTCCGTGTTCGCCGACCAGACATGGATGGGATTCGCGGGCCGTTCGCCCGATGCGGACGTGCGCCGTGCGTGGCAAGCGGTGAAGGGCGCACGGGACGCCGCCGTGCGCTTCCTGCGGGAGCGATGGCACCAGGGCCCGCCCACTGGAGCGCAGGTAGACGATGCCGCCCGCTCCGTGATCCGCGACGCCGGCCTGGCCGAGTACTTCGTGCATCGGACCGGCCATTCGATCGACCGCGATCTCCACGGCTCGGGGCCGCACATCGATAACTTCGAGACCGAGGACGCGCGCGCCCTCGTCCCCGGTGTCGGCTTCTCGATCGAGCCGGGCGTCTACCTGCCCGGGCGCTTCGGAATTCGCAGCGAGATCAATGTGTACATCGACACGACGGGACCAGAAGTGAATCCCCGCGCCCCACAAGACGAGTTGCTGCTGGTCTGACGGTCGGACGGTCGGACAGTTCAGAACACTGCCAGCACCAGCGCCGTCCATACCGCCGCACCGACGGCGACGTGCGCCGCTTGCAGGGGTTGTGGAAGCGCCAGCACCACCATCGTCGCGGCCACCGCGACCTGCACGGTCACGAGCGCAACCACGTACCACACACCACGCCGCTTCGAGCGCACGGCCCACCACACCACATAGGCGAACAGCGTGTAGGCGAACAGGCGGTGGACCCAGTGGACGTACTGGAGGTAGTTCCCGGACGGAAACAGCGCGCCGTTGCACAGCGGAAATCCGAGGCACGCGCTGGCCGCGCCCAGGTTGGCCGTGAGGGCGCCGAGCAACACCGTCCCGAACCCGAGCGTCAGGGCAGCTAGCTCCGCCCGCGAGGGCGGGGTTCTCGGATGTCCACGCGCGGTGACGAGCAACGTCGCGAGCAGGAGCATCGCGGTGCCGAGGTGCAGGATCACCGTCCACGGGGGCAGCTGCAACTTCACCGTCACGGCGCCCAGCAGGATCTGCAGCATGAGCAGGCCCAGCGCGGTATACGATGTCCTGTCGGGACGGTCTCGCTCCTCGCTCCTCGCTCCCCGTCGCAGCCACCACGCCAGTCCCGCGAGCCCGGCTACGAGCACGCTCACGGCCGCCGCGGCGAGTCTGTGCCCGTACTCGATCATCGTCGGGACATCGAGGGGTGGTAGGAGGCGGCCGTTGCAGAGGGGCCAATGCTCCCCGCACCCCATCCCGGACCCGGTGATCCGGACAATGGCGCCGAGGATGATGAGCAGATACGTGAATGTCGCCGCGGTCCAGGCGAGCCGCGTCAAGCGTTGCGTCATGGGGTGGAGAAATGTATTCGACCGGGAGCGGCGTGTCTTACGTCACTTGACGGCGTCGCCGTGTTGGCGTACACATAAACTGCGCAAACTGCGCATCAGTGCCCTACGTGCGGGACCTCATTTCCCGAAGCCGAGGCCCACCATGAGTCTGCCGCTGGCAGCAGATGTGCGACTCGTCGAACGCATGGCTGTCGGTGACCGCGAAGCACACGAAGAGCTGTGCGAGCGGCACCGGTTGTCGCTGTATGCGCAGGTGTACGCCTTGCTGGTGGACGCGGCTGCGGCCGAGAAGGTAGTCGAAGAGGCGCTCGAGCGCGCCTGGCACGCGGCGAAGGAGTTCAATCCCGGCGCCGGGAGCGCCTTCGCGTGGTTGTCGGAGATCGCCCGGTCCATCGCGCAGCGGCGACGCCAACCACCGCAACGGCCGAGGCCGCCGACGGCATCCCCGTAGTCTGCGGGCGACGGCAATCCAACCAGCGGCCGGACGAGTTGTATATTCTGGCCGCGCATGTCCTGGTCTCCCTCACCGCCCGCTCCGGCACCGGCGGCCGACCGCTGGGGCGACCGGCTGCCGCGCCGGCTCGGATTCTGGAGCGCGGTGGCCGTCCTGGTCGGATCGACGATCGGTGGGGGAATTTTCCGAACTCCCGCGGTCATCGCCGAGCGCGTGCCCGCACCGGGCCCGATGCTCGGCGTATGGGTACTGGGGGGTGTGCTCGCGCTATGCGGCGCGCTCACCTACGCCGAGCTGGCGGCCCTGTTCCCCCGCTCCGGCGGCGTGTTCGTGTACATCCGCGAGGGGTTCGGCCGCCTGCCGGCGTTCCTGTTCGGGTGGACGGAGCTCGTCCTCATCCGGGCGTCGGCGTTGGGCGCGATCGCCACACCGTTTGCCGAGTACCTGTTGCGGTCGCTCGGCCTCGATCCGACCCTGCCCCGGAACGCGGGGCTGGTACACTACGTGGCCGCGGCGGCGATCGTGGCCACCGCGGCGCTGAACTACTACGGGGTGCGCTGGAGCGCGCTCGTCCTGAATGTCACGACGGGCGCCAAGTATGGGGCGCTGCTGCTGCTCGTGCTCCTCGCCTTTCTCGCCGGCTCGGGCGACTGGTCCCATTTCGCCACGGCCCCAGGGCCTGTCACACCGGGGTTGTTCGGTCTCGCGCTCGTCTCGGTCCTGTGGGCGTACGACGGGTGGGGCGATCTCTCGTTCGTCGGCGGGGAGGTGCGCGACCCGGAGCGCTACTTGCCGCGGGCGCTGATCGCCGGGACCATCGGCATCGTCGCGATCTACTTGCTCGTCAACGCGGCCTACCTCTACCTCCTGCCGATCGACCAGATGGCGCGGTCGCCGCTCGTCGCGGCCGACGCGGCTCAAGTGGTGCTCGGCCGGATCGGCATCGGCGCGGTGTCCGTCGTCGTGATGCTCGCGACGTTCTCGACGCTCGTCGGATCGATCCTCACGGCCCCCCGGATCTTCTTCGCGATGGCCGACGACGGGCTGTTCTTCAAGACTATCGCAAAGGTCCATCCGCGCTACCACACGCCGTCCGCGGCGATCGTGCTGACGGCGTGCCTCGGCGTCGGGTTCGTGTTGATCCGCACGTTCGAGCAGCTCGCCGACCAGTTCGTCGTCGCGATCTTCCCGTTTTACGCCCTCGCGGCAGCCGCGGTATTCGTGCTGCGACGTCGGCGACCCGATCTGCCGCGCCCCGTCCGCGTGCTCGGCTATCCCGTGGTGCCGCTGTTGTTCGTGCTCGCGAGCTTCATCATCCTCGGCAATGCGCTCTGGTCGCACCCGCGTGAGACCGGGTTCGCGTTTCTCGTGATCCTGCTCGGTGTGCCGGTCTACTCGTGGTGGACGCGCCGTCGCGCCGTCCACGTGACGCGAATGTGACGGTCGCGCGGATTGACGGCCTCTCCGACGCGGGCCATGTTTGACGCGCCCTAATCACATCCCCCCTGGAAGCCCGGAGAGCCACCTGATGAAACACCTCGTGTGGTTTTGTGGCCTGCTCGTTACGGTCGCGCTCCTCACGCCGGCACGCGCCGTGGCGGCGCAGGGCGTCTCCTCAGCCGCGGTCGCCGGTCATATCACCGACGAGTCGGGCGGGCCGGTTCCGGACGCGACGCTCAGCCTGACCAACGGATCCACCGGACAGAGCTACTCCGCCCGCGCGCGCGCCGATGGGGGCTACTCGTTCGAGAACGTGAGCGTCGGCGGCCCCTACACGCTGGCGGCGCGCGCGCTGGGATTCGAGCCCAAGACCTCCACGCCGTTCAATCTCCAGCTGGGACAGCGCTTCGAGCTCGGCCTGAGCCTCAAGCGCGCCGCCGTCGAGCTGGCGGCAATCACCGTAACGTCCTCGAATCCACTGCTCTCGACCGCCCGTACCGGCGCGCAGACCCTCATCTCGGATTCGGCGTTGCGCCGGCTCCCGACCTTGAACCGCGCGTTCAACGATTTCGTCAACACCGCGCCGCAGATCGTGAAGACCCCGGGCGGCGGCACGTCGTTCACCGGGCAGAACGACCGGTTCAACAACATTCAGATCGACGGCACCGTCAATAACGACCTCTTCGCGCTCGGCGCCAGCAATCAGGTCCCGGGCGGCGGCGTCAACGCGCGCCCGCTCTCGATCGAGGCGGTGAAGGAGTATCAGGTCCTCACCGCGCCCTTCGACGTGCGGCAGGGCGGCTTCGTGGGCGGCCTGATCAACGCCGTCACCAAGTCCGGTACGAACCAGTTTCACGGATCGCTGTTCGGCTACATGCAGAATGAGAACTTCGTCGGCTCGGACACGAACGGCGTTTCGGTCCCGGTGAGCGATTACCAGCAGCAACAGTACGGCGTCTCGCTCGGCGGGCCAATCATCCGCGACAAGCTGCATTTCTTCTTCGCCGGCGACTTCCGCCACGACAACCGCCCGTTCGCGTCGACCATCCAGCTCGGCCCCAACGGTGACACGACGGGGGTCGGGATCACGCCGCAGCGGTTCGACTCGGTGCAGCATATCCTCACCACCCAGTACGGGTTCGATCCGGGCTCATTCGCCGCCCCGCAGATCAACAATCCAGAGACCAATCTGTTCGGGAAGCTCGATCTCGAGCTCGGCACCAACAGCCATCTGGAGGTTTCCGGCACGCTCGTGAACGTGAATCAGGACAAGATGATTCACACCTACCGGGTGGGGTTCACGCAGCCCCCGTCGTTGTCCAACGCCCGCGACGGCTACGAGCTGTCGTCGAGCGGATACTACATGAAGGACGAGACGGGAACGTTGCGCGGCAAGTGGACCGCGACGTTCGGGAGCAGCATCGCCAACGAGCTGATCGTCGGGCGTACGACGATCTCTGATAATCGGCCGCCGGTGACCGACCGCCCGCTGATCCTGGTCGGGGGCAACTCTCCGGGGACGTACGTGGCCGCGGGCGCCGAGCGGTTTTCGCACGCAAACTCGCTCGACCAGCGGGTGGTGGATCTGACCGACAACGTGACGTTCCCGTCAGGCAAGCATCTCTTCACGCTGGGAACGCACAACGAGTTCATCCACTTTCGGAACGTGTTCTTTCCCCTGTCGATGGGCGTCTGGAACTTCGCGACGCCGGCTGCCCTCGCGGCTGGGACGCCGAATCTGTACGCCCGCGCCCTTCCCGGGGCGCTGCGCCCGGACGGTCCGGTGGCGGACTTCAACGTGACCCAGGTCGGGTTCTACGGCGAAGATCGCTTCTCTCCCCTCCCGAACCTGACCGTGAATGCGGGCCTACGGATGGACGTGCCCTCGCTCCCGGCGCCGGCCGAGAATCCAGCGCTCGACACCATCGCGTTCCCCTCGCTGGGGGGAGGCACCGTCCACACCAGCTCGACCCCGAGCGGCAACATCCTGTGGTCGCCACGGCTGGGGTTCAACTACGACGTCAATGGCCGGCAGGAAACGATCGTGCGGGGCGGCGTCGGGGTCTTCAGCGGCCGGCCGCCCTACGTGTGGGTGTCGAATGCGTTCGGAAATACGGGGCTCGAACAGCAGACCGTGTTCTGTGACGGAGCGGCATCGCTGTCGAATAACTTTACGGCGTCTGACACGGTCCCCACGTTTACGGTGGACCCGAACAATCAGCCGACGACGTGCGGGGGAACGAACCAGTTCGGCCCAACTGCCGCGGCGAGCTCGATCGTCTTCTACGACGACAACTTCAAGTTCCCGCAAGCGCTGAAAGTCGCCCTCGGCGTGGATCGCTCGCTGCCGTGGAATCTGTTCGGGACCGTGGACTTCGTCTACACCAAGGCGATCAACCAGTATTACCTCGAAGACATCAACGTTCTGGGGATCCAGGGCGCGTCGCCGGGTGAGGCGGGGCGTCCGCTGTACGGCACCATCAACGCCGTCACCGGCCGGAGTACTGTTGCCCGCCGGACGAATCAGGCGAACGATATCGTCCTGAACCGGAACGTCAGCAAGGATCAGGCGACGTCGCTCGCCCTGCAGCTGCAGAAGCGGTTCAGCGACGGGCTCGAGTTTCTCGCGGCGTATACGTACTCGCATTCGCTGGACGTGATTTCGATGACGTCCGACATCACGAGCTCCAACTACCAGTTCGCCGCGCTCGACGGGACGATCGCGAACCGGAACTTGCGCACCTCGGCCTTCGACCGGCCCAACAAGGTATCGATCAGCGGTACGGTGAATGCCCCCTTCGGTACGCGCTTCTCGCTCATCTACAACGGCTTGTCGGGGACGCCCTTCACGTACGTCGTGAGCGGTGACGCGAACGCCGACGGCGTGAGCGGCAACGACCTCGCGTACGTGCCGCGAAACCGAGCCGACATCTCGATGGATGGGAACGGCGCGGCTGCCGCGGGATTCGGCACCCCCGCGCAGCAGGATTCGGTGTATGGCATTCTCAACTCCTACATCGACAACGAGTCCTGCCTGAGCAGCAACCGCGGGCACCTGCAGCCTCGCAATACCTGCCGGAACGCCTGGCAGAACATCCTCAACGCCCGGCTGAGCTGGGCGATCCCCACCCGGGCGGGGCACGTCCTGGAAATCACGGCCGACATGCTCAACGTGCTGAACTTCCTGAACTCGGGATGGGGCCTGATTCGCGTGACGGGCACGGGTTTCGAGGAGCAGAACCTGATTCAGCAGACCGGCTACGACGCCGCGAACGGGCGCGGCATTTACGCCCTCGCGCTTCCGGTGAAGAACGCCGTGTCGATCAACTCGATCGGGTCGCGGTGGGTGTTCCAGCTGGGGACGAGATACACGTTCTAGAGGACCGTCTGCTACCCTCCTCTACGTCCTGGCTTTCCGCCACAGCCACACGCCCCCCGCGCCGAACACCAGATTCGGCACCCAGGCCGCAAACGCCGGCGGCAGCGCTCCACCCGAACCCACGGCCTTCGAGAGCTGGAACATGAGGAGATCCACGAACGTCGTCGCGAGGCAAACGGCCACGCCCCACGCCATGCCGCTGCGCGGCGTGGAGACCGCGAGCGGCGCGCCGAACAGCGCGATGATGATGCACGCGAACGGGACCGCCAGCTTGAGCGCCTGCTCGACCCGCAGCTTCTTCGTGTCGGAGCCCGAGCGGGACAGCGCGTCCACGTAGCGTCCCAACTCGGCGTAGCGCATCTCGTCCGGCGCCTTGGGTTCGGCGAGCAGCGCGGTCGGCGTCTCGCGCAACATCGCGATCCTCAGCCCCTCGAACTTGAAGGTGGTCTCGCGGTCGGGACCAAGCAGGTAGCGAACCGCGCCTTTGGTGAGGTTCCACTTGCGCGCCGGCGCCTCGTACACCCCACGCTGCGCGGCTACGACGATGGTCGGGTACTCCTCGCCCGTCCCCTCGCGCTCCATGATCGGGTCCCGCATCTCGGCGCCGCTCGCGCGCAGCTCGAGCGAGCGGATCGAGTACACCCAGCCGCTGTCCGCGCGATAAACGAAGGGGGTGAACCGCGAGCCCGTCGGACGGGCTGCCTTGTCGCCCAGCAGCTCGGCGCGCCGGGCGGACGCCCCCGGCGCCAGCTCCGTGAGCCCCAGGTCGAGGACCACCGCCGCGAACGACGCCAGGAGCAGCGGCCGCACCACGCGGTGGAACGAGATCCCCGATGCCTTCGCCGCCACGAGCTCCGAGTGCCGGCCCAGCGTCCCCACCGTGAACACGACGGCGAAGAGCACCGCGACCGGGAGCACCAACGAAATCGTCTCGGGCAGGAAGAAAATGTACGAATACGCGACCTGCGCCTTCGAGATCCCGCGACCCATGTAGGTATCGAGCTTGTCGGTCAGATCGATGACCATGACGAGAAACGGGAACCCCAGCGCGGCGAGCAGGAACACCCGGGTCCACTCGCGCAGCACGTAGCGGTCGAGCGTGCTCACCGGACCGTGCGCCACAGGGGCGCGAGCGCGGACCGGGACCCGCCGATCACGCGCCGGATGGGCTCGAGGACGTCGCTCCAGTCGCCGCCGTGGGGCGAGTTGCCCGGCCGGCGGATGCGCCACAGGCCGACCAGGCCGACGGCGGCGAACAGCA
Organism: Gemmatimonadota bacterium; assembly: GCA_003222035.1. Taxonomy (GTDB): domain Bacteria; phylum Gemmatimonadota; class Gemmatimonadetes; order Gemmatimonadales; family GWC2-71-9; genus AG41. The sequence continues at coordinate 16,152 of QHUS01000056.1, read as the reverse complement.
AATTGGGCGTCCACATCGCGACGAACGGCGTCAGCACCAGGCGATCGCCAAGTTCCTCGCCGGCGATCAGCCCGATGTAATACACGGTGAACACCACGACGCTCATGCCGATCACGAGCCCCACGCCGCCGCGCTGAAACCGCAGCGCCACGGGCGCGCCCAGCAGCGCGAACACCAGGCACGCGGCCGCGATCGCATACTTCTTCTGGATCTCGACCTCGTACGATGCCTCGCGCGTCCGAGCGCCGCGCTCGCGCTGGTCTTCGGTGATCCCGGCCCCCGGGGTGATGAACACCGGTGGCGGGGCGGGGCGTTGCGACGGGAGGGCGCCCGGTGTCTGGGCGTCGGCTTCGCGCGGGAGCAGCCATGCACCCAGCCGCTCGATCGCGCGGCAGTAGAGACCGATCGGCGTGCGTGCGGATACGGCAGGCGTGGAGACCGGCTGCACTGGCGCGAGTCCCGAGAGGCGACGCAGGTCGTTCTCGATCACGAACTGCGCGTCCTCGGCCGCGCGCCGGGCGTCGCGCCGCGCGTCGGCCGCCGCCCGGCGCATCTCGCACGTGGACATCTCGCGGTCGCTCTTGTACGTGTCGTGCTCGGTCGCCACGAAGATGTTCCCGACCCCCGAGACCCGCATCCGGTTGGTCCGATAGAACGTGCGGTTGAATTGTGCGGGGTCGGTCCGGCTTACCTCGTTGATGTCGCCGTCCAGGAGGGTCAGGAACAGGTCGCGCCCCCCGGCGGCATAGGCCATGCGACCGCTGTCCGCGGTGATGATGCGGCGCCGCTCGGCGTCGCTGAGATCGTAGATCGTGACGTCCTTGAGCTTGTTGGTGCTGCCGTCGATCCGCGCCGCGCGCAGGAAGGTTTGGCCGGGCACGATTTCATTGATCACCTGCTCCTTGAGCGTCAGCGACGGCTTCTTGCGCGCGATGTCCACCTGCAGCGTGCGCAGCTCGTGGTTGGTGCGGGGCAGGAGCTGGTCGTTCCACAGGAACGACAGCAACGCGACAGCAGTCGCGCCACCGAGCACCGGCGCGATCAGCCGCGTGAGGCTCACGCCCCCGGCCTGCAGTGCGGTGATCTCATTGTCGGCCGCGAGCCGCGTGAACACGTGCAACACGGCGACCAGGACCGCCATCGGGAGCGTGACCGCGACGATGAACGGCAGAGACAGCACGAACACTTCGACGATCACGCCCGTCGGGAGGCCCTTGCCGAGCAGGCCGGAAAGCTGCTTCGCGACCTGCTGGATGAGCATCAGAGACGTGAGGGCCGCCAGGGCGAAGCCGAGCGGGGCAATGTGCTGACGCAGGAGGTAACGACTGACGGTGCGCACGATCGGTGGCGCCATTATATTCGGAAGCCCAAGTCCCTACAAGACATCACCACTCCGCTTACCCCGGTGACCATGCGAAAGAGCCCCCTGGCGCGCGCGGCGACGAGCCTCGCGCTCGCACTCGCCTGCTCCCGCGGCGGCGCCAGCCGCCCGCGCGAATTCGTGGGCACGCGCGCCTTCGAGTACCTCCAGCACCAGATGCAGCTCGGGCCGCGCATACCCGGTTCCCCCGGTCACGAGCGCACGGGCGACTGGATCCTCGAGCGCCTCCGTGCCACGGCCGACACGGTGCAGGTGCAGGCCTTCGATCACGTGACGCGGCAGCATTCATCGCTCCACCTGCGCAACTTCTTCGCGCGATTCCGGCCCGCCGCCACGGAGCGCGTCTTGTTCCTCGCGCACTGGGATACGCGCCCGCACGCCGACCAGAGCGCCAATCTGGGCCAGCAGGAGCTCCCGGTACCGGGCGCCAACGACGGCGCGTCCGGCGTGGCGTTGCTGCTGGGCGTGGCCGACGCGCTCAAAGCCAGGCCGCCGGCGTTGGGCGTCGATCTGCTGTTCGTGGATGGGGAAGACTACGGCGATTTTGCCAAGGACTCGAACGACGTGCTCATCGGCACCCGCTACTTCACGGCCCACCAACCTCCCGGGTACCAGCCGCTGTTCGCAGTGCTGTTCGACATGGTCGCGGACAAGGACCAGCAGTTCTATTACGAAGGCAGCTCGCAGCAGTTCGCTCCGGAGGTCGTGGATCGCGTGTGGCGCGCCGCAGCCGATCTCGGGTACAGCCGCGTATTCATCCCCGGGGTGAAGCACACGCTCATCGACGACCATGTCGCGCTGCAGAAGGTCGGCATCCACGCGATCGACGTGGTGGACTTCGACTATCCGTACTGGCACACGACGGAAGACACGATAGACAAGGTGAGTGCCGCGTCGCTCCAAGTGGTCGGTGATGTGGCGGTGGCGTTGGTGCGGTAGGCGACTGCGTGGTGCGTGGTGTGTGGTTTGCGACGGTGTCGATCACGCCGCGAAGTGCGTGCCCCGGCTACGGAGTCAACCACGCACCACTCACCAAGCAGTTTTCGGGTCCTGCCCGCGGAATTCGGATCCGTCGGATCGCGGGGTGATGTGCTACCGTCGGCGCGCCATGGACGACCGCCGTGCGGCTCTGCTGCTCGCGATCCTCGCCCTCGCCGGCGCCGGTGTGCGGTTCGCGCTCGCACCGACGGCCGTCGCGCCCGGCGACGTGCACCTGGTGTCGGCGGACACACCGCCCGCGGGTGGTTTGCGTGACGCGGCCCGTACCGCCGCGCGGCTGGCGCGTCCGCTGCTGCCCGGCGAGCGCGTCGACCTCGATCGGGCCGACGTGACGGAGATCACGCGGCTCCCGCGGATCGGTCCGGCGTTCGCGCACCGGATCGTCGCCTGGCGCGAGCAACACGGTCTGTTCGGCGGGCTTGCGCGATTCGACAGCGTGCCCGGCGTTGGACCGAAACTGGTCGAAGCGCTCCGCCCCTACGTCTTGTTTTCGGGGGTAGTGCAATGACTTGCACCACCCTTCCGGGGTTGACTTCCCTCCGTCGACCCATATGTTATGCTGTTCATTTTCAACGAGTTGCGTACGGCTACCGCGGCAGCTACCTCCGACAAGCTGGGTGAGATCCTCCTCCGGGAGGGGCTGATCACCCATGACCAGCTCAAGAAAGCGCTCCTCGAACAGAAAAACACGGGGATGCGTCTGGGCTACACGCTCGTGAAGCTGGGCTTCGTCGAGGAGACCGAGATCTCCAAGATGCTGGCCCGGCAGTACCGCATGCCCGCGGTGGACCTGTCCCGGTTCGAGGTCGACCCCAAGATCATCAAGCTCCTACCGCCCGACGTCGCGGTGAAGCACACGGTCCTGCCCCTCAAGCGCGAGGGCCGGACCCTCACGATCGCCATCGCGGATCCGAACAACGTCACCGCGATCGAGGACATCAAGTTCATCACGCGCTGCGACGTGTTCCCGGTGATCGCCGGGGAGTACACGCTCCGCAACGCGATCGAAAAGTACTACCAGCAGTCCGACGCCCAGCTCCAGTCGTTGCTCAAGGACATCGAGGACGCCGAAGAGCTCGAGGTGGTCGGACAAGATGTCGACGAGGACGTCAAGGCGCAGGACCTGGCGGACGACGCGCCGGTCGTGAAGCTGATCAACGGGCTGCTCACGGACGCGGTCAAGCGCGGGGCGTCGGACGTCCACATCGAGCCGTTCGAGCACGAGCTGCGGGTGCGCTATCGAGTGGACGGGGCGCTGCAGGAGGTGATGAAGCCGCCCGTGAAGATGCGCGCCGCGCTGACGTCGCGGGTGAAGATCATGGCGCAGCTGAATATCGCCGAGCGGCGCGTACCGCAGGACGGGCGCATCAAGCTCAAGTTCGGCGCGAAGGTCATCGACTTCCGCGTCTCGACGCTGCCGGTGCTGTTCGGCGAGAAGATCGTGCTCCGCATTCTCGACAAGGGCAACCTGGCGCTCGATCTCACGAAGTTCGGGTTCGAGCCGAAGGCCGAGCAGGATCTGATGCGCGCGATCCTGAATCCGTACGGCATGGTGCTGGTGACGGGGCCGACGGGATCCGGCAAAACGACGACGCTGTACTCGGCGCTGTCCCGCATCAATCAGATCAACGTGAACATCATGACGGCGGAGGATCCGGTCGAATACAACCTGATGGGGATCAATCAGGTCCTCGTCCGGAACGAGGTGGGGATGACGTTCGCGGCGGCGCTGAAAGCGTTTCTGCGACAGGATCCGAACATCATCATGGTGGGAGAGATCCGCGATCTCGAAACCGGCTCGATCGCGATCAAGGCGGCGCTGACGGGCCATCTGGTGCTCTCCACCCTGCACACGAACGACGCGCCTTCTACCGTGACGCGCATGGTGGACATGGGGATCGAGCCGTTCAACGTGGCCAGCGCGGTCAACCTGATCGTGGCGCAGCGGCTGGTACGGCGCGTGTGTGCGGACTGCAAGCAGGAGCATCAGTATACCGGGGAGGAGATCCACGCGTTCGGCATCCCACCCGCCGACGCCGCCAAGCTCACGTTCTACAAAGGCGCGGGTTGCGACACGTGCAACGGCACGGGGTACAAAGGCCGGCAGGGGCTGTACGAGGTCTTGCCCATGACCAGCGCCGCGCGGCGTATGGTGCTGAAGGGCGCCTCGACCGAGGAGCTGCGGGAGCAGGCCGTCAAGGACGGCATGCTGACGCTGCGAATGGACGGCATGCTCAAGGTGAAGCGTGGCATCACCACCCTGGAGGAAGTCGTGAAGGAGACCGCCGCATGACGGCAGGCGCCTCGCAGTCGCTCAATCTCCGCACCTTGCTCGAGGAGATGATCGAGAAGGATGCATCGGATCTCCACATCGTGGCGGGCGAGCGGCCCAAACTGCGGGTGGACGGCGACATCGTGAGCGCGTCGGCGGAGGCCGTGCTGACGCCCAAGGATACGCTCTCGATCGCCTACTCGGTGCTCACCGAGACCCAGAAGAAGCGGTTCGAGATCGAGAACGAGCTCGACTTCTCGTTCGGCATCCAGAACCTTGCGCGGTTCCGCGGCAACTGCTTCAAGCAGCGGGGCTGTGTGTCGCTCGTGATCCGGCAAATTCCGTTCAACGTGAAGACGTTCGAGGAGCTGGGCCTGCCGGGGGTGGTCGCCAAGCTGGCCGAGCGGCCGCGCGGCCTGGTGCTCGTGACGGGTCCCACCGGCTCGGGGAAGAGCACGACGCTGGCGGCGCTGATCGACAAGATCAACAAGGAACTCAAGGGGCACATCATCACGGTGGAGGACCCGATCGAGTTCATCCACCGCCATCAGCAGTGCATCGTCAATCAGCGCGAGATCGGCACCGACACGTCGAGCTTCGCGGCCGCCCTCAAGTACGCGCTGCGCCAGGACCCCGACGTCGTGCTGGTGGGCGAGATGCGCGATCTGGAGACGATCGCCGCGGCGCTCACCATCGCCGAGACCGGGCACCTGGCGTTCGCCACGCTGCACACGAATTCCGCGATGGAGAGCATCAACCGCATCATCGACGTCTTCCCGTCGCATCAGCAGGCGCAGGTCCGCGCCCAGCTGTCGTTCGTGCTCGAGGGTGTCATCACGCAGACGTTGCTGCAGAAGGCCAAGGGCCGCGGCCGCGTGATGGCGTGCGAGATCCTGATCATGACGCCCGCGGTGCGGGCGCTGATCCGCGACGAAAAGATCGAGCAGATCCCGTCCATGATGCAGGCGGGGAAGAAGCATGGGATGCAGACGCTCAACGACGCACTGTACCAGCTGTACGTGGGCCGCGAGGTCACGAAGGAGGAGTGCCTGCGCGTGACGTCGACGCCGAACGAGTTCCTGCGGATGATCGGCGAGCCGCCACTCGACGACCGAGAACCCGTGCCCGGCGCAGGGCAGCCCGCCCATGGCGGGTCGAAGGTGGCGGCCCGCCGCTAGGTGGCCGCCCGGAGGGAGTGAGTCATGCCGCTCTTTCAATACACAGCCCGCACGCTCAAGGGCGCCCTCGTCAACGACAAGATCGACCTGCCGACGCGCGACGACGTCATCGCGCACCTGCGCAAGAACCGCATGGTCGTGGTGCAGGTGCGCGCGGCGCCGAAGGAGTTCAAGCTCAATTTCAAGTTCGGCAGCGGCATCCGGACCCGCGACATCGTGGTGTTCACCCGCCAGTTCGCCACCATGATCAACGCCGGCTTGCCGCTCGTGCAGGCCCTCGACATCCTGGCGCAGCAGACCGAAAACAAAGCGCTGGCCGATACGACGCGCCAGGTCGTGTACGACGTGGAGAGCGGCCAGACCCTGGCCGACGCGCTGCGCAAGCATCCGAAGGCGTTCAGCGACTTGTACGTCAACATGGTCGCGGCGGGCGAGGCCGGCGGTATCCTCGACACCATTCTCGTCCGTCTGGCGGAGTTCCTCGAGAAGAACGACGCCATCGTGCGCAAGGTCAAAGGCGCCATGATCTATCCGGGCGTCATCCTGTCGGTGGCGGTGATCGCGGTGTCGGTGCTGCTCATCTTCGTGATTCCGACCTTCCAGAACATGTTCGCGTCCGTGAACCTGCAATTGCCGCTGCCCACCCGGATCGTGATCGGGATGAGCAGCCTCCTCAAGGACTACTGGTGGGTCCTCTTCGCAGTGGCCGGATTCGGCCTCTTCTTGCTGAACCGCTACTACCAGACCGCCGCCGGGCGCCTGCAGATCGACTCCCTGCTCCTCAAGCTCCCCGTGCTGGGCGACGTGCTCCGCAAATCAGCCGTGTCGCGGTTCACGCGCACACTCGGCACCCTGATTTCGTCGGGCGTGTCCATCCTGGACGGCCTCGAGATCACGGCCCGCACGGCCGGCAACATGGTGATCCACAATGCGGTGATGGAGTCACGCGCCTCGATCGCCGGCGGCGAAACGATCTCGGCACCGCTGGCCAAGTCCAAGGTGTTCCCGCCGATGGTGATCTCGATGATCTCGGTGGGCGAGCAGACGGGCGGCATGGACGAGATGCTCTCGAAGATCGCGGATTTCTACGACGACGAGGTGGACGCCGCGGTGAGCGCCCTGCTTTCACTCATGGAGCCGATCATGATCGTGGTGCTGGGGGTGATCGTCGGCGGGATGGTCGTCGCCATGTACCTCCCGATCTTCGACATGGTGAACGCGGTGCAATAGCGCCACGATGACAGAGGTGCGGCCGGCCCGCACCGGCACACTGCGTCACGACGCCGTGCCGATGCGGCTGTACCACGAGGCAAAGCGGCTCGGCGCTTGGGACCCGCAGGCCCTGGACCTGTCGCGCGACGCCGAGGATTGGTCCCGGTTCAGCGTCGCCGAGCGGGACGTGCTCCTCCGGCTCAGCGTGATGTTCCAGGCGGCGGAAGAGAGCATGACCCGCGACCTCCTCCCGCTCCTCGTGGCCGTGACGCGCGAAGAGCGGCTCGAGGAACAGTTGTTTCTCGCGACCTTCCTCGCCGACGAGGCCAAGCACATCGAGTTCTTTCGCCGCATCCTCGACGCGGTCTGCCGCCAGTCGGGCGACCTGCAGCGCTATCAGACGCCCAGCTTCCGTCGCCTCTTTTCCGAACGACTCCCGGCCGCCATGCAGCGCCTCCTGATCGACCCGACTCCGGCAGCTCAAGCGGATGCGATCGTGATCTACAGCCTGGTCGGCGAGGGCGTGCTCGGTGACGCAGGATATCACGCCTTCAATACCGCCCTCGCGGGCGGCGATCGGCTCCCGGGCTTCCGCGCGGGGCTCGCGCGCTCGCAGGCCGACGAGCAGCGCCACCTGGCCTACGGGCTGTTCGTGTTGTCGCGTCTCATCGGCGAGGGGCCCGACGTGTGGCAGACTATCAGCGCGCGGATGGAAGAGCTTCTGCCCCTGACGCTGGGCATCGTGAGCGAGTTCTTCGAGTCGTACGACCCCATGCCCTTCGGGCTCTCGCTGGAAGACACGGTGCAGGACGCGATCGCGCGCTTCGCCACCCGGTGGGCGGCTCTGGAGGAAGTCAAGCAACGGGGACGCCCGCTCGCCTCCCCTCCCGGCGCCGATCAGGTCGTGCGCGACATCCAGGGCTGGGTCGGTGATCAACTTCATCCGGCGCCGATCGAGGTGCGGCGGGAGGGCACGGGTCCGGTGTACACCTTCCACGTCGGCTCCGGCGGGGCGGCGCCGGAAGGACAGGCATCCGCCTTGTTGATCACGGAAGAGGTGGTGGCGCACCACTCCTCCGAAGATGTGATCGCCGCGCTCCGTGTGCATCGTGTCCCGGAGCGCCTGCGCGCCACGAAGCGCGCGCGCCTGACCTGCCTCAGCGCCGGCGGCAAGATCATCGTCCAGCCGCCCGAATGAATTCGATCGTCTAGGGGTCGCTCGTTCCCGCCAGGCTCGGCCACTCGAGCCACTGGGACGGGAACCGCGGCAGGAATTTCACGTGCCGGTTGATCACGGCCTGCACGCGCCGCCACCAGCAAACGATCGGCCCCCGCGCGCGTCCCACGCTGACCACCGCGAAGGGAACCGAGTCGGCGACCACCGTTCGCAGGTCCGGCTGCGACAGCGAGCAGAGGTCCTCCGGCGTCTTCAGTCCGAAGGTCGAGTCCGGCCCCACCCAGGGATGGTTGTGCCACACGGCCAGGGTCCCCGTCCCGCACGGTGTCGCCTGCACTTGGTCGGGCGTGGAGCTCACCAGGTCGGGCATTGTGAAGTCATCCACTAGCGCGGTGTCCCCCGATACTTTCCCCTGGAGGCAGAGCACGACCTCGCGGTCGAGGCCTGCCGCGAGGAGGCTCACGCGTCGCAGGAGCGCGGGCGCGAGCACCAGACGCTTGAGAGGCTGTGAATTGAGGATCGCGGAATCCGCCGGTGTGAGCGCGGCCTGACTCAGCAACTCGGGCTGCGTCCCCAGAGCTGCCAGGGACACCCAAGCCAGCACGCGCAGCGTTCGGCGCATGTCGTACGATAGCGACCTGCCACTCCGCGTGACGTCAGCGACTCGTTCCTCTTGCACTTTGCGAGAGCGCTTCCAATACTTACCCGCTGCGCCGGGCGGCGGCGGCGTACCGACATAGGCTGTAACACACAGTCACATCTATTGTTACGAGCGGCCCGCAAGGAGCGCGATGTGTCTTGGTTAGGGGGCGGCCAGCGGGGATCGGTGATTCCAACCCCGCAGAATCTGTTGCGGTGGGTGTACGCCGGCCGCCTGTGCGTGGCGATCGCCATCTACCTGGCCGGGGTCATGAAGTTCACGGTCGTCGCCCCGGTCGACCTGCTCATCACGTCGTTCGCCCTGGTCGCGAGCGTCGTGGTCACGATCGCGTCGTACTGGGTCACCCACATCAAGGCGCGTCCGCCGACGCGCACCTTCCTGTACGGGCAGGCGCTGTACGACGTGGCGCTGGTGACGACGGTAGTTCATGTCACCGGTGGCCCGCAGAGCGATCTCACGCCGCTGTACGTGCCCTTGATCGCGGTGACCGCGGTGTTGATGCCGCCGGCGAGCACGGCGCTGGTGACGGCCCTGGTCGGCATCGTGTATTTCGCCGACGTCCTGCTCGGCCACACCACCGCCATGACGGCGCAGGTCGGGCTGCAGCTCCTTGTGTTCGTGATGGTGGCGGCGGCAACGGCCTACTTCGCGAGCCGGGTATCGGTGATGGGGGCGGAGCGAGAGGCGCTGGCGGGTGAGCTGCGGCAGGCACGGCTGGAAGCAGCAGACGTGCTGCGGAGCGTCCCGACCGGGATCGTGACGGTCGATCAGGCGGGCCACCTGCTGTACTGCAATCCGGCGGCGGAGCAGATCCTGGGGTTCAAGGAGCGCCAGTGGCGCGGGCGGCCGATCATGCCGGAGTTCGCGAAGGTGGCGCCCGAGTTCTGGGCCGCGATCACCGCGACGGCGCGGCGCGGCGTACGGGCGATGCGGGTGGAGGCCACGGTGCGGCGCGCCGACCGGACGTTCCCGATCGGCGTCACGACCACGACACTCGACGTCGAGCCCGTCGGCGAACCTCGGGTGACGGCCATTTTCACCGACATCTCGGACTCGAAGCGGCTCGAAGAGCTCCATCTCCGCGCCGAGCGACTCGAGGCGGTCGCGGAGCTGTCGGCCAGCCTGGCGCACGAGATCAAGAACCCGCTCGCGTCGATCCGCTCCTCGGTCGAACAGCTCGGCCGTGCGAAGCGCGCCAATGCGGACGAGAAATTCCTGACGTCCCTCATCGTGCGCGAGAGCGACCGCCTGTCGCGCCTGTTGTCCGAGTTCCTGGATTTCTCCCGCGTGCGCGCTACCGAGTGCCGGCCGCTCGACCTGCGCGCCGTGGCGACGGCGGCCATACGGCTGGTGCGGGAGCATCCCGACTGTCCAGAGGATGCGGTGATCGAGTTGACCGGCGAGGCCACGCCGATGGAGGGCGACGAGGACCTGCTCCACCGCGTCGTCTCCAATCTTGTCCTCAATGCCGTGCAGGCGACCGGCACCGGCGCGCGCGTCTCGGTCCGCACCGGCCGGCCCGGCCCCCACGAGCTGCCGGGCGGCTCCGGAATCGAGAGCCCCGTCTCGCTCGCGGTGAGCGACAACGGCCCCGGCATCCCGGAGAACGTGCGTGCGCGCCTGTTCGAGCCGTTCGTGACCGGCCGCGTGGGCGGGACCGGTCTTGGCCTCGCTATCGTGCAGCGCGCCGTGGATGCGCACCGCGGATTGGTGCTGGTGGAATCGACTGCGGGGCAGGGCACCACATTCACTGTCTATTTCCCATCGGCCCGGCGCAAGGAGGAAGCAGCGTGAATCAAGGGGAAGCGCTATGAGTGCACAACCGTCGATCCTGGTCGTCGACGACGAGATGGGGATCCTGGACGTGCTCCGGATTCTCCTGAAGGGCGAAGGCTTCGACGTCACGACCGCGCAGGGCGGGAAGGCGGGGCTCGAAGCGCTCAAGGGCAACCCGCCCGACATCGTGCTCACCGACATCAAGATGCCCGGGGTCGCGGGCACGGACATTCTGGCGGCGGTGCGGGAGCAGGATCCCGAGACGCCCGTGATCCTGATGACGGCCCAGGCGTCGCTCCAAAGCGCGATCCAGGCCGTCAACCAGGGGGCGTTCTACTACATCCAGAAGCCGTTCTCGAACGACGACCTCGTCGCCATCTGCCGGCGCGCGGCGGAGCAGCGCCTGCTCAAGGCCGAGAACAAGCAGCTCAAGCAGGAAATCCGGCGACGCGAGCGGTCCGGGCTGGTCAAGCCGTTGGGCAAGTCGCGCCCGTTCCAGGAAGTGTTGAAGCTCGCCGAGCAGGTGGCGCCGACGGAGAGCACGGTGCTGATCCAGGGAGAGTCGGGCACCGGAAAAGAGGTGATCGCGCGCTACATCCACGAGCTGTCGGCACGCGCCGACGGCGGGTTCTTCTCGCTGAACTGTGGCGCCCTGCCCGAGAGCCTGCTCGAGTCGGAGCTGTTCGGCCACGTGAAGGGGTCGTTCACGGGCGCGGTGCGCGACAAGCAAGGGCTGTTCGCGGCGGCGCGGGGCGGGACCTTCTTCCTGGACGAGATCGGCGAGATGTCGCCGGCGACCCAGGTGAAGCTGCTGCGCGTGCTGCAGGAGCGCGAGGCGATCCCCGTCGGCGGGACCGAGACCATTCCCGTGGATGTGCGCGTGGTGGCGGCGACCAACCGTGACCTGGAAGAAGACATCAAGCGCGGTCGCTTCCGCACCGACCTGTACTACCGGCTGAACGTGATCGCCATCCACCTGCCGCCGCTGCGCGACCGGCGCGACGACATCCAGATCCTGTGGGAGGAGTTCCTGAGCCGCATCGCCCAGGAGCGTGGCGAGGCGCCGAAGACGCTCGTCGAGGAGGCGAAGGCGGCCCTGCTGGGCTACGACTGGCCCGGCAACGTGCGAGAGCTCGAGAACGCGCTCGAGCGAGCTGTGGTGCTGAGCAAGGGCGGGACGATCGACCTCGCGGCGCTGCCGGACAAGCTCACGGAACGCCGCGCCGAGCCGCTCGTCATGGACCGCCCGCACATCAACCCGACGCTCGACGTGATCGAGCGGGCCTATATCACCTGGGTGCTGCAAAGCGAGGGCGGCAACAAGACCCGAGCCGCCGAAGTGCTCGGCATCGATCCCTCCACGTTGTATCGCAAGCTGAGCCGGTACGAGGGCGATGTCCCTCCCGGCTGAGGCCGACCCCGAGCACGACTTTCCCCCCGCCGCCGCCCCCCCCCGCGTCCCCGTCCCCGTCCCCGACGCCGACTCACCCGCTGACCCGGTCGGGGCCGCGACGCTCGAGCGCATGGCCGTGGCCCCCCGCTACAACCGCTGGATGTTCGAGCGGTTGCGCCCGTGGGTGGGGCGCCGCGTACTCGAGATCGGCGCCGGCATTGGCAACATGTCCGCCTTCCTGATGGACCAGGCCGGTATCGACCGCGTCGTGCTCACGGACACCGAGCCCTTCTACCTTCGCCGGCTGCGCGAGCGCTTCGCAGGCCGACCGCACGTCAGCGTCGCCGAGCTGCGGCTGCCCGCCGTGGATCCGCGGCACGTGGCCGAGCGGCTCGATACCATCGTGTGTCTCAACGTGCTCGAGCACATCGACGACGATCGCGCGTCGCTCAGCGCGTTGCGCACGCTGTTGCGGCCGGGCGGTCGCGTGGTACTCCTCGTGCCGGCGCTGCGCGCGCTGTACGGCACCCTGGACCGAGCGCTCGGGCACGTGCGCCGCTACGTGCCCGACGAGCTGTCGGGCAAGCTTCGAACCGCCGGGTTCGGGGTGATTCATGTGGAGTACTTCAACCTGGCAGGGGTCCCCGGGTGGTGGCTCGCCGGTCGCGTGCTGCGGCGCCGGCTCATCCCGACGGGTGCGCTGAGATGGTACGACGCGCTCGTGCCGCTGTTCCGGCTGGAGCGATTCCTCCCATGGCGAATCGGGCAATCGCTGATCGCGATCGGTGAGGTGCCCGCGTGACCACATCCGCCGATTCCGTCCTTTCAGTGATCGTGCCGGCCTACAACGAGGCCACCACGATCGAGGCGTTGCTGCGGCGGCTGCGCGAGGTCCCGCTGCGGCTCGAAGTGATCGCGGTGGACGACGCGTCGACGGACGACACCGGCGCCGTGCTCGATCGCCTGGCAGGCGAGCGCGGCGGCCTGGTGCAACGAGTCATCCATCACACCGCCAACCGCGGCAAGGGCGCGGCGCTGCGGAGCGGGATCGCGGCGGCCACCGGCGACGTGATCGTGGCGCAGGACGCCGATCTCGAGTACGACCCGGCGGAGCTGCCTCGCTTGCTCCAACCGATCAGGGACGGACGCGCCGACGCGGTGTACGGGTCGCGCTTTCAGGGCGGACCGCACCGCGTGCTCTTCTTCTGGCACGCCGTTGGGAACAACCTGCTCACCCTCGTCTCCAACATGTTGACGAACGTGAACCTCACGGACATGGAAACCTGCTATAAGCTGGTCCGGGCCGACTTGCTGAAACGCTTGCCACTCACGGCGGAGCGGTTTGGTATCGAGGTCGAGCTGACGGCGCGGTTGGCGCAGGCGGGCGCGCGCATCTGGGAGCTACCCATCTCATACAGCGGCCGGACGTACGCGGAGGGCAAGAAGATCACCTGGCGCGACGGGCTGGCGGCGTTCTTCCATATCCTCAGATACAATCTGCTTCCGCCACGCGGGGACTGGCGTGG
>QHUS01000056.1:0-2380 GCA_003222035.1 Gemmatimonadota bacterium | reverse complement strand
GGCATCTTGGCCGCCATCGCGATCCCGAAGTTCGCCAACACCAAGGCGAAGGCGTATGTCGCCTCGATGAAGTCCGACCTTCGGAACGTGGTAACGGCGCAGGAAGGGTTCTTCGCCGACTCGGTGCGGTACGCCGACGGTGTTACGGTCACCAACAACGGTGCGTGCGCGGCGAACAAGCTGAACTTCTGCCCCACCATCGGGAACACGGTGCAGGTCGTCGCGCCGGCTCCCGGCGGTGCCTGGAGTGCGACGTCGACCAACGTCAACCTCACGACGCCCATCGTGAAGTGTGCGGTGTACGTGAACTTAGCGGCGGACCCGAATGGTATCGCGGTCTCGGAAGGCGCGCCGGCGTGCAAGTAAGCCGGTGGGTTTGAACGGCAACAGACAGGCGGCGGGGACTCCCCCGCCGCTTTGGTTTGTTGCCCGCGGGAACGGGCGTGGGCGCTAGGCGCCTCTACGCGGTCGTGGCCGCCTGCGCCGCCGTGGTCTATCTCGGCGCGCTGTGGAACCGCTTCGCGCTGGACGACATCCCGATCATCACGCTGAACCCGCTCGTCGCCAATGCGACGGGTGTGTGGCGCGCGTTCGCCGCGCCGTACTGGCCCCCTTCTTTCGGCGGGCACATGTACCGACCGCTCGTGATCGCGAGCTTCGCGCTCGACGCCGTGATCGACGGGACGGCCTGGTTCCACGCAGTGAACCTCGCGTGGCACGCCGCCGCCACGGTCGCCCTCACCGCGCTCGCCCGACGCTGGACCGACGACACGGGCGCGCTCATCGCCGGCGTCCTGTTCGCCGTCCATCCCGTGCACGTGGAAGCCGTGGCGAACGTCGTGGGACGCGCCGAGCTCATGGCGGCGTTCTTCACGATTCTGACGGTGTACGCCGCGCTCACGCGCCGGCACGTCGGCTGGAGCGCGGCGGCGCTCGGTTTCGGGCTCTTGTCAAAGGAGAACGCGGCCGTCGCGCCCGCCCTCGTCGTCTGGGCGTGGCTGCTCGGTCTCGACCGGCCTGACCGCCGCCGCATGGCCTCGCTGCTCGCGAGCTGGGTGCTGGTCGGGGCGGTCTACGCCGCCGTGCGCATGGTGATACGTCGTCCGTTCGGCGAGTACATGAGCATCGCATCCATGTTCCTGGGCGCGTCGTGGCTCAGCGTGCGGCTCACCGCCGTCGCCGCACTCGCCGATGTGGCGCGCCTCCTCGTCTTCCCGCTGACGCTGCGCATCGACTATTCCCCGAACGAGCGCACCCTGGTGACCTCGCCGGTCGACCTGCGCTTCGCCGCCGGGCTGGCGTGCGCCGCCGCCTGGGCGGCGCTCACCTTCATCGCCTGGCGGCGCGGACGCCGGGTCGAGGCGTTCGGGCTGGGCTGGATCGGGGCCGCCTTCCTGCCGGTGGCGAACCTCCTGTATCCCGCGGGCTTCTACCTGGCCGAGCGCACTCTTTACCTGCCCTCAGCCGGGCTCGCGCTGGCGGCGGCGGCTGCCCTGGCTCGTTTGCCGCAGGAGCGGCTCCGCCGGCTCCGGTGGGCGACCATCATAGTGGCCCTGCTTGCCGGCATCCAGGCCGCGCTGCGTGTTCCTGTGTGGCGTGATGACTACCGGGTCACGCTCAGCATCCTCGACGACTCTCCGAATTCCTACGGGGGCCCAGCCCGCATGACAGGGGTGTACCTCGAGCGGCGCGAGCCCGCCAAGGCGCTGGCTGCGGCCCGAATGGCGGCGGGGATCATGAATCGTGACCCCTGGGTCTACGCGATGGGTTCCGTGGCGGCGTTCGCCGCGGGCGAGCCGCGCGCCGCCGATTCCCTCATGGCCCGGCTCGAGCGCATCTGCTCCGGACCGTGCGCCGCAGGCTACTACAACTACGAAGCGACGATGGCGCGGAGCCACGGTTATCCCGAAGTGGCAGACTCACTTGAGGCCCGCGTGAGCCGCTTGCCAGCCCGTTGAGGCCTGGGGCGCGGGCCGTTGCGGTCGGCCCGAGCCGTTGCAAAACACCCTATTGGGTGGTGTGTCCCTAAGAGGACAGGCGGCGGGTTTCAGCGGTGTAAGCTTTTGCTGCATCCATTCTTACGGCAGCGGCGCGGTGCAGGGCACGCCCCTTGCCTCTGTCTCCTGCGGGAAAATCCCAGGGACACCGCAGTCTCTGTGTGTCTTCATGTCGGACCTCATGTCGGACCTCAAACGGGGGTAGCGTCAGATGAATCGCAAGGGTTTTACGCTCATTGAGCTGCTGATCGTGGTGGTGATCATCGGCATCTTGGCCGCCATCGCGATCCCGAAGTTCGCCAACACCAAGGCGAAGGCGTACGTCGCCTCGATGAAGTCGGACCTTCGGAACCTGGTGACCGCCGAAGAGGCGTATTTCGCCG
>QHUS01000035.1 GCA_003222035.1 Gemmatimonadota bacterium | reverse complement strand
CTATTGCGGTGTAGTGCAGAGAGTGTTGCATGGTTTCTCCCTGGCGTTGACGGGGGCGGGTTGCGCCGCCCCCGTGGATGTGTGTCCTAATCGATCACGTGGAACGCCGTCCGGTTGGCATTTCCCGGAGGAGCCGGAGGTACTTCGCGGTTCCAGTAGTCGACGAAGCCCTTCGACGCGGTGACGCCTTCGAACACCGCGTCCGGCGTTCCGACGATATGGCAGCTCACGACGAGCGTGCCCTCGCTGCCGTCCGAGTAGGCGACCCGGACCACGAGCAGCCCGGCCCGGGAGTCAGCCCCGTTGGGGTTGCCGATGTTGTCATGCTGCAGCGGGACCGTGCCCGGAGCCAGAGTGAAGCTCACCAAGCCGGTCACCGTGTAGCTGCCGCTCCCCGTCGACCCGCCACTCGCATCGAAGGTCTGCCACGTCCCACCACCGGTTACGTCCTGTGGATTACCGGGATTCGAGCGAAACGTGCCAGATCCCGTGAGGGTGATCTTCGAAAGATCCAAGTTGGCGCGCGCCGAGGCCACCCCGCCGGCTGAGAGAGTGAGCGTGGCGAAATTGACGCTGATGATGTCCCACCGCATGTGGTGGTTGCTAGCTGAAGCGCTGAAGTTTGGGGAGAGCCCGGCGGTCTTCGCCGCGAGTACCGTCGAGGCCGGGGTGCCCCTCTCACATCCAAGGGCGAGGCTGATCAGCGCAACGCCCGCGAGTCCTGCGCTCAAGATCCGCGCATTCATTGTGTGTTCCTCCCTCTGCGTGTTCCTCCGATTGTGTCCGCTCAGTCAGTGTCAACAAGACTGTTCAGGTGCACAGGCGGGGCACGGGCTGCGCACCGGTGGAAATGCCTTCGCGATCCAAGGGGGGTTGGGAGAACGGCGCGAACCGACTTAGACACCAGCTCCGGTGCGGATCCAGCGGGAAGCATGGCTGCACGACGGACCATTGCCATGGCTAGAAACCTCGCGACGGCCACTGCGGCCGTGCCTCACCCCGGCGGGTGTCGCTAGGCTGCATCGGCGGCGGCGTTACCCCGGTAGCCTAGGTTTCGCGGCCGCAAGATAGGGACCAGGGCGCTCGGCCGGTCGGCGGGCGGAGCGTCGGGCGCCCGGATCCCTCAATCCGGGAGGGGTTTGAGGGCGAGCGTGCCGCTTTGTTCCCGAACGGCATTGCCACTCGCGGCCACCTTCCTCGCAGTACGGCGCTGTCAAGACTGCCACACTCTCGCGACAGCGTCCGCGGCGAAAACTGGGCAGTTGGGGCTTGGGTTGTTGCCCCACCACTCGGCCGACTTGGCGACGTGAAGACCTACGCTGCTCTGTGGCGCGCATGGAGACGTTCCTGCCGACAAAGAAGCTCGAGTTTCTGATCGTCCTCGGAGCGGATCGTTGGTCATCGTCGCTGAACATCGCGCGCGTTACCCTGTTCCGCTAAAACACGACGGCCAGCGCTGGCATGCGCTGGCCGCTCGATACGCAAGAGTGAGCGCAATGTGATTGAAACGGCTCGCCCGCTGCGCCATCGGCCGTGATGCGCGGGGCGCGTCGGTCACGGTGGCAGATGCAGGAGGGCCGACTGCGGTTCATTGCCGCATCGCGAGCCGTCGTCGTCGTGTGGACCTCGCTGGCCCACTACAAGGTCTGCCAGATCGTGTTCAGCCGCCGCGACGGCAGCGTGTTCGTGAC
Organism: Gemmatimonadota bacterium; assembly: GCA_003222035.1. Lineage (GTDB taxonomy): Bacteria > Gemmatimonadota > Gemmatimonadetes > Gemmatimonadales > GWC2-71-9 > AG41. Next base: position 11,898 of record QHUS01000035.1, on the reverse strand, counting down.
GTTCCCGCACTTCACAAGCGGACCGAGGGGATCGTGAGCCGTGGAGAGGCCGTGTTTTCGCAAGATGGGAAGTCGCGCACCGAGATCCGCCGCGCGTCCTTGCTGGCTCGGCATCAACAGCTTCATGTAGGGCAGCTCCCTAGCGGTTCGTATCCCTTGAACTCCATGTCGATCAACAACATACGGCCGGCCGCGTTGGCAGCCTTCGACAGATGCCTCGGAAGGGGCGCTTGAACGGCCGTGCGGTCATGGCTAAACTGTTGGCGCGCATCAGAGTCCTTGCGGATGGTGGCTGTCGCGCCCAGGACCTGCGTTCCACGTCCCTCGTGCGGAGGACGCGACGTTTGTTCTCACGACCCCCAGTCGCGGTGACCCCTATTCCAAGCGGGTTGGTCCCCACCAGTACGTTACCCCTTGAGCTTCTGATCGTTGAGGACAACCCCGGTGACGTGCGCCTGATTGACGAACTGTTGCGGCAGGTTCCGCGGCCCGCCTTCCGGCTGACCCACGCAACGACGCTCCAGGACGCGCTGCGGCTTCTCGACCGCTCACGCTTCGACGCCGTCCTGCTCGACCTGGTGCTATCGGACGCGCAGGGGCTCGAGGGCATCGAGCCTGTGGGGCACGTGGCTGTGGACGTCCCCATCGTCGTGCTCAGCGGGCTCGCCGATGAGGCCTTGGCAGTCCAGGCCCTGGCGCAAGGTGCCCAGGACTACCTCGTCAAGGGCCGCGGCGACGGAAACCTTATCGTCCGCGCGATCCTGTACGCCATCGAGCGGAAGCATTCCGAGCAAGCCATCCGGCACCTGGCGAATCACGATGCGCTCACCGGCCTCCCGAACCGGCGCCTGCTGACGGACCGGATCCACCAGGCCCTCGCGCACTCCCGCCGCAGTGGCCTGGTCATGGCGATCGTGCTCTTGGACCTGGACAACTTCAAACAGGTCAACGACAGCTTCGGACATCCGGTGGGCGACCGGCTGCTCCTGGCAGTCGCGCAGTGCCTTCGGTCCTGCATCCGCGAGAGCGACACCGCCGCGCGCATCGGCGGCGACGAGTTCGCCCTCGTGCTGGCGGACGTGGAGTCTACGGAAGGTGTCACGGCCTTCCTGAAGAAGCTTCACGCCGCGCTGCAGGCCCCGTTTCTCTTGGACGGTCACGAGCTCTACGTCACCGCGAGCATCGGAGTCAGCTCCTACCCAAAGGACGGCCAAACCGTTCCTGTGCTCCTGGGTTGCGCGGACGTCGCCATGTACCGCTCGAAAGAGGCGGGGCGAGACACGTGGCGATCCTACTCGCCGGCCATTCAGTCGACCTCCGTCAAGCAGCCGGCTATCGGCTCTCACCTTCCGCGTGCCATGGAGCGCGGGGAGTTCGTGGTGCACTATCAGCCTCAGGTGGAGCTGAAGACAGGCTGCGTCACGGGGGTCGAGGCGTTGTTGCGCTGGTGCCACCCGCAGCTCGGCCTGCTCCCCCCGGCCCGTTTCCTCCGCGCTGCCCAGCAAGCGGGGCTCATGAAGCAGATCGGGCGTTGGGTCTTGGGGCAAGCATGCGCGCAGACCCGCGCGTGGCGTGCAGCGGGCCACTCCGCCCTCAGGGTCGCCGTGAGACTCTCTGCCCGGCAGCTCTTGGAGGAGGACGTGTTGGAGGCCGTTCTACAAATCCTCGGAGAGTCGGGCCTCGAGTCGCGCTACCTCGAGCTGGAGCTGACCGAGGCCGGCTTCGTGAAGAATGCCGAGACCCTCGTCTCCGTCCTCAGCGGCCTTCGAAGCGAGGGGGTGCGGATCTCGCTGAGCGGCTTTGGCGTGCGCCATTCGTCCCTGAGCTACCTCAAGCGTTTACCCGTGGACTCCCTCAAGATCGGCCGGACATTCGTGCGCGGCATCGGCGAGGACCTTGTCAACGCTGCCATTGTGCGGGCGGTGATATCCATGGCGCACGGGATGGGCCTCGACGTGATAGCGGAGGGCGTGGAGCGGGCAGGCGAGTTCGCCTTCCTACGGGCCGAGGGGTGCGACCGGTTTCAAGGCGGCTACTTTTCCCGCCCGCTACCGCCGCTCGTCCTGAGCGAGATGCTCCTGAGGCAGCCCCGCTGGACCTGACGAGCGACGCCGCCGCGGGGCCCGTCTCCGCACTCTCCGCGGGCGACCCGGCCTGGTCCCGGCGCCGGATTCCAATCTTTTTGGGTCTTGCGGCCGTCTACTTCGCCGCCGGCAAACTGGGCCTCGCTATGGCGTTCGCGAACCCGAGCGCGTCACCTGTGTGGCCTCCGACCGCCATCGCCTTCGCCGCCTTCCTGGTCCTGGGCTATCGCGTCTGGCCGGCCATCTTTCTCGGTGCGTTCCTGGTGAATGCCACGACAACGGGGGGCCTACTGACCTCCGCGGGCATCGCCGTTGGCAACACCCTCGAGGGCGTCGCCGGCGCCTGGCTTACCAGACGCTGGGCGGGTGGCTGCCGCGCCTTCGAGCGGGCGCAGGGTGTCTTCGCGTTCGCCGTTCTCGCCGGCGGGGCGGCGGCGACCATCAGCGCAACCGCCGGCGTGACGAGCCTCGCCCTCGGCGGGTACGCCCCGTGGGCGGACTACGGATCCATCTGGCGCACGTGGTGGCAGGGCGACGCCACGGCGGCTGTCGTCGTGACGCCCGCACTGCTCCTTTGGAGCGCCCAGCCTCGCGTTGACTGGAGCAGCGGGCGGGCCCTGGAAGCCGGGCTCCTCGGAACCACGCTGCTCATGATCGCCGCCATCGTGTTTCAGGAGGTCTTCCCGTGGCGAGCGAGGGTTCCGCAGCTCGACTTCCTCTTGCTCCCCGTGCTAGTCTGGGCCGCTTACCGGTTCGGCCCGCGCGAGGCGGCCACCGCGGTGCTCCTCGTGTGCTCGATCGCAGTGTCCGGAACCGCCCGGCGCTTCGGCCCGTTCGCCGGGCAGAGCCCGAACGAGTCGCTGATGCTGCTGCAGGCCTACATGGGCGTCGTGGCCCTGACGACCACGGTCCTCGCGGCCGTCGTCTCAGAGCGGCGGCGAGCCGAGGAGGAGCTCCGACGGGCGCATGACGAGCTGGAGGGGCAGGTCCGCCGGAGGACCGAGGAGCTCCATCGATCCAACGATGAGCTCAAGCAATTTGCCCAGGTCGTCTCCCACGACCTCCAGGAACCGCTGCGGATGGTGTCGAGCTTCGTTCAGCTCCTGGGGGATCGTTATCGGGACCGGCTCGACCAGGACGCGCGGGAGTTCATCGGATTCGCCGTAGGCGGCGCGAGGCGCATGCACGAGCTGATCCAGGCACTGCTGGCCTACGCGCGGCTCGACACCGCCCGGCCGTTTAGCCTCGTGAGCTGCCAGCAGGCGCTCGCCCTCGGCCTCGCGAACCTCCGGCTGGCGATCCAGGAATCCGGGGCCGCCGTGGTCCACGAGCCCCTGCCCGACGTCCTGGGAGACCCGACGCAGCTCGCCCAGCTCTTCCAGAACCTGGTGGGGAACGCCATCAAGTTCCGTCGCCAGGACGCAGCGCCGCGCGTCGAGATCGGGGTGGAACCCGATGGGGCGGATTGCGTGTTCTCGGTTCGCGACAACGGCATCGGCATCGACCCGAGGTACGCGGAGCAAGTCTTCGTCATCTTCAAGCGGCTAAGCCCGGGCGGCGAGGCTCGCGGCGCGGGGATCGGGCTCGCGATCTGCAAGAAGATCGTGGAGCGGCATCACGGGAGGATCTGGGTGGAGTCACGGCCGGGCCAGGGCAGCGTATTTCGATTCACCCTGCGCCGGGCTGCCGCGGGGGGGGGGGGCGTGCCACACGGTACTCCATGGCATCACTCGTAGCGCAAAGCCACCATGGGGCTGATGCGTGCAGCTCGGCGAGCCAGGACATGACACGCACCGAACGCGACGAGGAGCAATAGAAGCGGGACACCGAACATTGTTAGCGGATCGGCTGGCTTCACTTCGAACAGCATCCCTGCCAATAGACGACTCGCCGCCACGGCGGCACCCAATCCCAGAGCTGCACCAGCCACCGCCAAGCTCATGCCCTGCCGCACGACTTGCTTTGCGACAGTGCCGCCGCTGGCCCCGAGAGCGATGCGTACGCCGATCTCACGAGTGCGCTGGGCGACATCGGTTGCGATAACACCATAGAGTCCCGTAACGGCGAGAATGAGCGCCATGATCGCCAGGATATCGAGGAGCCCGGCATTGAACCGAGGGCGCGCGAGCTGGGGGGCAATCAAGTCGCTGATGTCGGCGGCACTCATGATGGTTACGTCGCGGTCAACGCTCCTAATCGCTTCGCGCACAACAGACAGTAGTTGGCTCTTGGGTAACTGTGAGCGAAGCACCAGGATTGTGGGAACCCAGACCTCATCGGCACCGGGCGGCTGGCGATCGGGGACATATAGACTGCTCCGCGTGTCCAGGAGATCGCGATAGCGAGTGTCGGCCGCGACACCGACAACCGTTCGCCAAGGGTCGGGATAGTCCGGAGGCCCGAGTTTGAGCCGTTTGCCTATCGCTTCCCGTCCTGGCCACATGCGACGAGCCACCGTCTCGCTCACGACAACCACAAGTGGCGCACCTGCTCGATCGCGCTCCGAAAATCCGCGCCCCTGTCGTAGTGGGACGTCGAGGGTTTGGAAATAGTCGGGCGTGGCAGACACGTAGGTCAGCAGAGGATTCGCCGCCGCGGATCGCCTGTCTTGACCCTCGACGGAATAACTCATGTCGATTCCGTTCAGCGAGAACGGAAGATGCGAAACGGCCGTCGCGCGAGTCACCCCGGGCAAGCCACGTGTGCGGATAACCAGGCGATCAATGAGATCGGCCACCTGCTGACCATTGGAGTATTTGCCCGGTGGTAGCCACGGCGTTACGAACAGCAGGCCATCTCGCCCGAAGCCTGTATCGACACTCGCCAAACGCGCGAAGCTCCTGCTGAGCAGACCAGCTTCCGTCAAGACGAGCAACGCAAGCGCGATTTGCCCCACGACAGCGATCCTTCGCCAGCCATAGGATGCACGAGGGTTGGAACCCCCTCTGAGAACATTGCCAAGGTCGGCGCGCACCAGGGCACGAGCTGGTGCGTAGCCGGCGAGAAATGCGGCAACAAATGATGCAAGGAGTGCAAAGGCCAACGCAGCAGCGTCGATATGCAACTCGTCCGCGCGCGGAAGATTGGCGGGTGCGATCGCTCGAAAGACTTGCAAACCCCAATACGCGAGGAGCGCTCCGACAATTCCTCCAACCACGCACAAGAACACGGTCTCGGTCACCAGTTGACGAACGACTCGCCACCGACCCGCCCCAATAGCCGATCGAATTGCGAACTCGTACGCACGTGTTTCACCGCGCACAAGGAGGAGGCTGCCCACGTTGAGGCTCGCCAGTATGAGCACCAGTAGCGCGGCCGCTGACAGGACCAGGACTGGACGTCGAACATCGCCCACGACCATGTCGGAAAATGAGCGGAAGACCGGTCTCCACTCCTTCCCGTCTGCTGTTCCGATCCGGGTGGCGTTGAGGACCTCCGCCTGTGCCGCCGCGAGGGTCGTCCCCGGCTTGAGGCGTCCGATCAGATCGAGTGCTGGCTGGGTTGGTTGACTGACCCATTGCGGGACCACGAGCGCGAGCGTGGTCCAGAGCTGAGCGCCCCGTGGGTACTCGAATTCCCGCGGAATGACGCCCACCACCGTGTAGGCGACGTCATTGAGTCGCAACCTCTTTCCAACAACGTGGTCGTCGCCAGCGAACTGGTTCCGCCATACGTCTTGGCTGATTACAACGACCCGCGGTCCACCCACTACATCGTCGGAATCAGTGAGCACACGGCCAACGAGCGCCTTCACGCCAAGGGTTCCGAAATAGTTTCCCGCAACGATCCCGCCTCGCAGACTGAGTGTCGCGTCACCTATCTGACACGGTATGGTCCACGCACCGTTGAAGTCGGTGCCCGCCAGGCTGGCGAAGGATGTGAGTTGATTACGGAAGGCTGCGAATGCGCCATACGAGAATGGAAAGTGATCGACGCCTGACTTGCGGTCCTCGGTCCATATCACGACGAGACGATCTTGCTCACGAACAGGCAGAGGGCGCAGAAGCACCCCGTTCATCACGGCGAACATCGCGGTTGTCGAAGCCACGCCTACGGCGATGGTGACGAGAGCGCTTAGGGTAAACCCGGGTGTTCTCCTTAGTGTCCGTACCGCAAATCGAAGATCTTGGTTGAGCCGGTCGAGCCAGCGCGCGTCCCACGCATCAATCACTGTCGGACGGGATTCCTAGCGTAGTGGCGAGACTGGGCGCGTCCCTCAGCCGCGCAGCGCGTCGACGTCCGGCTTGACCGGGTCGTGGAGCGCCACCTGGTTGCGTTCGTTGCGCACAACGCGGGAAAACAGCGTGACGTCCCGGTCGAAGAGGAACCGCCACAGCAAGCGCGGCCACGACCGATGTGCCGCCAGGGCGGTGTACACCTCGGGAGCGGCGGCGCGGATGCGGGGCAACCGGTTCCACGGCACGGAGGGGAAATCGTGATGCTCGTTGTGGTAGCCCACGTTGAACGCGAGCCGGTTGAGCGGGCCGTAATAGCTGAACGTCTCCTGCTCGCCTCCCTCCATGAGGTAGTGTCGCTGGATCCAGCGCGCACCCAGCGGGTGCAGGCCGATGGAGAAGAAGAACGCCAGCGCGAAGTAGGCCAGCGCCTTGGGCCCGAGGACTACCCAGACGGCCGCGTCGAACGCCGCCTGCACGATCACGTTGACCACGGTCCAGCGATCCCACAGCGGAACCTCCTTCACCCGCCACGGGCGGATCGCCTGGAAGAACGGGAACAGCAGCAGCCAGAGCGCCTTGCGGAGCGGCGACCGCCCGACGAGCCGGGCCTCCCATCGAAACGGGAGGTCACCGTCGAGCTCGTATACGCCCTGAAACGCGTGGTGCTTGAGATGGTACTTGCAGAACGACATGGCGCCCGGCAAGACCTGCGGCAGGTTGGCGAGGAGCGCGGTCAGGATGTTCGGAATCTTTCGCTTGAAGACCAGCCGGTGCGCGGTTTCATGGATTATCACAAACAGCGCGTGGTTCCCGAACGCGCCGACCGCGTACGCCACCCCGACCACCACCCACCAGGGCTGCCGCGCCACGAGCCACGCCACGGTGATCTGCAGGGCGACGATCCCCGCCGTGTACCAGAACGTGACCGGGTTGGGACCGATCAGCTCGCGCAGCTCGGGATGACGCTGTAGCAGCTGCTTGGTCCGGAGCCGGTGGGGCTCTGGCACCGCGGAAAACGCGAATTCGTCGCTGGTGGTCGTCACGCGTGCCTCAAACTGGCAAGGGTGGCGCCTTACCGCCAGTGCCCCGTCCCCCCCCCTCCCACCGTGTGACGGCTCGAGGCTGAGCTCATACGCTTGACGGCGAGGCGGCCGGTCGCCATCGTTCGCCCGTGCGCCAGGGGCGCCTGCGGGTCCGCGCGAAGGACTGAGTCCACCCCGTCGAACCAGATCATTGCACGGCTGTCTCCGTGCTGGCCGGCTTGCGGACCGCTGGCATTCAGCATGGAGGTCGTATGACAGCCAACCAGTCCTCCCTGCCGCCGCGTCCCAACCTCGATCAGCTCAAACGGCAAGCCAAGGACCTGCTGAACTCGGCCCAGCGCCACGAGCCCGGCGCCCGCACGCGATTTCGCGCGCTCCCCGCGTTCGCGTCCGCTGCGGACGAGACCCTCGACCGCACACCGCTGGCGCTGCACGACGCGCAGTCGGTGATCGCCCGCGAGTACGGATTCGACTCCTGGAACGCGCTGCGGGAGCACGTCGAGGAATTGACCCTCGACTTCGACGCCGCGGTCGTTCAATTCCTCGAAGCGGCCACAGACGGACGCGGGCGTAGCGCCGAGCGGATCCTCGCGCTGCACCCAGGGATCGGGCACGCGAATCTCTACACGGCGCTCGTCCTGGGCGACGCGCCGCGCGTGGAGGCGCGGCTCCAGCAGGATCCATCCCTCGCCACCAAGCCGGGCGGACCGCGTGGCTGGGAGCCTATCCACTACGTCTGCTACACGGCCATGGCCCACGATTCGCCCCTCCCCGGACGCGCCGTGGGGCTCGCCGCGATCGCCCGGCGGCTCATCGCCAGTGGCGTCGATCCGAACACCCGGTTCCCCTGGTTGCATCACAACGTGCGCCGGCCGGTGTTGTGGGGTGCGTCGCGCATGGTGCGCGCGCTGCCACTCGTACAAACCCTTCTAGACGCCGGGGCGGACCCCAACGACGGCGTCACCCTCCCCTTGGCCGCGAGTGCCGGCGACATCCCCGTGCTGGAAGCACTGCTCGCGCACGGCGCCGCCGTCGATCAGGCGTGGGCCTCTGACGGGGCGACTTCCCTCTACGCGATCCTCAACTGGAGTCGCACGCCCGACGGAGCGGTCTGGCTGCTCGAGCACGGCGCTGACCCGAACGCCGTGTTCGCCGAAAACGGCGAGACGCCGCTGCATGCGGTGGCGCGGGCGTGGGCTGTGCCGCTGGCCCAGGCGATGGTGGCGCACGGCGCCGATATCTCGCGCCAACGCGCGGACGGGCGGACCCCCTACGCGGTGGCCGAACTGAACGGCAACCGCCCCGTGGCCGACTGGCTCCTTGCGCACGGCGCCTCGCCGGAGCTGTCGGAGGTGGACCGGCTCGTCGCGGCGTGTAGTCGCGGCGACCGCGCGGCGGCAGACACGCTGCTCGCCGGGAATCCGGCGTTGCGCGACGAGCTCACCGACGACCATTACATCGCGTTTCACCAGGCCGCCGAGCGCGGGGACGTCCACGCCCTCGAGGTGATGTTGGCCTGCGGCTTCGACCCCAATCGTCCCGATCCGGGGATCGGCAAGACGGTGCTGCATTCGGCGGCGATGGAGGGATGGCCCGAAGCCGTGCGGCTGCTACTCGCGCACGGGGCGTCCGTGCACGTGCGCGACCGGGAGTTCCACGGGCAGCCGCTGATCTGGGCGGCGGAGGGATCGAGAACCCAGCATCGGCAAGGGAGGGACTTCGCCGCGGTGGGCAAGCTCCTGCTCGACGCCGGGTCGCCGGTGGAATGGGAAACCGGCGCCGAGCCGGCTGAGGGACTCCTCGAGATCGTGTCGGCGTGGCAGCGGGCCTGAACGCCGGAGGGGCCCGGAGCTATTTCGTTGTCGACGCGACGGGCACCATGAGGTGCGCGTACGGCGTGCCGGACCACATCACCCACGGGCCACCACTCTGGCGCATGGTCGGCAGGTCTTGCAACGCGTGTGCATCGGGGACGACCAGCATGATGTGGGGAGGATCGAATCCCCACTCGTTAGTAGGCGTTTCCTTGGTGGCATAAGGATCATTGTTGCTCCCATACGCCCCGCCGGGCGCGAGCATGTAGCCGATGCCCTCATGAGGCACCTGCGGCGCGGTCTTGCTCATCATCGCGTTGATGAACGACATCCACACGGCGTCGACGCACATCGGATCGTTGCCTTTGGTCGCAGGAAAGTCCGGCAGGCATGTCCACCCGTTGGTCCCGGCCCGCAGCGTCGTCATCTGACTGCCTTCCGTCGCTGGCCAGTCCATGATCGTCGCCGCTGACGAGATCGATGTCGGGGCCGCTTTCATCGCGCTCGCGATCTTCTGGTCCTTCGTCATTGACACCTGGGCGACGGCTCGTCCGGCCTCCACGCTCAGCGCCAGGGTCAGGATGAACAGCGCAGTATGACGGTGCACATGACCTCCACGGTGGCGTAATCGCGGTCAACATACCCGCGAGCGGGCAGGTGTCCAGCCTCGATCACCGCACTCGAGAGGTGCGGGCTTTCGCTCAGCATATGGCTGTGGAGCGCCGTGATGGCGATACCGTTGTCGCGCAGGGCGCGGATCACGGGGTTGACCTCGCTCGCGATCAGGACGAAATCGCCGGTGATCGCAGCCCTGCCGCCGCTCGTCGGCTGGAAATTGATCGCCGTCGCAAGTCCCATGGACGGCGGCACGTCCACCCCGTCGGCCGTTACCTGCTCGGCCCGCGGTACTCCCACCTGGTACACGCCGCCATTCACCTTCCCGTGGTAGCCGAGGATCTCCGCGATCTGCGCCGTGTCGACGCCGAGGCTCTCTCCCCCCGCCCCGGGGGGCGCCGCGGGCGGCGCGCCGAACGGGGTCTTCGTGAGCGTCAGCGCTGCGTGCAGCGCGGCCGCGAGCTTTGCCGGCGCTCCGCGCCCCGCGATGTGCATGTACATGACGCGCGGGGACTCATGCTGCAGATGGTTGTGCAGTGCGGTCTGCTCGATCCCGCCGTCCTGGAGCTTCCCGACGACGGGGCCGACCTCGGTCTCGAGCAGCACGAGGTCACCCATCAGGATCGCTTCCGTGTCGGTCACCTGTTTGAGCGCGACCCAGGAGCCGAGCGCGAGCGCCGGCTTGATGGTCACCCCAGCGACGGTGACGTGGAGGTCACCGCGCGGTAGGCCCACCTTGTACGCTCCATCCGGCTGGAGCGCCCCAGACTTTCCGAGCCCTGCGTCCACCTGTTTCCAATCGACGGGCGCGAGCGGCTGTTGCGCCTGTTGGCGTGCGGGGATGATCAGTAGGAGCGCGGCGAACGCCGAGATTCGTTGACCCATATCTCCTCCAGTGAGGTGATCTCGATCCAGAGAAGTCTTGCTCGGAAAATTCTCGCACGATACACTTGTGATAGTCAAGAGATTCGTTTGTGAGGTGACATCTACATGCCGCAATCCACTGCGAACCGCTGGGTCTTGCTGATCCACCAGATCCCGCCCAAGCCGGACTACTTCCGGGTCAAGGTGGGGCGCAGGTTGCAACGTCTCGGCGCGGTGGCGATCAAGAACTCGGTGTACGTGCTCCCCCGGTCGGACGAGACGGTCGAAGACTTCCAATGGCAGAGCCGGGAGATCGTGGCCGGCGCGGGGGAGGCCTCAGTCTGCGAGGCCAACTTCGTGGATGGCCTCACCGACACCCAGATCGAGGGTCTGTTTCGCACCGCTCGGGACGCGGACTACGGCGAGACAGTGGCGGAGGCGCAACGCCTCCTCAAAGAGGTGCCGAGCCGCGGGCGGCGGGCGCGGACTGACGGTCGAGGACAGATTTTGGTCGACGTTAACCGGCTGAAACGGCGCCTCGCAGACATCATCGCCATCGACTTTTTCGGGGCCCCGCGCCGCCGGGCGGCCCAGGAAGAGGTCGCGCGGCTCGAGGCGCGGCTGCGCCCGCGGGAGACGCAAGACCCAGCACCAGCTCATCCCGCCCAGGCGCCCCGCGGTGCCAGGTGGGTAACCCGGGAGGGGGTCTACATCGATCGCATCGCGAGCGCGTGGCTCATTGGCCGGTTCATCGACTCGAAAGCGCAGTTCAAGTTCGTCGCCGCCGAGGGATACCGGCCGCGGCCGGGCGAGTTCCGGTTCGACATGTTCGAGGCCGAGTACACGCACGAGGGGGACGCCTGCACCTTCGAGACGCTCGTGGCGCGCTTCGGGCTCGGCGATCGCGCGCTCCGCGTCATCGCGGAGATCGTGCACGACATCGACTGCAAGGAAGCGAAGTTCGGGCGCCCCGAAACGCCCGGGATCGAGCAGTTGATCGCCGGCATTGCGCGGGAGTACGCGGAAGACCGCGCGCGACTCGAGCGCGGGACGGTCGTCTTCGACGCATTGTACGCAGCGTTAGCAGCCACGACAACAGATGCTGGGCAAGCCGCGCGCCACGAGCGCCGCCGGGCGCGCAAGGCTGCGAGGACATCGCGACGGTGACGACGGGCGAGCGACCCAGCCTGCGGGGCTTCCTAGTTTACTTCCTACGGCTCGGCACCTTCGGGTTCGGTGGGCCGATCGCCCTCGCCGGGCATATGCAGCAGGACCTCGTTGACGAGCGCGGCTGGATCAG